>CAYMBV010000002.1:0-345651 GCA_964388795.1 uncultured Candidatus Saccharibacteria bacterium | reverse complement strand
CCAAGTGGTAAGGCACCAGGTTTTGGTCCTGGCATTCGGGGGTTCGAATCCCTCCACCCTAGCCACGTATGAACCGGACTATGAACGTCCGGTTTTTGCGTGCTCAAACCCTTTAGTGATCATGTGACTGCTTTACTTAGGATGTAAACCAATAATAATGGCAAAGCAGGTGCCATGCGGAATAACTTGCGATGACGATTCGAGTCGAATAGTTCCCTTCAGTTGTGTTTCAATGAGGTGTTTTGCAATGTAGAGGCCTACACCCATGCCAGAGGGTTTTGTACTGTGCATAGGCGAAAAAAGATGTCGCTGCACCTCGTTCGCTATACCGATGCCGTTGTCTGATACGCGAATAACCAGGCGCCGAGCCGAACTTTTTGCAGTAATGCTTACTGCCGTATGCGGTAAGGTACTGCAGGCGTCGAGGGCGTTAGTGAGGAGGATGGTGATTGCTTGCATGAGCGCCAGTGGGTCGCCGACAACTATTGCAGGCGACGACTCGCTCGACGAAAAGTCGAGGCGGGTATTTTTATGTTGGTATCTTTCTTCTAAGTCTTTGACAGCATGTTGTATAACTGTGAAGGCATGAAAAGTTTGATCATTATTAAATGTATGCAATCGATGCTTGACTTGACGGAGCGTGGCATTGATTTGCGCAATACTTTCCTCTGCACTTGCAATGGCCTGTGAGTTTTGGTGATGCTGTTTTAAGTCGCTGATATCCATGTTCAGCGTCGTGAGGTGGTTCGATAACTCGTGCAATGTGGCGGCTGAATTTTGTCCAAGCATGGCGAACTTATATAGTTGCTGCACTTCTTTCATTTGAGCCTGACGAAGTTTACGGGACTCTTTTTCAAGCTCAATCGCTAATGATTCTTTTTGTACGCGCATTGCGGCTTCGGCGCTCGCTACCTTTACGAGGGAGCGTTCTATTTGACGGCCAAAAAGCCACGTGACAAGTGAAAACCCAGCAAAGACGGCGCTATAGTTAATAACATCAAGCAGCGGGGAGTGTGGAATCGCCTGGGGGTTAGGTGTCATGACGCCAAGGTGATGCGTCACCTGGACTGTAATGAGGAATAATATAATGCATAGTAGCGTAGGAAAAATAACCCGAGAGCCAAGGAGGACGCTCGAGAGTATGACGACGAAACTAGTAGTGAAGATACCAGCAGGCATATTCAACCCCCAGTAGACGAGTGTGATGCCAGAAACGGTACCGTACAAAAAGATAATCATCCAGTTGGCCAGTCGGAGAGAGTGTTTTTTGTGTACGATTACCGCTACGACAAGATAGAGTGTGGCAGCGAGCATGAGTAGCGAGCGAAGTCGTACGTGCGTGATCAGGGTCAGATCAATAAAGAAAAGGAGAACTGTTAAGACAATTCCGATGCCAAGTGAGCCGTAGAGAATAATTTTTGAAAGTTGTTTTAATTCAATGTTAATGAGCGTGCTTTTTTGCATAATCCCCACCTTTTTCAGTTGTTACGTATATATTAGATGTGCGCTGTAAAGACTTCAGAGAGAAACCATATCGAGCGTAGTGACATTAGCCTTGTGGCTTACCAGCCTTTTTTGGCGCCTCGACCATGTAGCCGTTACCATAGGACGTTTTAATGAGTGGGTAGGAAAACGGCTTATCAATTTTATCTCGAAGCTGTTTGATGTGGACGTCCACCGACCCGATCGCCGTGTCGTTGATGGCCGGCCAGGCGTGGCTGATAATCATCGAGCGCGACATAATGCGACCTTGATTGAGGACTAAATATTCAAGGATATCAAATTCTTTACGGCGTAGTTTGATTAATTGGCCAGCACGGATAATTTCACGCCGCCATGGGTACAAAGTGAGGTCCCCGATTGCTAGCACTTGCTGGACATCGCTACGAGCACGCCGACGTAGTGCCGCGCCCATGCGCGCTCGTAGTTCCTCGGGTTGAAAGGGTTTTGTGAGGTAATCGTCTGCGCCAGCATCCAGTAGTGCAACGTGGCTTGCGGTGGTATCGACGCCACTCACCACGATGATAGGGGTGCTTGTTGAGAGGCTGCGTAGGTGACGACAGACCTCGAGGCCGGGCATGTCGGGCAGGCCTAGGTCGAGGAGGATAATATCGCATGAATGATGAGCGGCGAATTGAATAGCTTCAGCACCAGAATGGACCGTTTCAACAATAAACCATTTCTGTAGTTGACGTTTTATACGTTCGGACAATCGAGGATTATCCTCAATGACGAGTACTTTCATACCACTCCTCTTGCTGTGTTTAATACTTACATATCTTAATTTACGCTTAATTTGTTAAATAATTATTAACTTTTTACATAAAATTTCATTATTTTTTAAGTTCGTACAAAGAACACAAAAGAGTATAGTAGAGATATGACCATTGAAATAGTGATTCGCCTCATTGCCGATGTCGCAGTGATTCCTATTGCACTCATTGCGGTATATGCATTAATTTTTCGTGTGCCTAAAGGCCACCGTTTCCAAGCGTATTCGCGAATCTTGATGGCCGGCTTAACGGCGTATATGTTAGCTCATTTTGTGGCTGCGATTTATCAGCCGTCGACATTACGACCATTCCAGCTATTAGGGGTGGATCCCGGGGCATTTTACTTGGATAACCCTGGCTTCCCGTCTGACCATGCGTTATTTGTGACAGCTATCTTGTGTGCTGTTTGGTTTGAAACGCGAGCGAAGACATTAAGTCTTGTTCTGGCTGGACTCGTGCTACTGGTGTGCGTGGGGCGTGTCTTGGCACTGGTGCATACACCCCTCGATGTTATCGGTGGGGTAGTCATTGCGCTGATTGGTGCTTTATGGTACAGTACCATACCAAGAAACCAGACGGGTGACCGTATGGAGAAACAGGAGGAGCACGGGTATGGCAAAAGTCGTTCAAAATCAGCCGGACGTCGTTAAACCGTGGTGGGCGCAGTTAAGTACGCTGTATGTCGGCGCCGCCCTTGGGCTTGTGTGGTGGGTGCTTGCTGTTATTCTACAGCGGTATGTTGTTGAGCCGATCGCCTGCCATGATTTAACGGCGGCAAGCGTATGTACAGGATCTTTTAATGTCGCAGGTAGTATTGCGGCGGTTGCTGTTGCGGCACTCGGAGCGTATATTCTTGTTCGCTTGTGGCAGTCACGCCCTATCATCATTGTTGCAGCAAGCTTGGTTGTGTTATGGGACTTGGGCGGGCTGCTTAATGGCCTTGTGTGGTGGGAGGTGCTTGCTTGGGCAATTGGGTTGTATGCGTTGGTCTATTGGCTCTTTTCGTTGACGGTTCGCTTTAAGAACACTGCCATGGCAGTAGCCACCGCAGCTATCGTTGTGATTATTATCAGACTCTTCGTGTTTTTTGGGTGATATACTAAAGGTATGGAAATGGTGGTATTAATTATTATTCTTGCCGTTGGCCTCGCCGTGCTAGGTGCTGGCCTTTATGTTGTCGTACAAAGGCTTCGGGACTTACAGCAAAAGGGTGGCGTCGAACTTCTTAAGGCCGACGTTACCGAACTGAACCGTACAATCACCTCACTACAGGTTGCACTGGGTGACAAAATGGAGCGGAACACCGCCACTATGCAAACCTCTGTGCAAAAACAATTGTCAGAAAGCATGAAGCTTGTGAACGACGTATCACAGCGGCTGACAAAGCTCGACGAAACTAACCGTCGTGTGGTCGATGTTGCCGATGAACTCAAAACGCTGCAAAATGTTTTACAAAATCCAAAACAGCGCGGTGTGTTTGGTGAATACTACCTCGAATCGGTCTTATCGAATATTTTGCCCACGAAAAATTTCAAAATGCAGCATGGCTTTAAAGACGGGTTAATAGCCGACGCTGTCGTTATTTTAGACAAGGGTCGCTTGTTGGCTATCGACAGCAAGTTTAGTCTCGAGAACTATAACCGCATGGTAGCGGTCCAGGGAAAGAGTGAACGTGAAGAGTGGCTAAAAAAAGTCCGTAATGACTTAAAGGCTCGTATCGATGAAACCAGTAAATATATTCGTCCTGCCGAAGGAACGATGGACTTTGCTTTTATGTTTATCCCAAGCGAATCGCTTTACTATGACCTGCTTATCGGTGACGTAGGGACAGGTTCGAGTGCGCGAGACTTAATCGAGTACGCCTTTAGAGAGAAAAAGGTCATTATCGTCAGCCCTACCAGTTTTATGGCGTACCTTCAGACGGTCCTTCAGGGCTTACGCAGCCTGCAAATCGAAGAGAAAGCCAAAGATATTCAGGTGCAAGTGGGTAAACTCGGGCGTCACTTGGCAAGCTTCGATAGCTATATGGAGAAACTCGGCAAGTCACTTGGTACAACAGTTGGTCATTATAATAATGCCCACAAAGAACTTTCGAAAGTCGATACCGATGTCATGAAAATTGCCAGTACAGATAAGACAATTGAACCACTCCTTATCGACAAGCCTCAGCAGGATGAATAAAGACAATACATCAACTGCGGTAAACCAAGTCAAATAAAAAATTCCGCTTCGTACAAGCGGAATTTTCTATAGGTTGCGTTACTACTGTTTTGGTTCGCGACCGTAGAGTAGGTCGTAAATGACGAAACCAATAGCACCACCAATGATTGGACCAAGTGCGTAAACGATGTATGCCCAAACGTCAGCTGAGTAAACTTGGAGACCAAGTGCCACTGCAGGGTTGATGATGGTGTTCGCAGCAACGTAACCCGCTGCAGCGCCAGCCACCATTAAGGCGACGAAGATACCGAAACCTGCACTGAGTGCTGCTCCGATACGGTTGCCCATGCGTAGTGCGTTTGCGATTGCAAGACCAAGGATAGCGGTACCAAGTACCTCAGCAAAGAAGACGAACCATTCTTTACCTGCGAACGAAGAAACGCTGACGGCCTTAAACAATTCTTGAGCACCCTGTCCGTAGGCAGCAGCTGCTTCGCTGACTTGCGGCTGGCCACCAATAAATGCCTGTAGGGTAAGTAGTGCAACTGCAGCAGCGAGGAACTGGACAAAAATGTATCCAATCGCACGAAGCCAGCCGATGCGGCGTGTTACCCAAGCACCGATGGTGATTGCGGGGTTAAGGTGCGCACCCGAAAGGGCACCAACAAGGAGTACGATACCCACAAGCGCGAATAAAACGGCAAGTTGGCTTCCTTGAGAAATGATAATCACCGCAACAAGTAGGAAGGTGCCGATAAACTCAGCGCCTAGTGAGCGCCAAAGCGCTGCCGACTGTAGTGATGATTCAATGTGCTGGCCGATAGTCTGTTTCTTTGCTGTAGCGGGGACAGTCTTTACGGTCGTTTTAGACACAGCAGCCGACTTTGTTGTCGTTTGTTTTGCTGCGGGTGCTTTCTTTTTGGTAGATGTGGCCTTTTTAGTAGCCATATTTTTCCCTCCTTAAAACTGGTATGCAACCAGTATAACATAAACAGTACGGGGTACACTGGAAAGTGGTATTATGAGGACATGAGTTTATATTTACGACAACAAAACACACGCTCTGATCTACAAGATAAGCTCGCAAAAGAGCTGCAAGAGCGCGCAAAGCAGAAGGCGACGGAAGCCGAACGGCCTGACGGTGTTGACGACTCGCGTTATATTGAAGGAACCAAGAAAACCACCAGCCTTGCTTGGGTCTGGGCATTGATTGGACTGGCAATTATCGGTATCGTTATTTGGCTCTTAATTGGTACCGCAAAATAGCCGTTTTGCTCTGGCCCGCATGATATAATAAGGGAAGATATGACTACCTATGATATTGAGGGTGTAAAACAGACCTTGCTTGAGCAGATTGCTGCAAGTTCTACTCCTCGCGACGTATTAAGAGCGACCGAATTAAAAAATCTTTATAGCGTCATTGCAACGCTACCGGCAGAAGAGCGGGGAGCTTTTGGTCAGCAGGTAAACAAGCTGAAGCAGACATTAGAGGTGGCGATTGAGGCAAGAGTTGAAGCACTTGAGGCAGTCGATATTGTACCACTCGATATCACCGCTCCACAGGACCTCAATGGGGCACAGCCTGCGCTTCTTCCGACCCAACAGGGAACTCAGCACCCTCTCACGAAAGAACTTGAAGAGGTGGTTGATATCTTCACCCGTATGGGGTTCGAGGCGTTAGAGTCTCGTCAAATCGACGATGACCACCACATGTTCGGCGCACTCAACTTCCCCGAAGACCACCCTGCGCGTGATGGTTACGATACCTTTCGGACAGAAGAAGGCTTTATTCCTCCTGCGCATACTTCAACCATGCAGCACCGTATCTTGAAAGACGGTAAAGCAAAGCTCGAGGCGGGCGGGCATATTGCGGCCATTAGTTATGGACGTGTCTTTCGTAATGAAGACGTCGATGCAACACATGAGCACACGTTCTATCAATGCGAGGGGGTGTTCGTGAGCCAAACTGCGACACTTGGTGATATGCTCGGGACGCTCCGTAGTTTCTTTGAAACATATTACGGACAGGCACTTCGTATTAAAACGCAGCCTGCTTACTTTCCGTTTGTTGAGCCAGGGCTCGAGTTTGCCATTGAAAAACCTGCTGCAATTGGCGGCAAGCCAGGCGAGTGGCTCGAGATGCTTGGCTGTGGTATGATTCACCCGAATGTCTTAAAAGAAGCTGGTATTGACCCAGCAAAATACCGCGGTTTTGCATGGGGCGGTGGTATTGAGCGTTTGGTGATGTTGAAATATGGCATTGAAGACCTACGTCACTTTGAAGCCGCGAAACTTGCATTCTTAAGGAAATTTGTCTCATGATTATCTCAGTTAACTGGCTAAAAAAATTCACAAATATTGACGTGTCTATAAGCGACCTCGCAACACTTATTGGTGCACGACTGGTTGAAATTGAAGAAGTGATTGACTTGGGTGCGAAGTATCGAGGTGTCGTTGTCGCGAAAGTAGTCGAGAGCGCGCCGCTTGAAGGTACCGACCATTTAAATGTGGCTAAAATTGACGACGGTGGTGTCGTTGAAGGTGTTGAACGTGATGACAACGGTTTCGTCCAGGTCGTTTGCGGGGCGCCTAATGTTCGTGCTGGTTTAACTGTGGCATGGTTGCCGCCGGAAAGTATCGTCCCAGAAACGTACGGCACTGCCGACCCATTTGTCTTAGGTGCGAAACCGCTTCGTGGAGTTGTGAGCAATGGCATGCTAGCAAGTGCCCGTGAGCTTGACCTTTACGATGACCATGCGGGTATTCTTGAAATAGATAAAGAGGCTGCACCAGGTGCGTCGTTTGCCGAGCTGTATGAGCTGGACGATTACCTTCTAGATATTGAAAATAAATCATTAACACACCGCCCTGACGCGTTTGGTGTCATTGGTTTTGCCCGTGAGGTTGCGGGTATTCAGGGTAAGGCGTTTACGACTCCTAGTTGGCTGGGCGATCTGACGTCTACTATTGAACACGATGCAAGTCTCGCTGCGCCGACCGTCACAATTAAAGACCCTGGGCTTTCTGACCGTTTTCAGGCGATTGTTTTATCTGACTTAAATGAGCAATCACACTCTCCGGTACTGATGCAAACCTATCTTGCAAGGAGCGGTATTCGCCCAATTAATGCTGCAGTTGATGTTTCTAATTATCTAATGCTCCTGACGGGTCAGCCAACACATACCTACGACTACGACAAGCTCAAGCAGGTCGCTGGTGATGATTTTTCTATCAACGTTCGCCTCGCTCATCCCGAAGAGAAACTTATTCTTCTAGATGGTAAAGAAATTACTCTCGACGAGAGCGATATTGTCATTGCGGCAGGTGAGACTGCGGTTGGTCTCGCTGGCATTATGGGCGGCGCAAGTACAAAGGTCGACGAAACAACGAAGTCGGTTGTACTGGAAATTGCAACATTCGACCTCTACCACATGCGCTCTAGCCAAATGCGACACGGCATTTTTTCGGAAGCAGTGACCCGATTCACGAAGGGGATTCCCGCGCCACTCGGGACACCAGTTGCGGCTGAGGCGGTGCGGCAACTTGCCCAGTATGTTGGCAGCCACGCGGCCAGTCCTGTGGTTGAAGATTACCCTGGCAAGCGTGCGCCAGTTATTGTTGAAGTCAGCGAACAGCACGTTAATGGTGTTTTAGGTACGCAGTTCGCGGCTGAAGATATTGTCGGTCTTTTAGAGAATGTCGGGTTTAGCATTGAGTTCCACGACCTGACCGCTCGTGTGACTGTGCCGTACTGGAGGGAAGATATTCATATTCCAGAAGATATCATCGAAGAAGTTGGCCGATTGGCCGGTTTCGACACAATAAACCTGACCGTCCCTCGCCGAGATTTCACAGCGGTGCGCCCCCACCAGTTCGACGTATTGCGTACAAAGGTTCGTAAGCAACTTGTACGATCTGGAGCAAACGAAGTGCTCACTTACAGCTTCGTACATAGTGATTTGCTCAAAAAAGCCGGCCAGCAACCTGCCGATGCGTATCGAATTACCAATAGCCTTAGTCCGGACCTCCAGTACTACAGGCTCAGTCTTACCCCAAGCTTACTACAGGCGGTACATCCTAATAGCAAGGCTGGGTACGATTCGTTTGCGCTCTTTGAGGCAAATAAGGTACACAATAAACACGCAGGCCTGAACGCTGAAAATGTTCCAGTTGAGGCAAGTCAGCTTGCGCTTGTACTTGCAAACGTGAAGGGTGAGGGCAGTGCGTATTACGCAGCTAAGGCTCATCTCGAGTATGCTCTTTTGGGCGTTGTCGATAAGCTTGTGTACCAACCGCTAGGCGACGTGTCGCCACTCACCTGTATGTTTGAGCCAAAGCGTAGCGCACAAGTAGTCGATTCGGTATCGGGTAAAGTGCTCGGTGTACTCGGTGAGTACAAGAAATCTGTACAGAAAGCATTTAAGCTTCCAGAATACACAGCTGGTTTCGAGATTAACCTCGAGTCACTGCTCGACGCATCTGCAAGTGTGACGCAACCCTATCGTCCGTTAAGCAAATACCCAGGCACCGAAAGAGACATCTGTTTCCAGGTGGCAAGCGAGGTTTCTTATGCGCGTATCGTCGACGCTGCGCACACTGCACTACAGGCAAGTCACTTACTTTACACCCTCTCGCCGCTCGATATCTATCAAGGCGACGACAAAACAATCAAGAATGTGACCATCCGTATTCAGTTGACGTCATACGACAAAACAATGACTACAGATGAAGTGAACGGTATAATGGCAGAAGTGACTGACGCTGTCATCGCGGCGACCGAAGGAGAGGTAATATAATGTCAACAACAAAAGGACAACGAATTGGTATTTGGGCGATCGCCGTTTTAATGGCGGTGGGGACAATTGGGTCTTTTGCGATTATTGTGATTGCAAATGCCAATAGCCAAAAAGAGCAAACAAGATACCAAGAACTTGCGGCGCAATATCAGACGGAAACCGCAGATTACAAGAAGAAGGTTGGCGAGAAGTACTTTGCACAGCTTGACAAGCAGAAGTCGCGAGTGGCGAGTTTCGACAAAGCAAGTGTCAAGAAGTTGGTACAAAAAGATATTACTCAGGGCACTGGCCAGGAGCTGACGGCCAGCTCGTCATTCTATGCCTACTATATTGGCTGGAACCCATCGGGTAAAATTTTTGACAGCTCATTTAACGAAGCGGGTGATGGGCTGAAAGACGCCTTTAATGCTTACCCGGGTGGCGTCATCGAGGGTTGGACTGAGGGTGTTATCGGTATGAAAGAGGGTGGTATTCGCGAACTGACGATTCCGGCAAGCATGGCTTATGGCGAGCAAGACAAAAGTGCGACCGGTATTCCACCAAATACGCCACTAAAGTTCATCTTGCTTGTTATTCCTGCAGCAGAAATGAGCAATGCACCGCAACCATCAGAAGAATTACTTAATCTATACCAGAGGCTTTATGGACGATAAAACAATACGCGACACTATTATGATTGGCGCTGGCCCCAGCGCGCTCGCAGCGGCAATTTATACAACCCGTGAAAATATTGATACGGTTCTTTATGAAAAAGCGACAATAGGTGGTATGGCCGCAATTACCGACAAAGTCGATAATTACCCAGGGTTCCCCGAGGGTGTTGAGGGCATGACACTGGCCGGATACCTTGAAAAACAGGCTGAACGGTTTGGGGCGCATATTGATTTTGGTGATGTGTCTGCAGTGCGCAGTGAAGGTAAGTACAAAATCGTGACCGTTGATGGCCAAGATGTTATGGCAAAAACCGTTCTGATTGCGACGGGCAGTGACTATAAAAAGTTGGGTGTCCCTGGCGAAATGGAGCTTTATGGCCGAGGGGTTCACTACTGCGCAACCTGTGACGGCGCGTTTTATCGTGACAAGAAACTTATAGTTGTCGGTGGTGGTAACTCTGCACTGCAAGAGACGATTTTCCTGACGCGGTACGCAACGCACATCGACCTACTGGTTCGTAGTACGGTGAAAGCCAGTGAAGTCCTGCAGGACGACCTGCAGAAGTACATAGATGAAGGCAAGGTAACTGTTCATCTACAAACAACCACTGACGAGATTATCATCGAAGACGGTCGCGCAGCGGGCGCAAAGGTCACAAAAGACGGCCAGCAGACAGAGCTAAAGGCAGACGGTATCTTTGTCTTTGTTGGGCTACTTCCGAACACGGCCTTCCTTGAGGGAAGCGGTGTTGAGTTAGATGAAATTGGTTTGGTAAAAACCGACGCACATCTACAGACGTCAGTGGCGGGTATTTTTGCGAGCGGTGACGTACGCAGTGGCGCAACTATGCAAATCGCTAGCGCCGTAGGCGAAGGGGCGAGTGCCGCCTTGTCAATTCGCGAATATCTTGACGCATTCGACAAGCAATAGTCTACTGCTTGCCAATCACTTCATTCTTGAGGAAAGTCTCGAGCTGAGTGATAATTGTCGGGTCTTGCGTTTCAAGAGCGACTTCGCGGGTACCAAGAAGAACCCCGCTATAGGCAAAGTTGTGTGAGCCAGTAATGGCGGTTTTCGTGCCGTCTTTCATAGTAAAGATGATAAATTTTGCATGAAGATAGATGTCTTTTGTGTAAAGAGTTTTTAGCCCACTCAACAGTTGACTTACCCCAATCACAAAACGATTCAGTCCGGTCGCTTGCTGGAGGCGGTTGAAGTAAAGGTTGCTTTGTCGCCTTTTCAGAATACGGGCCAGCTTACCCGTTGGGCAGTACTGTGAAACAAAGACGATAGAAGCTGCTTGCTCGGCGAGCTCACAGGCGCGGCGGTAAATGACCGATTGCCCAATAATGCCTCCATCAAACATCACAGTCAGGTCGCCGTGTTCGTAGGTAACGCTTGAAAAGTTGCTGATGCGCTGCTCGGCGCGCTGAATACGTTTTTGCTCTTCGATAAGTCGATCGGCAAGTTTTGTGTCTGTGGTGTGAAACATGTAGTCGACGTTGGTAATACCACCTTCATAAATGTTGACACCGCCGAAACTAAATACCTCATTGTCAACGACACACCACTTGTTGTGTGTCCGTCCACTAAAAAGGGTAGATCGGCCACGCCCAAGCCAGGTAAATTTTACGCCAGTTTGCTTCAGCTTGCGGACCATGCGGTTAGTATCGCGCGCACCCTTGCTGTAGTAGCGAATAGGTAGGAAGCCGCCCGACACTTCGCCAAAAGTAAAAACATCTGCCATAACAACAACCTCGACGCCACGGAGCGCTGCGGCTTCAAGTTCGCGAATAAGTTCGTGAGTATTTGGGTGATCGGCAATGACCATAGACAGTAAATAGACGCGACTTTTTGCCTGTTTGATGGCAGTAGCGGCATTGTGAATATAATCAAATGGAAGAGTCAGTTGCACCTTGTCATTATATAGGACGCCCCTAGCCTATGTATACGTGATGGCGGAAAACTGATAAAATAACACTAGTTAGAAGAAAAAAAGGAGAATGTTTGTGCCAGATTTTAATAAAGTACTGCAACCTGGTGATGTTGACGGCGGTGTTGTCAATGTTGTGATTGAGATCCCTGCGGGAAGCTCTCATAAGGTTGAATGGAACCGTGAACTGGCTGCCTTTCAGCTTGATCGAGTTGAACCAGCTATTTTTGCAAAACCAACCAACTATGGTTTTATCCCACAAACACTCGATGAAGATGGCGACGAGCTTGACGTACTAGCCATTACTCACGAACCACTGCCAACAGGTGTCTTCTTGGAAGCAAAAGTCATTGGTGTTATGAAGTTTGAAGATGACGGCGAGATTGACGATAAGGTTATCGTTGTGCCGGCAGACGACCGCCACACAGGTAATGCTGTCACCACACTCGATGATTTGCCGAAACAGCTTTTGGCGCAAATTGAACACCACTTTACGCACTACAAAGACCTAAAAAAGCCAGGCAGTACAGTAGTGAAGGGCTTCGGTGATATCGACGAAGCAAAGCGTATTATTCACGAATCAATTGAACGCTGGAATAAGCGTTAAGCGAGGCTGTGAGCTTAGCGAAATAAGGCGGCGCCTCTACAGAGCGCCGCCTTTTTTGTACCCCTGACTACTCTGGTTCCCCAGCTGTGTGCGAACGTTTTTTGCGCAACTTGGTTTTTTCGCGAATAATTCCGGCAGCGTGACTAATACCTTCGATGGCACCATTTTTTCGTAATTGTGCACGTAGCTTCGTGCGAGCGTGCGTCGTTTTTACGAGTTCAAGCCAGGTTTGCTTTGGGGCTGATGTTTTACGGGTCACCACTTCGACAACATCACCATTCTGTAGGGGTTTATCAAAAGCGTGGATGGTGCCGTTCACCTTAAAGCTGTAGGCATGTTTACCAATGTCACTGTGTACGAGGTAGGCGAAGTCAAGCGGGTAAGCACCCTCTGGGAGGTTATAAATATCGCCCATTGGTGAATACACGAAAATACGGTCACCAAACAAATCGATCGTCAGTTGATCTTGTGATATGTCTTCGCCGCTACGAAGCTTTGTGGCAATTTCCTGGAGCTGAGTGATCCACTGCATGTTTGCAGGCAGAACGGCGCTCTTTTTGCTACGCTTGTATTCCTTGGACCCTTTTTGCTCGTGGTAATGAAAACTCGCGGCCAGTCCACGCTCGGCATAATCGTGCATTTCGTAAGTACGTATTTGAAATTCAACAATCTGTTTTGCAGGAGTGAGTACTGTCGTGTGGAGACTTTGATACCCGTTGGGCTTAGGAACGGAAATGTAGTCCTTGATGCGCGTGATCATTGGCTGGTAGAGGGCATGGAGGATGCCAAGTACGCGGTAGCAATCTTCTTTTGTTTCAACAATAATTCGGAGTGCCATAAGGTCGTAAATGTCATCAATGTTGCCATCTACTTTAGCGAGTTTTTTGTGCAGGCTATAGATACTTTTCACACGACCATTAATTTCGTGGGTAATATTTTGGGCATTCAGTGTACGGTTGACTTCTTCGCGCACGATACCAAGTTTGCGAGTGCTTTTTCCAAGGCGCTTGCGCATAAGGTTTTGTAGCTTTTTGAATTCACCAGGCGAAAGGTAGCTAAAAGCGATTTCTTCAATTTGCATGCGCACGCGGCCCATACCGAGGCGGTCGGCCATAGGGCCAAACACTTCGAGGCTTTCGCGAGCGATTTTGATTTGTTTGGCGCGCGGCATGTGCTGCAGGGTTTGGAGGTTGTGTAGTCGGTCGGCGAGTTTAATAATAATGACGCGAACGTCTTGACCAATGGCGATAAGCAGTTTTGATAAGTTATCCTTTGTCTGGGGAAGGTACTCGGCAAGGTCTTGCATGCCAGAGCGTGCCTGAGAAACTTTTGTTACACCGTCGACAAGAAGAGCGACATCTTTGCCAAATAAAGACTCGATCTTTTCTAAAGAGATATCGGTATCCTCAACTGTATCGTGTAGCACACCCGCGAGGACGGTGTCGATATCCATACCCCACTCAACCAGTGTACTAGCGACGGCGAGCGGGTGAATAATGTAAGATTCACCACTTTTACGCTTCTGGCCTTTATGGGCTTCGGTCGCTATGTCAATAGCGTGCGTTAATTCGAGGATATCATCCTCCTCGTAGAGTGACGTCGCCTGCTCTAGTAGTTCACCTTTTTTCATGTCTTTCAGTATAACGTTTGTTGACATAATTATCGAGGGCGAGTAAGCTACCTTGTAAGCGGAATGTTGTCGATCGGGGCCTGCAAGGCTCGACGTATGACGCTAAGAGCTACGAAAATCTTCTGAGCACTGAGCCGTGCAGCGACGCACGAGCACTACCCTTGGATGATTGTCGTATCACCGCGTGTGCAATACCTCTGGGGCCGGACGGCCCGGTTGCCTCCGGCTCCAGAGCTTCCTATTCAACGACGAAGGGAATATTGCCTATGACCTGGCTGTAAGGGGCGGGTCACAAGGGGCTGGCGCTATAAACGCGCCAGCCCCCATTACATTTTTTGACGAGATTTTATAAAAAGCTATATACTAAAAGCAGTTATGCATAAGCAATAAGGAAATGGGGGCATATGGCAAAAACGAAAATTGGTATTAACGGCTTTGGCCGTATTGGTCGCAACGCGTTTAAATTAGCGTTCGACCGTAGCGATCTTGATGTGGTTGCGGTAAACGACCTGACCGATACCAAGACACTCGCGTATCTTTTAAAGCACGACAGTAACTACGGTACGTATAAGCACGACGTTTCCTACGATGACACCGGTATCATTGTGAATGGCGAGCATATTAAGGTAATTGCCGAAAAAGACCCAGCAGCTTTGCCATGGGGCGATCTTGGTGTTGAAATGGTTATCGAGTCGACAGGCCGTTTTACCGATAAAGAAAGTGCCGAGCTGCATATTAAAGCTGGTGCAAAGCGGGTCGTCATTAGTGGGCCAACCAAGAGTGACGGTGTCGACACTATCGTTCTGGGAGCGAACGAGGACGAAATCGAGGGTGCAAGCCACGTCATGAGTAATGCAAGCTGTACGACTAACTCGCTTGGCGCCGTTATGGCCGTTCTTGACGCCGAATTTGGTGTCCAGAAATCATTACTCACAACAGTACATAGCTACACAGCAAGTCAAATGCTCCAAGACGCACCAGCAAAAGACCTTCGTGAAGGCCGCAATGCCGCTGAAAACATCGTCCCCACGACAACTGGGGCGGCAATCGCAGTCACGAAAACACTCCCTCAGCTGAAAGATAAATTTGACGGCCTGAGTATTCGTGTCCCTACCCCTGTGGTATCTTTAAGCGACGTGACGGCACTACTTGAACGTGACGTGACGGTCGAAGAGCTAAACAATGTCTTCAAGAAAGCAGCACAAGAGCCTTACTACCAAGGTATTCTTGGTGTCAGTGACGAACCGCTCGTCAGTCGTGACTATATCGGCAGTAGCTATTCGGGTGTTGTTGATCTTCTGCTGACAAAAGTTGTCGGCGGGAACCTTGTCAAAGTCATGGTTTGGTACGATAACGAGTGGGGATACTCGAATCGACTCGTTGAACTTGTGGCTGATGTCGCAAAGAGCTTGCATCAGAACGGTTAAACCGCTTATACTATAGAGTAGTATGAAGATTTATTTGGGTGCGGATCATCAGGGCTTTCACATGAAGGAAGACGTCATGGCATACCTTGCAAAACGCGGGTATGATGTTGAAGACGCTGGCGGTAAAGTGTATGACCCTGACGACGATTTTCCACTCTTCGCACAGAGTGTTGCATTAAAAATTTTAGGCAGCGATAGCCAAGACCCGCGGGGTATATTAATATGTGGCGGTGGACAGGGTGTTGCTATGGCAGCAAACCGCTACAAGGGTATTCGCGCCAGTGTTATCTGGGATGCCTACGAGGCAAAAATGACCCGATACGATAACGATAGTAACGTTCTCTGTTTACCAGCGCGGGTATTTAACGACCTCAGCCCGCAGGTATGGGAAGGTGTCATCGAGACCTGGCTTAACACCGAGTTTGCCGACGCACCTCGTTTTAGGCGGCGTAACGCAGAACTGGACGAGCTAGGGTAATGAGCCAAATTGTTCCAACCATCATGGCAGAGACTGTCGACCAGCTTCGTGCAGAGTCTGCACGTATCAGTCAATTTGCCCGTCGAGTACACATCGACTTAAGCGACGGCGAGTTTGCGCCAACATTCTTGCTGAATGCGAATCAGCTCTTTTGGCCCGAAGGTTGGGAAGTTGATATCCATGCCATGGTTGCGCGGCCGTCAGAGCATCTAGGCAAGCTTCTGCAACTCAAACCGAACCTTGTAGTGCTCCATGCCGAAGCCCAAGAAGATATTACCCCACACCTCGAGGCCCTCAAGCAGGCCGGCATTAAAGCAGGGGTCGCACTGCTTAAGACAACAGTGCCGTTGACGGTGAAGAACCTTATCCTTGCCGCTGACCACGTCATGATTTTCTCTGGCGATTTAGGTAAGCGCGGTGGCGTGGCGAGCATGATGCAGCTCGAAAAAGTACGCCTAGTGAAGCAAATTAAACCCGATGTAGAGATTGGCTGGGACGGCGGCGTGAACGTCGAGAATGCCTATACATTAACACAGGGTGGCGTCGACGTCTTGAATGTCGGCGGTGCTATTGCCGAAGCAACCTCTCCTATAGAGGTATATAACAACTTGGTGAAAGAAATTAATAAGCACGGAGTTATTTAAGGTGGGTAATTTAACGGTTTCTCAGATTGAACGCAAGGCGAATGATATTCGTCAGGATATTATTACTATGCTCACTGAAGCAGGAAGCGGGCACAGCGCTGGTCCGTTGGGGTTGGCAGATATTTTTGCAGCTTTGTATTTCAGTATTCTTAATGTTCGTCCAGAAGAACCAGAGTGGGTTGACCGCGACATCTTCTTTCTTAGTAACGGGCACTGCGTACCGGTGCAATATGCGGCAATGGCAGAGGCTGGTTTTTTTGACAAAGAAGAGCTCAAAACACTTCGTAAATTTGGCAGTCGCCTACAAGGCCATCCAGAACGTGATAAACTACCTGGCCTTGAAAATACAAGCGGGCCACTTGGGAGTGGGCTTTCGCAGGCTGCCGGCTATGCCTATAGTTTACAGTACCTTGATAAAAACCCGCGCCGCTTTGTGTATGCAGTTATGGGGGACGGCGAGCTTAACGAAGGTAATATTTGGGAAGCGGCAATGTTTGCCGGTAAATATAAACTTGGGCAGCTAATTACTTTTGTCGACCGAAACAACATTCAAATCGATGGGACAACCGAGGATGTTATGCCGCTCGAAGACCTCCGTGGCAAATGGGAGTCATTTGGCTGGCACGTCTTGGAAATTGACGGCCACAACATAGAGAGTATTATTGACGCAGCGAGCCAGGGCCGAGCAATCACTCACCGACCAACTGTCGTAATTGCACACACCATTCCAGGCAAGGGTGTCGACTTTATGGAATATAACTACAAATGGCACGGTATGCCACCAAACGCCGAGCAAGCAAAAGAGGCGCTTGAAGACTTGCGTACGCTTGGCGGCAAGATTACGCACGAAGGAGCTGGTGTATGAGCTACCCATTAAACCCCGCACTGTATAACGATGATATGACGCAAGAGCCAACACGTGTTGGTTTTGGTCGTGGCCTTAAGGCAGCGGGTGAGGATAACGAAAACATTGTTGCACTCAGCGCAGACCTCACCGAGAGTACCCAGATGCACTTCTTTAAGGATGCGTTCCCCGAGAGGTTTATTGAAATTGGTGTTGCTGAACAGAATCTTGTCACGGTTGCGAGTGGCTTGGCGCGTGCAGGCAAAATTCCGTTTACAAGTAGTTATGCAGCGTTCAGTCCAGGGCGTAACTGGGAGCAAATTCGAACAACTGCAGCGTTAAATGATCAGCCGGTCAAAATTGTTGGTTCTCACGCAGGGGTAAGCGTTGGCCCAGACGGGGCGACCCACCAGATGCTTGAAGACATTGCGATTATGCGGGTACTACCAAACATGGTGGTTGTTGCGCCGGGCGATAGTATCGAAGCCGAAAAGGCAACAAAAGCGATTGCCGAAAATGGCAAGCCAAGCTATATTCGGCTAGCCCGTGAGAAGACACCAATTTTTAGCACCAACGAGTCGCCGTTCGAGCTTGGTCAGGCCTATGTTTTGCGTCAAGGTGCCGATGTGTCGCTGTTTGGAACAGGCACGATGACCTACCAACTATTGGTTGCGGCAAAGCTACTCGAGGAAAAAGGTATTGATGCCGAAGTGGTGCATGTCCCGACTATCAAGCCGCTCGATCAAGAAACGCTTCTCGAAAGCGTTCGGAAGACTGGGCGAGTTGTCACTGCCGAAGAAGCGCAAATTGCCGCCGGCTTTGGAGGGCTTATTGCCGAGTTATTAAGTGAAAAACTTCCTGTTCCACTAAAGCGCATTGGCATACAAGACCGTTTTGGCGAGTCTGGTGCGCCAAACGAACTCATCGACTACTTCGGCTTGAGCGGAGAAAAAATGGCAGTAACTATTGAAGCGTGGCTAAAAACCGTTCCGCAGTACAAACAAGGGTTCTAGGAGGACATCATGGGCTTAACAATAGAAGAAATTCGCGACAACACACTACGAGCACGTCATTTAATGCAACGAACTCGTCAGCAGCACTTTGCTGTAGGGGCGTTTAATGTCGACAACCAAGATACACTTATCGCAATTGCTCGTGCGGCACAAAAGAAAGACTCACCTGTGCTGGTTGAGGTGACGAAAGACGAGATCGAGGCAATAGGCGCTGAAAATATTCGCGATATGGTAGATAACTACAAGCGTGAATATGGCATTGAAATTTATCTTAACCTTGACCATAGCCCAAACGTAGAAGCTTGTAAGCGTGCAATCGACGCCGGTTTCGAGTTTATTCATATCGATATCTCTCAGGCTGATCACGACGCAACCGATGATGAGATTATTCGCGCCACAAAAGAAGTTGTTGAATACGCAAAGTTCACCGGTGCGCTTGTTGAAAGTGAGCCACATTACTTCGGCGGTTCATCTAACCTGCACACTGAAGCTTTCGACTACGAAGAAATCAAGAAAACATTCAGTACACCGGAAGGGGCAAAGGCCTTTGTTGATGCGACGGGTATTGATACCTTTGCGGCGGCAGTTGGTAATTTGCATGGCAAATACCCAGTACCAAAAGAGCTTGACCTAGAGTTGCTACAGGCGGTGCGCGATGCCATTGACTGCCAAATTAGCTTGCATGGCGGAAGTGGCACGCCGGCGCATTACTTTGCTGAGGCAGCTAAGATTGGGGTGAGCAAAGTGAATATTAATAGCGATATGCGCTTCGCCTTTCGTACAGGGCTTGAGCAAGTGCTGAAAGATAACCCAGACCAATACGCGGTGGTAAAAATCATGGAACCCGTCCGCCAGGCTGTCCAGGCAGTGGTCGAAGAGAAGATCGACGCACTTGGTTCTGCTGGTAAGGCGATTCACTAGAACGATACTATTGAAGAGAAAAAAGATTCGCTCATATTGAGCGAATCTTTTGTTACGAGGAAGTGGCTTAGTTTCGCTTTGATTCTATAGCGCCCAAAAGTGATGCAAATGATTCTTTGAACTTTTGCACACCTTCGGTTTCTAGCGTCTTGCTGACGTCTTTAAAGTCGATACCAACGGTACGGAGTGCTTCGATAGTCTCGAGCGCTTCCTGGATGTCTTGCAGGGACAGGCTATTGATAGTGTCCGGAAGATGGTCGTTGATTTTTTCGATAGTGTCTTCTGGGAGTGTATTTACAGTGTAGGGTGCAACGAGCTGGGTGACATACAGTAAATCGTCGTAATCGGGATTTTTCGTTGAGGTTGATGCCCAGAGGAGGCGTTGGAGTGATGGCTCGGTTGGGTGTAGGACGGCCGCCTTTGCAAAGGTATCGAGAAAAATATCATAGGCAAGGCGAGCTTGTGCAATGGCAGCTTTACCACGAAGCGCTAAGGCTTCTGGTGTGCCAATAGACTCAAGTCGCTGGTCGACCTCGCTGTCGACGCGGCTCACAAAGAACGACGCGACACTTCGTGTGTGGTTATTGGCATCGACTAAGTGCGTTGAGGCATGCGCTTGGGCAATTTTCTCGTAGTCTGAAAGACTAAAGATAAGGGTGATGTTGACATTGATACCTTCGTCGAGCAGGGTGTGAATAGCGGGGATACATTCGTCGGTTGCAGGGACTTTGATCATGAGGTTTTTTGCCCCAACAGCTTCCCATAGGTGACGTGCTTGGGCAAGCGTTGCTTCGGTGTCGTGAGCAAGCTCTGGAGAGACCTCCAAAGAGACGTAGCCGTCTTCTCCGTTACTTTCGTTCCAGACTGGAAGAAGGATGCCAGTTGCAGACTTAATGTCGTCAATAACAAGCTGCCAGTAAATTTCTTCGGTCGTTTTCCCTTCGTAGGCGAGACGCTTAATTTGTTCGTCGTAGAGCGAACTGTTGAGGATAGCGCGCTCGAGGATTGTTGGGTTCGAAGTGACACCGCGAATACCAAGGTTAACGTAGCTATGTAGTTGCCCCGAGTGGATGAGGTCACGACTGAGATTGTCGAGCCAAGGGCTTTGTTTAAAGGGTCGGTGGAGTTTATGTAGGTTAGACATTTGTCTTTAGTATATCAGGTGAGGTATGATAATGTATATGCTTAAAATATGCGCACTTGGGGCTGCCTCACAAGATGTTTTTTTGTCAGGTAAAGGGATACGTGCTCAACTCGACCCACGAACAAATGAGTACATGGAAGAATTTAGCCAGGACTTTAAATTGGGGGCAAAAATCACAGTCGATACAGTGAACTTTGCTACTGGCGGTGGCGCAACAAATGCGGCGGTCACTTTTGCACGTCAAGGTATCGAGAGTAGTTTTATTGGCAAGTTAGGTAAGGATATCGCAGCGCACGGTGTGCTTGAAGAGCTTGACCAAGAGGGTATTGATACGCATCGAGTTATTTACCACGAAAGTCTTGGGACGCAGTACTCCACTATTTTGCTTGCCGATAACGGTGAACGAACTATTTTGGTGTATCGTGGTGCGGCAAACTCCCACACCATCCAAGATTATAACCAAGTTGACTTCGAGGGTCTTGATTGGCTTTACGTCTCTTCCTTTGCTGGCGCTATGGATGCGCTTGATGTTATTTTCGAACGCGCTTCACAAGCTGGGGTAAAAATTGCCTTTAACCCAGGCGAGGCCGAACTGAAAGAGGCTGATAAGCTCCGCGCTCTCCTCGAACACGTCGAAGTGCTACTGATGAATAAAGAAGAGGCGGCGCAAATCGTTGAAGGACACACTTCAGAAGAGCTAGTACGCCATGCCTTGCACTTTGCGCCCGTCGTTGTTGTCAGTGATGGCCCCAACGGAGTGGTTGCGTCCGACGGCAAGACAATTGTTGAGGCTGGTATGTACGAAGACGTGCCAGTACTCGACCGCACTGGCGCTGGTGATGCGTTTGGTTCGGGCTTTTTGAGCCAGCACGCTCAAGGTGCATCGCTCAAAGATGCGATTGTTTTTGCAAGTGCAAACTCGACATCAGTCGTACAGCGTATTGGTGCAAAAGAAGGAATATTACATAGGGGTGTCACGCTGCATGAGATGCCGCTCACCGAAAAGGAGTTTTAATTATGGCCAGACTTTTAAGTGACTTACTGGACGCTGAAGAGCCGATCTTTACCGAGTCAATTCGTCAACTCGAAGAAGTGAGTGGACGCACGGGAGCCGATGCGCGATTAATTGGTGATATTACAGCTAAGGCGCACGAAAACTTACGGACACTTGGTCTAAACCCTGCAGCTGCAACTGGCGAAGAGGTGTACCACGCTTTGCTTGGTCGTGTCGAACAAGACATTAAGCGCCTCGTGCGTATTATTGGCGCGGAAGAGGCACGCTCTGAAGAGGTGCAGTACCTTGTGCCATTTATGATTGAGGCGGCGAACAAGGTCAAGTTCAACCGCAAGGTATTTGTCCTCAAGCATGACAAGGCTAAAGACCTGCTACGCCAAATGCCACCGAAGCAGCTTATGAAGCAGCTAGGCTATGACGACATTGAGGCGATGTTTGCTAATGAGGATCTTAATGAGATTTATCCAGCGCTACGTTTCTCGGAAGGGGCAGACTGGCTGAACGAATACAACGAGCTGTTTAAGTCTGTGACACCTGGAGATTACGAAGAGCGTGACCTTCAGATTGTGCAAATGAACCACGAAAAATATGTTGATCTAGCGTCACACTTTGTTCGAAAGAAGCTCCATAACGTCACCCATACCAAGGAAATGGGAATCATTGTCGTTGTACCAATGCAGGTGCGCAAAATGCGAGGACTCGCCTTAAAGACCCTGCCACTCCTGTTTCACTACATGAACGAAGTGAAGTTGTACTCGACTTTCTTTAAGCTAAAAAGCAAGCAGCCTCGTTTTGGCGAAACGGTCGTCAATACACTCATTGCCGACCCGGGAACAGGTAGCCAGTTGGTGGGTAAGCGCATTCACTGGCGCGTTATTCAGCGTTACCTTGGCAAGCACAAGGATGACAGCATTGCACCAGTAGCCTTCGAGCCACACGTGCAACCAGAAGACCTTCACTGGCGCCGCGCCGAAGACCTACTCTTCCAGCTTGACCCAGAACTCGAATTCTGGAAAGACCGTGATTACGTTGCCTTGAACTACGACGGTTTCCCAGTTGCCTTTAACTTATTTGATGTGAGCTTCGCCTACTCAAACAAAGAACCGTATGCTGGTCGTTACGCTTATCACTTCCGTGAAAGTCTATGGAACGAGATCTTCGTTCGCTATATGGGTTTTAAAAACCTAGCTAATCAAGTCCTCGAGCAGCTCGACAACGACATGATTGCGCCCGAAAAACTACCAATCACAAAAGTAAAGCCAACCAAGTTATCGAAAGTACGAAAAGACCAAACAAAGCGAAACCTCCTTATTCGCCAGCGCCTCATTGACGAAGCCGAGGGTCGCTTAGTCAGTGTTGTCGACGAATTTGAAGAGGTATTCGACGTGCTTGCTAAGCACGAAAAAACCGTCACCATTTTTGGGTCGGCGCGTAAACCGCAAGACGACGCCATTACAATGGGCGCTTACGATATGGCCGCGCGTCTCGCAAGAGAAGGGTATGCTGTCATTACAGGCGGTGGCGCAGGGGTCATGGAAGCCTCGAACCGCGGGGCATACGAAGCGGGAGGTGAATCTATTGGATTCAACATCCTTTTACCACATGAACAAGCACTGAACCAATACACAACCGAAAACTTCCAATTCCAGCACTTCTTTGGGCGTAAGGTTGCAATGACCCTCGACTCAAGTGCCTTCATTTATTTCCCGGGTGGTTTTGGTACCTTTGACGAATTATTTGAAATTCTTGCACTGGTGCAGACAAAGAAGATCGATCCAGTACCAGTTATATTGGTGGGAAGCGATTTCTGGCGTCCATTTGATACGGCGATTCGCGAAGTCATGCTCGACAAGTACCAGACGATTAACTACGAAGAAACCGAACTATATCGTATCTATGACAACTATGACGATATAATCAATTACGTTAACGAGTCATATCGAAAAGAGAAAAAATAAGCGTATAATAGATAAGATGGACCAACGTTTCGTCTTGTCTTCTCCTTATCAACCAACGGGCGATCAGCCAACGGCTATCGCCCAGCTTATTGATGGCCTAGAAAAAGGCGAAAAAGAACAAACACTGCTTGGTGTGACAGGGTCGGGTAAAACTTTTACAATGGCCAATATTATCGCCAATCGCCAAGCGCCAACGCTTGTTTTGGCGCACAATAAAACGCTTGCCGCACAGCTGTACAGTGAGTTTAAGGCGTTTTTCCCGGATAACGAAGTGCATTACTTTGTGAGCTATTTCGATTATTATCAACCTGAAGCGTATATTGCCAGCAGTGACACGTACATTGAAAAAGATAGTAAAATCAACGATGAAATCGATCGCTTGCGTCACGCTGCAACAACAGCGCTTTTGACACGCCGCGATACCATTATTGTTGCGAGTGTCAGTTGTATTTATGGCATTGGTTCGCCAGAAGACTATGCCGACATGTCTATTTTGGTACAGAAAGGTGAGCGTCGTCAGCAAGATAAATTCGTACGGCTTTTGACCGACATTCAATACCAACGAAACGATATTGATTTTCACCGCGGCACGTTTCGTGTCAAAGGTGATATTGTCGATGTCTTCCCTGCGGGGAGTGACGTTGCGTACCGTATAGAGTTCTTTGGTGACGACGTTGAACGGATTACTCGCATCGATCCACTCACTGGTGAAATTTTAGGTGAGCCAGACCAGATTAGCATTTTTCCTAGTAGTCACTACGTCACACCAAAGCAGAAAGTCCAACGGGCTATTGAAGGTATTAAAAAAGAATTTGACGAACGCATGGAGTTCTTTGAAAAGCACGATAAGCTTCTTGAGGCGCAGCGCCTGGCACAACGCACCAAGTACGACCTTGAAATGCTCGAAGAGACCGGTTTCGTTAAGGGTATCGAAAATTATAGTCGCTATTTAACTAACCGTGAACCCGGCGAGCAACCAGCAACATTACTCGATTATTTTCCGGATGATTTTTTACTATTTGTCGACGAAAGTCACATGACTCTCCCGCAAGTTCGAGGCATGTATAACGGTGACAGGGCGCGTAAAGAGGTGCTCGTTGAGTACGGGTTCCGTCTGCCGAGTGCGCTTGATAACCGGCCACTTACTTTTGATGAATTTAATCGGCATCTTCATCAAGTGGTATATGTTTCAGCAACTCCGTCCGAGTACGAACTCTCACATAGTCCAGAACCCGCGCAGCAGATTATCCGCCCAACAGGTTTAATTGATCCTGAAATTATCGTTCGGCCAACCGAAGGGCAAATAGACGATTTAATTGCTGAGATTCGCGAGCGAGTGACTAAAGGTCAGCGCGTGCTGGTGACAACACTGACGAAACGTATGGCCGAGGACCTTTCGACGTATTTACAGGAACTTGCTATTAAGACAGCGTACATTCACAGCGAAGTTGATACGCTGGAGCGTGGCGACATTCTCCGTGACCTGCGGGCAGGGGTGTACGATGTGTTGGTGGGTATTAACCTTTTGCGTGAAGGGCTAGACTTACCTGAAGTGAGCCTCGTGGCGATTATCGATGCCGATAAAGAAGGTTTTCTGCGAAGTGCAAGCGCGCTCATTCAAATTATTGGTCGTGCCGCCCGCCACCTTGAAGGAAAAGTGTTGATGTACGCCGATACTATGACAAAATCGATGCAGCAGGCTATTGATGAAACAAACCGTCGCCGCACTATTCAGACTGCCTATAATACAGCGCATAATATTACACCGGTGAGTATTGCCAAAGAGCTAGATGAAGGTCTCCGTGCGATTATTCCTAAGAAAGATGATGCTAGGCCGAAGCTCGACCTCAAGAAGATTCCAAAAGACGAATATGCCGGGCTCATTAAGGACTTATCGGCGCAGATGGATCTAGCGAGTGCGAATCTTGAATTTGAAAAAGCGGCCGAACTACGCGATTTGATTGCCGACATTCGCGCCAAACTCTAAGCTCGCTTATTGTTTTTAGTGGTATAATAACCCTATATGACACATATCACCCGCGATGACGTGCAGCATCTTGCGCAGCTAAGTAGCTTGCAATTGGATGATGCCGAGGCCGAGGCGTTAGGCGCCGATATTGAAAACATCTTAGGTTATATCGAGCAACTTGCGGAGCTCGATACGACTGGTGTCGAACCAACCTATCAGGTCACCGATCTTGAGAATATATGGCGAGACGATAGTATTGATGATTATGGCGTCGGTCGCGATGCGCTCCTTGCATTAGCACCTGAGAGTGATAACAACCAAATAAAAGTTCCAAAGGTATTATAAGTATGAGTCGAATTGCAGATTTTCTTGGCGTGTCGGCTCGCGAAACTGTTGAAAAAGCCCTGAGTAAGGCTCGAGAAAACGAAGACTTCCACGCGCTACTTAGTCTAAGTGAAGAGCGTGCGCTTGAACGTGCTGACGCAGTCGATAGGGGCGAGATAACCGGCAAGCTCGCAGGCGTACCGTTTATCGCTAAAGATAACTTCCTGACCGTAGGCGACACGACAACCGCAGCTTCTAAATTCTTAAAAGAATTTAAGGCACCTCTTCAGGCAACGGCAATTGAAAAGCTTGAAGCTGAAGGGGCAATTTGCTTGGGCAAGGCTAACCTCGATGCTTTTGCGCATGGAGGGAGTACCGAAAACTCTGCGTATGGCCCAACGAAGAACGCTTTTGATAAAGACCGCGTTGCCGGTGGAAGTAGCGGCGGTTCGGCTGTAGCAGTAGCACTGGATATTGTGCCGTTTGCACTTGGGACCGACACGGGTGGATCAATTCGTCAGCCAGCAAGCTTTAACGGCATTGTTGGCGTGAAGCCGACGTATGGCACAGTAAGTCGGTATGGTGTTGTTGCAATGGCGAGCAGTACCGACACAGTCGGTGTCTTGAGTGCAACAGCCGAGGATGCTGAAATTGTCATGAATATTTTAGCTGGCCAAGACCCGAAAGATATGACGACAGTCCCAGACTTTCTTCAGCCAAAAGCACTTTCTGGGCCGTTAAAAATCGGGGTCATAAAAGAGTTTATGACAGACGGGGTTGATGCCGAAGTGCGCGCTCGTACGCAAGACTATATCGAGGCCATGAAAGCTAAGGGCCACACCATTGAAGATGTGAGTTTATCGCTGCTGAAATATGCGCTAGCAATTTATTACATTGTCATGCCTGCGGAAGTCAGCAGTAACCTGGCTCGCTATGATGGCATTCGGTACGGTACACGCGTAGAAAGCGCCAAAACACTAGGCGAAGTGTACGGTCTTTCGCGCGACCGTGGGTTTATGCCTGAAAATAAGCGGCGTATTTTGATCGGAAGCTACGTCCTTTCAAGCGGCTTCTTCGATGCATACTATATGCAAGCGCAAAAAGCCCGCACTTTACTTATCAATGAATTTGATAAAGTCTTTGAAACCTTCGATGTATTAGTAGGACCAGTCACGCCAACGCCTGCCTTTAGGCTGGGAGAAAATACAGCAGACCCTATCAAAATGTATCTCGCTGATATCATGACGGCACCAGCCAGCCTTGTTGGACTTCCAGCCCTCAGTGTCCCCGCAGGGGTAACAGAGTCGGGGTTGCCTGTGGGTGTGCAGCTCATCGGCCCGCGCAAGTCGGATGCAACCCTCCTCGCCTTAGCGCGACAGGGAGAGGCGTAAGCTATGGATCAGACACTTTCGATTATCTTTTTCTTTTCGGCAATTCTTATTTTTGCAGGGTTACTTTTTACCTTCATTTCATTGACACGCCGATCGCCCCGAGCGCTTGACCTCGATAAGTATCGGAGCCGGTGGATGTCAATTGAGACGCGGTTGAAACGCGATGACGAAAATTCCTACGTCGTCTGTATTATGGAGGCGGATAAGCTGCTCGACCAGGCGCTCCGCGACCGTGGACTTGCAGGTAATACCATGGCTGAACGAATGAAACAGTGCCAAGGTAAGTGGACGAACGGTAATGGTGTTTGGGCGGCTCATAAACTACGTAACCGTCTAGCCCACGAGGCTGACGTCAGGGTAGACTACGACCGGACACGTCAGGCGCTGGTGGCGTACAAGCAGGGTCTCAAAGACATGGGGGCAATTTAATATGGTGACAAAAGAAATACTAGCAACGTATGAAATGACAATTGGCATTGAGTGTCATGTTCAACTAGCAACCGACACAAAACTATTTAGCGGTGCTGATAACGATGCGCGCGATAAAGACCCCAATAGTGCCATTAGTCCTATCGACTTTGGACTTCCCGGCATGCTGCCCGTCTTAAATCGTAGGGCGGTCGAGCTTGCCGTCAAAGCAGGGAAGGCATTAAATGCTGAAATTGCACCCGTGAGTCGTTTCGACCGTAAGCACTATTTCTATCCAGACCTTCCAAAAGGATACCAGATTAGCCAGATGTATCAGCCAATTATTCTAGGCGGTTTTGTTGATGCACCCCTAGAGGATGGCGGCATGGTTCACGTACGCCTGCACCACGCTCACCTTGAAGAGGATGCGGGTAAGCTGACTCACTACGGCGACTATAGCTTGGTAGACCTGAACCGTGCAGGCACGCCGTTAATTGAAATTGTCTCTGAGCCGGATATTCACTCGGCGATTGAGGCTAAGGCGTATGCCGCAGAATTGCACCGGCTTATGACTTACGCAGGCGTCACACTTGGCGATTTGTATCACGGCAACATGCGTTTTGATGTGAATATTTCTGTCGCAAAAAAAGGTGCGAGCGAGCTAGGGACGCGCGCAGAGGTAAAGAACCTTAACTCGTTTAAAAGTGTTGAGCGGGCTGCGCAATACGAATTCGAACGTCAAGTCGATATCCTGGAAAAGGGTGAAAAGGTCGTACAAGAAACGCGTGGTTGGGACGACGCAACGGGTCGAACGAGCTCGCAGCGTAGCAAGGAAGACGCTCAAGACTACCGGTACATGCCAGACCCTGACATTCCCCCAATTGTCTTAACAAAAGATGAGATTGAGGAAATTCAGTCGACGGTTCCATTCCTGCCGTCTTACTATCGACAAAACTGGGCCGTGCTCGGGCTTGATAGTGGGGTTATTAATGCAACTCTCAACACCCGTGTTATTGCCGAGACGCTTGGAGCACTCTATCCGTTACAGGACAACAAGGAAGTGGTGCTCAAAGAATTAGCAGCTGACGAAGCGCAGTATGCGATCCTTGTGAAGAAAATTTTTAACCTGTTTGCGTCCACCCCTGAGAATGAGATGGATCTGGACAAGTTAAGTGACGGAACGGTGGGGCCGCGTCGACTGCTTAGCTTGGCGCAGCTTGTCGCCACCGATAAGGTCAGTTCAACTGGTGCTAAGCAGGTATTCTTGAGCCTCTTCGACACCAAGTATGTCGGCAAGATGCCTCTAGAAATTGCCGAGTCTCAAAACTTATTACAGGTCAGTGATGAAGGCGCGATTGAGGCAATTGTCCTTGAAGTACTTGCAGACCCAGCCAGCGCTCAGTCGATCGCTGATATAAAAGCCGGACAAGAGAAAGCGATTGGCTTTTTAGTTGGGCAGATTATGAAGAAGTCACAAGGAAAAGCCAACCCTGCCATGGCGCAACAATTAATTCGTAAACAGTTAGGAGTGTAACGTATGAAACAGCCAACAAAAGCAATTATTTGTGCAGCCGGTCTTGGAACGAGGTTCTTGCCGCAAACAAAAGCTATGCCAAAAGAAATGCTCCCTCTTATTGATCGTCCGGTCATTCAGGTGATTGTTGAGCAGGCTGTTGCAGCCGGCGTGACAGACATTATTATTGTGACTGGAAGTACAAAGCGTGCTATTGAAGACCATTTCGACCGCAGCGACGCGCTAGAGGCCGAACTTCGTGAGAAGGGTAAAAATGATAAGGCAGACGAGATTCAACGTATTGCAGAAATGGCAAACTTTATCTATGTTCGTCAGAAAGGTGAGCCAAAGGGTAACGCTCGACCAATTTTGAATGCGCGTCAACTGATTGATGATGACGAGCCATTTTATGTCTTCTTTGCCGATGACTTTTTCCGTAGTGAAACACCGTGGCCACAGCAGCTCAAGGAAGCATACAATCAAACGGGCAAGTCAGTTATTTCACTGATTGAAATTGATAAAAAAGACGCAGATAAGTACGGTATGGTGAGCCTTGCCGACCAGACATCTGACCGCCTTTTCAAGATAGCGGCGCTGGTCGAGAAACCGGGCGCTGAAAACACACCGTCATCTTTTGCATCAGTGGGTAGTTATTTGCTCACTTCCGATATTTGGCACTATCTTGAGCAGGAAAAAGTAGGTAAAGGTGGCGAGATTGGCCTTGCAGACAGTATTGACGACCTAGCGGCCGAAGGTGAAATCTATGGCTACTTTATTGACGGTGTCTGGCACGACACTGGTGATCAGCTGAAGTATATACAAGCAGTTGTTGATATGGCGCTCGAAAGCGAAGACTATGGCGACGAACTGAAGGCGTACTTGCAACAGCGACTTAATAACTAAGTTGCCAATAGTGCAAACTCAGGCGTATAATAGTATTTAAGACAAACATAATTAATAAGTAATTAAGAAGGAGCCTGTCTATGGATCAAGCAGCCGAAATATTGGTGATTATTGTATCGAGTGTCTTGGCAATTTTCTTGGTCGTTGCAATCATTCTAGGTATCTACCTCATTAAATTAACAGCTGAAATTCGTCGTATTGCGCGAACGGCACAAAACACCGTCGAGCATATAGATAGTGCGGTAGTTGGTGTTGCGCGACTTACTTCGCCAATGGTGATTGCAGAGATGATCGGCCGGTATGTGAAAAAGTTTACTAAGAAGAAAGGTAAATAATATGTCAAAAGGTAAAGTTGCGTTAGGTGCAGTATTTGGTGCGGTTGCAGGGTTTGTATCTGGAATCTTGTTAGCACCAAAGAGTGGCAAGGAAACACGCCAGGACATTAAAGATGTTGCTGTCAAAACAAAAGACACCGTCGTTACAGAAGCCGAAAAGGCCAAGGATGCGACTGTTCGTAAGGCGCAGCAGGTAAAGGGCAAGGCGGAAGACGTCGCTGGTGATGTTGTTGATAAAGCCGTTGAACTAAAAGACCGCACCGAACAAGCGGTTGAAGGGGCAAAAAAAGGCTTTAATAAAAAACCTGCAAAGCGAAAGTAAGCAGGCTACGGGGTGGTCGCAAAACGAGTCGCTCGCAGAGTGAAGAAGGAAAACGAACTTGGCGCACGTCGGGCAGTATTAGAAGATTTATTTTATGATTTTCATTCTTCACGTTCGCAAGTTTTTTGGATGAATTTCTTTCGCGGAGTTTTTTTTGGCGTCGGAACAGTCATTGGCGGTACGCTTGTTGTTGCATTAATCGCTTGGATCTTAAGTTGGTTTGCTGATATCCCGGGTGGCTTTGGCGAATTCATTCAATATATTGTCGATACTGTGAAGCGCGCACAGAAATAATAAAAAAGTTCAATCCAGATATGAAACGCCCCACATTTCAGGGGCGTTTCATATTTCACTACAGACAGTATGAGGGGAGTTCGCTATACTAGAGATAGCATGGGGGTAGAAACGAAAACCGTACCACAAAAAGGGGCTGCATTAGACGTGTCTCAGTATGTTCACCTACATAACCATACGCATCACAGTCTTCTTGACGGGTTGAGTAAAATTCCAGCACTGATAGATACAGTGAAGACTATGGGTATGGAGGCGGTTGCTATTACCGACCACGGCACAATGTCGGGCGCGCTTGAGTTCTATAAAGCAGCTCACGCTGAAGGGATTAAGCCTATCTTGGGTATGGAGGCTTACGTGGCAGCACGCAGTCGTTTTGATAGAGACCCTCAAAAGGACAAGGCACGATACCACCTCATTATTCTGGCAATGAATAACACAGGGTATCAAAATCTCATGCGCCTGAGTACACAGGCTAACCTTGAAGGCATGTATTACAAGCCTCGTCTTGACCATGAACTATTAGAGAAGTATAACGAAGGCCTCATCATTCTTTCGGGGTGTGCTAGTAGTGAGCTGGGCGAGAATTTACGCATGGACAACTACGAAGAGGCAAAAAGTATTGCTACTTGGTATAAGGGTATCTTTGGTGATCGGTACTACCTAGAGCTCCAAGACCATGGTCACCTAGAGTCGAAGACAGCCTGGGACGTGCAGGTGAAAATTAATAAATACCTAGAGCAGATAGCGGAAGAGCTGGACATTCCGCTAGTGGTCACCAGCGACGGGCATTACCTGACGCACGACGATCAAGAGACGCATGAAATTCTTTTATGTGTGGGTACCGGTGCATTTTTAAGTGATGAAAAGCGCATGTCGCTCAAAGACTTTGAGTTGCACGTCACTGACCCGAAAGAGATTATTGGCAGGTGGCAGAAAACACACCCTGAGGCGGTTGCAAACACGAAAGTCATTGCCGATCGCTGCCAGGTAGAGCTGGAGCTAGGAAAAATTCTTATCCCTACCTTTCCAACGCCCGATGATTACGATGAAAAGTCGTACTTAGACTTGCTTGTCTTCCAAGGCCTTGCGTGGCGGTACGGTGGGGTCGCATTTGAGGATACTAAAAAAATGACCGTTGATGAGGCGAAAAAGCATATACCGCCGGAGGTACTCGAACGAACAAACTACGAGCTGGGTGTGATTGACCGCATGGGCTTCAACGGGTACTTCTTGATTGTTCAAGACTTCATCAACTGGGGTAAGGACCGTGGTATTATTTTTGGACCTGGCCGTGGAAGTGCAGCAGGTTCGATTGTCTCGTACGCTGTTCGTATTACTGAGCTTGACCCATTAAAGTACGACCTGCTTTTTGAGCGTTTCCTTAACCCAGACCGTATTAGCATGCCAGATGTCGATATTGATATTCAGGACACGCGCCGTAACGAAGTGATTCAATACTGTAGTGACAAGTATGGCGCCGAACGTGTTGCTAACATCGTTACTTTTGGTACTATGGCCGCTCGTGCTGCTGTGCGTGACGTTGCCCGCGTACTGCAGGTTCCGTATGGTGAAAGTGACCGCATTGCAAAGCTTGTGCCTCAACCTGTACAGGGTCGCCATATCCCGCTCTCTAAGAGTGTGATTGACGATGTCGACTTAAAGCATGAATACGAAACCAACCCAACCGCCAAGCAGGTGATCGACTTTGCAATGCGTCTAGAGGGGACGATTCGTAGCCACGGTGTTCACGCGGCTGGCGTGGTGATCGCCCCTGATGATATTGTCAAATTTGTTCCTATCGAAATGTCTCAAAAGGGAGTTCCAGCAACGCAATTTCCAATGGGTGCCGTAGAAGATCTAGGGCTTTTAAAGATGGACTTCTTGGGGTTGTCAAACCTCACCATTATTAATAATGCACTCCGTATTATTAAAAAAGTATTTAAGACGGAAATTGATTTAGCAAAAATCCCTCTCGACGACAAAGAGACCTTTGAGCTATTCCAGCGCGGTGATACAACCGGCGTATTTCAGCTTGAGTCGGCTGGGATGAAGCGATATCTTCGCGAGCTGAAGCCGAGCGTCTTCGAAGACATTGTCGCAATGGTTGCCCTGTACCGCCCAGGGCCGATGCAGTTTATTGACGACTTTATTAAGCGTAAACATGGTGAAAAAGAAATCACCTATATGCACCCAAAGATGGAGAATGCCTTGCAAAATACCTACGGTGTTTTGGTGTATCAAGAGCAGGTGATGCAGATTTCACGCGAACTCTCTGGTTTCACGGGCGGAGAGGCTGATACGCTTCGTAAGGCAATTGGTAAAAAGAACATCGAAATGATGGCAAAAATGAAGACCCAGTTTATTGACGGTGCGGTCACTCTCTCAGGTGCAAAGCAAGCCGATATGGAAGTCTTTTGGAAGCAGCTCGAGGACTTTGCGGCCTACTGTTTCAACAAGTCACACGCGGCGTGTTACGGGTTAATCGCGTACTGGACTGCGTACCTTAAAGCACACTACCCAGAGGCATTTATGGCCGCACTGATGACAAGCGATGCCGATGATACTGAACGGTTGGCGATTGAAATTACCGAATGTAAGCACATGGGTATCAAAGTACTCTCACCAGACGTTAACGAGTCGTACGTTGAATTTGCGGTGGTACCGGGCGAGAAGGAGATTCGCTTTGGTATGGCCGCTGTGAAGGGTGTTGGTGTTGGTGTTGTCGAAGAGATTCTCCGCGCGCGTGAAGACGGCAAGTTTAGTAGCGTCGAAGATTTTGCCAAGCGTGTTTCCGCACAAAAGGTGAATAAAAAAGCGTGGGACTCACTTATTAAAACAGGCGCCTTTGATGAAATGGCCGATCGTTCGGACCTTCTCTTTAACCTCGAGACGATTCAAGCATTTGCTTCGAAGCTACAAAAAGAAGCCTTGAGTGGGCAGACCGACCTTTTTGGCGGTCTTTCGGAAATGGCATCAATTCAACCAACTGTCTCCTTGACGCCTGCGCCACTCAAGCACACCGACCAAGAACGCCTTATGTGGGAGCGTGAGCTACTGGGGCTATATATAAGCTCGCACCCTCTTGATAACTACGATGCCTACTTTAGCGAGCAAACCGTCCCGCTTGCTGAAATGACGCAAGATATTGACGGTAAATCACTCACTATTGGCGGTCTTGTATCGTCGGTTCGGAGTATTGTGACGAAAAGTGGCACAAAAATGGCATTCATGAAACTTGAAGATAAGACCAGTGAGGCTGAAGTTATCGTGTTTCCGAACCTATACGAGCAAGTTGGTGCAAAACTGACGCAAGATACGGTTATTCGTGCAACAGGAAAGGCGTCAGCGCGTGACCGGGACGGTAACTTAACGAGTGACGTAAAGCTGATTGCTGATGATATTCAGATTGTTGACGCCGACGAGTTGCGTAACTACGAATCGACAGGGCGCATTATGGACAAGCCTAAGGGCGGTCCAGTGGCTGCAACGCGCGCACCTCGAGCGAGTCGTCAGTTTAGCGGCAATGGCGGGGGAAATAAAGGGCAGGCAAGTGCATCGGTAAGTAGCGCGAGCTTGAGCGCAAGCCGAAGTGCCCCCGTGGCCGAAACCTTGAAGAAACTATATGTACACGTCAAAGACCCAAACGACCACCAGTCTTTAAAGCAAATTAGGAGCGAATGCGGTAAGTTTCCGGGTCTCAGCGACATAGTATTAGTCCTTGGTCCGGATAAGCAATCGGCGATTAAATTACCGTTTCGCGTTGACGGCAGTGATGAATTGCTTGGGCGACTGGTAAAGATTTTAGGCGAAGACGCCGTCGTCCTTAAGTAGGTCTACAGCAGACACAGGTGGTAAAGAGCGATGCCAGTTGCGACGCTGACATTAAATGACTCTTTCTTGCCAGTCATGGGAATTTCAATAATATCCTCACAGTGCTGCAGCAGCTCTTGATGGATACCATGTACCTCTTCACCCAAGATGAGTGCAATCTTGCTGGCTGCTTGGTAGGCAGGCAGGGTGATACTGCGCTCGGCCTGCTCGAGTCCAACGATTCTATAACCATCACGCTTCAGGGACTCGATATCGGGGTTTTCCTGATAGGTAAACGGTACAAGCATTTCAGCTCCTAGCGCTGTTTTGTGAATTTGAGCAGTAAGCTTGTCGACAATGTGTGGCAACCGGGTGTCTCGGGTATTATTTTTTTGGGGCATCGCAGGGTAGGGGGTGTATCCGCTTAGAATGATACTTTTAACCCCAAACCCTTCGGCGGTACGAAAAATAGACCCTACGTTATGGGTTGAACGAATATTATGAGCAATAATAATAATTTCTCTCACGCCGGTTCATTATAGCATCTGCACTTTACTACTATAAAATGCTTATGTTTTTTGTTACCATAGAACTAAAGGTAATCAGCACTTATGGACGAAGCCAAGATACAGCAACAAGCTCGCGAACAAGATGAGCAGAGTACGCAGGGGCGTGCGGCTATTTTAGGCTTGCCCTACCTTGACACGCGTGCATTACAAACCCAGCTTGCATTGGTCGATGACGTCATGCCTGTTGATCAAATGCATAAAAATCGGATCATTCCCCTTGTTGCTGGCGGCGACTCGAAGCCATGGGAGTTTGGTATTACCACCCAGACTCCACAATCACTCCTAGGAGAGCTGCGGGAAAAGTATGCCGCACAGGCGCAAAATGTCATCTTCTACCTTATTAGTCAAGGTGGCTATAAAGTCTTTATGGACCGGTATGACCCTCCCGTGCAGGTGACTTACGAAGATATTAAAATTGCCAATGATGGCGACAGTGAAACTATTGAACAGGTCAGCCAGGCGCTGAATAGTGTCGGAAGCGATGAGGTGTTTGACTTCATTATTTCTCAGGCCGATAAGCTTGGCGCAAGTGATATTCACATCGAGAATCAGCGAGAAGGCATCCGTATCCGTATGCGTGTCGACGGCGCGCTTCACCCAGTTGCAACACTCGACCAAGACCGCTACCGTGTCATTCTTAGCGCACTCGCCTCACGTGCGAGTTTATCGACAGCCGCAACTGAGCCGCAGTCGGGGCACATGCAGCAAGAGGTTGGCGAGGGCGAGGGGCGGCATGTTTTGAACATGCGTATAGAAATGGTACCAACTATGTACGGCCAAGATTCGGTTATTCGGTTGTTCAACTACGACGAGTCAATGTTGAACCTTGAACGACTGAGTATTGGTGCCGAAGAGCGTCGTGAGATTGATGAAATTGTGAGCCACCCGCGTGGGATGGTCCTTATGGTCGGTCCAACCGGTAGCGGCAAGTCAACCACTCTGTATAGTATGATTAACGCACTCAATACGACCGATAGAAAAATCATTACCCTAGAAGACCCTATCGAATTTAGTGTTCCCGGTATTTCGCAGGTGCCCGTCGACACTACTGGCGGACAAACTTTTGCCGACCACCTAAGGTCTGTCCTTAGGCTTGACCCTGATGTCGTGATGGTTGGTGAGATTCGCGATGCAGACACCGCAAAGACCGCTATCCAGGCGTCAATCACGGGGCACTTGGTGCTGTCTACCTTTCACGCGACCGATACGTCAGCCGCCTTTAGTCGCATGATTGACCTGATTGGACAGAACCCTATTTTTAGTACAGCAATTCGCCTTGTTATCGCGCAACGCTTGGTGCGCAAGCTCGATGACAACAGTAAAGAGGCCTATGAACCAGACGATGCGACAAAACAATGGGTACGCACGGTACTTAAAGACCTCCCAAGTCATGTTGAAAAACCCGACCTCGAGAATTTTCAGCTGTATCGGCCAGTCGCAACCGAAACATCACCATTTGGCTATAGCGGACGCATTGTTATTATGGAGCAGCTAGTGGTTAACGAGGCAATTCAAAAATTCCTGAGAGGCGACGTGAATGACGTGCACGCCGAGGTCATTGCTAAGACTGCACAGGAGAATGGCATGGTGACGCTGCTACAGCGAGGCGTCCTAGCGGCGCTACGAGGCGAAACGACAATCGAAGAGATCAACAGGGTCATTTAGGGTGGCCGTAAAGTGGGTCTTCCCAAAATGTCCGAAAACTGCTATAATTAACCACTGATTGTATATAGTAACCACCGAGGTTCGAACGTCTGGAGCCGTAGCAGTACAACTATGTGGCTAGATGTAGGGTAACTTTGGTACCAACAGAGGAAATAATAATGAGTTTTGCATTAATCCAGAAAGTAAACGACCAGCAGCGCAAAGCAGCTGTTGTTGACGTGAAGAGTGGTGACACCGTTCGTGTTCACCAGAAAATTAAAGAAGGTAGCAAAGAGCGTATTCAGGTTTTTGAAGGTGTCGTCATTCGTGTTGACCGCGCCCAGTCACACACTGCCCGTATTACTGTTCGCAAGATCGCTAGCGGTGTTGGTGTCGAGAAGAGTTTCTTAATTCACAGCCCACTTGTCGAGAAGATTGAAATTACTCGCCGCTCTAAGGTTCGTCGTAATTATCTTTCATTCCTTCGTAACCGTAGCGGTAAGGGTGCTCGTCTTAAGGGTGTTAACTTTGACCGCGAAGGGGTAAACAACGTCCACGATGCACACGCTGAAGCGGAAGAAGCGCGCCTGAAAGAAGAAGCGAAAGTTGCTGCCGAAGAAAAGGCTGCAGTAAAAGCTGCTGAAGAGGCAGATTTAGCTGCGAAACAAGCTGAAGTTGAAGCTCGTCACAACGACGCATAAGGTCTCCTTCATTACTCTGCATAAAAGAAGCACCCCGTCATCAGTACGGGGTGCTTTAATGATATAATCAAGATAATGAAGCAGGTACTAGTGATTCATGGGGGTTCAAGTTTCGGTTCTTACGATGCGTACTTGCAAAGTCTTCACGAAGAAGTCGTGCACTATGAACGACTCAAACGGACACTGAAATGGCGCGACTGGTTAACCGACGCGCTACCTACCACTGACGTTCTTGTGCCAGATTTTCCGAACAAGCAGAATGCACAATACGAAGAGTGGAAGCTAAAGTTTGAGAAAATTATACCGTTCTTAACTGGTGAAGTTGCACTGGTTGGCTATAGCTTGGGCGCAATGTTTTTAGCAAAATATCTTCACGCTCACCCCCTTGGCTCACCAGTAGATAAGATTGTACTTATTGCACCATGTTATGACGACGAGTCGAGTGAAGACCTAGGTTCGTTTAAGGTGCTTTCGGCAACTGGTCTCGAAAAAAGTGCGCGTGAAATTCACCTTTTTCACAGTGAAGACGATCCTGTGTCACCATTTACGGAGCTCGCAAAATTTCAACACGATTTACCGAGCGCAATTTCGCATGTCTTCGCTGATCGTAATCACTTTTTTCAGCCAACATTTCCTGAATTAGCGAAGATTCTCTCATAGTTTCATTATTCACGTCTATAATAAAGGTATGATACTGGGTATTGACGAGGTTGGGCGCGGACCATGGGCGGGTCCTTTGGTTGTCGGAGCTGTTGTTTTACCGTCACATTTTTCAATGGAGGGGCTGACAGACAGTAAAAAGCTTACCGCCAAAAAACGCGCTGTGCTTGATGCGCAAATTCGTGAGCAGGCGCTAGGTTGGGGGCTAGGTTGGGTGCATGCCGAGGAACTAGACCAACTTGGTTTGTCTCAGGCGCTCAAAATAGCCACCATTCGTGCTGTCACGGCAGTAAAAACACCTTATCATGAAATTATTATTGATGGGACGATTAACTTCCTCAACGGTACAGCAAAAGCACGGTATGTGACGACCATGCCTAAGGCAGACGCATTAATTCCAGCCGTTTCTGCAGCCTCAATTATTGCCAAGGTTGCTCGCGATACATTTATGAGTGAACAAGACGGCCGCTTTCCAGAATACGGCTTCAGTGCGCATGTTGGTTACGGTACGGCAAAGCATCGGCAGGCACTCGATACTTACGGTGTGACCACTCTTCATCGTAAATCCTTTGCTCCTATTGCGGCGCTTTTGTCGGGTCAGCAGCAGCCTGCTTCGACCGCTACTCAACAGCTTCGGGGTGGTGAGGTTGTCGCCTCGACCAAGGCCATTGGTGATGCTGCCGAAGCAATAGTCGCAACCTGGCTCGCGAAGCAGGGGTTTCGGGTCGTGGCGCGTAATTGGAAAACGAAACACTGTGAGATTGATATCGTTGCCGAAAAAGCCCACGTACGCTATTTTATTGAGGTGAAGTATCGCTCATCAGAGAAGCAGGGCGGTGGCATAGAAGCAATCACTGCGAAAAAGCTTCATCAAATGCGTCTTGGGGCGGACTTATATAACACGCGACACGTTTTTACAGGTGATAGTCGCCTGGCTGTCGTCGCAATGAACCATGACCATACTCACAAACAGACAAAGACGATACATTTAATTGAGATCGAGTAGTGCCTTGCGAACCACTGGGCCGTCAACTTCTTGTAAGGTAACCATTCCCTCGATTTCCGTGTAGCCGATTGAGATATTGCGTGATAATGCAACTTCAGCTTCTAAGGGGCTGAAAAATGCCTGATACTCTTCAAACTGCTGGCGAGTAATAAGGGCGGACGCAATATACCGTGGGAGCATATCGTAGTGAGAGTCATTTTTAAAGGTTGTGACTATCCATGCCCAATTGTCTTGGGTCCACTGCCACATATACGTGCGAGCATAGCGGTTGCGGATAAGCCATACAAACCAATGAGTAAAGTCTTGTGGGCGAATAAGCGAAGTGTCTTTGAGTAGCATAGCAAGGCGCTTGATCACAGCCTCGTCGCGTGTCGCGGTGAGGGCCGCGGCAATATCGTCACGAAGTTCGCTATTGGTTGCCTTTGCATAGGTATGAAGGAGCTCGTCGATTAACTCGGAACCGTCACTAGCGCTACGCACCATGTGTGCCATGATTGCACTGCGTAGTTCAGGGTCGATGTCCTCGACTGCCGACGCCTGGTAGCGACGCTTCGCTTCGTCTTGAGCGTCGAGGGTCTCTGCGTAGAGCGTGAGGCTGATGATAAGGCTGCGGAGCTTTGTGTCATTTTCGTCCTCTCCGGCCATGACATCCCAGCCGAGGCGGCTATATTGTAGGGCGGTAAGGTCGGCGACAAGTGTTTTGAGCTGGCGCTCTGCTTTTTCGTCGGTCTCGACAAAACGCTTCAGTTCATTAATTGCTAGTGCAACAATACTCCATACAGACTCATTTGTTTCTTCCTTGAAGCCGTGAAGGAGTGGAATAATTGCCGCGTATGACTGCAGCCCGGCCTTTGCTAGGAGGAGTTGTTCGTGAAGGAAATTGATTTTATCGACAGCCGAGAGGGTACCCATGGACTGTACGATGTCGGCAAGCAGCGAGCCATCGTAATGAGTAATGTAGTGAGCGGTACCAGCGACGTTGAGCCGGAACGGTGTTGTGTCAGTGTAGGAGAATGACAGCTCTGCACCTTGGAGGGTTTCGGGAATGTCTGCTGAAGCACCGTGCAAAGGGATTGGCCAGCTGCGACCTTTGTCTGTGTGGGGACCGATGAAGAATTGCTTCTGCGTGAGAGTGATAGTATCGTTGTTTTTTGTTGCGCTGACAACTGGAAAGCCAGGTTGGGTCATCCAGGAGTGCATAAAGCTGGCAATAGCTTTGCCCGACGCGGCGCCAAGAGCCGCCCACAGGTCGTCGGCTGCAGTATTCTCGTAACGATGCGTTTCGAAGTAAGCCTTTAGGCCCTGCCGCATTGCTTCGTCACCAACGTAAGCCTGTAGCATACGTAGCAAGCGCCCGCCCTTGGCGTAAACAATAGAAGGGTCAAAGATGGTATTGATTTCGTCAGGGTGATTCACCTCGGTTTGAATAGCCTGAACGCCATCGAGACTATCACGGCGAAGAGCGCTAATAACCTCGGCGGTTGCAAAATCGAGCCAGATATTCCATGACGGCTCGAGTCCATCGACGGCAACGTATTCCATCATGTTTGCAAAACTTTCATTCAGCCAAAGGTCATTCCACCACTTCATAGTGACAAGATTACCGAACCATTGGTGGCTCAACTCGTGTGTGATAACGGTTGCTGCGTATTGTTTTGCTGAAAGTGTTGTTTTCTGAGGATCAACCAATAAAGCGATTTCTCGGTAGGTAATAAGCCCCCAGTTTTCCATAGCGCCACTTGAAAAGTCTGGGAGGGCAACATGGTCGGACTTAGGGAGTGGATACGGAACACCAAAGTAACTGTCGAAGAAATCAATGGTGCGAGTCGCAATCTCTAGAGGAAAGTCGAGATTTTCTGCACTGTGTGCTTTAGTCGCCCAAACAGAAACCTCAACACCACTTTTTGTGGTAGCGGTTTTCTTTTGCAGGTCACCTACTACCCATGCAACGAGGTAGGTACTCATGCGAGGGGTGGTTTCAAAGCGGGTAACCAGCCAGTCCCCTTGGGTTGTCTGTGATTTCACCGGCATATTTCCAAGCACGGTGACGTCTTTTTCAGTAGAGAGCGTTACCGCAAAGGTTGCCTTTGCTTCGGGTTCGTCAATACAAGGAAAGGCTTGGCGTGCATAATGACTTTCAAACTGGGTGGCTAGTAGCTCTTGTTTTTTACCGTCGACTTCAAAGTAACATGGGTAGATGCCATTCATGTCGTCGGTAATAGTGCCAGTGTAGGAGATAACAATAATGTGTTTACCAGGCGCACCGTTTTTGTGCGAAATAACCAGTTCGTCGTGAACGTCTGGAGTAAAGGTGGCGGCGTGACCATCGACGGTGACCGACTGGATGTCGAGGTCTTTAGCGTGAAGGCGCACCTCGCCGGCGTTCGTTAGGCTGGTGCCTTTTAGTGTTAGGACACCGTCAAATGTACGCTTTTTACGGCGAAGTTTAATAGACAGGTCGTAGTGTGTCGGGACGAATGTCTCGATAAGGCGGGATACTGTGTTCATATATCTAGTATAGCCTAGAACACTCGTCGCGCTGAGGATTGAGTCCCAAATATAGAAAAAGTAAAGAAAGTTCTGTCATAGTAGAAGTATGAGAAGGCGACGAGCAATTATTGTGTTTATTGTTGGAACAGTCGTGCTGGTCTTGCTTGGGGGTGCGATGCCGTCGATCATTAACACGGACATACCTGTAGCTAGGCAGCAGGGGCAGAGCGGCGCGATGCAAGACACAACTGCAAGTGGCACTGCAGTCGAAACTCTAAGCGAGCTGCCCGTGAAAGGGCGCGCGCCTAAAACCGGCTATAGTCGTGAGCAGTTTGGGAACGGGTGGGCGAAAACAAATGGCTGCAGCACGCGCGATATTATTTTATACCGCGACCTTCAGAACCCCCTCCTTGATGACGAATGCCGAGTAATCAGCGGAACGCTTCACGACCCATACACCGGTCAAGAAATTCAGTTTCAGCGTGATAATACAGCGCTTATACAGGTCGATCATGTGGTAGCACTGTCGGATGCTTGGCAAACTGGCGCACAGCAGCTTTCTTTTGAAAAACGCCAGCAACTTGCCAATGATCCGCTCGAGCTATTGGCTGTTGATGGGCGTGCGAATCAACAAAAAAGTGACGGTAATGCAGCAACGTGGCTCCCAAAAAACAAAGCATTTCGGTGCGAGTATGTCGCACGGCAAATTGCCGTGAAAAAGAAGTACACCTTATGGGTGACAGTAGCCGAGAAAGAGGCGATGACCCGGGTATTGCAGACATGCGATGGGTAGGTACTTGTGTTTTCGCAGGGCAACGACTATAATGAAGCTAGTACATTCCGGCCGGCAGGTCGGATTTTTTACTAGAAAAGCCCAATTTTAATGAAAGGAAAAGAAAATGGATGAACTCAATCTCAAGCAGTTAACACTCGCTGTTCGCACCATTGCTGAAGAAAAGAACTTACCTGAAGACGTCGTCTTATCTGTCATCGAGCAGGCGATTGCTGCTGCATGGCGCCGCGACAACGGCGAGCGTGACCAAGAGGTCCGCGCAGAGCTTAACACCAACGACGGTACTGCCAAGGTATTCGTAGGTCGTGAGGTGGTCGAAACTGTTGGCAGTGAGGCGCACGAAATTAGCCTTGAAGATGCAAAGAAAGTAAAGAAAGACGCGGAACTCGGTGACATTATCGAAGAGTCGCATGAAGTAGTGAGCTTTGGCCGTGTTGCGGCGCAAACTGCGAAGCAGGTTGTATTGCAACGCCTTCGTGAGGCCGAGCGTGAAGTTGTTCTTGAAGAATACGAAGACAAAATTGGCACAGTTGTGACCGGTACTGTTCAGCGTGTTGAGCCTCGTGTTGTTCGTGTGGAAATTGGCAAGGCGAGTGGTATTATTCCGCAAAGCGAACAAATTCAGGGCGAGTACTACAGTGTCGGTAGTCGCATCAAGGTCTTTATTAAAGATATTGAGCGCGAAAACCGCGGGCCACAGCTCATTTTGAGCCGTGGCAATGAAGCCTTTGTCGAGTACCTATTCCGTCAAGAAGTACCAGAGCTTGAAACGGGTGCTGTTGAGATTAAAGCAATCGCTCGTGAAGCTGGTCGCCGAACAAAAATTGCCGTTATTAGTTCAGTGCCTGGTGTTGACCCTGTTGGTACTTTCGTGGGTGGTCACGGTACTCGTGTACAGGCGGTCATGAATGAGATTGGTGATCAGGAAAAAGTTGACATCGTCACCTTTGATGACAGCAGTGAGCAGTTTATTAAAAATGCACTCAGTCCAGCAGAAGTTGTTAAAGTTGAAATTGACGAAAAAGACAAGCGCGCGAAGGTGTTTGTCTCGGAAGACCAGCAGTCAATCGCAATCGGTCGTGGTGGTCAAAATGTTCGCCTCGCAAGCCGCCTCACGGGGTACGAGCTTGATATTGAGCAAAGTGCGCCTGTAGCTGCGCCGAAGACAGACAAGCCACGCAAGAATATTGAAGACAGTCTTCTTAGTGCTGTTGAAGAAGCAACAGAAGAATAAGTTAATCGCAACAATAGTATTAGCACTCGCTTGACCCGAGTGCTAATTTTTTGCTATACTAAATAGCGGATAGGGTAAGCGAAGATGAATTATTAAATCGCGCTTGCGCTTCACCCAATGGAGGATAGATAATAGAAGTATGGCTGATGATTTCGCAGAATTTATCTCGCACTTAACCGACAATGCTCGGACAAGTCTTCATCACGCGACATTGATCGCTCAAGGCTACGGCAGCCCATATATCGGCACGGAACACCTACTATTAGGGGTTATGGCACAAGGCGCGTCATCGGCAGCAAAAATTCTTGCCGATGCCGGTGTGACGCTCGACAGGGCGCAGTCTTCACTCAATATTACTCCCTCGGGCGTAAACTTTACTTCTGGTATTATGACAAAAAGCCTGAGCGAGACAGCCAAACTGACTCTAAAGATGAGCTGGGATGTCGCGCAGGAGTTTCACCAAGACTACCTGGGGACCGAGCATATTTTATATAGTATTCTTTCGCAGAAAAACGCACGCGGGGCGGTGCTACTGCGCGATATGAATGTTGATATCCCTGAAATTATTGCGGAACTTGAAGATTATCTTGAAAATAACTCGGATGTTTCTAGTAGTTTTCAAGAAACCACCGAACGGTCTCATAAGCTCGCTCGTGAAAAGGGCATGCTGGGCATTTATGGTACTGACCTCACCGCACAGGCAAAAGCTGGGCAACTCGATCCCGTGATTGGCCGCAAAGACCAAGAAGAACGCCTAGTGACTATTTTAAGCCGACGCACCAAAAACAACCCAGTGCTTATTGGTGAACCGGGTGTCGGCAAGACGGCTATCGTCGAAGGGTTAGCGCAGCGCATTGCAAGTGAAGATGTCCCCGAACATTTACTCGATAAGCGCATTATTCAACTCGACCTTGCAGGTATGATTGCTGGTACAAAGTATCGTGGCGAGTTCGAAGAGCGCCTTAAGAAGGTTATGGCCGAACTTGAAGATCAGAAAAACATCATTGTCTTTATTGACGAACTTCACCTGATCGTTGGTGCCGGTGCCGCCGAGGGTGCACTCGATGCAGCCAATATGCTAAAGCCTGCGTTGGCCCGTGGCAAAGTACGCCTTATCGGTGCAACGACGCTTGAAGAGTATCGCAAGCATATCGAAAAAGACACCGCTCTAGAGCGCCGCTTGCAGTCGGTTGTGGTTCCGGAGCCAAAGCTGAAAGACACAATTGCAATCCTTAAAGGCCTGAAAAGTTATTACGAAAAACATCATGGCGTTGCAATCAACGATGAAGTCATTGAAGATGCCGTCTATATGGCTGACAGGTACGTTAGTGAACGTTTTATGCCTGACAAGGCTATTGACGTCATTGATGAGGCGGCGGCACGAGTGCGCGTGAAGACAGGCCATAAGCCAAGTAAAGTTCGCGACTATATGAAGCAGCTGAAATCGCTCAACGACAAAATGGAAGAAGCGGTGGTAGCTGAAGACTATGAGCGGGCTGCGCTTTACAAGACGCGCATCAGCCAGCTGACCGAAAAGCTCGAAGAATCACGCAAACAATACGAGAAGAAAACACCCGTTACGCTGACCGATGAAGATATTGCTCATGCGATTTCACAAATGACGGGTATTCCAGCAAAACGGGTACAGAAGTCTGAAGCAAAGCTACTGCGCAACCTTGAAGCGCATCTTGAAAAGCACGTTATTGGTCAGCGCGAAGCTGTCGAAAAAGTTGCTCGCGCCATTCGGCGGAGCCGTAGCGGCGTTGCAAGTAGTAAGCGGCCTATCGGTTCGTTCGTCTTTATGGGTCCAACCGGTGTGGGTAAGACTGAACTTGCTCGTGTATTGGCACGCGAGGTATTCGGGAGCGAAGACGCACTGATTAAAATTGATATGAGTGAGTTTAGCGAACGCCACAATACAAGTCGGCTACTTGGCGCACCTGCTGGGTACGTTGGGTACGATGACGGTGGACAGCTCACCGATAAAGTGCGACGCCAACCGTACAGCGTCGTGTTGTTTGATGAGATTGAAAAGGCTAATAGTGAAGTGTTTCACATTTTGCTTCAACTTCTCGAGGACGGAAAGCTCACAGACGCCAAAGGTCATTCGGTAGACTTTACAAACACGATTATCATTCTCACCAGTAACCTCGGTGCTGAACAGATGATGCAAGAGTCAAGCCTTGGTTTTCACGCCAAAACGAAACAAGATGAAAAAACGCTCGAGCAAGCTCACCAAGAGAATGCCCTTGCTGCACGCAAGGCGCTCGAACGCCTTATGCGCCCTGAGCTAATCAACCGTTTTGATGCAATCGTTACTTTCCGGGCGCTTACCCGTAAAGAAGTTGGTAAGATATTCGATACTCTTCTTTCTGAACTACAAGAGCGGCTGGTGCGAAAAGGTATCCACCTTATTGTTAATGCCTCGGCTAAGAAGCTCATTATTACCGAGGGTCACGACGAAAAATATGGTGCTCGTCCGCTTCGTCGTGCAATGCAGGATATTCTCGAACACGAGATTGCCGAAGGTATTTTGGACGGCGCCTACGATAAAGGTACGGTGCTAAAAGCAACTGCAACGAAAGGAAAATTACATCTCAATGTCGAGCACGAAGCGTCATCGTAGCTGGTCTATTGTTTCTTTGGTGTTTAGCGCCCTCATTGTTATATGTGCGGTTTGGATTTTCGCGAATCGCCACTATGTTGCTGATGCGCTGACGGTGTGGTCGTATCAGCCATCAACTGCGGTCGCTGCTATAGAAAATCGCGCCACAATGACCGATCAAGGCGGGTTTTTCTTTTATGCCACAAGGCCAAGCGTCTTAGAGGCGGCCGAGTTTAACCAGAACTGTCCACGACAGGAGGTTGGTAACCCAATTTTGGGTTGCTATACAGGTGAAGATCGAATCTATATATATGATGTGACCGATACAAACCTCGATGGTATCAAAGAAGTAACGGCAGTACACGAGATGCTTCATGCGGCCTGGAGGCGAACAGATGCGGCTGAACAGTCGCGCATAGGGGACTTATTGCAACGTGCCTACGCCTCGCTCGATGACGCGAAACTGAAAACTCGCATGGACTATTACCAGCGAACAGAGCCGGGGCAGTTTGTGAATGAGTTGCATTCTATTCTTGGGACTGAAGTAACGAATTTGGGGAGTGAGCTTGAGGCATATTACACCCGATATTTTGACCGTGCCCAGGTGCTCGCACTGCATCAAGGATATAATGGCTTCTATAATACCCTCACCGACCAGGCAAACGCCCTCTATAAGAAGATGACGGTATTAGGTGCGAAGATTTCAGGGCAGAGCGCTTCATACGAGCAAGATGCGCGTCAGTTGTCAAAAGACATCGCTACCTTTAATAAACGAGCTAGTAGCGGCCAGTTCAGCTCTCAGGCAGCGTTTAATAACGAACGGGCAATATTGGTGCAGCGTACGAATACTCTGGACGCAATGCGTGACGCAGTCAACCTGGATATTGAGAAGTACAACGATTATTACAATCAATATCAAAAACTCACAGGCCAGCTACAGCTCTTAAACCAAAGTATGGATAGCTATAATACACTCAAAGCAGCCCCATCGGTATAGGTGCTATACTAAGTAGGTAATGGCAAAGGTAAGATCTCAATTTGTATGCCAGCAGTGTGGCACTAGTTATAGTAAGTGGGCAGGCCGGTGTGAAAACTGTGGCGAATGGAATACGCTCATCGAACAGGCTGCTACTATCACCGCTGCGCAGTCGTCGGTAGCGAAAGCAGGGGCGAGTGGCAAGAAGCTCACGGTGCAATCTATTCGCATGGCTCAAAATGAAAAGGAAACTGGCAGGCTTGGGACAGGTGTCTCTGATCTAGATGTTGTTCTAGGGGGAGGCATTGTGCCAGGGTCGGTGACTCTATTAGCTGGGCAGCCGGGCATAGGAAAAAGTACGCTGCTACTGCAAATGGCGGCGAGTATTGCGCAGCGTGTCCCTGTACTCTATGTGAGCGGAGAGGAGTCTGCGCACCAAGTGGCTCTGCGTGCCTCACGGCTTGGCGCAGCAACAAACGAGAAACTCGACTTCGCTGCCTCAACGAGCGTGAACGATATTGCAGCCACTATTCAGTCGAGCCAGTACTCACTAGTAATTGTCGATTCAATTCAAACAATGTCTGTTGATGAGATGACCAGCGCGCCCGGAACGGTGAGCCAGATTACCAATAGTAGCAACGTGCTTATCAGGGCGGCGAAATCGGCAGGGTCGGCAGTTATTCTCGTGGGTCATGTGACGAAAGAGGGAAGTATTGCAGGGCCGAAAGTGCTTGAACATCTTGTTGATGTCGTGTTGCAGTTTGAAGGTGACCGCTACGGTGGGTTTAAGGTCGTCAGGGCAGCCAAAAACCGTTTTGGCGCTACGAGCGAAGCGGCAATTTTTGAGATGTACGAACAAGGGCTGCGTGTTGTTGAGAACCCCTCGGCCGCACTGCTTGCGGAGCGTCAGTCGGCAGATGGGTCAGTTGTTTTGGCGACACTAGAGGGGACGAGGCCGTTGCTTGTCGAAATTCAAGCCCTTGTCAATCCAACAAGTTTCGGGTATCCTAAGCGTACTGCCAGCGGGTTTGATTTGAACCGTCTCAATCTACTCATTGCGGTGCTCGAGCGCCGGACAAAACTGAACTTATCAGATAAAGATATTTACATCAATGTCGTCGGTGGACTAAAACTGAGCGACCAAGCAGCCGATTTGGCGGTATGTATGGCAATCGCAAGCGCAGCAGCAGGCAGGCGTATCGACGACGACACTGTCGTTTTTGGCGAAGTGGGGCTGGGGGGTGAATTACGCTCGGTCGTTGGCGTAGAGAAGCGTATTGCCGAAGCAAAAAAGCTTGGCTTTAAGCGGGCAGTGGCGCCAAAGCAACTGCAGAAAAACACATTTATTACAGCGGTAGGCGACCTTCGTGGCGCGCTTATCGACTACCTACAAAAGTAAGGAGTTTATGGAATTATTTATTATTATTGTGCTGCTTGTCATTGCAGCCGAAACCACGTATTTATCAGTGCGTTCGGGGCGTTTTCTCCCTCGCACCCACCTCGCACCTGTGTTTGTTGACACCTCGGTGCTTATTGATGGACGTATCGTCTTTATTGCTGAGTCGGGTTTTATCACTCGTCCGCTCTACATTCCGCGTAGTGTCGTGGGTGAGCTACAGTTTTTGGCCGATAATGCAGATAACGAAAAGCGTAGCCGCGCTCGACACGGACTCGACGTGATTACGCAACTACAGTCAATTAAGCTAGTAAAGACGACGATCTTTAATGACAGTACGCGCGCCGAAGAAGGTGTCGATAACCGATTGCTACATCTTGCCAAGAAGCACGGCGGTGCGCTGTGCACGATCGACTACAACCTCAATAAGGTAGCGGTTGTAGAGGGCATTACAGTCCTAAACGTCAACGAGCTTGCCAAGACGCTTCGCATGGCCTACCTGCCTGGCGAACATGCAATGATTGAGCTGACACAAAAAGGTAACGACCAACATCAGGGGGTTGGTCACCTGAGTGACGGTACAATGGTTGTTGTCGAGCAAGCCCAGAAGTATATTGGTAAAACAGTCGAAATTGAATTTATTCGCGGCTTACAGACTGCTGCTGGTAAGATGATGTTTGCAAAGCTAGTACAGGCTACTGGTAAGCAGCAGCCTGCCCCACGCTCATCTCGACACTCTCAGCATGCAGCCACACCACAGCAGGGGCCTGCGGTACGTACACGTCCACAACCAAAGCAAGTGCCGCCAAAAGGAGTGAAGAAGCAACAAGCGACATCAGAAGGGCGTACGCCTCGTCGGAGTAGTCCTAGGCGAAAGTCACCCGAAGATAGTTTAATCGAGTTAGCGAACCGTTCTTCGTAACTCGTTATCACAGGTCCATTATAAAAAATACGGCAGGTAAGTGCCGTATTTTTTTTGACGAGGAAAAGTGGAGAAGCTGTTAGTATCCACCACTGGCAGTATAGTAGCCACTGTCTGTCACGGTGACAGCAACGCGACCAGTGAGGTCGTCGCCACCAGTATAAGTCGCCTTATATTTATAGGTGGCACCTTGGCGTGTGACGGTTAAGGCGGTGCCATCAACCGTTATAACAACACTAGAGCTGGTGAGATCGAAGGTACCCCTGCTAACGTCGACGGTAATTTCACCGGACGCGTTGTTCGCCGAGACGGTAACGCCTGGTTTGACGTCACGATCACAGTTGTGCTTGTCGTCTTCGGCGCTCGCGTCGTAGCCGTCAGGGGCGTTGCTGTAAGAGTCTTTCTTGGTGACAGGGTCGGTGACCTTAATAACTGGCAGCTCAATACGTGCTGCGGGTGGAGTACATTTTGTTGCTTTCTTTTTTGAAAGCCGGTCAAAAGTTAAGGTGTCATTTGATTGCCCTTGGGTTTTGTTCCACCATGATGGATATAGCTCTTTGCCAACTCGCTGAATGCCCTGAGGTTGCTTAAACCAATCACCAGACTTCCACTTACCTTCTTTGGCATAGACTTCCTTGTGCGCGTATTCCATGACAGAGGCAACAATAGGGCTACCGATAGAGGAGGTTCCTTGCCTTAGAATGGTAGTATCCGGGTTACCAAGCCAGACGCCCATGGTTAAGGCTGGACTGTAGCTCATCATCCAGATATCTTTGGCGTTGCCGTCCTTGTCGGACGTACCGGTTTTAGTTGCGGTCTTAACGCCAGGAATGTTCTTGGCAGCGTAGAAGCCAAGCGGTGCGCTGGCGTTGACGTCGCTGAGGATGTCGCTCACAATGTAGGCCGATTGCTGGTCGATAATGCGTTTGCCGCTAGAGTCTGACCACTTCTTCAGTACTTCGCCTTCATTGTTTTTCACCTCAAGGACGGTTGATTGGTCTTTGTAAACACCACCACGTGCGATAGAAGTGTAGGCATTAATGAGGTCGACTTGCCGTAAGCCACAACCACCGATAGAAGAGGCAAGGCCTACTTGACGATCGACACCAACCGAACAGTAACTGGTTGCACCCATTGCATGGATTTCATCGATGGTAGGCTTGACTCCAGAAATGTACATCGCCTTAGCAGCAGGAATGTTACGTGAACTTGCGAGGCTTGACCGAATAGTGATTGAGCCCTTATATTTACGGTCGGCATTTTGCAGCTTCGCGCCGTAGATATCGTCGATTGGCTCGTCAACTAAAATGCTACCACTGCCATAGTTCTGCTGCCCTTGAGGCTTTTGTTGGAAAAGTTGCGTGTACACAAGTGGCTTGATAGTTGAACCTGGTTGAATGTAAGCAATCGCTGCGTTGTCTTGGCCGTAGCCTTCGTATTGGAAGTCACGACTACCCATAAGGGCAACAATTTGCCCTGTCTGCGAGTCTGCGACGGTCGCGGCACCATTAGAGAAGCCGGCGTTCGTCGGTACTGGTGAAGCGAACATATCTTTCATGGCCTTTTCAAGCCTGTTTTGAATACGGAGATCTAGGGTTGTCGTTACTGTGAGACCGCCACGACCAACGGTAGTTGCTCCTAGCTCTTCTTTGAGCTGTGAGCGGACCATCTGTACAAAGTGAGGGGCTTTGATGTTTTCGTACTGGCTTGTCTCGGGGTAAATGTTATCAAGAATTGGCACCGCGATCGCTTCGTCGTACTGTGCTTGGGTAATGAATTTTTCTTCGAGCATCGCACTGAGGACATGATGTTGTCGCGCAATGAGTACTTCGTGCCCGGCTAAGTTGTATGGGTCGTAAACGCTTGGGTTGTTTGGTATGGCCGCAAGGAGCGCAGCTTCGGCCAGCGTGAGGTCTTTGGTTGACTTATGGAAATACGCCTGTGCGCCAGATTCGGCGCCATTTCGTGGGCCACCGTAAGGCGACTCGTTGAGGTAGAGTGTGAGAATCTGATCCTTATCGTACATACGTTCGATTTCGACGGCGAGGATAAGTTCTTTAATTTTACGTGGAATACCACTCAGGCCTCGGTTGCCTGCTTGATCGGCAAAGAATACCTGCTTGACGAGTTGCTGGGTGAGTGTTGAGCCACCCTGCGTACTACCACCGGTAAAGTTATTAATGACAGCGCGAACAGTACCTGAGATGCTCACGCCACTGTGTTTGAAAAAGTCACGGTCTTCAATAGCGACAGTTGCCTTTTTGAGGTTATCGCTAATTTCGTCGCTTTTAACGACCAGTTTATAGTTGCCGCCACCCTTGTCTTCCCAAAGAACTTCACCGTTACGGTCAAGGTAGGTTGTGACGGTGCTTTGGACACGCTTGTCGATTTCACCAGGGCGAATTTGATCGAGGTCTTTACGGAAGTAGGCGAAAAGCCCACCGACAAAGAGTGCCATAAGGACAATACCGATACCGGCCACTTTGAGGGCCATGAGACCCCCACGCTTACTGAACCAATAACTCCAGAACCGTTTAGGGTGGAGGCGGTAGAAGAAGCGCTTTACAGGGTGTTTTGGAAGCGTCGCGAGGTATTCGGCACGTCGGCGTGCCTCTGCGTCTTTTTTCGTTTTCCGTTTGTGCGTTGCGGTTGAACGTTTCTGCGACAAATTAGAATAAAGACTAATCTTTCGAGTTGGTTTTTTCTTACTCACCTTTATATAGTTCCCATAAGCAATATACTTGTTCCATTATACATTATTTACAAGGTACAATGCGAAAAATCTCTCGGATTGTGTGTCGATTTTGCTATAATGACAAGAGTAACTTAAAGAGAAAGAAACGACATGACGTTATCCGAAGAATTAACGTGGCGCGGTTTTGTAAACCAAACGACGTATCCCGACATCAAAGCCCTAGACGAAGGTCAGATTTCTTTCTATTTTGGCGTTGACCCTTCTGCCGACAGTATGACTATTGGTAACCTTGCAGCAGCAATGATGACGCGACACTTTATTAATGCCGGGCACAAAGCCTATTTGCTGGTTGGTGGTGCAACGGGTATGATCGGCGACCCCGATGGCAAAAAAGATGAACGCACCCTGTTAACTCTCGATGATATTGCTCGTAATAAGGCAGCTATCGCAGGGCAGTACGACCGTGTATTTAATGGTCTACCTTTCGAGACGGTCGACAACTACGATTGGTTTAAGGATATTCACTATTTAGAGTTTCTGCGTACAGTAGGGAAGCATGTTCCGATGAGTGGCATGCTAGGCCGCGAGTTTGTGCAGTCGCGCCTAGGTGAGGACGGCGCAGGTATTAGCTACGCCGAGTTTAGCTACTCGCTCATTCAAGGCTACGACTTTCTGCATTTATACCGCCAGCACGGGGTAACCCTGCAGCTTTGTGGTGCCGATCAGTGGGGCAATTCGATTACAGGCGTTGACATGATCCGTCGTATCGAGGGGGCCGAGGCGCACGTTTACTCGACACCACTCATTATTAATAGAGCGACAGGCAAGAAATTTGGCAAAACAGAAGATGGTGCTATATGGCTTGATGAAAAGAAGACGAGTGTTTACCAATTCTATCAATTTTGGCTGAATGCCGATGATGAGGGTATTGTCGATTATGCAAAAGTCTTTACCCTCCTTGACCGCAGCGCTATTGAAGTAATGGCAGAGCAGGTTGCTACTAACCCTAGCGGCCGTGAGGCGCAAAAAACCCTTGCTCGGGAAGTCACTAATATAGTACATGGTAAAGAGCGAACACAAAGTGTTGAAAAAGTGACCTCTGTACTGTTTGGCGGTAGCTCGGTACACGAGTTAAGTGCCGATGAGCTTGATATGCTCAGTCACGAAATTCCAACAGCGACTATAGGTACATCCGTCATTGATGCGCTCGTTCAAACCGGTGCAGCGAGTAGCAACGGTGAAGCCCGAAGGCTGATTGAAGGCGGTGCAGTTTCTATTGATGGTGTGAAAATTACTGCCGATGTACCAGTGGAGTCTTTGGCACTTGTCAAAAAAGGCAAGAACAATTTCATTCTTGTTCGCTAGAATAAAAGTATGAACCTCGTCACATCACTGGAGAAGGTGAAGGGTGTTGGCCCTGTTGCTGCTGCGCAGTTTGCTGCGGCTGGTTTAAAGACGGTTGGCGATTTACTGCACTTTCTTCCACGTGGGTACGAAGACTTTTCGCATGTCACGCGTATTGCGGATATTCAACCAGGCAAGGTGACCCTTAAGGCACGCTGTGAAAAGGTAGAGACGCGACCGGTGCGTCGGGGTATGAAAGTCACTACCGCGACCTTAGCTGATGATTCGGGAAAAATTCAAGCAGTTTGGTTTAATCAGCCATATCGAGCGACACAGCTAAAAGGGGAGGGTGAGTTTTACTTTTCAGGTGAATTTGAGTTTAGCTACAATCGCTACCAGCTGACAAACCCCAGCGCGGAAAAAGCCGACCAAGTGCCTGTGCAAACTGGGCGCATCCTGCCTATTTACCGAGCCATTGCTGGGCTAAAGACAGCTTTAGTGCGCAAGATCGTCACCGAGCTGCGGCCACTCATCACTATGTTGCCTGAAACACTCCCGAAAGCACTGGTTGAGCGCGAAAAGTTGCTTGCGTATAGCGATGCTATTATGGCTATGCACTTTCCTGAAAAGGTTGAACAGGTAGAAAAGGCCAAAGAGCGCCTTGCGTTCGAGGAGTTACTACAACTCTTACTGGCAAGCCAACTTAACAAGCAGGAAAATGCCAAGCTTGAAGGCTGGCATATTCCTTTCAACCAGGCCGTCGTAAAACAGTTTGTATCGGAGCTACCGTTTGCACTCACCGGGGCGCAGCGTCGAGCTGCCTGGGATATTTTGCAAGACTTTGAGCAAGCGGTGCCTATGAACCGGCTCATACAGGGCGATGTGGGGTCTGGTAAGACAGTTGTGGCAGGTCTAGCAGCGCGCCAGGCTGCACACGAGGGCTTTCAAACGGCGCTGATGGCGCCAACCGAGATACTGGCAAGTCAGCATGCGGCAACGCTTGACGCCCTTTTGGCACCATTTGGCGTGAAGGTCGGGTTACTGACCGGGAGTGTGAAAGGTAAGGCGCGTCAAACCTTATACGAGGCGATTGCGCGGGGCGATGTTGCGGTCGTTGTCGGTACGCACGCACTCATTCAGGGCAATGTGGCCTTTCATAAATTGGGCTTTGTCGTCATTGACGAACAGCATCGGTTTGGGGTCGCCCAGCGTCAAGAGTTACTCAAGAAATCTCAAAAAATGCCCCACATGCTGGCGATGACTGCAACGCCGATTCCGCGTAGTCTCGCCTTGACAGTCTATGGTGAGCTCGATATTTCTATTTTGAACGAGAAGCCCGTGGGACGAAAAGATATTATGACAAAAATCTGGTCACCCAATAGTCGTCCGCAGCTTTATACACTCATCGACGCTGAAATTGCGAAGGGTCGGCAAGCGTATGTCATTTGCAACCTTATTGATAACAACCCAGAAAACGACCTGAAGAGCGTCGAAGCAGAGTATAAACGGCTACAAAGTTCAGTGTTTAAACATCGACGTATTGGGTTGCTGCATGGGCGACTTGCCTCGGCTGAAAAAGAGGCGGTTATGACGCAATTTTCCAAGGGTGAATTAGATATTCTTGTCAGTACGACAGTTATCGAAGTGGGTGTCGATGTGCCAAATGCTACCGTTATGCTCATTGAAGATGGCGACAGGTTTGGTCTCGCCCAGCTACATCAACTGCGTGGAAGGGTTGGGCGAAGCGAACACCAGAGCTATTGCTATATTGTTCCGACTGATTCGAAAAAGCCATCTCAGCGCCTCAAAGAAATTGAAAAAAGCAGCGACGGTTTTTACCTTGCCGAGGTCGACCTTACCCTACGTGGCCCAGGTGAAATTTACGGTCGTGCACAACACGGAGCACTCAACCTGCAAATTGCAACACTCGGCGATACAAAATTAATCGCACGTGCTCAAAAAGCAGCTCAGTGGTTCGTTACTTCTGGAGAAAATCTGGTACACTATGAACAGTTAGCTCGTCAGGTTCAGACGTATCAGCGCTTGACGACATTAAATTAAAAAAGAACATGTACTCAGGAACAACATTTCACAATAGGTCCGGCAACATCGCCGGCGTGCACCAGCGTATTGACCGAGTGGCAAAGCGCCACCTTATTCACCATATCGGTCGTAAGGCGTTTTTCCCTTCAATTAAAACAATCTTACATTTCGAAGGGCGAAACGGCCCGGACGGCATTAAGAGTAAGAGTCCATCGCACGATGAGCCGTGGCATTACATTGCGCCAGACGCCAAAAACGACGACCAGCTTATCACTATTATTACTGATCATCTTTACAATCTCGCTAAAGCACTAAAAGCGAAAGATGAAGAGCGGGCGGGGTTTGAAGCAGCATGGCTTTCGCATGCTATTACCGACGGACTGACACCTGCGCACCATTACCCTCTGGCAGAGAAAATTGAGGAACTTTGGGGGAAGCCGCATACCGAACGCAAGACAAAACGTGACAAGGTCCTCATTGCGAGTAAGAGCAAGCGCGATATGGTTTCGAAGAACTGGCAGTATTGGGGAACAAAAGGCGTTTTTCACCTCCACTGGTCGTTTGAATTGGGTATCGCCTCGTCAATTACACTCAGTTCTTTTAAGGATATCGGCATTAAGCCATCTGACTTACGAAATATTGAAAAAAATGGCTACGTACAGTATTTTTTTGCCTCTTTACAGAAAGTTGATGACCTTGGAATGTACGAGGCGTACACGAAAGAAGGTTGGTCGGTGCGAATCGGCAACATGGCACGTAAAAAACTAACGCCTCTTATTATGAAGAATGTCTGCTTGGCGTGGTATGCGGCCAGTCAAGGGATTGTGAAATGAACATACGAATCATTGCTGGTAAGTATGGCGGACGAACTATCGAAGGGTCCGGGACGTCTCGTACGCATCCAATGAGCGAGCGCATTAGGAACGCTATTTTTAATATGCTCATCGACACAATCGAAGGGGCGACAGTACTCGACGCGTTTGCAGGCAGCGGCTCGCTCGGCTTAGAAGCGGTGAGTCGTGGAGCAACGTCGGCGGTATTGGTTGATCGTGACCGCGTGGCACAAAAAATTATTGAAAAAAACATTCAGACTTTGCAGGCGGGCGATAAGGTAAAACTCGTGAAAGCACCTGTTGCGAGCTGGTTAGAGACAACTGAAGAACAGTTTGATATTATCTTTGCCGACCCCCCGTACCACGACCTGCAGTTATCCACAGTGTTTCGATTAATTAGGCTATTGAAACCCAATGGGCTTATGGTATTATCGTACATAAGTACACGTGAGGTGCCAACCGGATTAGGAGTTGTTGTGGTGGACAATCGTAGTTACGGGAATGCGGCCATCGCGCTGTACCGAAGAGAGGGCGCTTAGGCGCTCTTCTCTTTTGTACAGCTTTTCTTTGTCCCTACTGGTTGACGTGAGCTAGTGCCATCTCTATAATAGGCAAGTTATGTTTTCTTTTCTAAAGAAAAAAATCGCTCAAAGAACACCTGCTAAAACAGGTGTTTCTCACGTAAAAACGAAGAAAGACTTAGAGGGTATTGACCCGCAGACATACAGCCGTCGCTGGTGGATTCTAGGAACGCTCTGTTTGACACTGCTTGGCGTGATGCTTGCGAACAGCAGCCTTAATATGGCGCTGCCACTTATGTCAAAAGACCTTGGTCTAACACAACTTGAGCTTACTTGGGTCGTGAACGTCTATACACTAGTCTTTGCGAGCCTGCTCTTTATTGCGGGAGCAGTAGGTGACCGGTACGGGCGTAAACTGGCCATGCAAATTGGACTGGCTATTTTTACCGTTGGTTCGGTGTACGCAGGGTTTTTGGCGCAAACAGGTACCGAGCTTATCATCGCCCGTATTGTTATGGGTATCGGCGGCGCACTTGTCATGCCAACCACGCTGTCCATTATTAATAATACCTTCCCTCGCAAGGAGCGGCCTCGCGCCGTTGCGGTATGGGGTGCGGTTGCTGGTGTCGGCATGATGTTTGGGTCGGTCATTAGTGGTGTATTGCTCGAGCACTATACGTGGCACTCGTTGTTTATCTTTAGTGCGATTATTGCCGTCATTGGGTTTGTCGCTAATCAAGTGCTGGCCCATGAGTCACGTGACGAAAAAGAATCACCAGTCGACTGGCTTGGCGGTCTCTTTTCATCGATTGGTATTTTCGGCTTTGTGTACGGCATTACCGAAGCGCCGTCAGTGGGCATGGCTGATACATTAGTGCTCGTGAGTCTCATTGGTGGGCTTGTCGCGATGGTGCTGTTTGTTCTGTGGGAGCTGCGAACGAAATCTCCAATGCTCGATATGTCACTCTTTAAAAATCGTGGCTTTGCCGTTTCAAGCTTGACGTTGACGTTAGTATTCTTGGCGATGTCGGGCGTTTTCTTTTCGATGAGCCAGCTTATGCAGCTCGTCATGGGCTATTCGCCGCTAGAATCATCGCTGTTAACGATTCCATTAATGTTGCCTATGATGTTCTTTTCACCCGTAGTGCCTAGTATTGTCAAAAAGTTTGGCGCTCGCCTGACCATTGCTGTCGGTCTTGCACTAACGGCTGTCGCTTTCGTTATTATGTCAACGTGGACAAAAGACATGACCTATTGGCACCTTGCGGTGACAATGATTATTATGATGCTCGGTATCTCATCGGCAATGACCCCCGGCACAAACATTCTGATGTCGTCGGTGCCTCGTAACCGCTCTGGTATGGGTTCAGCGATGAACGACACGACACGTGAGCTAGGTGGTGCGCTAGGTGTGGCTGTCCTAGGGGCGATCTTAAGTGCAACTTACGAAAGTCAAATTCGCGAAACAGCTAGTGCATTTGGCGGACAAATACAACATGGCCTCGAAAGTTCGCTGGCCGTGGCGCTTGAGGTTGCCAAGCAGCTTGGTCCAGCCGCACAAACCGTGACCGATGCGGCAATGAACGCCTTTATGGGCGGTATTTCAACGGCAGCGACGATTGCAGCGATCATTATTGCAGCAAGCTCGGTTATTGCTTTTGTGGGGCTACCAAAGCACCGTAAGAACGATGTTGATGTGTAGCGAAAGAGTGGGCAATAAAAAAGAGTCTCAGACGAGACTCGTTTTTATTGGTGCGGATGAAAGGACTTGAACCTTCACGCCTTGCGGCACTAGCTCCTAAGGCTAGCGTGTCTACCAATTCCACCACATCCGCATATTATGCTGTGCACGCATGCGTGACTACGCTTGTTACGTAATCCACCACATCCGCGTAGTGCTTAACTTCATGTATTATAGCAAATAACATTCATAAAATCACCCCTAAAGTATAGCGCTTGTGGTATCATAAAAATAACGAGAAAAAAGGACGGGAATGAACAAGATTGCAGCGTATTTAAACGAACATTTACTGGGTGAGGTCAGTGGTGCCAAGTCTATTCGTAAAGCTTACGCAACCGATGGAAGTGTGCTGACGGTCACTCCAGAGGTCGTTGCTTTTCCACGCGTCACCAATGACATTCGCAAGGCTGCTCGTTTTACGTGGCAGCTTGCCGAAAAAGGGCATACTGTTTCGGTGACGGTACGTGGGTTTGGTGGTGATACAACAGGTGCCGCGATTGGTAAGGGTATTGTCATCGATACAACACGTCACCTAAATAATATTTTGCAAGTAGCGGTCAAAGATAAGCTCGTGCACGTACAAGGTGGGGCTTCTTTAGCGACCTTGGCCACAACATTGAAGTGGCAAGGCCTTGCAATTAAAGGCAGTCAGCATCGTGGACTTCGACAAATTTCCCTAGCAGGGGCAATTGCGAGCGATTCATCTGGTATTGATGGCTCGATTGCCGACTCTATCGAAAAGCTTGAGGTCATCTTGGCGAATGGCGACGTTATTGAAACAGGTAAAATGAGCAAGCGGGAAATCAACAAGAAGCTTGGACTCCAGACATTTGAAGGCGAGATTTACCGAAAAATCGAGGGTCTGTTTGAAGAAAACGAAGCGGTGATTAAGCGGCTCGCCGACGACTCTGCCCGCGATAATACCGGGTATAAGCGAATCGCCGAAGTTCGTGACAAAGATGGCTCCCTCAACCTTACGCCATTATTTATTGGTTCTCAGGGGACGCTTGGTATCATTTCCGAAGTAGTCTTAAAAACCGAGTTCTTCTCACAGGATGATATTCAAGTAGCAATTGCGGTGAGTTCTTTACAAAGCGCACGTGACCTTGTGGATAAAATTGCAGGCCTCCAGCCTGTCGAGTTGACTATTTACGATGGTGGGTTATTACGGCGCGCGGCTAAGGCGGGCATGAAATTTAATGTCCTAGGCTCGGTCGAGCAGATTGGGGCCGCGGTTTACGTTCGTTTTAACGATTTTAGTGATAGGGTGCAGAACCAGAAGTTGAAAAAACTACGGAAACTCACCACGAAGAACAATATCGGCCTCGTCGATTCGTTCGAGCGCGACCCGAGTGACTTTACGCCACTCACAGAAATCCGCCAGACGCTGGAACTTGGGGCAAGTGACGACCGTATTGCAATGCCACTGGTCGACGGGGCGTCGATACCAGCGAACCGTCAAGAAGAATTTGAACGTGCTGTGCAAGACTTAGCCTCACGCCACCATGTTGAATTGCCACTTATTCAAAATGCACTGCCGGGTACTTACGAGGTATTTCCGCTCCTGAAACTCGAGAGCGTTGGCGATAAGCAAAAACTCTTCAAGCTACTGACGGACTATGCGGCTATAGTAGACCGTTGTGGGGGTTCATTTACTGCCGACGGTGCCGAAGGGCGCCTCAAGGCGAATGCAGCTTGGGCGCTCCTAGACGAGAGCGAGGCGAAGCTGTACGAAGAAATTCGCCGCATCTTCGACCCATTTAACACCCTTAATCCAGGCGTGAAGCAAAAGTCTGAACTGCGTAGCCTTGTCGCCGCCCTCCGTAGCTCTTACGACAGCTCAAGTGTGCTATAATTTGTAATTGCTATGCGGATATAGCGATTACGTAACATGCGTAGACGCGCCGCGAGTAGGTTGTATGCGGATATGGCGGAATTGGTAGACGCGCTAGCTTCAGGTGCTAGTGTTCGCAAGAACGTGGAGGTTCAAGTCCTCTTATCCGCACCAAATTGTAAAATACTACAAAATATGCTATAATAAACAGACGTACCCACTCAGCCGAGTGGGCGTCTTTTATAATCACTACCTGTTACAATACACACTATATGGATGCTCATGAACAAGATACGCGTAACGTCCTCGACAAGTACAAAGGAAAGACTGTCGAGGCTATTCGTGATGACCTGCATGGGCATCGCCTTCCCTTAGAGATTGCCATTGAGAATTTGGAGCGAGATTTCAATATGGGCACCATTGTGCGCAGTGCTAACGCTTTTAATGTTGCTCGAGTGCATATTATTGGCAGGCGACAATGGAATAAGCGAGGAGCAATGAAAACCGATACGTACCTAGACATTGAGTTTCATCAAACGGTCGACGAGTTTGCGAAAGCAATGGACGTGCGAGCTAGGGAAATTATTGCTATTGATATTGTTGATACCGCAGTGCCCTTAGGGGCAGCGCATCTTCCGCACAATGCCGTGCTGGTTTTTGGTGCTGAAGGTCCGGGGATTTCGCAGGAATTATTAAAAGTTGCTTCTCAAATCATTATGATTGAACAATTCGGTTCAACGCGGTCTATTAATGTGGGCGTCGCGGCGGGCATTGCTATGTACGCTTGGGTGCAGCAACATGCACTAGCCCCACGCCACCAGTAGTGTCCAGAAAAAGGAAGTACGCTATAGGTGGTGCCTTCGAGTTGACCCGTCGCCACTCCCATGACATACTAGAAGTATGAGCATCGAGCGCACTCAGCATCACCCTGAGGCGCAGCAGGAGCTGCGCTTTACTGCGCGTGACCCAGTCCTCGATGAAGCCTTAGCGGCACTAGAGGACGAAAAGTATCGTCGCTCGGAGCAGTTTCCTCGTCACCTTTTTCTCTACTCAATGAAGCGACTTACTATTGATACTTCTGATGAGATTGACGGCTATAGTCGTAATAAGTCGCGTTTTGAACAGTATCGCCACAGGCTCTCGCAGTCCGTTTCCGACGCTGGTTTGCACCGCTTTCCGCTGGCACCATTTATGAAACCATTTTATAGCGGTGGGCACGCGGGTCGCATTGTTGGTATCGGTCTGCGCCTGGTTCCTGATGATTCAACGGCACGGTACTTACTTTCGCCCCCATTTTACGGCCAGTACGAGCAAGAGGCGGGGTATATCCCTGTTCGCTATGAAATTACACATCCAACCCATGACTTAGAGGTGCCGCTCGATCGCTTAGAGCGCGTGCTGAAGCTTGGTTCATGGGCGGCGCAGGCGACAATGGTCCCCACAAGCCCCGCGTCAGCACGACGCCGAGATACCTTTTTACATACCCCGATTGATCGCACAGGAGCCTATGTCGACGAAGCCCTTACTCGTGAGCCGCCGCTCCCGCCCGTTATCGATTTTGATGCAGCGCGCCGACAGCATCGTGGCACAAGTAACGGCACTGGTCCAGAAGCTGCCTAAACCCCTGTCAATTACCTTGCAACGAATAGGGGAAAATGCGACAATAGAGAAGTTATGACAGCCCTTTCTCCGCAACCATACAAAGGTACCCGCGACTACTATCCTGAAGAGAAACGAATTCAGAATTATATTTTTGACGTGTGGCGACGGGTGGTGGAGCGTTTCGGCTACGAAGAATACGGTGCGCCAATTCTTGAAAACCTTGATATCTATGCTGCAAAGAGCGGCCAAGAACTCGTAAACGACCAGACCTATACCTTTACCGATCGCGGTGGTCGCACGGTCGCTATCCGGCCGGAAATGACTCCTTCTATTAGCCGCATGGTTGCCGCACGCCGACAAGAGCTTGCGTATCCTGCGCGCCTCTTTTCGATTGCTAACTTTATGCGCTACGAACGTCCGCAAAGGGGTCGCGAGCGTGAGTTCTGGCAGCTGAACGTTGATATCTTTGGTGTTGATGCCGTCGCTGCTGATATCGAAATTATTACTATTGCCGATGCAATCTTGAAAGAATTTGGTGCGGGTAAGGGTGATTATGTCATCCGTGTGAATAACCGTAAATTTATTCACTTTATGATGGCAGAGTACCTAGGGCTTGATGCCGAGGGTGCATTGCAAATGACGAAGCTCTTTGACCGCCGTGGTAAAATCACCGAGCAAGACTTCGACGAGCAAGCTTTATTAATACTTGGGGAAAACCAGGCTGGTGATATAGAAAAAATTAAGCAAGTTATTGATACAAAAGACATTGCTTCGCTACCAGAAGAATTAAAAAAATCTGCCGCATTGGATGAGATTGCCGCACTATTTGCTGGGCTAGGGAAGGCAGGGGTTACAAACGCTATTTTTGACGCAACTCTCATGCGCGGCCTCGACTATTACACCGGTACCGTTTTCGAAGCCTTTGACACCCACCCAGATAATAACCGTTCGTTGTTTGGCGGTGGCCGTTACGATGGACTTGTTGGCTTGTTTGGCGCCGAGCCAATTAGCGCTGTCGGGATGGCACCTGGCAACACGATGATCGAGAACTTCCTTGAAGTACATGGCTTATTGCCAAAAAATACCTCGAAAACAAGCGCTTATATTGTCGTGATCGGTGAGGTGTTTGATGACGCAACTGCACTTGCGACAGAGCTACGAAATAACGGTATTAATATTGAAGTCGATATTACCGGTCGCAAGCTAGACAAGCAAATTAAAACCGCCGTTAAAAAGAACATTCCGTACCTCATTTTTGTCGGCGCTCACGATACTGAAACCGGCGAATATTCTATGAAGAATGTTGAAACTGAGATCGAAGAAAAACTGACACTACAAGAGATTATCCAAAATTTAAGTTACTAGGGTTATGACAATGGTGGGAGATATAAAAGATACAAAGCGAATTCACGGCTTTACGATAGTTGAGCTTCTTATTGTTATCGTCGTCATCGCCATTCTTGCGGCAATTACAGTTGTCGCTTATAACGGCGTCACTAATCATGCGAAACAGTCTATTGCACAAGAGAGTGCGAAGCAAATCTACACAAAAGCAATGGCATTCGCAATCCAGAATGGGGATAATTACCCAGTGGATATTACTAGTCTGGGATTCGTGGACTCGGCATCGACACGCTACGAATGGTCATATGATAACAATGTTACTCCCCGCGTTTTTTGTGCAAGTGTTACTGTTCGAAACGTGAGCTACTTTATTTCAGAGACAGTGGCGAATCCCCAGCCGGGGCTTTGTTCGGGTCATAATGGAGGCCTAGCACTCAGTTGTCCATCGGGCTTTATTGTAGTGCCGGGCAGTACGACTTATGGAACGGCCGACTTCTGTGTCATGAAGTATGAAGCAAGGGACGTCGGTGGTGTTGCGACGAGTCAACCATCGGGTACACCGTGGATTTCTATTACGCAAAATGACGCGCTCACACAAGCAGCGAGCGCATGTACGGGCTGTCACCTGATCACGGAAGCAGAGTGGCTAACGATCGCTCAGAATGTTATCGGTGTTGCCAGTAACTGGAGCGGAGGAAGCGTAGGGAGTGGTTATATATACTGGGGACATGCCGATAACAGTCCAGCGAGCTTGATTGCCGCATCGAGTAACGATCTGGATGGTTATAGCCACACGGGGAATAGCTCCGGCAGTCAGCGGCGAACCCTAACGTTATCAAACGGAGAGGTGATATGGGACTTCTCGGGCAACGCTTGGGAGTGGACGAGTGGTACGGTGACGACAGGGCAACCGGGCGGTAACGGGTATGACTGGCGACAATGGAACGCCCTGCCTGTGATAGGCAGTATTTCACCCGATCCGCGTCCATCGTATGCCAATGCGGCCGCGATAAGCTGGACAACTTCAAATGGTATAGGATTCCTATATTCAAATAGTAGTGAAACGGCACTTCGTTCATTTCGAAGGGGCGGATATTGGAACTATAATGCCGGATCTGGACCATTTGCACTCGATTTAGTGACGACACCCACAACGACTAGTGTGAGCACGGGCTTTCGTGTCGCCCGATAGCAGGAGTCTATTTTACATCTTTTCCTACCTCTGTTATAATAAGTCTAATGAAGACGACCGTAAAAAACCTATCCGACACTAAAGCACAATTAACTATTACTGTTGATGCGACTGAACTGGCCGCTGCCGAACAAGTTGCTATTGTAAAATTAAGCAAAAATGCCAAGGTACCCGGCTTTCGTAAGGGTAAAGTGCCAGCCAGTGTGGCCGCCAAGCACCTTGACCCCCAAGCGGTACAAGAGCAACTGCTTGACGATGCTATCAGCAAGGCTGTTGCCGAGGCATTCATGGCTGAAAAAATTCAGGCACTTGACCGCCCAATGGTCGAGGTCAAAAAGTATGTTCCTGGTGACCTCCTCGAGTTTACCGCCGAAGTGGATATTCTGCCGGCCGTCAAACTGGGTGACTACAAAAAACTCAGTGTGAAGACTGAAAAAGTAACTGTTTCTGCCGACGAAGTTAACGACACTATCGAGCGCATGCGCCAGGGCTTTGCCGAGAAGAAAGAAGTCGACCGTAAGGCGCAAGAAGGCGACGAAACACTCATTGACTTTATTGGTAAAAAAGACGACGTCGCTTTCGACGGCGGTACCGGCACAGACTACACGCTCAAGCTCGGTTCTGGCCAGTTTATTCCTGGCTTCGAAGAAGGCATCGTGGGCCACAAAGCGGGTGAAACATTCGACCTCGAACTGACTTTCCCGAAAGACTACCACGCAAAAGACCTCGCCGGCCAAAAGGTAGTCTTTACGACGACGCTCAAAAAAGTTACTGAGCTTGAATTACCAAAACTCGATGACGCGTTTGCCGCCAAAGCAGGTCCCTTTAAAACTGTTGCAGAGCTAAAGGCAGACATCAAACGCGAAATCACCACCCAAAAAGAGCGTCAAGCAGTCGATAAATTAAAGGACGCCCTTATCGAAGCGCTTATTGAAAAAAGCACCGTTCCAGTCCCTGAAGTACTTGTTGCCGATCAAATGCGGTCTATCGAGCAAGACTTTACGCAAAATCTGATGTACCGCGGGCTCGACATTCACACCTACCTTGAGGCGAACAACTTTAAAGATGAAGACGAATGGCGCGAAAAAGAAGTCCGACCAACTGCCGAGAAGCGTGTGCAGGCTGGTCTTGTTCTTGCCGAGGTGACAAAAGTGGAAAACATTGATGCGACCGACGCCGAAATCGACGAACACGTCGAAGTACATAAGCGCCAATACGCTAATAGCCCTGACGCTCTGAAGCAGTTTGAAACCCCAGAAGTGCGCCGCGACATCGGCAACCACTACATTACTGAAAAAACCATCAGCTTCCTTTTGACAGCAAACGGCCACCAAGCTCCAGAAAGTCACTAGAAAGCACCGATACCCTCTGTAGCGGGCAGTGCGGTCATTGACTTTTTAAGACGGTTATGGTATAATGAAAACACTGAATGATATGTTCAGTGTTCGTTGAGAATTCCATTACGAAATCAGACCATGAAGTCACTCGTGGGCTTTTTGGCCTGATTTCGTAGTGTAGCCACTTGAGCGCCGCTCGAGCACTATGAGACAGGGGAAAGACGATTATGACCATCATGGCCATCATCTCGATTCTCCTCGTCGTGGCGCTCATCGTCACGGTCGTGAAGATCGCACAGCACAAGTACCACATCGCCCTCGGCACGTTCGGCGTGGCGATGGTCGTCATCGGCATCTTCTTCTACGCCCAGGAGTGGCGCGCTCGCGCCTACGAGGTCATCGGTGACCCGATTCCGCTCGACATCTCTGCTTCGGCAGGTGTCTACAACGGCATCGCCGTCATGGGGATGCTGCTGCTGGCGCTGGCTGGCGTCATGTCGCTGCTGCAGAGCAAGCGCGCCCAGAAGGGCCGCAAGCGGTCGCCAGCTGCCGGCAAGCCGAGCAGTGTCCAGTTCGCCTCCGACGAGGAGATGGACGAACTGCTCGGTGCGTCGCGCTGACCTTCTCAACGGACTGGGACCCTTTCGAGGGTCCCTTTCCATTTTTAGACACAGTATTTTGCAGATAACACTTTTAGCACTCGCTTGACCCGAGTGCTAATTTTGCGTTACAATACTAGACAGAAAAGAGGCAAGGTATGAGTAGTCCTAAGAATTATTTAGTCCCGACAGTAATCGAGAAGTCGCACGACGGCGAGCGAGCATTTGATATTTATTCTCGTCTTTTGAAAGATCGCATTATTTTTCTAGGTGAAGACGTCAACGAGCATACGGCGAATATCGTCATTGCCCAGCTGCTGTACTTGGCATACGAAGATCCAAAGAAAGATATCAAGCTATATATTAATAGCCCTGGTGGTAGCGTCTACGACGGGCTGGGTATTTACGATACCATCCAACTTATTTCACCTGACGTACAAACGATCGGTATTGGGCTACAGGCGAGTATGGGCGCATTTCTGCTTTCGAGTGGCACAAAGGGCAAGCGCTCTGCGCTCCCTAATAGCCGTATAATGATTCACCAGCCGTCAAGCGGGACGCAAGGTAAAATTAGCGACCAAGAAATCACCCTGCGTGAAGGACTGTTTCTCAAGCAGCGATTGAATGAAATTTTGGCAAAAAATACTGGTCAAAAACTTTCAAAAATCGAGAAAGATGGCGACCGCGACTACTGGATGAGCGCCGAAGAAGCCAAGGCGTACGGCATTATTGACGAAGTGATTGAAAAGCAATAGGTCCATTGACAGTACTGCCGGTACGGCGTATCGTTAATTTTGTCCCAGCCTCTCAACCACAAAGGAGATACTATGGGCACGACAACCGTCAGTTCGGTTCGTTCCGTGGGCAGTACGCCCACGCGGTCGCTGCCCGCAAGGGTCGGCCGATTTGCACTAAAGATCATCTTTGCCTACGGTACGCTTCTGTACTTTCTGATGTCCGAAGAGGTCGCGCCCGCCTTGCAGCGAGCATGGCGTTTCGTGACGTTTCCGTTGGCAATCGGCCTGGTCGCCGCCGTCGTTACCTTGGCAGTACTTGCCGCTCGGGTCACGCGGTCGGCGAAGCTTGATGAGCTACTGAGGCGGTAAGCAAAAGAGATCTGGGGCAACCCTGCAGGCTGTGCCGCCCATCACTCGATGGTGCCGCAGCCTGCAGGGGGTATTGTATTATTGAAGTTACTCTTGATTTAATCTAAAAAAACTATCATAATGGACACTAAGAAGTAGTGTAGCCCTGTTTATCTATGCCTGCGAGAAGTGTGGATATTTGTTCGGGAGATGTGGCAGTCTCACCCAGCGCACAGAGGTTAAGGGAATCTTCGGCGCCAAAGAAACCCAATATCAAACCCCAATTATAAATGAGAGGTCCATTTATTTATGGCAAGTACTAACAGTACGAACAGTAAGCGTGTGTTCTTCACGAGTGACGACACTGCGCTTGAAATACCAAACTTGATTCAGCACCAGCGTGATAGCTGGAAGGAATTTGTCGAGACTGGTCTTGGCGAAATCTTCGCAGAACTGAACCCAATCGACGATTACACCGGTCAAAAGCTGGCGCTTCGCTTTGGTAAGTATGCATTCCAAGAGCCAAAAAACTCTGAAATCGATGCAAAAGAAAACAACCTTACCTTTGACGCGCCGTTGCACGCCATTGTCGAGCTTACTAATAAGGTCACCGGTGAAGTCAAAGAGCAAGAAATCTACCTTGGTGACTACCCTTGGATGACCGACCGCGGTACGTTTATTATTAACGGTACCGAGCGTGTCGTTGTGTCTCAACTTATTCGTTCGGCTGGCGTATTCTTTACCGCCGACCGTGCCTCTACTCGCAATAACTACGGCGCCAAGCTTATCCCAGGCCGTGGCGCATGGCTCGAGTTTGAAACTGCATCAAACGGTGCAATTTACGTCAAGATCGACCGTCGTCGCAAACTGCCAGTGACGACTCTTTTCCGCGCCCTTGGCTACAACAAAACCAGTGAAATTAAAGAACTTTTTGCCGATGTTGACACTGGCGAAATAAAACACCTCGACGCTACCCTCGACAAGGACCCAGCACGTGGCACCAACGAAGCACTCATTGAAGTGTATCGTCGTCTCCGTCCAGGTGACCTTGCCACCGTTGATAACGCTCGCTCAATGATCGAGCGCATGTTCTTCGACTTTAAGCGTTTCGACTACTCTCGTGTTGGTCGCTACAAAATTAACCAACGTCTTGGCCTCGACGTTGCTAATACCACTGAAAACCGTGTTTTCCAGGTAAACGACCTCATCGCTATCGTGAAAGAAGTGATTCGTCTCAATAACACCCAAGAAGCACCAGACGACATTGACGCCTTGTCAAACCGTCGTGTGAAACTGGTTGGTGAACTTGTTGCTCGTCAGTTCCGTGTCGGTATGCTCCGTATGCAGCGTAATGCTATGGACCGCATGTCAATGTCTGATATCGAAACAGTGACTCCATCACAGCTTATTAACGCTCGCCCAGTCGTGGCTGCAGTGCGCGAATTCTTCGCCAGTTCACAGCTTTCACAGCTTATGGACGAAACCAACCCACTTGCCGAGCTCGCTCACAAGCGCCGTCTCTCATCAATGGGTCCTGGTGGTCTTTCTCGTGAACGTGCTGGCTTCGACGTCCGTGACGCACACCCAACTCACTATGGTCGACTTTGTACCGTAGAGACACCGGAAGGTGCCAACATTGGATTGGTGCTCAACCTTGCGTCGTATGCTCGTGTTAACGAATACGGGTTTATCGAAACTCCTTACCTAAAGGTGAAGGATGGTAAGGTAACCAGTGAAGTAGTGTACCTCGACGCTTCACAAGAGGCGACTGAAGTCATCGCTGACGCAGGCGTGACGCTTACTAAAGACGGTGCGTTTGCCGATGAGCGTGTCTCGGCACGTAACGGGCTACTGCCAGAGCAAGTTGACGCTCACGAAGTGACGTACATGGATGCTGCACACAAGCAAATTCTTGGTTCAACCGCGGCACTCGTGCCATTTGTCGAGAAGAACCGTGTTGACCGTTCATTGATGGCCGCAAGTATGCAGAAGCAAGCAGTGCCACTGCTTCAGCCTGAATCTCCAGTAGTTGGTACAGGTATCGAAGAGGTTATTGCACGCAACACTAGCCAACTCGTGGTTGCTGAAGATGCCGGCGAAGTGGTTCGTGCCGACGGTGATGTTATTGAAGTGAAGTACAAAGATGGTATTAAGAAATACGAGCCAGTACACTTCGTTAAATCAAACGACGACCGTTCTATTAACCAAAAAGTCTGCGTTGTGCGTGGGCAAAAGGTCAAGAAGGGCGACATTCTGATTGAAGGTGCTTCTGTTGCCGATGGTGAAATTGCCCTTGGTAAGGACCTTTTGGTGGCCTTTATGCCATGGAACGGTTACAACATGGACGACGCCATCGTTCTGTCGCAGCGTCTTGTTTCTGATGACACACTCACTAGCGTGAACATTAAAGACTACACTGTTGAAGTTCGTGAAACCAAGCTTGGTCCAGAAATTGTTACCCGTGACATTCCAAACGTCTCAGAAGAATCGCTTCGCCACCTTGACGAGAACGGTATTGTTCAACTTGGTTCTGAAGTGAAGGCTGGTGATGTGCTCGTTGGTAAAATTACTCCAAAGGGTGAGCAAGAGCTCAGTTCTGAAGAGCGCCTTCTGCGTGCTATCTTCGGTGAAAAAGCCAAAGATGTTCGCGATACCTCACAGCGCATGAACAACGCTGGTGGCGGTAAGGTTGTTGGTGTAAAAATCTTTAGCCGCGAAAATGGTCACGAGCTTAAGGCTGGTGTACTGATGCAAATCCAAATCTTTGTTGCGCAATTCCGAAAGATTTCTGTTGGCGACAAGCTCGCTGGTCGCCACGGTAACAAGGGTGTTGTTGCGCGTATTCTGCCACAAGAAGACATGCCATTCCTCGAAGACGGTACGCCAGTCGATGTGGTCTTGAACCCACTCGGTGTCCCGAGCCGTATGAATATTGGTCAGCTGTTTGAAACCCACCTTGGTATGGCTGCACGTGCACTCGGTTACCGAGTTGCGACACCTCCATTTAACGGTGTCTCAGACGAAACGATCTCAAACGAACTCGAAAAAGCTGGCCTTGCCCGTGACGGTAAGAGCCAACTCTTCGACGGTCGTACTGGTGAAGCCTTTGAAGAGCGCACCACTGTTGGTGTGATGCACATGCTGAAGCTCCACCACATGGTATCCGACAAGATTCACGCTCGTTCAACCGGTCCATACACCATGGTGACCCAACAGCCACTTGGTGGTAAGGCGCAAAACGGTGGTCAGCGATTTGGTGAAATGGAGGTATGGGCACTCGAAGCTTACGGTGCCGCTGCGACTCTTCAGGAAATGCTTACTATTAAGTCAGACGACGTGTACGGACGCGCCAAGGCTTACGAGTCAATCATTAAGGACGAACCAATTGTTGGTCCAAAGCTTCCAGAGTCATTTAACGTCCTCGTTAAGGAACTCCAGGGCCTTGGGCTACGAGTCGACCTGATGGACGAAAGCGAAGACGCTATCGTCGACGCAGAGCATGTCATTGGCAGTGTTATTAACGGCCAACCTGTGCCAGCTGCCGATGTTGACCTTGGCGATGATGTCGAAACAGTACTCGATGAAGCCGACGAATTTGGTGACATTACCGACGCCGACGGCATGAGTATTCAGGATATTGATGAAATAGAAGAAATAAAGGAGGAGGCGTAATATGTCACGCGTCGTTACGAACCCGAACAACGGCATCGCTGATTTTGATGCCATCCGCCTTAGTGTCGCTAGCCCAGACGACATTCTCAAATGGAGCTACGGCGAGGTTACTAAGCCGGAAACTATTAACTACCGTACCCAAAAGCCAGAGCGCGATGGTCTTTTCTGTGAACGTATTTTCGGTCCAGTAAAAGACATCAACCCGCACGACTCAAAGCTGAAGGGCGTCCGTAGCCGTGAAGCAGCGGTAGACAAGAACGGTGACCTCGTTACCAAGGCGATTGTTCGCCGCGAACGCATGGGGCACATTAATCTTGCTGCGCCAGTTGCGCACATCTGGTTTATGCGCGGTACCCCAAGTGCCATGAGCCTACTGCTCGGCATCACTGTCCGCAACCTTGAGCGCATTGCCTACTTTGCAACCTACGTTGTCCTCAAGGCAGACGCAGAAGCCCGCGACAAGCAGCTTGCTGATCTTGAAGCAGAGACCGATGCAGGCCGCATGGCAATCAAAATGCGTTTCGAGAAAGAAGCGGAAGTTGAAAACGCTGACGTGAAGGCGTTAGCTGAAGCACAAACCCGTGAACTTGAAGAGCTCGAAGAGAGCTACACAGTGAAAAAAGCGCAGCTCGAAAGCCTGACCTACAAGTCACTTATGAGCGAAGTTGATTACCGTAACCTGCCAGAAGAATACCAAGACCTCATTGAGGTTGGTATGGGTGGACAGGCACTGAAGGCACTCCTTGACGACATCGACCTTGAAGTGCTTATTGCTGAACTTTCAGAAGAAGTTGAAGGTGCAAAGGGTCAACGCGAAAAGAAGCTACTCAAGCGCCTTAAGGTACTTGAGGGTATGCACGCTGCTGGCATCGACCCAAGTAGCCTGACGCTTACTGTTCTCCCAGTGATTCCTCCGGACCTTCGTCCAATGGTGCAACTGACCGGTGGTCGTTTTGCGACCTCTGACCTTAACGACTTGTATCGTCGTGTCATCAACCGTAACAACCGTCTGAAGAAGCTCATCGAACTCAACGCTCCTGAAGTCATTCGCCGTAACGAAATGCGTATGCTTCAAGAAGCGGTCGACGCCTTGGTTGACAACTCGGCTGCTCGTGGTGGCCGCGCGGTCAACGCAACCGGTGGACGCCGCCGCCTGAAGTCAATTAGCGACATGCTCAAGGGCAAGCAGGGTCGTTTCCGTCAAAACCTTCTTGGTAAGCGTGTCGACTACTCTGGACGTTCAGTGATTGTGGTTGGTCCAAAGCTAAAGATCAACGAATGTGGTCTCCCGAAGCAAATGGCGCTCGAGCTGTTTAAGCCGTTCGTTATTAGCTGGTTGATCCGTGGTGAGCATGCTCATAACATCCGTTCAGCGACTCGTCTTATCGAAGCTGGCGAAGCGGTTGTATGGGACGCCCTCGACGCTGTCATTGAAGGTAAGTACGTTCTTTTGAACCGTGCACCGTCACTTCACCGTCTTTCTATCCAAGCTTTCCAGCCTCGTCTTGTTGAAGGTAAGGCTATCCAACTTCACCCGCTTGTCGCAAACGGTTTCAACGCCGACTACGACGGTGACCAAATGGCAGTCCACCTCCCGCTCTCACGTCAAGCACAGCGCGAAGCACGTGAGCTCATGAGCGCAACGGCAAACCTTCTGAAGCCAGCCGATGGCGCACCAGTGCTTTCGATTGCTCAGGACGTCGTGCTAGGTAACTACTACCTGACATACGACAAGCCAAGCGCACAGAGCGACACGGTGAAGCCGTTTAGTTCGGTGTACGAAGCAGAAATGGCCTATGACAGTGGCGTGATCCACCTACAGACCCCAATTCGTGTGTTTGCAAAGGGTGAAATCCGCAATACCACTCTTGGCCGGGTGTTCTTCAACGAAATTCTTCCAGTCGACTATCCGTTTGATGACAACGTCCAAAGCAAGAAGCAAATTAAGAAAGTACTTAATAACATCTTCTTGAAGTATGGTGCGGAAGAAACCGCCAAGACAGCCGACCGTATGAAGGGCCTTGCGTTCCGATTTGCGACAGTTTCTGCTGTTTCAACTGGTAAGGATGACTACATCCACTTTGAAGAAACCGACGAAATGATTGCCGAGGGTGACGCAAAGTCAGCGCTTATTAGCGAGCAATTTAACCAAGGCCTTATTACCGAAGAAGAGCGTTACAGCTTGACGGTCGGTAACTGGCGTGGCGTGGTTCGTAAAATTGGCGACTTCCTACAAGAAAAACTCAAAGACATGGACACTAGCGTCTCTGTCATGGTGAACTCTGGTGCTCGTGGTGATATTTCAAACGTTCAGCTTGCGAGTGCCATGATTGGTATCATGGTTGACGCAACCAACCGTGAAATTGAGCTCCCAATTCGAAGTAACTATAAGCAAGGTCTTTCAAGCCTTGAGCAGTTCGTCGCGACTCGTGGTTCACGTAAGGGTCTTATCGACACCGCCCTCAAGACGGCCGACTCTGGTTACCTTACCCGTCGTCTCGTTGACGTGTCACAAGACGTCTTTACGGTTGAAGACGAAGCCGGTGATGACGAAGGCTTTACTATCTACCGCAACGAAACCGAACTCACTATGATTGACTTTGGCAACCGTCTTTACGGACGCTACGCGGCAGAAGATATCGCTGGTCACGTTAAGAAGGACGAGCTAATTACTCGTGAAATTGCTAACGCGATTGAGGACGATACGTCAATTACTGAAGCGAAGATTCAATCGGTACTATCAACCAAGAACCTTCGTGGCGTGCCACGCCGAAGCTACGGTATCGACATGTCAACCAACAGCCTTGTGGCTGGTGCGCAACCCGTCGGTGTTATCGCTGCACAGTCTGTCGGTGAACCGGGTACACAGCTGACGCTGAAAACCTTCCACGCCTCTGGTGTGGCCGAAAGTGACATTACGCAGGGTCTCCCTCGTGTTGAAGAGCTCTTTGAAGCTCGTTCGCCAAAGGGCCAAGCACATGTGACGGAAGTGACAGGAACGATTGAGGCTTGGGAAGACGGCAAGAAGTACATCGTACAGGTTACCCCTGAAGCTGGTCACGTCGAGCGTATTGCACTCGAGGGACGCACAGCCAATGTAAAGAACGGCGCAAACGTTAAGGTTGGTGATGTTCTGGCAGCGGGCGAGAGCGAAAGCAAGCCAATCGTGGCACCGTTTGATGGTGTTGTCGAGGTTACTAAAGAACACGTCATCATCGCTGCAAATGCTGGTGCGCCGGTACGTTACGAAGTACCTGGTAACTACCAACTGCTCGTCAAGAGCGGTGATATGGTTGAAGCGGGTGACCGCCTGACCGGTGGTTCACTTAACCTACACGACCTCATGCGTCTAAAGGGTATTGAAGCGACACAACGGTACATCATTAATGAAGTACTACGTATCTACGCCGCTCAGGGTCAAGACGTTGCCGACAAGCACCTGGAAATCATTGTTCGCCAAATGTTCAGCCGCGTTCAGGTTGAAGACCCAGGCGACGGTGAATTCGTGACTGGTGATATTGTTTCTAGGGCTGCAGTTGTTGAGGCAAATGCCGAGCTTGCAGCAGAAGGTAAGGAGCAAATTACCTACACACAACTCCTCCTTGGCATTACGAAGGTGTCTATCTGGTCTGATAGCTGGCTATCTGCCGCGTCATTCCAAGACACCACTCGTGTGCTTATCAATGCCGCTGTCAGTGGTCGTTCAGACAACTTGCACGGCTTGAAGGAGAACGTTATCATCGGACGTAAGATTCCTGTCGGAACTGGTGTTGACAGTGCCACTGCACTCGACACACTTGGTGACGAAGATGATGTCGTTGCTGGCATTGCCGAAGACGTTGAACTAGCAGCTTAGTCAGCTCAGTGCGCAATAAGCATCTCCCCGCCCGAAAATGGCGGGGATTTGCTTATTTATGTAAAAAATGGTATAATGAAAGAATAGCCTAGAGTGGCACGAACTTTGATTCAGATACGAGAAGGGGACAGTATGTCATCCATTGAAGAAGAGCTGCAAGCCTTCGCAGCTTTCAAGCAAGAGGTGCTGCAAATCATGGAGGGTGCGAGCGTCAAGTTCAGCAAGGTGCTGCTCCAGAATGCGCGCAGTGCCAGGACCTATACGAGGCTGCGTCGAGACATCTTTGCGGTTATGAACACCATGGGTGGTCGTACGGCAGAGAACGGTGTCACGGACTTCGTGGCTGCGCTGAATGACCTGCAGGCACGTGCCGGAAAGCTCGGTGACCTGTTGCAGGCCCGAAGCCTCGGCGCTGATCCTATCGACGTCTAGCACTCAGCACACGGGCTTGCCCGTCGAAAAGGTACGAAGCAAATGCTTCCTTACCGTTTCGACGGGCCTTTTCATTTACGCAAATTGTAATAAACGTTCAGCAGTTCGAATGAGGTCTGTATGGATTGCACTGATTGCAGGAAATTCAGTACCAAATTTTGCATCAAGGCGCTTATGTACTGAGGAGTGTGCCCGCGCCAGCTCTTCGGTAGTATGAATACCGTAGTCTTCTTGCATGACTCTTTGTCCATTGCCAAGAATATCAACAACTATAGGCAAAAGCTTATCCACAAAACGCACAAAACGCGCTTCCGGCTCCTCCTGTGCTTCGTATCGTGCAAGGAGATAGGCGGTGTAAGGGGGGAGCTCTTTTAAAAGCTGCTGTAATGCCATCTTTTCGACATCTTCCTTCTTGCAAAGGTCAGCGTCCGTTAAAAGAAAAGTCGCAACATCATCTGTCTTTAACTCAACCAGATCATGAACGATAGCAAATTGCGATAAAAGCCCGGGTTGTAGGTCGAGTTCAAGCGCCTGTGCAAGTTCAGGGGCGGTAAGGGCAAGCATGAAGCTGTGCTCTGTATCGGTCTCACGTCTCCCATCGGCGTAACGTGGCATACGTTCAATGCGTGCAAATTCCATGGCGACGCGCCCTAGCTCGATGCTTGTGTGAGTAAGGCAAGAGACTTCAGGTGATTGCTTAACTTGCTCAAAATTACTTACAAGTATTTTTTCTGTCATGTTACGTACTTTCTGTAATTTACTTATGTAATAGATGACATCTTCACTATAAGTACTTGCTTTCGTTGTGACTAGCTAGTACAATTTGAGTCAAATATGTTTGAGTACGACGTCATATCTCACCGCATTCAGAAGGCCATTATTGCGTATCTTATGGAGCACGCAACGGCTCGTTTTAGTGATATGCGCCCTCCAAAGACTGACACTAACCTGTATAGCTACCACCTAAAATTACTGGTAAAGCAAAACTATGTCATAAAAACCGAAGCGGGGTATAAATTAGGCCTTCGGGGTATGGTGTACGTCGACCGCGTGAGTACTGCAACAGTCAAATTACGGCCGCAGCCAAAAATAATAACTATGCTTGTGATTCAGAACGATATAGGGCAAGTACTGATGTTTACGAAAAAGCGGCAGCCTTTTATTGGTCAGTGGACCCTCCCGTACGGTAAGCTTCATAATGGCGACTTATCTGTTGAAGAGGCTGCGAGGCGTGAAATAAAAGAAAAGCTGCACGACCTCCCTGTTGCAAACCTCAGACATGCAGGGGATACGTATGTCCACTTGACGCATCATGGCGAGGCGGCGATGTCGACCTTAGTGCATATTTTTTACGGCACAGCGTCAAGCGATCTCTCTTCTGATCAGTTGCACTGGGTAGAGCCGCTGGCGATTTCGCACGAAACAAGCGCTCCTGGCGTCGTGGAAGTCGTTCAGTTTGCCCTTATTAGTAAAACGTTCTTTTTTGAAGAAGTGGTTCAGGAATGGGTCTAAAGAGAGGTTGTCTTTACAATTGAGCTTATTTTTGGTAAAATAGTAGATGAGTTTCCGCTAGAAATCATTTGAACTGTGTACAAGACAAATGGTCGTTCTAGCCTCGCCGTTTTGGGATGCTGACCCAGCGCGGCAAATAGACAACTAGAAGGTGCAAATCTAACTAATATAAGGATGTTTATTGTTCTATGCCAACAATCAACCAATTAGTGCGTAAACCACGCCAGACTGCGAACAAGAAGTCAAAGTCTCCGGCGCTTGGTCGCATTCATAACGCCCTTAAGGTGCGTTATTACCAACAAGACGCTCCACTGAAACGTGGTGTGTGTATTAAGGTGACAACCAAAACACCAAAGAAGCCAAACTCGGCGCTTCGTAAGGTTGCTCGTGTTCGCTTGACTAATGGTCACGAAGTATGGGCATACATTGGTGGTGAAGGTCACAACCTCCAGGAACACGCCGTTGTGCTCGTTCGTGGTGGCCGTGTGCCCGATCTTCCGGGTGTTCGTTACCACATCGTTCGTGGTGCCCTCGACCTCCAAGGCGTTGCAAAGCGCCAACAGGGTCGTTCTAAGTACGGTGCGAAGAAGGAGAGCAAGTAGTCATGCCACGTAAGAAAACTGTTAGCCTACAGCGTATCCCTCAGCCAGACCGCAAGTACCAAAGTGCTATGGTTCAGCGCCTTATCAACAAGTCAATGCTTGACGGTAAGAAGCTTGTTGCTGAACGTGCCGTGTACACTGCACTTGAAATTGCGGCTAAAAAACTCGATAGCGAAAACCCGCTTGAAGTGTTTGAAAAAGCCCTCAAGAATGTTTCGCCAAACTTCGAAGTGAAAAGTCGCCGTGTTGGTGGTGCAAACTACCAAATCCCTTTCCCGGTTGCTGGTCACCGTCAGCTACACTACGCATTTAGCTGGTTGGTGCAGTCTGCGCGTGCTCGTAACGGCATGCCTTACAGCCAACGTCTTGCACTTGAAATCGTTGACGCTTACAACGAAACCGGTGCTGCCTTCAAGAAGAAAGAAGACACCCACAAGATGGCCGAAGCAAACCGTGCATTTGCACACTTTGCCCGCGGATAATCATTCGCACCATTCTTACGAAAACACCCCTTATCACAAGGGGTGTTTTCGATTGGGGGAGCGAACTTACTTTCGTTTACAAGACACATCTACTATGTATTGCATACTATTCACGTTCTGCCGAAAGATATTTGCTAGAAGGTAACAATAGGCTTTACAACCCCATTCCGCTCATGTATAAAAGAGACAAATGGGAGCAAAGACAAACATGTTTCAAAAGGTGATCGGGGACTGATATGGCAGAGGCGGCAAGTCGTAGATTTTCCTATGAGCTTGACCGCATTCCCCGGCCGTTGGCGGAGGACATTGACCAAACCCTTGCGAAAGCGGCACTTCGTAAGTATGAAACACGAAAAAGCCCTAGCGGCGTCTTACGGTCTGCATGGAATTATGCCGAATATGCCCTAAATGCTAAGGATGCTGACAGTGCTGAACGAGCAGAGTATTTTCAAACAAGCCAGTTATTGACGGCGATGGTAATGACAAATCCGAAGTCGCACCAAGATGTGACCTTGAACGCACTGACCCTATCGACGTATCTACCGTTGTTTGAAAAACGATCGAACGACCAGTCGCTTGATGGTGAAGATTGCGGATCAGTGTATTATAGCCTCGGTGCTGCAATGCGCTACCTACGGCCACTCACTATAGATGAGCCGCCCCAGTGGCGTATGACAGAAATGGGCATTCTCGCCCTGTCCGCTCGAGCAAGACAGCCGCAGCTCCTGATGTATCCCACCTCTCCGCGTGAAGAGTCATCGGGTATTCAGTCACTCAATCATGACAGCTACTTTTTTGACGCGGCTGGTAAAATTCCTATTCAACAGAAATTACTGCCGACGCAAAAGGTATATGACGAGTGCATAAAAATTATGACTGTCCAACCATTACTGGACCTGTCGCTAAAGAAAAGTGGCGAACAGGCGTCGGGTGCATTGGCTGATAAGGTGAACTACCTCCTCTCGCTTGTGATTAGCGAGACTGCAGGCGCGGTGTTGACGCGTGAAGAGACGAAATTTCTCAACTCAATGACCGAAGCGGTGGTGGCGCATTATTTTGATGCGCCGGAGTCTTCTTTGCAGCGATCGGCCGCCTAGTAGGCTCCGCTCCTTGCCTAAGGGGTAGATGCAGGGTACAATGCAAGACATACTTATAAATAGAGTGTCCTATGTCCGAAATCGCACCACGACCACCGTACCGCATACCGATCGAAGCTGATTACGAGGCTGCTGCCGAGATAGTCGACGCATTACTGCAAACTCAGGGTGGCCCATGGAACTATTACCATCGAACCGCTTTGATAGAAGGGAGTACAAAACAGACGACGAGGGACCGCCTCGCAGCCCTGTCCTTCCATGCTCGACTCGTCGAACCCATTGAAGATGATCATTTTACCCCCATTGATCCGCTTTATAGGGCGACACATGCTTTTAGGGCAGGCATGTGGACGGCAGGTCTGATGACCGAGGAGTTGCATAGAAACTGCCTGAATTTTGTTGGTATTCATACTGTGATGGCACACTCGCTACCGCACGGCACAATAAGTAATCAGGAAGAGCATGAAGAGAACGGTCGTTATTTAATTGCCCTTGGCGATGAAGGATTGAAGAGGGTGGGCTACGTTGCACGAGAACGTCTCAACAGGTGGGGAGAGGAGATCGTCTCCGAGGAGAATGTCCGTCGGTACTATACGCTTGGTGCCGGTGCGATCCTCTATGCTTCGCACAGGCTTTATAGCGAGGTGTATAAAGACATGCAGACGAGCTACGAGGCGCAAGTGCTGGCCGAGGAGCTGAGTCGGTTTTTAGCAAACACACCAGACTCTAGCGATAATTAATCTCATCTGGTATAATACCTCTAAAGTGCTGTTTTCTATGGCAAAAAATAATATCTTCAGTGTCACGCGCTGAACAACGAAAGAGAGAACGAGAGACATGGCTCAAGCAAACGTCCCGCTTAAGGACTATCGAAATATTGGTATTATTGCCCACATTGACGCGGGTAAAACAACCACAACCGAAGGTATTCTGTACCGTACTGGTATTAACCACAAAATTGGTCAGGTGAAAGGTGACGACCCAGCGGGCGCAACCACCGACTGGATGGCTCAGGAAAAAGAGCGAGGCATTACCATTACCTCTGCTGCCGTTACCTGTTTCTGGAAGGGTCACAAGGTTAACATTATTGACACCCCAGGTCACATCGACTTTACCGCCGAGGTTGAGCGTTCTCTCCGCGTCCTCGACGGTGCAGTGACTGTTTTTGACGGTAAAATGGGTGTTGAAGCTCAGACTGAAACCGTGTGGCGCCAAGCAAACAAATATGGCGTGCCTCGCATCTGTTTCATTAATAAGATCAATCAAATTGGTGGTGATTTTTACAAATCTCTCGACTCTATTCACCACCGCCTTTCGAAGCATGCGCTTCCAGTGCACCTTCCGATTGGTTTTGAAAAAGACATTAACGGCCTCGTTGACTTGCTCGACATGAAGGCATACACCTACAGCGACTTCACCGACCACGAGCTCATTCAGGGTGAGATTCCAGCCGATATGCTTGAAAAAGCGAAGAACGCTCGCAGCCTTTTGGTTGAAGCGGCCGTTGAAGCTGAAGATGAATTGTTTGAAAAATACCTCGAAGAAGGCGAAGAGGCGATTACTCTTGAAGAGCTAAAGCGAGCGCTACGTAAGCGTGTCCTTGCTGGCGACTTCTACCTTGTGACAGGTGGTGACGGTCGTGGTGTGATTGTTGAAAAGGTACTCGACCTTGTGACTGACTTCTTGCCATCTCCGCTTGACGTCGAAGCAATTCAAGGAACAAACCCAAAGACCGGCGACCTTATTGAGCGCCAGCCTGCCGACACCGAACCTTTAGCGGCTCTTGCCTTCAAGATTGCCACCGACCCATTTGTCGGTCGTCTAATCTTTGTCCGTGTGTACAGTGGTAAATTGAGTGCAGGTAGCTACATTCTTAACACGACTACAGGTGAAAAAGAACGTATTGGTCGTATCGTCCGTATGCATGCCGACAAGCGTGAAGATATTGACATGGTTGGTGCAGGTGACATTGCAGCAGTCGTCGGCCTAAAGAGTACCTTTACTGGTCACACTCTTGCTGACCCAGCGCACCCAATTGTCCTTGAGTCAATCGAATTCCCAGAGCCCCCAGTGTCTATTGCTGTTGAACCTAAAACGAAAGCCGACCAAGAAAAAATGGGCATCGCCTTGCAGCGACTTGCTGAAGAAGACCCAACCTTCCGTATTCACACCGACGAAGACACCGGCCAAACAATCATGTCTGGTATGGGTGAGCTTCACCTCGACATTCTTGTTGACCGTATGAAGCGTGAATTTAACGTTGAAGCAAACATTGGCGAGCCTCAAGTTGCCTTCCGTGAAACTATCCGTGGTGTTGCTGAAGCACAAGGTAAGCACGCCAAGCAATCTGGTGGTCGTGGTCAGTTTGGTGATGTTTGGATTCGTTTCGAACCAACCGAATCGGGCGAAGGCTTCGAGTGGGGTGACGAAATTAAGGGTGGTGTCGTGCCATCTGAATACCGTCCAGCGGTGCAAAAGGGTATTAAAGATACACTTGAAAGTGGTGTCATTGCTGGTTACCCAATGATTGGTGTTAAGGCAACCCTTTACGATGGCTCATACCACGATGTTGACTCAAGCGAGCTCGCCTTTAACCTTGCCGGTGTCCTTGCGGTGAAGGAAGGTATCCCTAAGGCAAAGCCAGTCATCCTCGAGCCTGTTATGAAGGTCGAAGTGTCGACACCAGAAGAGTTCATGGGTGACATCATCGGTGACCTCAACTCACGTCGTGGACGCATCGACGCTATGGAAGATATTCCTGGTGGTGCAAAGCTGGTCCGTGCTTTCGTACCGCTCGCAAACCTCTTCGGCTACACCAACGACATTCGCTCGATGAGCCAAGGTCGCGCGGCGTCTACTATGGAACTTTCTCAATACGAAGAAGTACCACCAAATGTACAGGCTGAGATTATCGCAAGCCGTACAAACAAATAGGAAAAGTTACCTACGTAGTTAATAGTAGCTAAAGAATTGCTCTGTATCATAAAGATATGGAGCAATTTTTATACGAACGTCCAAGGGAGAAGTTACACAGCCGAGGGGCGCGGTTTCTAACAATTGTCGAGTTGCTTCAGGTTATTATCGGTGCAGGTGGTCCGCAGGCGTCAGGGGCAAAATTAGCGCGCCGTATTTCGCAGACGTTACAACAAAACAACTTGACGCCCGATAATACACAGGCCTTATTCGAAGAGTTGCTTGGCGTGCATGGTGTTGGCTTAGCGAAAGCTTGCCAGGTGTTTGCGGCGATAGAGCTTGGGCGGCGGCTGTACGTCAACACGCCTCCAGCCAGTGTTCGTCTCGCACGTAGCGAAGGGTCGGTCAGTCACGCGTCGCTTGTCACGAGCGCACGCGATGGGCCTACGGGGCTGTTATGTGTATGGCTCGACGGCTCCTTATGTGAAATAAGCAGAAAAAGATATACAAACACTGCGAGCGAGCACGTCAGTGTACTTATACGGCGCATCTTCTCAGACGCGCTTTCAGTCTCTGCGCACGCGGTAGTATTGGCATATTACGTCAAAAGGCCATCACTAACCCCACAAATAACCGACCTGGCAATGCTGAAAACGATAAAAGACACGGCAAGTGTACTCAACGTTAAAGTCATGGTAATCCTGGCGGTTAGCAAGCGCGAACACCAAGTGTGGAGCAATGAAATATGAATCTAGAAACAATTCATACTCCACCAGATGATATTCAACGAGTCATGCGCTGGGTAGCAAAAGCGCAGGTCGACTACACCAATCACTATCTCAGTCTCTATATTGCTTACAACGCCTGGTATTGTCAGGTAACGGGCACTGTCAATAACCGGCAAGCAATAGCAATATTAAAAAAGCGGTTTATTATTTGGGGCGACTACACATCAAAACGTGCCATGCGCACACTTGAGCCTCTTATGGAGCAGCTGGTTGACTTAACACAGCGTGAGCCACTTGCGGAGACTGGCAAGTATTGGAGTGGTGAAGTACACCACTCCAATGATTGGCGGTCTCTCATAGAGTACTGGTATAAAGTACGCTGCGTCCTAGTGCATGGCGGTACCGTTCCAGGCCCCCATGTTTTACTTGCTTATCAAACACTCAATATTTTTATGGGTGAAATTATTAGGCGGGTAGAAGTATGCCTTGAAGCAAGTCAGACCGATGAACTGCAGCGACTCTCGCAAAAACGATGGCAGTACACCAGTGGGAGTAAAAAATTTCAACAGATACAGCGACAGCTCTATCGAAAGTACGTTGCCATGCCGGATATTTGGCAAGTCGATATGCAACATGTCCCCGACACTCCATAGGCAGGTCGTAGAAACAGGTTATAAACCACTTTACGAACTGTTGAAAACACGCTATAATTATGCACATACGCCGTGGGGTATATTATCCTATGCGAAAATAACGCCAATAATTTAAAGGAGAACTAACAAGATGGCAGATTTCGACCGAAGCAAGCCTCACGTAAACGTTGGTACTATGGGTCACGTTGACCACGGAAAGACCAGCCTTACTGCTGCAATCACGCAAGTGCTTGCTAAGCGCCTACCAAGCGATGTCAACAAACCTCGTAACTACGACGAAATTGACAACGCACCAGAAGAAAAAGCACGTGGTATTACCATTGCTTCATCTCACCAAGAATACGAAACTGAAAAGCGTCACTACGCTCACGTTGACATGCCAGGGCACGCTGACTACGTCAAGAACATGATTACTGGTGCTGCTCAGGTTGACGGTGCGATCCTTGTGGTTGCCGCAACTGACGGTCCACTGCCACAAACCCGCGAGCACGTTCTTCTTGCGAAGCAGGTTGGTGTGCCAAAGATTCTTGTTTTCCTAAACAAGATGGACATCGCAGACCCAGAACTCGTTGAACTTGTTGAAATGGACATCCGCGAACTTCTTGCTAAGAACGGCTTCGACGAAGACGCTCCTATCATTAAGGGTTCTGCAACTGGTGCTCTTGAAGGCAAGGCTGAATACGAAGACGCAATCATGGAGCTCGTTCACGCTATGGACGAATACGTTCCAGAGCCAACTCGTGACATGGACAAGCCATTCCTTATGCCAATTGAGGACGTTTTCTCAATTAAGGGTCGTGGTACTGTTGCGACTGGTCGTATTGAACAAGGTATCGTTAACCTAAACGATGAAGTTGAAATCATCGGTGTACGTCCGACACAAAAGACTGTCGTCACTGGTATCGAAGCTTTCAAGAAGAACCTCGACAAGGGTCAGGCTGGTGACAACGCTGGTCTCCTCCTTCGTGGTATTGAGCGCGATGACATCGAGCGTGGACAGGTACTTGCAAAGCCAGGCTCAATCACTCCGCACACCGACTTTGAAGCTGAAGTGTACATCCTTAAGAAGGAAGAAGGCGGTCGCCACACTCCATTCTCTAAGGGCTACAAGCCACAGTTCTACTTCCGAACCACTGACGTGACGGGTGAAGTTGAGCTTCCAGCTGACAAGGAACTTGTTATCCCTGGTGACACCCTTACTTTCACCGTTAAGCTTCTCGCGCCTATCGCTATGGAGCAAGGTCTTAACTTCGCTATTCGTGAAGGTGGCAAGACTGTCGGTGCAGGTGTTGTAACCAAGATCACTAAGTAGTACACATTGCTACGCCCAAAAAACCTCCGATATACTCGGAGGTTTTTGCTTTTATGATTCTCTGGAAGTTTTGACGATTAGAGCAGTTTCTGCTATAATGAGCCAGTATTATTAATTATTCCGAGAACTCGGCCAGACGCTAACTTAACCGATTCGAGCAGAGGTTACGGAATCGCAGCTCAGCGATACGAGCAAGGAGTTTCTCATGGCAGAAGCAAAGCAAGAAGGCCTACGTATTCGTATTCGCCTGAAAGCGTATGACCACAAGGTTATCGACCAATCAGCAAAACAAATTATTGACACGGCTATTCGTACCGGCGCTGCAATCGCTGGCCCCGTGCCACTTCCGACTCGTCGTAGTACTTTCACGGTCGTGAAATCACCACACGTGTACAAAAAGGGTGGTGAAGCATTCGAAATGCGCGTTCATAAGCGCCTTATCGACATCACCAATGCAACCCCAAAGACTATCGACAGCTTGCAAAACCTTAGCCTTCCAGCTGGTGTTGACGCAGAAATCCGCATGTAGGTAAAAACAGCATGAAATAACCCCCTTGAAAGAGGGGGTTATTTTTACTTTAGTCAGCCTTACTAAATATTATTAAGATATTCAGCTTGTTGTGCTTCGATAAGACTTGCAACTTCGACCTGAAGTTTGATAATCCATAGCTGTGCAAACACAATAAACGCCACTAGAATGATCCAATACACTGTTTGGCGGGTAATTTTAAATGTTGTAAATGACGCCTGATCCTGTGATAGATGGAATGAGCGCATCTGACTGTTACGTGTGCTTTTGGCGCTTTGCTTGCTTGGTGCGCGCTTTGCCGCCGGCTTGCGCGTCACTGGTGCCTTAGGTTTGCTTGTATTCGCTCGTGAAGCGACAGTCTTCTTCGCTGGCGCTTTCTTTACTGATGCCCTTTTCGCGGCTGGTTTCTTGGTTGTTGCCATTTGCGTACCCTTTGAATAATTATATCTCTGTTTAGAGTATGCCTAAAAGTGTTCATAAACACAAGCTTTTTGTCTATTTAGCGACGAGGTGAAGTACTGGCCTGTCGGTGCGGCAAGATGCGAGCGAGTCTTTGGGCGAAAGGGCGGCTTTTTGGCCCAGTGCCACCCTTGACTCTTGGGGTGGACTGTGCTATAGTCAGACAGGTAACTTTACTACAAGAAATAACAAACGATTCTTGGTGAATTGGTCAGTCAAAGTCCGGCAACTATTATTGAAAAATAACAGGGGTCGCGACAGAGATACTGCCAGCCACCAAGAATTTTAAGTGGGAGAATGAAGAGCATGAAAGCACTTCTCGGTACCAAAATTGGTATGACCCAAATCATCAGCGAAGATGGAAAGGCGATTCCGGTCACCTTGATTCAAGCTGGGCCTGTAACTGTGACTCAGGTAAAGACCGTCGAAAAAGACGGCTACAACGCAGTTCAAGTAGGCTTCGATGAGGGTAAGAACCTGAGCAAGGCCGTGGCTGGACACCTTAAGGCAGCCAAAGTGACTCCGAAGTATATTCGTGAGTTCCGCGTGGAAGACCCATCAGAAGAGATGATGGTCGGAAACACTATTGACGTGACCGCATTCGAGCTAGGCGACGTAGTTGACGCTACTGGTATTAGCAAGGGTAAAGGTTTCGCCGGAAATATTAAGAGGCACAACTTCAACCGCCACCGCAAAACACACGGTGGTAAGGGAAACACCCGTAAGCCGGGTTCAATTGGTTCGATGTACCCACAAAAGGTCTTTAAGGGCAAGCGTATGGCTGGCCGTATGGGCCACGAGCAAGTGACCGTTAAGAACTTGGTCGTTAGCTACATCGACACCGAAAGCAACCTCATCGGTCTTAAGGGCGCTGTGCCAGGTCCAAAGAAGGGCCTTATCGTTATCGGAGGTAAAGCATAATGGCTGACGCGACGACAACACAGAAGACAACCCTTCCAAAGGAAATCTTCGCAGTAGAAGTGAAAAATCACGAACTACTCAAGCTCGCTTACAACGCTTACCTCGCGAATGCTCGTACTAGCGCTGCTCGCACGAAAACTCGTGGTGAAGTAAGCGGTGGTGGTAAGAAGCCATGGAAGCAAAAGGGTACTGGTCGCGCTCGTTTCGGTTCAAGCCGAAACCCAATCTGGCGCGGTGGTGGTATCGTTTTTGGTCCACGTGGCAACGAAAACTACTCACTAAAAGTCTCAACTCAAGCAAAGCGCCAAGCTATTCGTCAGGCTCTTACTCTTGCAAACGAGGCTAAAAAGGTCCACGTCCTCGACGTCAAGACCACTGGTAAAACTGCTGAAGTCGCTAAATTCCTAGCTGACAACAAGTTTGACCGCAAAACTCTTCTTGTAGTAGACGAGAAAACTCCTGCGCTTATCCGCGCAACAAACAACCTAGAAACAGTACTGCTTGTTAGCACTAAGTACCTCAGTGTGTACCACGTTCTTAACGCGGACCACATCGTTCTTTCTGCTGCATCAGTCCCAACTCTTAAGAGCTGGTTAGTCAAGGAGGAGGCGTAATATGGCTAAGAATCTCTCAACCATTCTCGTGACTCCTGTGACAACAGAGAAGGCCTATGGCCTGAGCCAGAAGAACGTGTACGTCTTTAATGTACCTGTTCAAGCGAATAAGAATGAAATTGTCGACGCAATTAAAAGCCAATACGGCGTAGAAATTGCTGCAGTCAAAACACTTGTGCAGTCTGGTAAGTCTGTCCGTTTCAGCCGCGGTAAAAACCGCTACCCAGGCACAACACACCGTACCGACAGCAAAAAAGCGTATGTCACGCTTGCTGCAGGTAGTTCACTTGCTATTTTCGAGCAACCTGAAGAACCAACTAAGACGAAAGAGGAGAAGAAGTAATGGCTATTCAGCAATACAACCCAACCACTCCTGGTCGTCGTGGTATGACTTCTCAGGACCTCAGCGACATTACTACTCGTAAGCCGTTGAAGAGCCTGACGAAAAGCAAGAAGCAAAACGCTGGCCGCAACAACGCGGGTCGCATCACTGTTCGTCACCGTGGCGGTGGAGTTAAGCGGCACTACCGTTTAATGAACCACAACCTACCGGCTGGTATGGTAGTCACTGTTGAGCACATCGAGTACGACCCTAACCGTTCAGCTCGTATTGCTCGTGTGAAAGACCAAAATGGTCTTTACCACTACATCCTTGCAGATACCTCAATGACCGTAGGCAAGGTAATTCACAGCGGTGCAGATGCTCCTATCGAGCAATCAAACCGCATGCCACTGGCAAACATTCCAGTTGGTACTCAAATTTACGCAATTGAACTCCACCCAGGTAAGGGCGCGCAAATGGTGCGCTCAGCTGGTGCGAAAGCTCAGTTGATGGCAAAAGAAGGCGACTATGCATCAGTACGTCTTCCTTCAGGCGAAGTTCGTAAATTCCGCATTGAAGCAACCGCTGCCATTGGTGTTGTTGGAAACGTTCAGCACCAAAACATTAAAATTGGTTCAGCAGGTCGTAACCGTCGCAAGGGTATTCGCCCAGGCGTCCGTGGTGTTGTGATGAACGCCGCAGATCACCCTCATGGTGGTGGTGACGGTGGGCGTCACGGTGCAGGTAAGGCTCCTCGTACTCCTTGGGGTCAACTCACTCTCGGTTACCGTACTCGTCGTCGTAAGGACGTTGCTGGTCACATTGTAAGGTCGCGCCACGACGCGAAGAGGAAGAAGTAATATGAGTCGATCATTGAAAAAAGGTCCTTTTATCGACTTCAAGCTCGCTAAGAAAGTGGCGGCCTTGGGTCTAGAAGACCGAACTATCATCAAGACTTGGGCTCGTGCAAGCACGATTACCCCAGAAATGGTAGGTCGCACAATTGCTGTTCATAACGGCAAGGTGCACGTACCGGTGCTTATCTCGGAAAATATGGTTGGTCACAAACTCGGTGAGTTTAGCCCAACTCGTAAGTTCCGCAAGCACGGTGGAAAGGATAAGAAGTAATGGCTAAAGCAGACAACACTGTATCAGTGGTACGTGCATACGCTAAGGGCGTCGATCAAGCACCTCGTAAGGTTGCACTGGTTGCCAGCCTCGTGCGTGGCCGCTCAGTAGCAGATGCTATTGTTATTCTTAACCACACCCCAAAGCGCGCCGCACTCGCTGTCCGTAAGGCCATCGAAAGCGCCCAAGCTAATGCAGTCAACAACCATGGTTTTGACGGCAAGACGCTTGTTATTAGTACTCTCTCAGTGACTGTCGGCACTCGCATTAAGCGCTTTAAGCCTGCGAGCCGTGGTCGTGCGTTGCCATTCCAAAAGAAGTCTTCAAACATTTTGGTCGAGGTAACGGGTGAGTTGAAACCAAAGAAGGCACCTGCGAAGGCTGCTGAGGCAAAGGCAACAGAAGCTGTCACGACTGACGCTCCTAAAGCTGCTGCTAAAAAGCCTGCCGCAAAGCCAGCGAAGAAAGAGGAGAAGAAATAATGGGACAGAAGGTTAATCCAACCAGTTTCCGTCTCCAGGTTCACAAGAACTGGGATTCACGCTGGTTTGCCCACAAGAAAGACTTTTCTCGTTTGCTTATCGAAGATATCAAAATTCGTGAGCACATTGAAAAGCGATTTGCGAGTCGACCAACAATTGCTCGCATCGAGATCGAACGCTCAGCAAACCTTATTACTGTGACAATCCACACCGCTAAAGCTGGTGTCGTGATTGGTCGTGGTGGTGCTGGTGTTACCGAGCTGAAGCAGCAACTTGAAAAGATTGCGAGCCTTCCGGTCCGTATTAATATCGAAGAAGTGAAGCGCCCAGACCTTAGCGCAAAGTTGGTAGCAGAAAACATCGCTCACCAGCTCGAGCGCCGTTCGAACTTCCGCCGTGCAACCAAGATGGCCGCACAAAATGTCATGGCTGCTGGTGCAAAGGGTGTTCGTATCCAGGTCTCTGGTCGTCTGAACAACGCTGAAATGGCTCGTCGCGAGAAAATCAGCGAAGGCTCAGTGCCACTTCATACCCTTCGTGCCGATGTCGATTTCCACACCGCCCGTGCAGCAATGCCTGGCGCTGGTATCGTTGGTGTGAAGGTCTGGATTTACAAGGGTGAAAGGAGCTAATCGGTATGTTACTTCCTAAGAAAATGAAGCACCGAAAGGTTCGCAAAGGCCGTAACGACGGCATTGCTACCTCAGGAAACTACATTGCCTTTGGTGACTACGCACTCCAATCGCAATCAAACGACGACATCACCAGTCGCCAAATCGAGTCAGCTCGTCAGGCGATGACCCGCTACATCAAGCGTGGCGGTAAAATCTGGATCCGTATCTTCCCGCACCTTCCACGTACTCGTAAGCCACAAGACGTCAAGATGGGTGGCGGTAAAGGTAACCCTGAGTTCTTCGTAGCTCGCGTCAAAGCCGGAACCGTACTGTTCGAAATGAAGGGTGTCGAGGAAGACATTGCTCGTGAAGCAATGCGTCTTGCCGCTCATAAACTGCCTGTAAAAACTAAGTTCATCGTGAAGGAGCAAGCATAATGGCTGAAAAAACAACCAAAGCTGCACCAAAAACGACCGCAGCTAAGAAGACAGCAAAGGCAACAGAAGTGAAAACTTTGGCGCAACTGCAAGAAGAGCTAGCCAAGCTCCGTGGTGACCACCAAGAATCACGTCGTAGCCACCGAATGGGCGAACTGGTTAATCCACACGTCCTAACGACACAACGTAAACAAATCGCTCGTGCCCTGACTGCTATCAAGCAAGCAGAAGCATCAGCTAAGGAGGAAAACTAATATGGCGAAGACCCTAACCGGTATTGTCACCTCTGATAAGGCTGACAAGACGATTACTATCACCGTTACGAGTCGTGAAACGCACCCTATTTATGGTAAGCAGTACACTGTGAGCCGTAAGTACACAGCACACGACGAGGCGAATGAAGCACGCATGGGTGACCGTGTCACCATTAAAGAAGTGCGACCAATTTCAAAGACGAAAGCTTTTACATTGGTAAGCGTTGACGAACTATCACACGGCTCTATCGAGCTAAAAGATGAAGTCGTGAGCACTGAAGTGGCCAAGGAAGGTGAGGACAAGTAGTATGATCCAACAAGAATCACGCCTCAAGGTCGCCGATAACAGTGGCGCGAAGGAAATCCTATGTATTCGCGTCCTTGGTGGCACAGGCCGCCGCTACGCAAACGTAGGTGACATTATTGTCGCCACTGTCAAAGACGCTAACCCAACTGGTAACGTTAAGAAGAAGTCAGTCGTGAAAGCTGTGGTTGTCCGTACGAAGAACCAAATCCGACGTAAAGACGGCAGCACCATCGCTTTTGATGAAAATGCTGCAGTGATTATTAACGACGACAAGACCCCTAAGGCAACTCGTGTCTTTGGCCCGGTGCCACGTGAACTTCGTGACCTCGGATACTCAAAGATTATCAGCCTTGCGCCGGAGGTACTATAATGCCTGCGATTAAGCGTATTAAAAAGGGTGACATGGTAAAGGTTATTTCTGGTGCTCACAAGGGCACAACTGCAAAGGTCCTGACTGTTCTGACAGGTAAGGGTGCAGTCCTCCTTGAAGGTATTGGTCAAAAACACCGTCACGTTAAGCCAAGTCAGCTCAACCCACGTGGTGGATCAAAAGACATTCACGTTCCAACCCCACTTTCAAAAGTTGCCTTGGTTATTGACGAAAAGAGCGGCAAAACCAGCCGTGTTGGATATGTTAAAAATGCCGATGGCGGCGTCACTCGTGTTGCTCGCCAAGCTGGCAGTAAGGAGATTAAGTAATGGCTAAAGCTACTACATCTACCGCTCCTCGCCTGAAAGCCTTGTACGCTAGTACGTACGCTAAGGAACTTCAAGCCGAACTCGGTCTTTCAAACATTAATGAAGTACCAAAGCTTGAAAAGATTATTGTCAGCGTAGGAATCGGTAAAAACAAAGACGACAAGCATCACTACGAAGTAGTGCGCAACACCGTCACTAAGGTGACTGGGCAGTCGCCAATCGACCGCATGGCAAAGAAGTCTATCGCTGGTTTCAAAATTCGTGCCGGCATGAACCGTGTTGGTCTTTCGGTCACACTTCGTGGCGCTCGTATGTACGAATTCCTTGACCGCCTTGTGAACATCGACCTTCCACGTGTTCGTGACTTTCACGGCGTTTCTGGTAAGGCTTTCGACAAGGGTGGCAACTACAACCTTGGCGTGACCGACCAGTCTATCTTTCCTGAGCTTACTTTCGAAGAGACCCAACACATTCACGGCCTGCAAGTCACCATTGTTATCAACAATGGTAGCAAAGAAGCAAGCAAGGCCCTGTTAACGAAGTTTGGTATGCCTTTTGAGAAAGACGCTAAGAAAGAAGGAGGCGCACAGTAATGGCTAAGACATCTGCAGTCTACCGCGACAAAAAGCGACAAAAAATGATTCAGAAATACGCTGCAAAGCGCGCTGAACTCAAAGAACTTGGCGACCTCGACGGCCTCCAAAAGCTTCCGCGCAACAGTTCACCAACTCGCTGGAAGAACCGTGATGCCCTCCATGGGCGTCCACACGGATACATGCGCCGCTTCGGCCTCAGCCGTATCAACTTCCGCGAAAAAGCATCTAAGGGAGAAATCCCAGGCGTTACCAAGAGTAGCTGGTAGAGAAAGGAGAGAAACGAAATGTCACTACAATCTACAGACCCAATCGCTGACCTCCTGACTCGCATCCGTAATGCTGTCATGGTTGGCAAAAACGAAATCACCGTTCCTTCAAGTAAATTGAAGGTAGTGGTTGCTGAAGAACTGAAAAAAGCCGGTTACGTTACTGGCGTAAAGGTTGAATCAGCAAAGCCTCGCGACATTCTAGTTGTCACTATCAACAAAGAAGGCGAAAACTCGACAATCAACGAAATCAAGCGCCTTTCAAAGCCTGGACGCCGTGTGTACGTGAGTGCAAACGACATCCCTAAGGTGAAGAGCGGCCGTGGTATCGTACTCGTAAGCACCTCTAAGGGTGTTGTCACCGGTCAGGAAGCTGTGAAGCAGCGTCTTGGTGGTGAATTGCTCCTTAGTGTCTACTAAAACGCATTTCGTGTAAGATATGTCACAAAAATAGCCCTTTTCTAGGGCTATTTTTGATGCAGCAGAGGCGCAGGTACCGCTTATGCTATACTAGTACCAATGAAAAGTATGACAACTAAAGCGTTTACGATTGTCGAAGTTCTTGTTGTTGTTCTTGTTGTTGCTATCTTGGCAGCCGTCACAATTGTTGCGTATAACGGTGTCACAAGAAGCGCTGTCGAGGCCTCATTACAGGCCGATTTGAGGAAGACAAGCGATAATTTAACGGTTGAATACATAGCCCAAAAGGTATTTCCAGATACACTTGGCAGTCTTGAGTCAAAGTCCGGTAGTGATACACAGCTTGTCTATACTAAGAGTTCAGGCACATCTTTCTGTCTCACCGCTATGTCAAGCAAGACACCTAAAAAGTTTTATGTCAGCGAGGATCAGTCTATAAAGGAAGGCGAATGCCCATTTAGCTGGACAAGCTTTGGCTCTAGTTCATTTGGCAATAACGCTTGTGGTATCGGCTCGAACGGGGTTGCATACTGTTGGGGGTATAACAATTACGGTAAGCTTGGCGATGGCACGACAACGCAACGAACAGTCCCAACACCTATCCAGCAGGGGGAGATGCCGTCAGGTGTTAGGCTGACGCAAGTGACAGCGGGTAATAGCCATACCTGTGGTATCGGGTCAGACCAGAAGGCGTATTGTTGGGGTATGAATACTTATGGACAATTGGGCAATGGGGCGACCACTGATAGCTCCACGCCAGTCGCTGTATCTCAGGGGCAAATACCGAACGGGGTAACGCTGACAAAGTTGGCCGTCGGCAACTGGCATACCTGCGCCCTTGGGTCTAACGGATGGATGTATTGCTGGGGTTCTAATAGTTTTAGCCAGATAGGTGATGGTACGACCGGCTCGGCTAATAACAGGTTTACTCCTGTTGCGGTGCTGCAGGGTGCTATGCCGGCGGGAAGCACAGCCCGTGACATAGATACCGGCGGAGGAAGCCATAACTGCGTGATCGCATCGAACAACCAGGCGTATTGTTGGGGGTATAATGGTAGTGCGTCGGGTGGGTTAGGTGATGGCACCACGGTGAGTCGCACTTCTCCGGTTGCAGTCCTGCAGGGCGCTATTCCTTCTGGAGTGACGACCGTAAAACTTGAGGTTGGTTTTGAAAGTTCATGCATTATTGGGTCCGACGGAAAAGTATATTGCTGGGGAAATAATAGTTACGGTCAGCTTGGAGACGGAACGACCGTTATGAAAACAAGCCCTGTCGCCCTTGCCTATGGCAGCATTGTGTCGCCAGGGACTCAGTTTCAACAAATCTTACTAGGTTGGATGCATGCCTGCGCGCTTGATGTAAATCAACGGGCGTATTGCTGGGGCAGCAATAGTTACAGCCAGCTTGGAGACGGAACGACAATCCAACGCCTTTCCCCTGTAGCGGTGCTGCCAGGAAATATTCCTAATGATGTGCAGATTACTGCTTTATCGAGCGGGGGTAATACCATGTACGCCCGCGGCTCAAATGGAAAATTATACGGTTGGGGATACAATGCCATGGGGTCTATTGGTGACGGAACGGTCATCCAGCGAAGCACACCGGTACAGGTAGTTGACCCGTAGCTACTTAAGAGGTGTCGACTGTTGCCTTTATGGCTTTAATATGCTACAATTAATCAGATAATAATTTGCGAGTGAAATCGAGGTGATTTTGCGCTAGCGCCAGTCAAAAGCTGGCCGAAGCACCGAAACAAACACCCTCCTCACTTGCCATAACGAAAGGTAAGACATGAGTCGAATCGGAAAACTACCAATTGACATCCCCTCAGGTGTGACAATGACGGTTGGCGAGAGTGAAATTACCGTCGAGGGTGCCAAGGGCAAACTCGTCGTTCCTCACCTCAGTGACGTTACTGTTACTGTTGAAAATGGCCAAGCGATTGTTACCCGCAAGGATGACGAGCGTATCGCTAAAGCACAACACGGCCTTCAGCGTTCACTGCTTAATAACGCCGTTGTTGGCATTACTGCTGGCTACGAAAAGAAGCTTGAAGTAAACGGTGTTGGCTTCCGCGTAGAAGGCGGTGGCCAAGAAGTAAAAATGGCACTTGGGTTCTCACACCCGGTCACTTATAAAGCGCGCCCAGGTGTGCAACTTGAAGTAAACAAAATGGAAATCACTGTGAAGGGTATCGACAAGCAATTAGTCGGACAGACTGCAGCTGAAATCCGTTCTCTAAAGAAGCCTGAACCTTACAAGGGCAAGGGTATTAAGTACAGCGACGAAGTGATTCTTCGAAAAGCAGGAAAGGCAGGTAAGTAATTATGAGCGTTCTCGATAAAAAACTACTCAACCGCAGCCTCCGTTCTGCTCGCGTTCGCGCGAAAATCTCGGGTACTGCCGAGCGCCCACGTCTGACTGTGACTATCTCAAATAAGCACATCAGCGCACAGTTAGTTGACGATGTTAACCAACACACCCTTGCTGCATCGACTACTGTTGGCACAAAACAAACTGGTACTATGACCGAGCTCGCTGCTTTTGTCGGTACTGATATTGCTAAAAAGGCTAAGAAAGCAAAGATCACGGCAATTGTGTTCGACCGCAACGGCCGTAAGTACGCAAAGCGCTTGGCTGCATTAGCCGACGCTGCTCGTAAGGAAGGATTGGAATTCTAATATGGCTGAAGTACAACAAGCTGCAGCTCCTGCTGCGCCACAAGCAGATAACCGCGCGCCACGTGGTGGTCAGCGTGGTGGTAACCGTGGTCCACGTCGCGACCAAGCTCCACAAGAGCCGAAGCAATTTGAAGAACTAGTGATTAATATTGACCGTGTCTCACGCGTGGTAAAGGGTGGACGTCGTTTCCGCTTTAAAGCCCTCGTGGTTGTGGGTGACCGCAAGGCTAAGGTTGGTGTTGGTGTTGCAAAGGGTGCAGACGTGCAAATGGCTGTGCAAAAAGCAACCGATGTTGCAAAGAAGAACCTCATCACAATTCCTATCGTGAACGAAACAATTCCACACGATAACGAAGTGAAGTACAGTGGCGCACGCGTACTCTTGAAACCGGCGGCTCCTGGTACCGGTATTATTGCCGGTGGTGTCGTTCGTTCGATCATCGGTGTTACCGGTATTCGTAACCTGCTTTCAAAGTCATTAAATTCTACCAACAAGGTAAACATTGCTTACGCAACTATCGAGGCGCTACGTAGCCTCGTCCCTAAGGAAGAATGGCTTGGTGCTGAAAAGACCGCCAAGAAAGCTCCTGCTAAAGCTGAAAAGGCTGCAAAGGAGACTAAATAATGACTAAGTACAACGAACTCGTTATTGCTGCTAACAAAGACAAGAAGCGTGTTGGTCGTGGTATTTCTGCTGGTGGTGGTAAAACTGCCGGTCGTGGTACAAAGGGCCAGGGCTCTCGTACTGGTAAGAAGCTTCGCGCAACTTTCCAGGGTGGTCAACGTACTTTAGTGCGTGCAGTGCCGAAAGCTCGCGGGTTTAAGAGCCTGCGCACCCCTGCGCAAGTGGTGTATCTCGATACCCTTAACGACTTTAACGGCAAGACTGTTGATAACACTACGCTCTTCGAGCAAGGGTATGTTTCAACACCTTTCCATACAGTTAAGGTGATTACTCGTGGTGAACTTTCAAAGGCTTTGACAGTCAAGGTTGCTGGTGCAAGTAAAAGTGCGCAAGCGGCTATCGTAAAGGCTGGTGGTGTGTTTGAGAAAACCGCCGTTCCTTTGAAGCAAAGCACCAAGCAAGCGGAAGCGAGCGACAAGTAAAGCTCATAGGTATCAAAAAAGAGGTTCGCATAGAGCCTCTTTTTTATTGGAATCCAATTTTCCTATACTTTTGTAAGTGATGTGTCTTTTATCGAGCTATGAAATGTTGTATAATCAAAGAAATCGTTATAACTAATTCGGGGTGTACAGAAAAGTCTGATGAACTGGAAAACTATTTTTCGCTCGCTTAAGAACCGTGACATGCAGAAGCGTCTGCTGATTGTCTTGGGGATCATTATTGTCTATAGGCTCATTGCGCACATCCCAGTGCCACTCGCCGAGCCAACCCAGCTTAGGGACGTCATTAACAGTGTCATTAGCGGCACTGACTTCGGTGGTTTCATGAACCTGCTTTCTGGTGGTGCATTGGCCAGCTTCTCTATTGTGTTAGTTGGGCTGACGCCGTTTATTACCGCCTCAATTATTACCCAGCTATTAACGAAGGCCATTCCGCGGCTCGAGGAGCTCCATAAAGATGGTGAATCAGGGCGTCGCAAGATCAACCAATGGACTCGATTTATCTCTATTCCACTAGCCGTTGTGCAGTCTATTGCCTTTATCTTTATCCTACGACAGACGGTCCTACAAGGTAATACAACCGCAATGGCAGACCCATCGGCCATCGAATGGGTTGTGGCTATTGGTGCCATGACGGCCGGCTCGGTACTGCTGATGTGGCTCGGTGAGCTGATTACCGAGCAAGGTATTGGAAACGGTATTAGCTTGCTGATTTTTGCCGGTATTATTAGCCAGCTTCCAGCCATGCTTTCAACGATTGTTTCGGGCCTCTTTGACACAACTGGTGGCTCACTACAGGTATTTAACTGGTTTGCTATTCCGGTAAACCCGGTGGTGTTCTGGGTGACGCTTGTCTTGCTAGCGGTCTCACTGTTACTCTTGTATTTCCTTGTCAAGGTCAACGAAGCCCAGCGGGTCATTACGGTCAACTATGCGAAGCGTGTACAAGGTAACAGTAGTTACGGTGGTGTGCGCAGCATTCTTCCTGTCAAGATGATTGCAGCCGGAGTGATCCCTGTCATTTTTGCAGTTGCCTTCTTGTCACTACCAGCCTTTGTCGGGCAAATTCTCAAAGCAACCGGCAACATGGCCTATGCCGACTTGGCAGAAAACCTAATCGTCTGGTTCCAGGCACCTAACCCAGGCGCATTTACCGGTACTGAATGGCAGGCATTTATCTATCCAGGTATGTACTTCCTGTTAGTCATCTTCTTTACGTACTTCTATACCGGCATTATCTTTAACGCTAACGAAATTGCCGAAAACTTGCAAAAGCAAGGCGGCTTTATTGCCGGCGTGCGTCCAGGTAAAATTACCGAAAAATACCTGAAGACAACGGTCAACCGACTTATCCTCTTCGGCTCACTTGTTCTGGGTATTATCGCAGTGACGCCATTTATTGCCGAGTACCTTTTGTATCAAATCGCCGGTATTACCAATACAAACCTTTCGGTTGGTGGTACGGGGTTGCTGATTGTCGTCTCAGTAGCACTTGAGGCATTGCGCCAAATCAATTCACGCGCTCTCATGGTGACCTACGACGATTACGATTGATAAAGGGTAAGGGCTCTCTCCGAATAGCTGTCGCCCTATTCTGGGGCGACTTTCTTTTGTCTATAATTATGATATAATAATATAGTTCACACCCGTGAACCTAGCGGAAGACAAACGACGAAATGAGGTGAGGCATGTATGTCTCGTGAAGCAATCCTCAGAGCACTCCGTGACCGCATTAGTGCGCTACAGAACCAGTACAAAGGAACAAAACAGCGAGGTGCTCTTCGCACTTCGAGTACAATGTGTTTTGAGTGGGCATCCGGACGGATACTGCTTGAACACGACCTATTCGAAGAAGCGCTGATTACCTTCGACGGGCATCTGACTCAGGTGCTTCGACTAGCAGAGGTAGAGCTGGACCGATCTGCCGAGCTGCGGCGCCTATCACCTGTGGTCGGTACTGACAGTGACGACAAACTTGCCATCTACGTAATGCTCCGTAACGACTAGTGGACCGGTAAGGCCGGATGTCTTCCGCTCTTACCCCAATGTCTTTAAGCTATTAAAGGTGTTGGGGTATGATTGAGTAATTATGGTTATTATGATATAATATACCATGTTTTAGTAACCGATCTGTTCACCAGGTCGGTGAACAATGTACACATGAACGAGAGGTGGTGAGGGAGGTGACTCCTTTTATCAACTACGAAAATGAGGTGCGCCGCATCTGGCGTAACATCAGGCGTCGGTATGCGAGGTACGTGCGCTACATGACGGAAAGGAAGGCAGCCAGGCAAAGCTATGTGAACATCGTTCCTTTGGCGAGCTGGCTCGTCGGCCGGATCGTCGAAGACACCTATCTCGATGTCGAGGTAACGAACAAGGGTCACCGCATGGCGGTCCGACAGCGATTCGCCGAGCGAACCTTGCCAAGTCCGCAGGAGTTGGCAGCACGAGGTATCGATCCCGAGCGGCTGTACGATGAGCTGGCTACCTACGTTTCCAAGCGGTTGGGGGTCGAAGTCGTGCTTGTCGAGGCGATCAGCTATAGTGGCGCTGATGACGGTGAAGACGACCGAGACACTCGACGCTTCGTGAAGAAGCGCGTGAAGAGAGGGTGGCAGTAATGCTTTCGTCGCAACAGGTCTCCGACCTGAAGCAGGCGCTTCGTACGATTGAGCTACTGCTGCAAGACTCTTTCATCGAGGGACTCTGTGTGCAGATTGGGCAGCAGCTCAAACGTCGCACAAGCAGTAGCCCGCAAGGTGACAGGGCCAAGCAGTGGCTCAACGGCAAGACCCTGCTCGACTTCGTCTCTCCTGGATCGGCTGGCCAACGCCTCATCAAGAACCGTGAGGCCCTAGAGGAGGCGCGCAGCGTGTCGCTTGGAGGTAGCCTGGACTGGCTGCCCGAGTACCTTGAAGATGCCCTGCAAGGCCATCTGGGGTATTACGTGCAGTGCCGACTCGTGGAAGTCTTTAGCGACACCGCCAAAGACAATGTCGAAACGCTCATTTTCGACACGTAAACACCGACAATCCTCTCGTGACACCCCCGAGCCCCGTCAAATGGTTGAAGCCCCGTGCTCCCACTTGACGGGGCTTTAATCATACCCGGGCGAGCGTCTTTTTTAAGAGATGCATACGAGAACCACTTGACTGAAGTAAGCGTTTTGCTACAATAAAAACATTAATAAACAGCACTTGCCGAATGTGTCGGTGCTATATTCTTGAAAACGCTTTACGGATTAAGTCTTTTGGTGTATAATTGACTACTGTAACTTATGGTCAATACTAAAGAGGTAATCAAAATGCGAGGCAAGGTGGTGGAAGCACTGCCTAATACTCAATTTAAGGTTGAACTTGAAAATGGCCTGAGCATCATCGCGCACATTAGCGGAAAAATGCGTAAAAACTATATCCGCCTTGTGCCTGGTGATATGGTGGACGTCGAGATGACCCCTTATGATCTCACAAAGGGACGAATCACGTACCGCCACAAAGATAATATTTAACTGGAGGAACTCTTACACTCATGAAAGTTCGTGCGAGCGTTAAGAAAATTAGTCCAGATGACCAGTTGGTGCGCCGTAAAGGTCGCCTTCGGGTAATCAACAAGAAGAAACCTAAGAATAAGCAAAGGCAGGGTTAAGCATGGCTCGAATTGCTGGGGTAGTTATTCCCGCAGAAAAGCAAGTTCAGATCGCTTTGACGTATATTTACGGCATCGGTCCGAAGTTTGCACGAGACATCCTTGCGGCGGCTAAAATCGAGCCGACCACTCGGGTGAAAGATCTCACCGAGGCTGAAGAACAACGACTACGTGATGTGATTGACTCACAATACACCGTAGAAGGCGACCTCCAGCGTCTCGTCACAAATAATATTAAGCGCTTGAAAGACATCAACGCCTACCGCGGACTTCGACACAAGTCAGGGCTGCCGGTACGTGGTCAGCGAACTCGAACGAATGCACGAACTCGTAAGGGTCGCGCGATCGCCGTTGGTGGTGCTCAACCTAAAGCAGCAAGCAAGACCTAGGAAAGGAACAGACAGATGGCAGATTCTACACCAAAGAAGAAGCAAAAGCGATCAGTTCCTACTGGTCAGTTGCACATTCAAGCAACCTTTAACAACACGATTGTTAGTTTCTCTGACAAAAAGGGTAACGTTATCGCTCAAAGTAGTGCTGGCGCGACCGGTTTTCGTGGTAGCAAAAAGGGTACAGCCTACGCTGCCCAAGTTGCTGCAGAAAAGGCAGCTGAAACCGCCAAGGGCTTTGGCCTTAAGTCGGTAGATGTATTTGTAAAAGGCGTCGGCCAGGGTCGCGATTCTGCGATTCGTGCTCTTAATACCTTTGACATTAGCATTGAAAGTATCAAAGAAGTAACTGGTGTGCCACACGGTGGCGTTCGCCCACGAAAGGTTCGACGAGGATAGTATATGGCACGAGATGTATCACCTATCGTTAAGCAGAGCCGTCGTGAAGGCTACGCACTCCACCCTAAGGCTCACAAGATTATGGCTCGTAAGAGCGGTATTCCAGGCGAACACGCCCACGGCCGCCAAAACAAGCCGAGTCTTTACTTGACCCAACTTCGTGAAAAGCAAAAAGTACGCCGTACTTACGGTCTGCTTGAAAAGCAATTCGCAAAACTCATGAACGAAGCGACTCGCAAACCAGGTCTTACTGGTGAGAACCTTCTTCAAATGCTCGAGCAGCGCCTCGACAACGCTGTTTACCGCGCTGGTTTCGCACCAAGCCGCCGTGCTGCACGTCAGCTGGTTGGCCATGGTCACTTTATGCTGAACGGCCGCCGCGTTGACATTCCATCAATTCGCGTCCAAGCAGGTGACGAACTTGTTGTTCGTGAAAAAAGCAAAAAATCAGGTTACTTTACGCAACTTGATGAAGTAGTGAAGGGCGCGAGCCAATCACCACTAAGCTGGATGAAGAGCGACGCAAAGAAAATGACCATTTCAATTACCGGGCTTCCAACCCGTGCAGAAGCAGAACAAGACATTAACGAACAACTCATTGTTGAGTACTACTCACGATAAGTGTAAGGAGAGAAAGAATATGTCAAAAGTTATTCACAACCCAGCACTCGCAGCAGTTGAAGAGACCGGTAAGAACAGTGCCTCGTTCGTTATTGAGCCTTTGCAAGCTGGTTACGGAAATACACTCGGTAACAGTCTTCGTCGCGTACTCCTCTCGAGCGTAAAGGGCGGTGCAATCGTCGCTTTCCGCATCGAAGGTGCAAGCCACGAGTTTACTACTGTACCTGGTATTAAAGAAGATGTCGTCGACATCATGTTGAACCTTAAAAACGTTCGCGTGAAAGTTTCAACTGACGAAACTGTTGAACTTCGTATTGAAAAGAAGGGTGCAGGAACTATTACTGCAGCCGACATCAAGACGACCGCAGATGTTGAAGTTATCAACCCAGGGCAAATTATTGCCACTGTTGATGACCCAAAGAAGTCAGTCGTTATTGACCTCGTTGTTGAATCTGGTCGTGGCTACCAGACCATCGAAGATTCAAGCACAGGCCGCCTTCACAGCGACATGATCGCCCTTGATGCAATGTTTAGCCCAGTGCTACGTGTGCGCTACAAGGTTGATGGTACTCGTGTGGGTCAAGAAACTAACCTTGATAAGCTCCAGGTGAACGTTGAAACTGACGGCTCAATTAGCCCACGTGAAGCATTTGAAGAAGCAGCGGCGATTTTGGTTAACCAATACACCGCCCTTGCTGGTGCAACAACTGTTGAAGCCGCACCTGCGCTTGGTCAAGAAGTGGTCGACGAAGGTAACGAGCTTAACACTCCTATCGAAGAATTAAACCTTAGCGCTCGTACTGCGAATGCTCTTATCAACAACGAAATCCGCACGGTTCGCGACCTCGTGACCCTTAGCGAACAAGATCTTCGTGAGTTGAAGGGCTTCGGTAGCAAGGCGCTTGATGAAGTCAAAGATAAATTGGCAGAATTGGACGTCTAGAATATGCACCGACACGGATACGTAGGACGTAAGTTTGGCCGCGAACGCGATCAACGCCGCGCGCTCATTAAGGGCTTGGCAACAAGTCTGGTAGAGCACGGCAAGATCGAGACTACCCTTCCAAAGGCCAAAGAACTCGTTCGTTACATTGAAAAACTCATTACAAAAGCTAAAAAGGGTGACCTTGCAAACCGCCGTATGGTTATTGCAGGTCTTTCGACTCAAGCTGCTGCTTTTCGTCTTGTTGACGTTATTGCACCTCAGCTTACTGGCCGTACTAGCGGTCACATCCGCGTAGAACGTACTCGTCTGCGCGTTGGTGACGGCGCCCAAATGGCAACAATTGCTTTCGTTGATGAAATCAAGGAAGTTGCCAAGCCTGTGAAGGCCGCGAAAGGAGACAAGTAATGGTAAACGCTAAAACTTTTAGTCAAAAAACTGCTGATGTTTCTCGCGAATGGTTCCTTATTGACGCTAGTGAACTGCCACTTGGTCGTATCGCAACAATCGTTGCCGATAAATTGATTGGCAAGAACAAACCAACCTACACGCCACACGTTGACGCTGGTGACTACGTTGTCGTTATTAACGCGGCAAACCTCGTCGTGACCGGTAACAAGGAAACTGGCAAGGTGTACTACCGTCACTCAGGCTTCCCTGGTGGTATCAAAGATGCAACACTGGCAGAAGTTCGTGAAAAGTTCCCAGAACGAATCATCGAAAAAGCTGTACAGGGCATGCTTCCTAAGAACAAGCTTTCGGCCGACCGTATGGGCCGCCTAAAGATCTTTGCTGGTGCTGAGCACGCTCACGCCGCACAACAACCAAAGAAAGTTGAGGTAAAGTAGTATGGCTGACGCAAGTTACTTCTACGGCCTCGGACGCCGCAAGAGCGCTACCGCTCGTGCACGCCTTTACAAGGGTAAAGGTACGGTGACTATTAACGAAAAGCCAGCCGCTGACTATCTTAACGGCAACAAGACGCTTCTCGCTGAAATTACCGACCCACTTGCACTTGTGAACAAGCAAAAAGAATTTGACATCACCGTTCGCGTACAAGGTGGCGGTGTTGCTGGTCAAGTTGATGCGATTAAACTCGCTATTGCTAAGGCGTTGACCACTGCGCACGCTGACCTTCGTTCAACCTTGAAGAAGGCAGACCTTCTGAAGCGTGACTCACGCGAGAAGGAACGCAAGAAGTACGGTCTCCGATCGGCTCGTAAGCGCGAACAATTCTCGAAACGTTAATTGCTTTCATGTAAAAAAGAACCTCCTTCAAGGGGGTTCTTATATTTAGTATGAATTTCTCTGTAATGATGACGGGTCACGCATGCTACTTATGCTATACTAACTCTATGAAAAAGTATGCAAACAAGGGTGTATTTGCTTACAATAACACAAAAACAACAAAAAAGCGATATGGCTTTACAATCATAGAATTGCTTGTTGTTGTGGTTGTTATTGCTATTCTCGCTGCAATCGTGACTGTTGCTTATAATGGCGTGACCTCACAGGCAAGAGAGGCGGCTTTAAAGTCAGATTTACAAACAGCGGTGAAACAGCTATTAAATACGCATATTCGCACTGGTGATTATCCTACGGACACGAGCAGCTTAAAAAAGCAAGACACCACCACCTTTACGTACTCATACGACAATACTGCACGAACATTCTGCTTAGGGGTAGCAAGCTCCTTGCTTCCAAGTGTGACCTACCATGCTACGGAAAGTGGCGCTATAAGCGAGGGTGGGTGTACACCCTCGACACTCTTTCTCCAGGCCATTACTCCGGCTAATTGTCCAACCGAGCGCACGCGTGCCACAGATGCGCGCGACGGTCATACCTATTGGGTCCAGAAGCTTGCCGACGGTAAGTGTTGGATGCTGACAAACCTGGCTTATGCGGGAGGGGGGAGTAATACATACGGCGATGTGATCAGTACGAGCCTTTTAACACAGGGCACGACAGCAATGATACGCACCGAAGCTAAGTACTATATTTTTCCTGGCGCGAATGTCACCTCTGGATCAACCGACCCAAGCACCGCTACTGACGGAAATGGCCAATACGGCTATCACTACAATTGGTGCGCTGCAATGGGTGCGCAACTTGGTACTGATGCTTGTTCATCGACCGACACGACCGATGTCATTGTCACACAAACAATCTGCCCCTCTGGCTGGCGACTGCCGACAGGAGGTATCGGTAGCGAGTTTATTGCGTTGAATGCGGCAGTTAACAGTGGCCTAGGAAATACTGACCTCGGACTACGCACTAACTGGCTTGGGCAACGTGCGGGCTACCTTTGGGCGGGGACAGCTAGTTACCAAGGTTCTAGAGGTGTCTATTGGTCATCGACATTGTCATCGGCGGCTTTTGCACGGGCGATGCTCTATACTGCGACAAGCGTCACGATTACGAGCAATACAGCCACAATCGAAAATACCCACTCTGTGCGGTGTATTGCCTATTAATTTGAGGTCTCATACTTTTCGTCAGGCCCGAGTCGACAACAGCTGCTATAATAAGTTGAGACACTCAGTGGAGAAGAAGTAGTATTTATGGCCAAAACAATTCAAGCCGAGCTTTTGGCAATCCTTCGTAAGTTTGAACTTGCTGGTGAGCTGACAAAGCGTAAGGCAATTACAAATGTGAAAGAATATCCAGCCCGACAACTAAGCCGGTTAGTTTCATTTACATTTGAGCGTCAAATATATTTTGCACTTTACGACACTTCAGCAGGTGATGATACTCAGCTTGCTCTCGAGCATATAAGGCTAGATGTTCCTGATGTTGAGGGCCATTTTGTCCGAAATCCTTTCGATACTGTTGCGCATGCCTACGGCATGCCGCACCTAGGGAAAGATGTTTATCTCTTGACGAAACATATTACAAAACGTCGTCTCGACCAAGAAGTTGTACGACGCTACGAGGGCTATTCTCGTAGTACGGTGCAGAAATACATCAAACTGGGCCATGTGAGCGTGAATGGTGAAGTGGTGCGCGTGGCAAAGTACGACGTAACAGAAACAGACGATATTGCGCTGACACCCCCTGTTCGTACCGACACATCGGACAAGGAGCTGCCTATTCTCTACATCGACGACGAAGTTATCGTGGTGAATAAGCCAGCCGGTGTCTTGACGCATAGTAAAGGCGCACTCAACGACGAGTTTACAGTTGCCGACTTTTTCCGTCGCTATACATCCAACGCGCTCAATACAAGCCGCCCCGGCATTGTTCACCGCCTCGACCGCGATACCAGCGGGGTGATTATTGGTGCGCGAACTGATGAGGCGGCCGCACTTCTTAAGAAGCAATTTGCCGATCGCACGGTCAAAAAGCAGTATAGTGCGGTTGTTGATGGTGTTCCAAAGTTAGACAAGGCGTTAATCGACTTGCCTATTGGTCGCAACCCGTCAGCTCCAAGTACATTCCGCGTTGATCCCAAAGGGAAGCCTGCAATCACTGCCTACGAAGTCAAAAGCTCTAATAGTGAGCAATCTCTGGTTGAGCTGAAACCAAAGACAGGCCGAACTCATCAACTTCGTGTTCATATGCAATACATCAAGACACCAATTGCCGGTGACCGAGTGTACGGAAAGTCGGGGTCGGCACCTCGTCTTTGTCTACACGCTCATAGCCTTGAATTGACTATTCCTGGCTCGAAGCGTAAGGTGTTTACCGCACCGGTCCCACCGCTCTTTAAGGAATTGTCACGTTCATGACCCCCGTGCTACACGCCGCAAGTCAGCTGATGCTTGAAACGACACTGAAAGCTGCGCCACAAGCACTTTTATTAAGCGGAAGGCTAGGGGTTGGCCTATCGACCGTAGCGCACCACTACGCGCTGGCGACGAAACAGCAGGTTTTGACAATTCTTCCAGAGAAAGACGAGAAGATCGACCTAGAGAAGGGCGTTATTACGGTCGAGCGCATTCGTGAGCTGTATAGCACAACACGAACTATTGCACCAAACGGTCGCATTATTATTATCGATTACGCCGAGCGCATGGGTATTCCAGCGCAAAATGCGTTCTTAAAGCTTCTTGAAGAGCCGCCAGAGGGTACTTTATTTATACTTTTGTCACACATGCCTGAACTTTTGTTACCAACAATTCGTTCGCGTACGCAAGAGGTGCTCCTGAGGCCTCTTTCAAGTGAACAGTCGCAGCAGCTCCTCGATAGCTTAAAGGTCACTAACGCAACAAAGCGGACGCAACTTTTATTTATAGCCGAGGGCTTACCGGCTGAATTAACGCGGCTTGTGACTGACGACGAGTACTTTACCAACCGTGCGGCGATTGTTAAGGATGCACGTGAATTTATTACCGGTACCCCCTATAAACGGTTGTTACTTGCGAAGCAGTATAAAGAGAGTCGCTCGCAAGCCCTGACGCTTCTTGAGGACGCAATGAAACAACTAAGACAAACGATAGCAGACGGCCAGAAAGACGGCTTGAAGGCCTTAGCAGTGCTTGAGCGGCTTCATAAGCGTATCACCGAACAGGGGAACGTTCGCTTGCAGTTGTCATCAGCAGTTTTGTTGTCATGACAAAAAATGTTATACTAAACGTAACATGCTAGGACTTGTTATTATTGCATTGTTTGGCGCCTGGGCACTGTACCAGCGGCAAACTATAGGTGAAGTCACCAGCGACCTTTCTTCTAAGTTATCCGATAAGCTTGATCAGCTTTGGTCGATTGCTCAGACCTCACTTCAGGACCGCAAGTATCTCCGTGCGGAGAAGGCTTTGCTGACAATCTTACGTGTTGATGAGCGTAATGCCAGCGCGTATAACCGTTTGGGCATTTTGTACGCCAAGCAACAACAGTTTAAAGAGGCGATTGAATGCTTCGAGATTGCTCAGAGCCTTGAGCCAAGTGCATCCAGCTTGCACAACGTCGGTTTAATTTATTTTGAAACAGGTAATTACGATAAAGCCGCTTTAGCATTCGAGCAGGCACTGGCAATGGATAGCGAGCATTCTGCGCGCCACATCGCCTACGCTAAAGTTCAAGAGAAGCTTGGTCGTGATAAAAAGATGATTGAGTCACTTGAAAAAGCCGTTCAGCTTGACCCAATTCCACAGACACTGACTATTTTAGCCGACGCGTATGAGCGCACAGGCGCTGCAGAGCTTGCTCTAGAGCTACGAGAGCGTGCTGCAAAGATGATTATTCCCCAGACGCCGCCACGTGTGAAACAGCCCCGACGTGTCATTATGTAATAAAAAAAGCCCTCGTGACAGAGGGTTCTTTTGGTACAGGGGGCAGGATTCGAACCTGCGAAGGCGAATGCCGACAGATTTACAGTCTGTTGTGTTTGACCGCTCCACAACCCCTGCATAGACCTAATTATGAATTTGGAGCCGCCTCACGGATTCGAACCGTGGACCTACTGTTTACAAAACAGCCGCTCTAACCAACTGAGCTAAGGCGGCGACATAGTCTATTTTAACATATTTTACGCTGGATACTAGAGGCCAAGGGTGAAAAAGTATATACTAGTACAGATGCCCAAAAAACCTCTCCCCCAAGAAACCATGAAACTCGAAAAAATTGTCGGTGGCGGCCAAGCGCTTGGTGTGCTTGCTGACGGCCGCAAGGCGTTTGTGTGGGGCGGGCTACCAGATGAAGAGGTAGTTGTACAACTGACAAAACGAAAAGCTAGCTATGCCGAAGGTAGTGTTGTCGAGGTGTTAAAAGCAAGTTCTCACCGAGTTGAGCCGAAAGACCCAGGCAGTTATCTTTCCACCAGTCCTTGGCAAATTATGTCCCTCACGACCGAGAATCAGTATAAAGCAGCGCTTATTGAAGAGGCGTTTGAGTTACATAATATTGTCCTTCCAGAAGTCATTAACGTCTATAGTGACGGTAAAGACTACGCCTACCGCAATAAGGTAGAGTTTAGCTTTTGGTTCGAGACAGAGATACAGCAGCTGTCGTTAGCCTTCTTTCGCCGTGGTTCACAGGGCAAAATTGCAGTCGAAAGGACGAGTCTCGCGTCGGAAGCTATTAATCGGAAAGCGCAAGAAGTCGTGAAGGTGCTTAATAAAATGCATGTTATCGGTCGTGACGTGAAGACGCTGCTTATCCGCAGCTCTCGGGACGAAAAGACAGCTTGGCAGCTATACGTTAAAGAAGAGACATTTGATGCAGGTGCTTTTATGGGGCATTTCCCTGAAAGTGAAAACGGAGAAGTTATTTATTCAAATCCAAAAAGTCCTGCTAGTGTCATTACAAAACGGCTCACGACACCGACCACCCCGCTGGTCGATACAGTACTCGACGTCCCGTTCCGGTATGCGACGGAAAGTTTCTTTCAAATTAACATACCCGTCTACGAACAAGCGTTAAAAGATATGCAGCAATGGATCCCAGAAGGGCGCGAGGTTGTTGACTTGTATAGTGGTGTTGGCTCAATAGGGCTCACTATTGGCGGTGAAAACGTTGTACTCGTAGAAATGAATGAGTACGCAGTTCAGGAAATGGAGCGCAATATTACCGATTTAGGTAAGCGTGCAACGGCCATTTTAGCACCAAGCGAAAAGGCCCTCGATTATATAACTGGCGAGAAGACAATTATTGTTGACCCACCCCGTGCGGGGCTGCACGAAGCTGTGATAGAGAGGTTGCTACAAGAAAAACCTCAGCGAATTATTTATTTATCATGCAATCCAGTGACACAAGCGCGAGATGTCCAGCGCTTAGGCGATGTTTACGGTATCAGGGCACACGAAGGGTATAATTTCTTTCCTCATACCCCGCATATAGAACACCTTGTTGTCTTAGATATGAAGGCGTAGGGCTAGAAAAAAACGAGCGTCTACGGTATAATTGTCAGGGTTAATACGCTGCAGTTGTGATTATGTAAAGAATATCTGCAGGCCAAGTAGTAGTGCCGCGATAGCTCAGTTGGTAGAGCGCATCCATGGTAAGGATGAGGTCTCGGGTTCAAGCCCCGATCGTGGCTCCAAGTGAATAGTATAGGGCGAGTCTTGCTAAAGGCTCGCTTTTTTGCTATAATTTACCCCTGATAGTCCTTGTCGCTGTAGCCACTCATGACAACGACAAGCAATAATTATTAAAGGGAACTTATGGCAAAGAAGAATACAAAGCGAAAGTTGGTTGGTTTGGTCAGTGAACTGACTGGCCACCGTACGTACTACACTACTAAAAACACTCAGAACACCACTGAAAAAATTAGTCTCAAAAAGTACGACCCAGTTGCGCGCCAACACGCAACCTACACCGAAACAAAGAAGAACCTTGGCCGTAACGAAGTAAAAGCTCGTAAGGGCTAGGCAAAATCCCCAACACCAGTTGGGGATTTTTTATTCAGCTTGTTTATCAATGAGTTCAGCAAGCCATACTGACGACTGGAGCGCCGCCCCAAGCGCAGGAAGCGATAAGTCTTTTTGCGTTACGTACACGTACAACTTGCCGCGATGCACTTCTATACCATGCGGCCAAAAGCGAGCGCCAATACTCACTATGGTCGGAGAGTCAAACATACGTTCTACCTCACGAGCGTAGGTGGTGCGAGCAAGAATTTGGTATCGTCCGTGAAACTCAGGACTATGATGATACGCTGCAACCATTGAATTGAGTGGCAAAAGGTGTGAGTACGTTGAAAAGAGGCGTGCGTACTCGCCAGCTTCGCGGCCTGTCGGGACAAAAGCAATATGAGGCTGCCCTTTGGTCTTTAAGGATACTTCAATGATTGTCCAGAGTTGCTGTTGAGCGGCCTTTGCGACCCTAATGACATCAAAACGGTCAACGATACGCACGTCATAGTCCTCGAACGTCCCAACGCTGTAGTGAGCGTCGCTGTGCGTCAGAGAGGCGGTAAAGCCAAGGAGGGTACTTTCATCATCGTCATGCTGGTTAATAGTTCCAAAGTAAACAAAGCCTACTTGTTTATCGAAACGCCGTAAGGTTGCACCACGCTTTCTTCGTTGTGATGACGCCCTGTGAAGCAGTTGGCTAAAGAGGGTCTGGCGTTTCTTCATATATTACTTTCGTTGTTTACCAATGAGGTCGATCAGGGTGCTGAGGTATTCGGCATGAGACCAAGTGAGTGGTGCAGGTGAAACGATTGAGCCATCGACAGGGTCGATTTGTTCAGCAAGCATACCAGTTGGGAGTGCCTGAGCCTTCACCCAGTCCAGAATTGCGATAGCACTATCGATATCGCCAACCTCTATATCGTACTGCGCCTGCCACAGTGTCGTAATGAGCCACCAGTTACCCGTCACCTCTGGCTTGGCACGACGGTAGTCGTCGTCTTCGTAGCGAGGGAGGCCAGGGCGTTCGCTAGTGGTATGGAAGGTCTCTTTCACGGCTTTAATCGAGGAGTTGAGCTCTTCACTGCCAACACCGAATAGACCAAACATGAAAGCACCAAAGACGGCCGAGTTATCGAGAACACTGTCGTAATGGACTTGGCCATTTTCGACTGTCACACCACGGTGGAAGACACCGCGCTCTTTGTTGAATAGGTGCTTACGAGCGGCTTCTTGAATGTCGTTTGCAGCGCTCTGCCATTTGACGGCACTGTCACTATCGCCAGCAACAGTTGCAAGCTCTGAGGCGGCCACTAATGCACCGTAGGTGACGGAAGTCGTGTAGGTACTGGTTGAAAAGGTTTGCTCCCAAAGGTCATAGGTTGGCTTTGGTAGTCCGGTGACTTCGTCGATGTATTCTGCCATGAAGTCAGCCATTGGCTTAATCATTGAGTGGTAGAAGTCTTTAATAAGCGAGCTGTCTTTCGAAAGCTGATAGAACTGTGCGAACACGAACACGACCAACGCCGTCTCATCTTCCTGAATAGGAGGGGCGACAATGTCACCGTGAACGTAAGGATGCCAGCTACTACCAAGTGCGCCATCGGCACGGTACTTATGCATAATATACCCTGAAGGGTGTAGTCCGCGTTGGCAGAATTCGAAGAACCGGTACGCCTCTTCGTAGTACCCAAGACGAATAAGTGGCCAGACAACATTTGCGCCATCACGTGGCCAAGAATATGCGTAACCATCCTTTGAGTAATTCAAAAGCGCGCTGTCGGTACTTGCCATAATTGCTCCGCGCTTATCGAGCTGTGATTTAATAATCATCATACTGTCGGTAAAAAGCTTGCGATGCTGCTCTGGAGCGTGCTGGGCGGCCTCTTTGGCAGGTTTCAGCCAGTCGTGCCACCAGTGGGTTGTTTGCTCTATACGTGCCGTTAAGCCGTGTTCTTGTATTTGCCGGTGGATATAAAGCGCCTCACGGGTGCTCATACCTGCTGCAACCCAATAATGCACACGTTGAGACGACTGAGCGCCTAGTTTGAGGCTAAAGCGGATAACTGAGTCGACACGGCCGTGCTCGACGTTGTTACCGCCTAGCTCACCATCTTCGGCGTCACGGTATGAGCCTTCGTGGTTTTCAATACCAAACAGACCAATAGAGTGCTGATCAAAGCTAATACCCTCACTTTGGCCCGAAACAATAAACGCACGCCGCCCACGGTAATGTAGAACTGCGTCACTGTCTGGAAGGTACTGAGCGGTATCGGTGTTACTGCGTGAATCACCAATGGCGAAAGCTTGGTGCATAAAGAGCTTTACATCACGGTCGTGATCAGTTGTGTTGATAACGTTAATACTACGCATAAAGACGCTCATGTCGGCATCGACGGCGTCATCAAACTCAATAGTAATACCCATGTGCTTATTGTGAGCGATAGTGCTCCCAACAAGGGCATCGTGGGGGTAACTAAAAGTAAACTCCCAGGTGTGGTCGTCGGTCCAGCTAATAGCGCCGTCAACAAAGACACCAATTTTGTGTCGCAAGCCAGTACCAGCTGCATGGTTTTCAAGGCCGACGTATGGGTAGTAAAAATCATGAACTACTCCATATTTGTTTAAGCCCACATGTAACTCGCCGTTACTTAAAACAATAGGTCTAGCCACTTAATCCTCCGGTTTTATGTGTTTCGTGCAATCGCCACCTAACGTCGCGAATGGCATTAAGGTAGTAAAGAAATGCGTCGTACGGAGAGTCGTACGGGCTAAAGTAGGCGTGCACGTCGCCATCTGTAAACCATTTGGTACACATGTAGTAGGAATGATCAGATGTTTGTAGTTTGCGCCAGTCATCGATGAGCTGTCCATCGCCAGAGCGGAGTATGTCGTCTTCAAGTGAGTAGAGGTGTCGCATGGCTTCATGCTGCATGTCGTTGCCAAGCCAAGCGGTAAGGTCGCGTTCGCTGTCAGCCCAGGTGACGGTTGCTGGCATACTGATGGTTCCTGCTGGTTTGTTTGCGTCGATTGCTTCAGAAACAGTATAGAAAGTGTTATTAGGGTTAGAGAGCCAGCGGTCAACAAACTCTTCGAAAAAGTCAAAGATACCGGTGTCGTGCCATTGATGCTCACCAAACGTTTCATAGTCCATGAATAAGTTGACCAATGGCTGATCGTGGATAGAAGATTCAACCCAGGCGTTGTACTTATCGACTGTCAGTGGCCATTCTTTCCATGAACGGTTGCTAAAGCGAAAAGCCAAGTCGTCGGAAAGTTTGTAATTTTTTAACAGTAACCCAATGTTTTCAGTGCCCTCTGGTTGATAGAGGAAGTTTGGGCTGCGCCAGTCCAAGATTGGGTCCCAGCCCTCGGCAAGAATACCCTTAAAGCCCTTGCTGTCTGCCCACTGGGCAAGCTCGTCGTTGTAAGCAAGCTCGGTGTTTCGGAAGACTTTCGTCTCGACACCGAACACTTCCTTAATTTTTGCCTGATGCGCTTCGACTTGCCGTTCAAACTCGCTGCGACTAAAGAAAAAGGCTAGCGAGTGATAGTAAGTTTCGGCAACAATTTCTACTTGGCCAGTATCCACAAGGCGCTTAAAGCTATCGAGGACATCTGGTGCCCATTGTTGTGCTTGATCGATAAAGGTGCCAGTAATACTGAGTGAAACTTTAAATTCAGGGTGCGTCTTGAGGAGCTTTTCGAGCAATTCGTTCATTGGACGATAAGACTTTTCGGCAACCTTGTTGAGGATTATTTCGTTACTACGATGACTAAGCGGGTCGGGGTCGACAAAATAATTGTGGTCAATTGAGGTGTCAAAGACGCTGTATTCGCGTACACGATACGGTTGGTGGACGTGGAGATAAAGCGTTATGCCGCGCTTGGTCATACGAGTGCCTTTCGTGTGAATGGCAAGCACGCCTGATACGCACCAACACATTGCTGCGCGACGTCTTGCCATGAAATACGAGTGTATTCGTAGGTAACGTTACGGCGAAGCGATTCTTTTAAGGCAGGTGAGGTTGCGATACCAACGAGTTGGTCGGCAAGACGGTCAATATCCCAGAAATCGTAACGGAAAATACTGTTTAGTACCTCGCCAACGCCAGACTGATTGGTCACAATAAGCGCCGTATTGTGATGAGCAGCTTCGAGGGCGGTGAGGCCGAAAGGCTCGCTAATAGAGCTGAGGACGAAAACATCAGACACGCTGTAAGCGTCACGCCACTGCTTACCACGAACGAAGCCTGTAAAGAAGACTTTATCGGAAATGCCTAGTTGCGCAGCAAGGGCAATGAGTTCATCGCGTTGCTCACCGTCACCCGCAAGCAGTAGTACCATGCGGTCGTACTTATGGATTGCTTTCGCAACCGCACGAACCAAGTTGCCAAGCCCTTTTTGGATAGTCAGGCGAGTAACAGCACTGACAACGGTATAGCCTTCGTTTTTAAGGCCTTCAAGGTAGCGGTAGGTGCGTTGGTCATAATGGTATGATTGGTCAAAACTTGTCACATCGATTGCGTTATAAACAACTTCAACTTTGCTGGCTGGAATACGATATTTCTCAACAATAATACGCTTCGTTGCTTCGCTGACAGCAAAGATACGATCGGCCATAAGAAGACCTTGGTATTCAATTTCATGAACAATAGGATTCCCTGCGTGCCCACCGGCACGGTCGAACTCGGTTGCATGAACGTGAACGATAAGAGGCTTATTGGTCAGTTGTTTCGCACGAATACCAGCTTCCATAGTAAGCCAGTCGTGGGCATGAATGGCATCGAAGTCTTGTTTGACAGAAATATCTTCAATAAATTCTACGTAACGATGTTGGATATCGCGAATTGAGGTAGGGATGCCGTTACTAGTGCGGTCAATGATGCCTGAGATAAACGAACTATCGTAAGCGCCCATGCCAAACTTATGCAGCGGTGAGAGGGTTGTCGCGCTATGTATGGTCATAAAGTCTATTTCTTCATGAGGAGCAGCGTAGGGGACAACAAAGTCAATTTCAGTGCCCTGAAGAGCTAACGCTCGTGAAAGGTGATAGCACGCCACACCCAGACCGCCACTGTTGTGCGGTGGTAGTTCCCAACCCAGCATGAGTATCTTCATATCCTCTTTACGAGTGGCGTGTAGTTGCCGTCGTCTTCTCCTTTTATTTTCGACACGTTTCACTCTCGATTATAGTTCTAAGCGTAGGCATTTACAACACCCTTAAGCTTTAAATAATAATTTCATCCACAGGTTGTATGTTTGCATCGAGAAATAAGCTATACTGCTTATGTATGTTGGAGTATTATACAAAAAAATCGTTCAACGAAGAGCCCAAGCAGGTCGACCAACCACCGACAGAGCGAGCATGGATATACGGTAGTGAACTGACCGAAAACGAGCTCAATCATATTGGTGAAATCTATAACCTCGATAAGGGTATTCTGAATGACGTCCGGGACGTCCACGAGCTACCGCGTGCGGAATTTTCGAACGGTGTATTGTATGTCTTCGCTCGTTGGCCTCACAGTACAAAGCGTGGTACCGTGAAGACCGTTCCTTTTCTTGCCATTCTTAAGGGGTCGCTGTTTATTACCCTTTCGTCAAAAAAATACGTCACACCACCCGAACTTTTTGAGTTTGCACAGGTTGATATGCGCGATCCAAGGCGTATCTTGCTGCATCTCATTGGGTTTGCTGTCCATAACTACGCACAATTAGTCCGCGAGACGGGCAAGTACGTACATAGTGCCGAAAAACGGTTGCGGACACACGAGGTCAAAAATGCTGACTTCGTACGGTTTGTGGCTGTCGATAGCGACCTTAACTCGTACCGTACGAACTTATCGGCAATACAAGTGGTCCTCACTCGGCTACACGAAAACAGGCACAATACCTTTGCCGATAAAGACTGTGAGTTCATAGAAGACATGAGCCTGCAGATCGACCAGCTACTTGTGGCAACCGAGAGTTTTCGACAGATTATAGACAGTATTCGTAGCGCCTATACCACCATTAGTAATAACATCTTGAACCAACGCATGAAGACCCTGACACTCCTCACGCTGCTTGTTGCGCTGCCAAACGTTTTTTACGGTATGTACGGTATGAACGTGGCGCTTCCGTTTGCCGACGAAATATGGGCGTACCCAGCTATTACTGGGTTTACAATTCTTCTTGTGACTATTGCGTACATGATTATACGCCGGACACGATTTTAACTGTTAGATATCATCTTCGATGTGCTGCACGTCGTGTGTTCGCCAAATTGCCAGCGCTGTTGCGAGCGGAAGGAGCTGCCGGTAGCTTTGTAACTCCATGAACCGGCGAATTTTTGCACCAGTCCGCCCCGCGACATAAATACCACGCCACTCGACGTAGCCATAGAATTCGCCAACAGGAACATTCACGGCAAAAGGTTTTGGACGAAAAGCGACTTGAGGGCGTTTTGTTGCGAGACGGGTGATGTTTTTTGCTACGTGGCGAGCTTGGTGGATAGCAGGGAAAGCCCGGCCGCTGTATTTGACGTTGTTATTGTCACCAATAACGTACACGTTTGGCATTGCTTCTAGGTAGGGGTTCACGTTAACGCGCCCGTCCGAAGAGAGTGCAAAATGTTCGATGTTTTGCTTGTAGAAAGGATTGTTGATAATACCCGATGTCCAAATGGGGGTAGTTGTCGCCACCTCTTTACCATCAATGGTGATACTATCATCGTCGATGGCCTGAACTTTCTGGTTCGTACGAACAATGACACCCTGCTTCTTAAGGACCTGCAGTACTTTCTTAGATGCAGTGGTAGATAAACGAGGGAGTATCCGAGAGGTAGCTTCGAGAAGGACGACTTTCGAGCGAGTATTTTTGAGCCGGTAGAGGGATTTGAGCGATGCAAGGTAAGCATTAAGAGCGGCGGCAAGTTCAACGCCTGTTTGCCCTGCGCCAATGACAAAGTAATCTTTGTCTAACTTCTGGCCAATCACCTCATCTTGAATGTGATCTTGAAATTTGCGGATATCGTCGAGCGTCGTGATACCGTACGAGTGCTTTTTTAAACCGGCGATAGTTTGATGTGAAGTAACAGACCCCAGTGCAAGCACAAGCTTGTCGTACGAGTAGTCGCGCTTGTCGCTGCTGACAAGGCGTCGCTCGGGGTGAAGGCTCGTGATGGTGTCTTCGATAATTTCAACATTAGGATGGTTTTTAAAGATAACATTCAAAGGGATAACCGACTCAGTAAAGCTTTTACCCGTGGCAGTGGCGTAAAGGGTCGCATGGTGAAGAAAGTATGGCTCATCGGAGATGAGAGTAATCTTACCGATTTGGCGCTTACTTAGTTCTAGAGCGGCTTTTATCCCACCGAAACCACCGCCGACAATGACAATTCGCATCTTTTCACCCCACAACGTTATTGCTCTTATGGTAACAAACAGTGGGTGGTCGTGTAAAGAAAGGCTTCGAAAAACAAGCTATATCTGGTACAATAATCAGGCCTAGGGGCATAGTTCATCGGTAGAATAAAGGTCTCCAAAACCTTAGAGGTAGGTTCGATTCCTACTGCCCCTGCCAAGTGGAATTATCATTACAAAAAGCCATCAATTCGTATGGCTTTTTCATTTTTAACAGTAGCCTCACACAGGAGTTGTTTATTCCTGTGGTCGAATAGGCGAACATGTTATTTGCTTAGTGTCGCCAGAAGAGTAAGCTCGGACGACAAGCCAAAGGAGTGAACATTTTTCATATGCTACCTTTGATCTTAGATATCCAAGCTATCGCTACTCTAGATTGTAAGGTACTGATATTTACACACCAAGCTTAAGCAGAATGCTATTTGCTTTCGAGCGTATCGGATTCAATCGGTGGCTGTTTTTGCTCTTTGAGCAAATTCTTTATATCTGTTAGTTTTGTCGAAAGCACCCAAACCGACAACATTGTTACGAGACTTGATATGGTGATAATTGCCATCGCCAAAATAAACAGTTGTAACCACTGGTCTGATGAGATTTCATTATTATTTAATAATTCCACAATACCCTCCGATTATTGCAATAAAAAAGGACAACCTACCTCTAGGTTGTCTAAGACCAACAGCAGATTTGCATCCACTATCATTCGAAATAGGTTGCCCGTTTCCGAATGCAAATGAAAAATACTGTTGATCTTAGACAGGGTAATTATAGCATGATGGTTTCGGTTGTATAAGAGCAGAGGGTGTGTTGTATTTTTTTGTGAAGCTAGATAGTCCCTATATCAAGTAATTAGGGTGGCAAGTTATTGTAGAAAGTAAATACCCATATTAGAGGAGAGTGATATACTATAGTCATGCAAGTCGAGTATTTACCGAGTCAATTACATTTTAATATACGCACAGAAATAAGCTTAGAAGATTTGTCATTAAGGGCGACAGAAATATTTCCAAATGCAGAAAATATTGAAATAAAAGACGACACGCTATACCTGTATGACCCTAACCAACTAATTGAATTTATTCATATATCACAACTCAAGGTTGGGATTATATTTTCTCCAGAACTAGATAATGAGAATCTCGAAAATGCCTGGATAGACATAAAAGAGTTACTGGATGCTTCAAAAGTAAAAACAATGAGAAAGCTCAATTGGCAGTTAAAAGTTGTCCAGCCCTTTAAATCAAAAAAAGAAAGGGATTCTGTAAGCAAAAAGTTGAGTCCTGTGACTGGATATGAAGCAAATGCCTTGACACTTTATCCATCGAAGAAAAGAAGTTTTTATGTTCGTGTAGCAATGGTAACAAAAGCGAAAAAGGAGCACGGATTTTTACTTAACTTCAATTACGAACTGTCGACAATAAAAACGACGGAGGTACTAGAGCAACTAAAGAGTTTCCTGGAAAGCTTCTCCGACACTTCTAATATCAAGGCAATTGTTAAAGGTATCTTAGGTAATGAAGACCTTTAAAGAAATAACCGACAAGCTTAGGCATGAGTCAAGTTTCATTTTTGCACTTTTATTGGTAGCTGGTGTGATCGTATTGTTGAGAGATCCGCAATCAATCGTAGGCACTGGACTCGTAATAAGTGCTATTTTCGTAGGGATATTAGGGTTTATTATCAATTCCATTCGAGAGAATTACGAAGGTGTGATAACTCAAAAGGATGAAATGATTAAAACATTAACAAAGGAACGAAAGAGCGAGATTAAGCATTTTGAGGATTATCGAAGGTCCTACGAAAATAGAGCTTCGGGTGGTTGGGAAGCTTCAAGTCCTGATATAGAGGATGCTTAGTTATAAATCTGCAAGGATTCAGTGCTAAAAGTTCTAAGCTCGTCCATGAGCGGCTGCTAAGCGTAGGTAGTCAAATAAAAGTCTCAACTGTCGAGGCTTTTTTCATTATGACCAGCTGTAATGACGGTCAATCACGCAGCTATAGAAATGGAACCTCGTTTTTGTTATCATAACCTCATGATAAAAGGGTGTGGATCCAAGCAAGTTGTTCAGGGCTTTACAATCGTCGAGTTATTAATTGTCGTGGTAGTTATTGCTATCTTGACCGCAATAACCGTCGTCTCGTATAACGGTATCAGTCAAAGTGCGAAAACGTCCCGGAGTCTTTCGACGGCCGAACAAGTTCGGACGAAAGCAATGATGTGGCAGTCTTTGCGTGACAGCTACCCCGACCTTGCGCAGCTGCGAACCAATTCTCTTTCGCCAACCGATATTGACACGCCCGGTGGGGCGGCTGGGCCACTCGAGGCGAAGCTGTCGAGTCCAGATATAGCAATGGGGGCGACTATCGATGCTGTTCGTGCGAACAATGGTAATACTGTTTTTTACGCACCTTGCTGGGATGGCTCGCAACTCTCTGGCGCAACCATCGCCTACTGGGACTTCTCGACTAGTTCAGCGGCGACTATTGTCGTTGGTAACTGCCCGTAAGTTATGTATTGGTAGCTTGCGTCGTGGGGCGCGAACTCTTGCCATTATGCCAATAGCCACAAAATTCACATACGTATTGCTGCAACGTACGGACGGGCGCGTGCAGTTCGGCATCGAGCTGGGTAGGGTATTTCTTCTTCTGTTTACCACTTGCCAGGCAGTACTCGTCCATGTTCGGTTCTAACGGAAAGGCGGGGCTGCGTTTTTTATGCTTCATGCCTTTATTGTACGAGAGATAGCGGAAAGCTGTCGAGTAAATGTTATACTAAAATAAACATAACCAATATAAGGCTACCGTGAACCAAGACCAATCGGCTTTTCCTGATGTAAACGACCCTGTGCTTCATGCAATTGAGGCACGGAATGTTGATGCTTCCGATACTGCCGTTGCCACCCCAAAGACAATGGAAGCGGTCAAGGCACCGGTGCGCCCATTAGCCCCGCCTTTGCAGCCACCAGTAGCTGCTCCAGTGCAAAAACCTGCCTCTCAAGTTGCACCGCAGCCTGTTACATCTAGCCCAGCATCACCACCTCCACCGGTAGTGAAGCCTGTGGCAGCGACGCCCGTACCTCCGCCAGTAGCCCCCGCACCACCCAAGCGGCAAACGGCTGTCGTGCATAAAATTTACCCGACATTTGACTATTTTGCTTCACAACCAAAGGCGCCTATGGGCAAGAAAGTAGCAGTGACGGTCGTTATTGTCGCCGTTGTTGTGGGTATTGCAGCTAGCTGGTACTTCTTTTTACGATAATTTCAGATACGCCCCCGAATAAAATTTGCTATACTGTGTTACATGAAGCCACTGACTGCTGAGAGTCCGCATGCTATTGTGATGGTGGGTATCCCTGGGGCTGGCAAAAGCGAATTTGCCGAACAGTTTGCCAAAACGTTCCAGGCATTATTACTTAATCGCACAAAGTATCAGCGTGAGCTAGGCCTGGATGATCCGCAGGTAGAATTTTTATTTGAGGCGATACTTACCGAGTTCTTCAAAGCAAAGCGGACATTAGTGGTTGAAACTTTGACAGACACAAAAGACCAAAGGGACGCGCTAAAAAAACGTCTGACAAAAGCTGGGTATCAGACGCTCTTTGTGTGGGTGCAAACAGATACAGGTGAAGCGTTCCGCAGGGCAACTCGGCCGTACCCAAAGGGGTCAGGCATGGACACCGATATCTTTGACGAGCTCGTCTCTCAGTTTGAAGCGCCAAATGCGCGTGAGAAGGCCGTGGTTATTAGCGGTAAACATACCTATCAGACACAGCTAAAAATTGTCCTTAAGCAGCTGGCGTTGAAGACTCGTCGTACAGCGGCAAGCCCGCCGGCTACCGATACAACAACGCGCATCAGTGTGAGAAGGTAGGGAAGTCATATGCCAACAATCCACGATGAAGAGTTCGGCGCGATTGTTGTTCGAAGAAGCCCCAAGGCAACACAGGTAAAACTACGAGTCGCACCAGACGGGACGCTTAGGGCATCGATGCCAATGTACGCTCCTTTGTTGCTTTTAAAGCGCCTCATTAAAACCTCTCGTGTCCAGCTGCGAACGATGCTTGAACAGGCGCGCCCCGTTAGTTCATACAGTGATGGGCAGCAGATTGGCAAAAGTCACACGCTCTTGGTTCAATCGGGCGCTCAGCTATCGGTTGTGCGCCATAAACAACGTATTGTCGTCACACTTCCTCCTGCAAAGCACCTGTCTGACCCAAGTGTCACGGCAAAGATTCGCGAAGTGGTCATTCAGGCACTACGTATTGAAGCAAAGAGTTACCTGCCAAAACGCTTGGCGTACGTTGCAGCGCAATATGGGATGACCTACGAAAAGGTGCGTTTTTCCCATGCTAGTAGCCGCTGGGGGAGTTGTAGTAGCACAGGAACGATTAGCCTTAACATCGCCCTTATGAAATTACCCTTTGAACTTATTGATTACGTGATTATGCACGAACTTGCCCATACGCAACACCTCAATCACAGCGAATCGTTCTGGGAGCTTGTGTCCACGATGGATGCTCACTACAAAAAACACCGCAAGCTTTTAAAGGCGGAGGCGCCGTCTATATAGGCAAAAGGCAGCGCGCGCTGTATAATCATAACTACTTATGGTTCGGAGTGGGGAATATAGAAAAGATGCAGCGCAGGCAATGCGTTTTATGGGGCTGCTGGTCGCACCGGTCATGGGCATATATGCCGTGTTGGCCATTTTTCACATTATTTCTACTATTGAATCCGGCGTGTCGCTGCTCTCATCGGTTATCGTGGCCGTTCTATGGGCAATAGTGAGTGTTATCTATTCAGTCCGTGCTGTCAAAGTTGGCGACGACGGCCTACGCTTGATTGTTTTTCATGCTCTATCCATAGTCTTCTTATTGTTTGTCTCGGGGCTTTCGCAGCCAATGAGCATGTTGTATGTTCTGCTTCTTCTGACGAGCTACTTCTTTTACGGTAAAAAGGCCTTATGGGCAAGTGTGGCATCGCTCCTTGTGACTGGTGGGGTGTTTGCCGTTTTACACCCTGCGGCGCTCTACGAGACGCTTTTCTCGGTGGCGCTCATTCTTTTCCTCGGCACAGCAGTCATTATTGCGCTGGTCGCACAGGAAACAAAGCGGCAAGTACTTGTGCATAGTCGTGAGCGTGAGCGCTTGCAGTACGATCGTGTCCTGACCATTATGAATAACCTGACCGATGCGTCGTTTAGTGTCAATGACGAGGGTAAAATACTTATGTATAATGCTGCTTGTCTCGACCTGCTTGATACGAATAGCAACCTCAAAGGGCGCTATATAGGCGATTTATTTAACCTTACCGACACGTCACGCGAAAAAGTAAAACTTCTTGATGTCTTAAAATCGGTAAAACGCACGACTCGTCGCGACGACTTGAATCACACCTATAAAGATGGTGAAACAATTCGTCTCGAGATTACCTTAGCGCCCATTCGAAGTAACTACAGTGTGCGTAAAAAAGGTGGCGAATTTGGCGGCTATATTTTAATTATGCGTGATGTGACGAAGGAAAAAAGCCTTGAAGAAGAGCGCGACGAGTTCATTAGTGTAGTGAGCCACGAACTACGCACGCCTATTACGATTGTCGAGGGGTCTCTGTCTAACCTTGAAATCCTTATGAAGCAACCTAAGCTACCCGATCAGCAAATGCTTGCACAGTCGGTCAAGGTGGCGCATGACCAAGTACTGTATCTAGCTAAAATGGTGAATGACCTCAGTACGCTTTCGCGGGCAGAGCGTGGCGTGGCAGATGCTCCAGAAAGTATTAACGTGAATGACCTCCTGACGACTATGCATCAGCAATATGAAAAAGAGGCCGGGGCGCATAAGCTCCGTCTTGACCTCGACCTAGGTGCAAAGCTGGGAACAGTGAACGTCAGCAGGCTTTACCTTGAAGAGCTTTTGCAGAACTTTATTACTAACGCTATTAAGTACACGAAAAAAGGTAACATTACAATTATTGCCCGTCGCACAAAAGGCATTGTCCGTTTTACCGTCAGCGATACCGGTATTGGTATGAGTCGAAGTGACCAGATAAAGGTGTTCGAAAAATTCTACCGTAGCGAAGACTATCGCATTCGCGAGACAAGCGGTACTGGCTTAGGGCTCTACGTTTCGGCGAAACTGGCTCAGAAATTACACACACGTATTGAGGTGAAGAGCCGACTCAACTACGGTTCGTCGTTTAGTTTCGAACTTCCAGTCGAATAGTGCGACCCTTCCAGGTAACTGCGCGTCGGCTATACTGAATAGCGCTAACGACAATCAGCAACACCTCTTGTATGAGCAGGAAAGGCCAGAGTAGCATGCCAATCCACCACCCTTTGCGCCATACGTGGTACGCATAGCTGCCGTACAGCGACAGCGAAGCTAAAGCCAAGACAGCTGCCAGGATATGGACAACGTGGACGTGCGGCAGGAAGGCCGCCGTTAGAAGGACGACAAACGGCAAAAGCAGTAGCAGGAGGTCGAGCACCGCCACGCTTGCCAGCGCCCAGTCTCTTTTGAGCAAAGGAAAGAGAAGGCGAACACTAGTCAGTAGCTGTGAGCGCCACTTCTTTTCGTAGCCTACCCCAAAAGCCTCGCTGCTTATTAAAAAGCGATACTCGTTGGTTTTTTGTAGTTCAGCAGCAATGACCGTTTCAGGCTGAATGGCGTTTTTAATACTCTCGAAGCCTTGGAACTTATGCCTTAATAGTGAACGCCGCACGAGCCAAGCGTTGCTTGAGGTTGCAGGTGAGCCTTGGCGGTGAAACACAAGCTCCCAGAAATAACGCAGTGGCGAAGCGACAACGCTAAACCGCCAGCCGTCTTCACGCCGCGGCAGTACCGACACCATACCAGCACCCTGCGATAAAGCGTACCTAACGGTATTCTCGATAGCTTCAGGGCTGAGGCGGGTATCGACGTCCATAAAGAAGACATACGAGCCACTCGCCTCATCAAGCAGCCCTTGAAGTGCGTGATTTTTTCCCAGCCACCCACTTGGCAGGGCTTTGCCCTGTACAAAACGCACACCCTCATGGGCAAAGGCCTTAATAAGCGTCGATGTGTCATCGCCCGAACTGTCGTCGAGGACAATAATTTCTAACTTCTCGTAGGAGGAAGCGATGACTTTTTGCAGGCAGTCGGCGAGGGCGTGTTGCTCGTTACGGGCAGGAATACACACCGTCACACTAGGGAGGTCAACCTCGTTGCCAATACCAGACCGGCGGACTGGTGCGTGAAACTTTTTATAGCCAAGAAATAACTGCCGCGCAGTCACTGCGGTGAGTGCTGCGTGCACCCCTAAAGCGATGTAAAGTATAACCACTAGCATCTTCTGTGTGTATCATACACTATTTTGTAGGGTTGTTTGAAATATTGACGATACGGCCCTGTTGTCGTATAATGAGCTTGACAGTCTGCAAGGCAGACTTTTTATTTTGGAGGAAATCGTGGCAGAGAAAACAAAAGTCACTCGTATTAGCGCAAAAGACGACGCTCCAGCGAAAGCAGTAGCGAAAGCTTCTGTGGCGAAAAAGTCGACAGCAAAGGCGACAAAAGTCGCAAAGAAGAGCAAAGTAGCAAAAGACCCAGTTGAGCGTAAGGGTGTGATGCGCATCTTAGCTAGTATTGGCGCCTACTTTACTGGTGCGTGGACAGAGCTCAAGCAGGTTCGTTGGCCAACCCGTAAAGCAACTTGGGGGCTTACCCTAGCGGTTATCCTCTTTAGTGCCTTCTTTGTCGTGCTTATTTTGCTCCTTGATGCACTCTTCCAATATGTATTTGACTTTATTATCGGCTAAGCCACGAAAGGATTAAGAAACAATTATGACAAAAACTCGATACGATTCATCACGCCAATGGTATGCGATTCACACCTACAGCGGATACGAGGAAAAAGTGGCCGAAAGCATTCGCCAGCGTATTAATGCCGTCGATATGGCTGATAAAATTTTTGACGTCATGGTACCGAAGGAAAAACAAATTGAAATTAAGAACGGTAAGCGCAAGGTTGTCGAAAAGAAGATCTTCCAAGGCTACGCTTTGGTTGAAATGAAACTAACCGACGAGACGTGGTACATTGTCCGTAACACCCCTGGCGTCACTGGTTTCGTGGGCACGAGTACTCAGCCGACGCCAGTCTCTGAACAAGAGATTACAAAAATTAAGAAGCGTATGGGCGTTGAAGACCCTAAGCACCACATCGACTTCAGCGAAGGCGAAGTTGTCAGCATTACCGACGGTCCTTTCAAGGGCTTCGATGGCGCTATCTCTGAAATTGATACCCAAAAGGGTAAGGTCAAGGTCATGGTCAGCATGTTCGGTCGTGACACTTCTGTTGAGCTCGACGCACTGCAGGTGAAGAAGGTCTCGTAATTGTGACGACGCCACCAGTGGCGGCACCTCTTGAAAAAAGCGGCGCATTAGTATAAAATAAACTAGTTACGCACTAAATATAAGCTTCAATAATATTTAGTACAAAGGAAAATTAATGGCTAAGAAAATTATCGGAAACCTCAAACTTCGAATTCCTGCTGGTCGTGCAACCGCTGGTCCTCCAGTTGGCTCAACGCTCGGTCAATGGGGTCTGAACATGATGGATTTCATTAACCCATTCAACGACGCTACCAAAGAGCTGAACGGCAAGGACGTTATCGTGCACATTCAGGTGTACGAAGACCGTACCTTTACCTGGAAGTCACTTGGTCAGCCAGTCGACGACCTTATCCGTGAAAAAGCGGGTATCAAAAAGGGTAGTGCCAAGCCACACACCGACAAAGTTGGTAAAATCAGCCGTGCACAACTCGAAGAAATTGCCGAAATCAAGAAAGATCAGCTCAACGCTATCGATGTTGACGGCGCCGTAAAGGTTATCGCCGGTTCTGCGCGCTCTATGGGCGTAGAAGTCACTGAATAAAGTCAGTTACAAAACAGAAAAACGCCTCTTTGATGAGGCGTTTTTTGATAGACAGAAACAGCTATGCGGCATGCCGTCGCTTATAGGACTTTTGTACCAGCCCAGCAAGCGCCACAAGAGCCCAGACGCCTTCGAGGATGATAAAGCCCCACTGCCAATTTAGTACCGCTGTCACCGCTAAAATACTGGCGCCAATGAAGTTAATCCATAGATACAGGGTAGACGTTGCTGGCAGCTTCTTCGCTTGCAACAAGACGAAAGCGAGAAGTATTAGAAGTGAGCCAATGATTTGTACAGCTTGGCTAACCGTGTCCATGACCTATTTTTTATCAGGTTCGTTGAAATTTTGTCGTATATGCGAAAAGCTGTAATCCCAGGTTGCATCTGACTTCTTGCGTGGATTGAATATATTTTGAGGATCCATGATTCCTTTTGTCTGTTTGAACAACGAAACGATTTTAGGCCCGTACATCTGTTCAAGCCATGGGCCTCGCACGAGGCCATCGTTATGCTCTGCGCTCAGACTGCCCCCATACTTTAATACAAGCTCGTTGACTTCTTTCATAGCAGGCAAAAGCTTATCACGTTCTGATTTCTTTTCAATATCCATGAGCGGGATGATGTGAAAATTTCCATCACCCATATGGCCGGCAATCGTTGCAAACAATTTATACTTTTTGATAATGTTGCGGATTTTTGGTAAAAACTCAGGAAGGTGCTCTGGATTAACGATAAGATCGTCGATAAACGGGGCGGTGTGTTTATCCTTGACTTTGCTGCGTAAAATTTGAAAACTGTAGCGACGCATGACCCAAAATTTTTCGCCTTGCACATCGCGAGGAAGCTCCTCGAAGGCAGTGATACCAAGCCGCTTGGCATCTTTTTGCAGTTCATCCCGAAGGTCGCTAATGGTCTTGCCAATCTCCTGAACGCTGTCACCTTTAATTGAAACCATCAATACGAGCCTAGGTAGGCCGCGGAGTAACATAAACGCATTGGGTATGAGGCTGATGATAAGACGAAGAAATTTCCAAAGCCCCAGTTTCTTTAAAAAGCTAGGCATGAATCGTATCGATAGCCAGAGTGTGTTGTCGTCGAATGATTCAAAACGAGATGGTTTCTTTGCAAGGACAGTGTTAATAAGCTCCGGAAGACCATCGAGATCATGAAGGAACATGACCAAAAGACCTTCTTGTGCTCGCGCTTTGAGGACTTTAAATTGAATGTCAGTGACGAAACCGAGCGTGCCTTGCGCACCCACGATAAGCCTCGTGAGGTCGAAAATACCAGTTTCGCGGTCGTAGACATTCCATAAAAGGTAACCTGTAGAGTTTTTACTCACATTCGGCTTCGCCGCCTTAATAATATCGTAATTTTTATCAATAAGTTCATAGACCTCACGGTACACTCGTCCCTCGAAATCATCTTGGCGCATTTTAGCGGTAAGCTCCGTCTTATTAAGGGGCTTCACCACCCGTTCAACACCATCTGCGAAAACGAATTTTAGTTCGTTAACAAAGTTTTCGATGTTGCCAAATTCAATAGATTTTTCACCACCTGAGTTATTATTAACCATACCTCCTACCGAAGCGAGGTCGCGAGACGCAGGATAGGTTGGCATAAGGACGCCTTTTTCCTTTGCGGCGTTGTCAAAATCGCGAAAAAAGACACCTGGCTGCGTGTGGGCGGTGGTATCCGTGATTTTTCCAATAGTATTAAAGTATTTTTGAAAATCGACAATAATCGAATCATTGATGGCGCCACCGGTCATATCGGTACCGGCACTACGTGCCGTTAGTGAAAGATCTTTTTTATCTTTTTTGACCTCAGCAACATATTGAACAAGCCGCTCAACATCACTAGCGTTCCGAGGGGCAACAATAAGCTTTGGCTTAATCTCAAACATTGATGCGTCATGTGAGAATTTCTCAATGGTCTCTGGTGAGGTATCAAAATCACCCTTAAACCCACGTGTTGTCAGTATTTTCTGTATCTCTTCCATGCCTATAATCATAAGCCTTATAGGGGGGAAGTGCAAGCTTTTGAGAGAGTGGGGTATTTTCTTAGAAAAAACCTTGCTATTCAAATAATCCTAAGCTACATTAAAGACATAAATGGGAATGCGGAGATGCAAGCGACCGCATTGTCAGACTAGCCTACGTTATAGATAGCGTAACCTAGGGACGACTCGCGCTACGGCTTTATTGGCGCCTCGGTGTGTCCTTACACGATCGACAATGACTATACTAATAATATCGTTATCCATCTCGCCTCATAGAAGCTCTACCTCTAGACATTTCTCCCTATTTCTGCTATAATGAAAGTATAACAATCAATGTTGGGAGGCTCTAAAACAGCCGCTTGTACCACAGAAAGGGTTTATACCTATATGGCAAAGAAAGCCGATTTGCTTGCCGAGGCTGCAAAGCTCAACCTCGAAGTCAGCGAAAAAAATACTATTGCAGAAATTGAAGCTGCAATTGCTGGTGCGACACCAGCCGAAACTCCTGTAGAGGTTACCGAAGTTGAAGCACCTGCTGCCGATGCGCCGCTCGCAAAAGCTGGTAAGCGCTCTGCGAAGGCACTCGCCGAGACCGAAGCGAAGCTTGAGAAAGAAGCTCGCAAGGAAGCTGGCGACACCTCACCAGCCGACGGTTCTGAAGAAATCGTTAAGCGTGGTCCAAAGCCAGTCACTCGTCCAATTCTCGAGCGTCGCGGCAAAAACTATCGCAAGGTTGCTGAAAAAGTTGAAGTCGCTAAGTTCTACGCCCTCGAAGAAGCGGTGAAGCTTGCGACCGAAACCAGCCCAAGTAAGTTCGATGCCAGCGTTGAAGTGCACGTTCGCCTGAACGTTGACCCACGCCAAGCAGACCAAAACATCCGCGCAACTGTTAGCCTTCCTCACGGTACTGGTAAGACTGTTCGTGTTGCTGTATTTGCACCTGAAGCCGACCACAAGGCCGCCCAGGCTGCTGGTGCTGACGTTGTTGGCGACGAAACCTTCCTCGCACAGCTTGATAAAGAAGTCCTCGACTTTGATATTCTTGTTGCAACCCCTCAGTACATGCCGAAGCTTGGTAAGTACGCACGTTTACTTGGTCCACGCGGCCTTATGCCAAACCCTAAGAGTGGCACCGTTGCTACCGATGTTGCGAAAGCAGTCACCGAAGCGAAGACTGGTAAGGTTGAATACCGTGTCGACAAGCAAGCTATTGTCCACCTCAGTGTTGGTAAGGTAAGCTTTGGCGCTGAAAAGCTGGTTGAAAACGCGAAGGCCTTCTTTGAAAGCCTCCAAAGCCAAAAGCCTTCAAGTATCAAGGGTGGATACGCCAAGACAATTACCATCAGCACCACTATGGGCCCTGGTATTAAAGTCGAAAACTTCGTTAACTAAGACGAATACTCCCAAAATCAAACATCCGCCTTGTTATGGGCGGATGTTTTATATAGGCGACTTATTACTTAAAGAGTGAGACCTGAAAGGCCAACGCCAGCCCTGCTAATGAAGCAACGATTGCTCGGGGGTGCATTTTCTCTTGCCATGATTCTTTTGGTGTGGCATGCTGCGCTTCCAGTGTGCGAGCCTTCTCGTCACGGTTGTAGTCTTCGACGGCTTCGAGCGCATGAAGCTCTGCCCTAAGAGTGGTTACTTTATGTTCGTTCGCTTTTATCGTCTCGGCTGCCTCTCGATCGAAGTCGAGCGGCTGTAACCCGTTACGAATAGTTTTTGTCTGGTCGACTAGCACGTGAATGACTTCATGCAGTGCTTCTTTTTTTGCCTTGCGCGTCACCGTGTCTACCTGGCGGTTCAGACTGTCTTGATTCTCGGAGATCAGTAGGGAATGGATCGAGGCGGCGGTCGTTTCTTTAATGCGCGCTTTCATGTGCATCATGTCGATATCTTTTGTGAGAATACCCAGATCATCGGTGCGTCTTTCAACCCGTATGCTGTCATTGTGAGAGTGTGCTTGAGAAATATCATCTTCGGCAATCATGGCGCGTAGCTTTAGGCCAGGAAGAAGGCGTGTATGTACATCGGCAGCTTCATCTAGCGCAATGCGCTCCTGGCGCATATATTCGGGGACAACAACGGTGTCACGCATTTCAACAAGATTAACATCGAGGCTTTCACCTTGGTAGATTTGCCGCACTAACTGTGCGCGGACTCTAAATGAAACCCAGTGGTCGAGTTCACCCCAAGCAATAGCAAGTTGATCTTGGAACTCGGGAGTAACGAGGGTAAGTCGATGTTCACTATTTGCGGGCAACTCGCCACGCTCCGGTGTTAACGGTTGACGTGTCTGCGTTGCAGCTAGTGTCATCGATAGTGCTCCTCGTGTGTTTGGCTGTTTTTATTGCGAAGCTCGTGTTGGTGTTATGCGTGCTCTTGCGGTGAGTATATCATAAGCGATATGCTCGTTCAATGTTTTATCGTGTTTTGTTATTTTAATGTATAATGCACAGAGGTGGGTAGCACCTTGCACCCTACGAGACAAGAATGAGGTGGCCACATGGCTAATTCAGCAAGAGTCATCGCCGACTCCTCTTACGAGAGGGCTGGCATCCTGTACCGCATCACCACAATGGTGATCGTGCTCTACCGCGGAGTGCTGGCGGAGTTTAACACGCACCGTATGCTCTCGCGCAACTCGGCGAGCTCTCGGGCGATTCCAGTTCGCGCAATTCTGCGCAGGCTGGCGCGCGACCTGTTCACGCCGACTGCGTTCGGCACCGCCATCCCCAAGATGAATGCAGGGCCGATCCTGGAAGGTGACGACCTCGACAAGGCGATTGCTGTGTGGGGTGACTCCGCACGCAGTCAGATGTGGTACGCGCTCTGCCTGACGACCTCTCCGGAGTACGTCGAGCGTGAGTGGGAGCGCTGGGTGCTCGATATGAACGATGACTTCGTGGAGTTTGTCCTCGACGTCGCCGACCGTATCGACAACAAGCAGCACCCGATTCATCAGGAGTCGCTCCTGAACGTCACAAAAGGGCTGACGAACCGTCTGCTCGAGCCGTTCATGTATCAGGAGATCGTCGTCACAGCAACCGAGTGGGACAACTTCTTCAACCTGCGCACCGACAGCAATGCACAGGAAGAGATTCGTACGGTGGCTCAGATGATGAAAGACGCCTACGAGGCATCAACTCCGGTACTGCTGAAGGAAGGGGAGTGGCATCTACCTTTCATCCAGGACGATGAGAAGGAGTGGGCCAAGGCCAACCCCGAACTCGCCGTCAAGGCATCAACGGCTCGCTGTGCCCGCGTGAGTTACCTGACTCACGGTACCGATCGCATCGACCGGGAGAAGGACTACGCGTTGGCCGACGGTCTGAAGAACAACGGTCACATGTCGCCCTACGAACACCCGGTTCGACCGTGGACGGAAGATGAGTGGCAGTACGTCACTGACGGTATGCAGGCCCTCGAAGCCAGTCTGCACCGTTCGAACGTTCACCCGCTGTTCGCGCGTCACCAGGAGAAGAGTTTGACGTTCGCCGGCAACGTTCGCGGCTTCGTTCAGGCACGCCTGGAGATCGCTGGCGAGGACGTGTTTCACGCTGGCGAGTAGCCGCAAGGCCAGCTCGACATTGTCCGAGGTGCACCTCTGGTGCGGCCGATTCACGAGAGAGATTCTCTGGATCGGCCGCACCGGCACACACATGATTTTATGCTACAATCAAGACAACAAATGGCCAAAAAGGGGAAACGTATGAGTCAGACCGGTGTTTACAGTAATAGAGAAATCCAGTCAGCAATTGATGCGGGTCAAATTATTTTTCACCCCTACCAACCCGAACATATCAACGGCAGCAGCATTGATGTCACGCTTGGTGAGTGGTTTTTTCGCACCGACCGTAAAAGCCCCACTACCGTTTATAACCCTTTCGACCAAACCCAGGTAGAGCGCTACTTCGGTGAACCACAGCGGGCAATACTCCATAAAGACTGGTGCGCGCAAACTGGCAATAAACCTTTAGTGAATATCCCCGCTGATCACCCTGTTATCGTACTTGAGCCAGGCGAACGCATTTTGGCGCACACCCAAGAATTTATTGGCATTTTACCACCAGGCACTACAAGCATGCAGTCGCGAAGCACATGGGGACGTAATGGCGTGGCCGTCTGCTTTGATGCTGGTTGGGGCGACCCTGGGTATGTGAATCGTTGGACTATGGAGGTGTACAACCTTAACGAGCGACATAGCATTGTTTTGCCTGTAGGTGAACGTATTGCACAGATCGTCTTTATGCACACAGGCGAGGTGAGGGGGAGTTACGATAACCTCACAGGTAAGTATGCGACGAGTACCGACCTCGATACCCTCATTGAAGCTTGGGAGCCCTCTCAAATGCTTCCGCGTGCCTGGAAAGACGAACGCAAGCCACCACTAAAGGTGACGCAGTGGGATAAGGCGGCTTAATGATTGAACGACCCTATACCGGCCGTTACATTCGTATTGAAGGTATTGATGGCTCTGGGAAGACAACCCAGTTGGACATGGCGAAGCAATATGCCGCGGAGAACGACCTAAAAACTTTGTTTATTCGTGAGCCGGGTGGCACTGAATTTGGTCAGGAGATGCGAAATTATATTTTACACGACAAACGCTTCGACTTTTCACCCGAAACAGAATACGCTCTCTTTACCGCCGACCGTAGCCACCTTATTCAGACGGTTATTTTGCCAGCTTTACAGGATGGCTATACGGTAATAAGTGACCGCGGTATCGAGTCGAGCGAGGCGTATCAGTCCGCAGCTGGTGGGCTACCACCTGAAACGGTTCGTGGTGTCGGAGAGTTACTGCTTCCATCATGGTACATGCAGCCAGACGCGCTTGTGGTGTTGCGGGTGTCAAAAGTGGTGCGCGAAAAGCGTATTAAAGCGAAGCACACTACCGAAGTGGCTGATAAAATTGAGAGTCGCGATACTGCTTATACCGATCGTATTCACGATGCCTACAACGCTATTGGTGCGCGTGCGTATGCAACCAGTGTCAGTAGCGAACTACCTCCAGAAGAGGTCTTTGCGACAATGAAGCCTATTGTTTGGCCTGAAGCCTCGTCGTAACTAAGGCTTGTTTGGCATCGAACCGTACACGGTTTCGTTGCGAGCTAACACGAGACCAGGCTCGACCTGTGTACTCACAAGCCATTCAACCGCTAGTTGGAATGCAGGAAGTTCCGCGATGTTCGTGCATCGATCAGTTTGGTCGGCGTCTCGAGCCTCCGGTGTCGTTAACCCATGCGCTGCGCGGTAGCGCTCAACCTCTTGAAACTCGGCAATTGTTTCGCGAATTTCATTACCAGAAAGCCCCATGGCACGGTACGTTGGATAAAGTTTAAAGATTGCCGTGGTACGAGCTTTAATATCAGCCCCATCAGGAGTAACACCAATGCGACGTTTCATGCCAATACGCAGCGCACTAACATTAACATCGTCGACAATATTCTTGTCGAAGCCGTGTGAGCTAAAGCGGTAAAAATCATTAAACTGAGGGGTGGCATCTTTACCCGCAAGCTCACTGACTTCATCCCACATTGCAGGCTCTAGGTGTTTTCGTACCTCGCCAATAACCGTCAGATTGGCATACTCGGCAGCGGTCATGCCGTAGGCAACGCGTGCAAGTTCGTTTTGCAAGACCGACCCGCGTCCGTAGACCATCTTCTCGCAGGCCTCGGCTACTTCTTCGGGTGTAGAGTCCATAGTCGTTGGTACGATAGGGGTTTCGTTTTGCCGTCCAATATAACTAATGCTGTTCATGCCTTCGCGCTGCTGCATGCGAGCGATAATTGACCTCGCGACAAAATCGACGGCACTTGGCTTGGCATATTCTGGGAGGGTTGCATATACCAACGCCTCAAGGTTGCGAGCAAGCCCGTCCTGAGACGCGATAAGCTGTGGACGCGCCGGGCTATCAATCGCTACTAGCGGTGCAGCACGATACCCGTCGAAATCGGCTTCAGAGTACACGTAATGACTTGTTTCAAAGTTTGACATGTGTGGCAGTGGTGATAGTGGAGATACAGACAGCGTCATAGTACTCCTCCTATTATATCACAAAAATATAAAAAAGTCGATTATTGTGGTCGGCGGCGACATCCCTGCCGGACGCATGGCCTAGAGGTCATTGACATTTTACGCCCTATCGGCTATACTGAAACCCGACATACCAAAGACAGTAGCTGCCAGAGGTACCAGAAGGGAGTTATCCCGTAAGGCCCAAGCTTAATGTGCTACCGAGGAACAATGTACTGTGTACATTTCATTCTGAGTCTTTGGCGATGCGAGAACCAAAGACTTGTTTTATTCCTAAAAGAGCCTGCGGTTTCACCCGTATCGTCATTGTCATGTCCCTTAAAAACCAGGCCGAATACAATAAAACCAAGGAGATTTTTATGGCAATTAGTCGCGATAAAAAGAACGAATTGGTTGCTGAATTTACCGAGCTTCTTACAAACGCGAAAACAACCGCGTTTGCAACCTACCAGGGTCTTTCTGTAGCTGATATCCAAGCACTCCGCGCAGCCGCACGTGCTGAAGGCGTCACCATTAAGGTCGTCAAGAACCGTTTGGTTCGTGTCGCTCTTTCTGGCATCGACACCTACAAAGATATCGACACTACTTCACTCAATGGTCAATTGCTTTACGCAGTTGGTCTTGAAGACGAAGTCGCCCCTGCGAAGGTCTTAAGCGAATTTGCAAAGACAAACGAAGCTTTGGTTATTGCTGGCGGTCTTTCACTTGAAGGTGGTCTTTTGACAGCCGACGACGTAAAGGCACTCGCTGCACTACCAAGCAAGAGTCAACTCATTGCAGAGGTTATTGCTCAACTGCTTTCACCTGTCCACGACGTTACCAACGCGCTTTCGGGCAACTTGCACGCACTATTGGACGGTGTTGAAGCTAAGGCAACCAGTTAATTTTTCGCTCACATCCGTGGGCACCCCGGTGAATTTCACCAATAATTTAACATTTTGAAGGAGGCTATCATGGCTGATTTGAAGAAACTTGCGGAGACCCTTACCGGTCTTACCGTTCTTGAGGTAAACGAACTCAAGACAATTTTGAAGGACGAATACGGCATTGAGCCAGCTGCTGCTGCAGTTGCAGTTGCTGGTCCTGCTGCCGGTGGCGACGCTGCCGCTGCTGACGAAGCTAAGTCAGACTACACCATCGTTCTTAAGGACGCTGGTGCACAAAAAGTAGCTGTTATTAAGGCTGTAAAGGACATTACCGGCCTTGGTCTTGGCGAAGCTAAGGCAATCGTTGACGACGCACCTGCGACCGTTAAGGAAAAAGTTCCAGCTGAAGAAGCTGAAGCTGCAAAGAAGACCCTCGAAGAAGCTGGCGCAAGCGTAGAGCTTCAGTAATTTCAACGCGGATAGTCACCCGACTCCGCACATTCGGCCAGATGGTTTTTAACGAAATACCCCACAAGACGTGGGGTATTTTTGTTGTACAAAAAATACAACGTTTACGTCGTTGTCTCTGGTATGTGTGTGGATAACGCCCGTTAGATATTATACTGCTCATGCTATACTACGTATAATCAGGAGGTGGTACCATGGGAAAATACAAGGAACTTGTGTCCGAATATAAACAAAAGGCACGGCGTAAGTACGAGGCCTTAAAAAAGCAGCGGCGCACGCGCCGTAAGCTGCCACTTGGCGAACAGTTCGAGCTTTTGCGACAAGACCGTCAGAAACGGCTTGCTTGGAAGAAACGCATCAAAGCGCTAAAAGACCCTCGCGAACAATATGCCCAGAAAAAGGGCTACAAATATTATCGAAAACTCCAACACCGCAAATTTAAGTGGGGAATTTTCATTGGCATTATTGTTATTTTAGGGCTGCTTTTCCTGAACTGGTACCTTGGTGCAACAAAGCCCCTTACCACTGAGCAGCAGGCCGCCCGTGAACAGTCGCTGCAGGTTGCTCGTGAGGTAATGGAGGAAAGTATTGTTTTACTACAAAACAAGCATGCTACACTGCCCCTCGCTGAACAGACAAAGCTTAATATCTTTGGCGCTGGTTCAGCGGCACCTGTTTATAGCGGTGGTGGAGCAGGGGGTATTAGTAGCGCAACCGCCGAAAGTCTTTACGAAGCTTTCGATGCCGAAGGGGCGACTTACAACCCAAGCTTATACAACCTGTACAACAACTTTACGCAAAAAAATAAGGTCAGTACCGATGCATATAAAAAGCCTGCCAAGGGCCTTATCGATACCTTATTACCGAACATTGCTGGGTTCCTCGTGAAGTCACCAACTGAACTTGATCCCGCTAATATTCCCGAGGCAACACTGACTGAAGCGAAAGAATACTCATCGACCGCCCTGTACGTTGTTTCGCGTGCTGGCACCGAAACCGTTGACCTGAAGCCAGAAGAGCTTCGTCTGACCGACAACGAGCGTGCAACCCTTGCGCTGCTCAACAAACACTTTGCTCATATTATCGTCATCGCCAACACGACCAACGTTATGGAACTTGGGTTTGTGAATGACTTCGAGCACATCGACAGCGTTCTATGGGTAGGTGGCCCAGGGGAGGTTGGTATGCGCTCGGTAGCCGCCGTCTTAAAGGGCGAGGTGACACCATCAGGCAAGCTCCCCGACACTTACATGTACGACATCGCCAAAGACCCTGCCGTCTTAAATACAGGCAATTTCCAGTACAAAGATGCCGACGGAAACCCGGTACGTCGTTACTTCACAAACTATCAAGAAAGTATATACATTGGCTACCGTTACTACGAAACGTTTGTCAGTGAAGCCGATTACGCCAGCACTGTCCAATATCCATTCGGCTACGGGCTTTCATACACGACATTCGATTGGAAAATTGGCACAACCAGCGCTAACGCATCAACAGTGAGTGCACAGGTAACCGTCACTAACACAGGTAAACGCAGCGGCAAGGAAGTTGTCCAGTTGTACTATCGTCCGCCGTTTGTTAAGGGTGGTATCGAAAAAGCCGCTATTGTCTTAGGTGGGTACGCGAAAACAAAGCTACTGGCACCCGGTGAATCCGACACGGTCACTATCAGTTTTGACACTACTACTATGGCCTCGTACGATGACCGTGTAAATAAAGCCTGGACACTCGACGCCGGCACCTACCAACTGGTCGTTGCTCGTGATGTACACACCCCAGTGCAGACATTTGCCTACACCCAACCAACAACGCTTGTGATACGTCGTGACGCTACCACCGGCACGACGGTAACGAACCAGTTTGACGATACTCGAGGCTCACTTGACTATCTGTCACGCTCAAACCCAAGTGCGACTGCACCAAAAGCGCCAACCCAGCAAATGTTCACAATGCCGTCATTTATTCTATCGGCAGACTACACCCACATAAAAAGTAGCGCAGCCGAGCCAACCACGGGGGCCAAGAATAACCTCAAGCTTGCCGACTTGAAAGGTCTTGATTACGATGACCCTAAGTGGAGCGAGTTCCTCGACCAGCTGACCGCCGACGACCTTGTGAAGTTCACTGGGCATGGTGGCTATTGGTCGGTCGCAATTGATCACGTTGGTATTCCACGAACAGCAATGTTCGATGGCCCGACAAGTATTCGTAACTTCTTAGATAGCTGGGCGACCGTTGCTTACCCAGCGCCAGTCAACCTCGCCGCAACCTGGAACAGCGAACTAGCTGAAACTATTGGGCAAACCATGGGTAAAGAGGCGCAAAGTTTCAACGTTGACGCAACCTACGCACCATCGCTTAATATGCACCGTTCACCCCTAGGTGGTCGTAACTTCGAATACTATTCAGAAGACCCCCTCCTCGCTGGTAAGACCGGTGCGGCAATTACCAGAGGTCTCCAAAGTACCGGCACTATTGCGGTTATAAAGCACTTCGTCGCCAATGACCAAGAAACCAACCGTGCTAACTTTGGCCTGTACACGTGGCTGACCGAACAATCGCTTCGCGAAATCTACCTCAAGCCATTTGAACTTGCGGTTAAGGAAGGTGGCGCGCACGGGGCCATGTCTGCCTTTAACCGCCTTGGTACCACTTGGGCGGGTGGTGATAAGGCCCTTCTGACGACCGTTCTTCGTAACGAATGGGGCTTTAGAGGCTTCGTCATTACCGATGCTGGTGTAGCGGGGCAAGGCGACCACTTCGATGCGCTACAGGCACTTGAAGCTGGTAACGACCTGATGCTTGGGTTGCCGCTAGATATAGGCGCTAACGATTTTGAGAAGCAACTCAAAGACTACCTCAAGGAAGACCGTGCCGGCACCCTGATAGCCATGCGAAGTGCTGCACATAACATTTGCTATTACGTCCTACAAACGAATAAACTGTAGGTAGTATGCCCGCTTCCGCCTTAAAGTATCCAGGCCTCATCGGCAAAATGACGCTCGAAGAAAAAGCCTCGCTGCTTTCTGGTGCAAATTTCTGGAATACAAAACCAATACCTCGATTAGGGATTCCCTCTATTATGCTCACCGACGGCCCCCACGGGCTTCGTAAGCAAGGGGGTAAAAGTGACCACCTAGGGCTGAACGCCAGCCTTCCGGCAACCTGCTTTCCAACCGCGATTACCTTGGCGGCTAGTTGGGACACCGAATTAGTATCCCGTGTTGGGCAGGCAATTGGTCACGAGGCGGCGGCTGAAAATGTGCGTGTACTTTTGGGGCCAGGGCTCAACATTATTCGAAACCCCCTCGGCGGGCGAACATTTGAGTACTTCTCGGAAGACCCGTACCTGACTGGTGTCCTTGCTTCACACATGACCCAGGGTATTCAGTCGACGGGTGTCGCCGCAACGCCAAAGCATTACGCCGTGAATAGTCAAGAGCACCTGCGTATGTCTATCGATGAGATTGTCGACGAACGGTCACTTCACGAGATATATCTCGAGGGCTTTCGCCGTGTTGTGCAAGAAGCGCGCCCGAGAGCCATTATGTCGTCATACAACAAGGTGAACGGCACGCTGGCCAACGAACACCCGTACTTGTTCGATACCGTGTTGAAAAAGCAATGGGGGTTTGACGGCCTCATTGTCACTGATTGGGGTGGCGAGGGTGATCGTGTGAAAGGACTGGTCGCAGGTAACCAACTCGAAATGCCTTCAACGAGCGGCATTACCGACCAGGAGGTTGTCACGGCAGTACAATCGGGCGAACTGAGTGAAGCGCTCCTTGATAGCCGGGTCGATGATATTCTTTCGCTTATTTTTCACGACACGCCGTCTCAAGCAGCAACAAAAGTATCTTACGAAAATCACCACCGTCTGGCCGTCGAGGCTGCTGAAAAAGCTATCGTTTTGCTACAAAACAAGGCTGGAACGCTGCCCCTTGCCTCGCGAACACGAACGGCGATTATTGGTGACTTCGCCGCACGGGCACGGTACCAGGGTGCCGGCAGCTCACTTATCAACCCGACGCACCTTGATCACGCGCGCGAGAGCTTACAAAACACCTCGCTTGATATTATCGGGTACGAGCCAGGCTTTAGGCGTCATGGTAAGCCAAGTCGACAACTTCTTAGCCGTGCTGTTGCGCTTGCAAAAAATGCCGATGCTGTTTTGCTGTTCTTAGGACTCGATGAGGCAGCCGAATCGGAAAGCGTCGACCGTTCAACAATGCAGCTCGCGCCGTCGCAGCTTGCGTTGGTTGAGGCTCTGGGCGAAACCTCGGCACGTATTATCGTCGTACTTGCAGGAGGTGGCCCAGTGGAGCTGCCGTTTGCACCACAAGTTGACGCCATCCTTCATAGCCAACTTGCTGGGCAGGGGAGTGGCACGGCGATTGCTCGGGTTATTATGGGCGACACTACTCCTAGTGGTAAACTCACCGTTTCGTACCCGCACCACTATAAAGACGTTCCGTCAGCAGCACTGTTTCCTGGCAAAGAGGTGACCGCTGAACACCGCGAAGGGATATACGTTGGGTATCGCTACTACGATACCGCCGAAAAAGATGTTCTTTTTCCCTTTGGTCACGGGCTGTCATATACCAGTTTCTCCTACAGTAAGCTCAATGTCACAACAGCCAAGGCAACAGTGACTATCACAAATACCGGTGATGTTGCCGGCGAAGAAGTAGTGCAAGTGTATGTGCGCCCGCTGTACCCATCAACCTTTCGTCCTCTGCAAGAACTGAAGGGTTTTGTGAAAGTCGCCCTCAAGCCAGGCCAGTCGAAAACGGTCAGTGTGGCGTTTGATGACCATGCCTTTAGTTACTACGACGTCTCTCAGCATCAATGGCTTCGGGCACCGAGCGATTACACTATCGCTGTCGGAAGCTCGAGCCGGGATATTCGCCTGACTGATACGGTCAAAATTACCGGGACACCTCTCAAAGACCCCTACGACAAAACAAAACTGACGTCATACTACAGCGGTGCCGTGCAGCACGTTTCGCCACACGAATTTGACCAACTCCTTGGCCATAGCGCCCCGCGTTCTCTTTGGGACCGCCGTGCGCCACTGACAAGCCAAGATACCGTTCGGCAACTGCATTATACAAACTGGCTCGGAAGGTTTATATACAAAACCTTACTCCTGTGTCGAGCGTTTCTTTTCCTTATTCAAAAGCCCAACGCTGCCAACAATATGATGTTCCTCATTAACATGCCGTTCTATAAACTTGAGCGATTCGTCGGGCCAGCACTCAGCCGTAAGCGCCTTGACAGTTTCTTAAAACTTATTAATAAACGGCGATAAATATTGACTTTCTTCGCATAAATTGCTATATCTAAACATAGTATTATTACATTCAAAACATACAGATAAGGAAATGCGAGACCATGTCTGAACTACCAGAGAAACAAGCAAAACGTCTCCACGCGCTCATTCAAGAAGCGGAAACGAACCTAGCGGCTGCTAAAGAGCTGCTTATTAGCATTATCGGTGACGATGGCGCTATTATTACCCCTAAATCAAGTCCGAACGAAGAAGTTGGCGGCAAAGTGATTGAAGGTATCTTCGACGGTCAAAAAATGGCCGGTCCTGACGGCAAAGAATACCCTGTACCAGCAAACTACGCAAGTAAGTCAAAGTTGGTCGAAGGTGACATTCTCAAGCTGACAATCGCCGATGACGGCAGCTTTATTTATAAGCAAATTGGCCCTGTTGAACGCACGCAAGTCATTGGTACTTTGGTGCAACATGACGGTGCGTACTACGTTGAAGCTAACGGGCGAGAATACCGTATTCTTTTAGCAAGTGTCACGTACTTCCGTATCAACATGGGCGACCAAGTCACCATCATTGTTCCAACCGACAACCCAGATGCAACCTGGGCAGCGGTTGAGGCAGCTCTCTAGCTTTTTGTTAGTTTTTATGCTATAATAGCTTTATAGGCGTCGTTCAGCACGCCTTGTCCTGTTTCATCTACCGAAAGGTGACGATGGCGCTTCAATTCAAGCCCAGTCTCCCGTCCATCGAAGAGCTCATCATCAGCGACAACCCTGCGCTGGTGCGTCGTGAACGTCAGCTCGTCAAACTCCTGAACACTAGGTTCAGCGGCTCTATCGCGCCCCTGCTCCTGCTGACCAGAGAGAGCCTCCCTGAAATCAAAGGCCTCGGACCGCGTTCTATTCGACTCATCCTCGAACGACTCGAGGCGCACGATTTGCGTCCACGGTTCTACGAGGAGCACGCCGAGAAGCGAGCCGCCGGCTTGTACAAGGGCATTTCACGTGTCCCCATACAAGCACTGTACGTTTGTGCGGTGTCTTATGAACCGTACCGCTTCACGCACTACGCCGAAAGTCGCTACGTCGACCTACTCTGCCAGCTCGACCCCAGTATGACACTGGGGGAACTGACCGAGATGAGCCGTTCTGACCTGCGCAACTACCTCAAGCTCAAGGAGGTTGCGATTGACTCGCACTGGTTCAATCGCTTCATTCAAGAGCTGCGTGGCCGTTTGCGGGTCTGGGGGCTGGGGCTTGCCAACGAGGTCAAACGTGACGTCGAGATGACGGTCGACGACTAGCAGGACCGCTGGTCCGCTCTGTATTCGTACATGAGCGGACCAGAAAGCCCCTTTTATCAGACCGTGTCTGGTCGAAGGGGCTTTTTCTTTTAAAACAGCAATGTAAAAACTACGGCACAATTTTGCACAGTTTCGTTACGACGAGGCTATAATGAAGATAGGGTAAAAACAAAAGGGGAGTAAAGGTGTCTTTGGCACTCTATCGAAAATATCGAAGTAAGTCGTTGGCTGAGGTGGTTGGGCAAGACCACATTACTGATATTTTGTCGCGCGCTTTAAAGACAGGGCGTATTGCTCATGCCTACTTATTTACTGGCCCACGTGGGGTTGGTAAAACATCTATTGCTCGTATTTTGGCACACGAAATTAACCAACTGCCTTATAGCAACGATTCTCAACACCTCGACATTATTGAAATTGACGCCGCAAGTAATAATGGCGTCGAGGACGTTCGCGACCTGCGCGAAAAAGTACAGATTGCACCGGTCTCTGCAGCAAAAAAAGTTTATATTATCGACGAAGTCCACATGCTTTCCAAGCCAGCGTTCAACGCACTCCTAAAGACCCTCGAAGAGCCACCCGAGCACGTTGTGTTCATCCTCGCCACTACCGACGTCGAAAAACTACCTGCAACCATTATTAGTCGTACGCAGCGGTTTGGTTTTCGTGCTATTACCCCGGGTGCCGCTACCCAGCACCTTCGCTCTATTGCCGATAAAGAAAAAATTACCATTTCCGACGACGCTATTGCGCTTATCGCAGAGCGTGGCGATGGCAGCTTTCGCGATAGTATCAGCCTACTCGATCAGCTAGCAAGCCTTGCCGACAGTAAATCAGGGGTGACGCTTGAGCTTATCGAACATTCACTAGGGCTTGCGCCAGCGAAAGTTGTCAGTACATTGCTCGCGGCGGTATCGGCACACGATGTGACGCAAGTTGCTCAAATACTTACAACTACCGAGGCTGACGGCGTCAACCCACTTACTCTCACTAGCCAACTCACGAAAGCACTCCGCCAACAGGCGGTTGAAAAGCCCCAGTTACTGCCTCTCCTTGACGCCTTGCTCGACGTCCCAAAGTCGACCCACCCTTACATGAAGCTTTTGAGTGTTCTTGGAAGTGCAGCTCACGACCATAGGCCAAAAAGTGCCGCGCTTGCTGCACCAGTTCTAGAAATTTCCGCAACCGTCAAAGAACTAAAAGAGAGCAAAGAGCCTGAAATTGAAGTACTGGCTGCCCAAGCAACCAAAAAACGTCCCAGCGTTAAGCCTACTGCAGTAGCCGCGGTATTAACCAGTCCTTTTGACTGGAATGCGTTTGTTGAACATACCCACCAACACTACGTCGCCGTCTACAGTGTTCTTTCTAAATGCTCTCACGAGCTCAATAATGCCGAGCTGACAATCTTTGCCGTCAATGCTTTCTATAAGAAAAAGCTCGATGACCCTAAATATAGCGCCCACCTCTATGATTCGTTAGCTGCCATTGGCTGTTCTACACTCACTATCCACACTGTACCCACACGTGCGCCCATGAAGAACTCGCAAGCAGCAGCAGTTGCTGATATTATGGGCGGAGGAATAGAGGTGACACCAGAAGCTGCCTAAGCCACTGGAAAGCACCGTGTAACACGAGGGAGATATGGCGGATAAAACCGTAGCAGCGGGTAAAGTACCCCCACAAAATGTCGATGCCGAGATGAGTCTTCTTGGGGCTGTTTTAATTGACGAAGAAACACTGGCTGACATTAGCGAGCATGTTACCGCTGCCGATTTCTACGACAAGCGCCACGGCATGATTTACGACGGTATGATGCGCCTCTACGAAAAACACAAACCTGTCGACCTCCTGACGCTTACCGACGAACTCAAGCGAAAAAAACACCTTGAAGATATTGGCGGTTCGGCGTACCTGACTGAACTAACGAACTACGTGCCAACCGCTGCACACGCTGAAACGTATGCCGAAATGGTGTCGCAAAAGGCAATCCGTCGTCGCCTCATCAAAGCAAGTAGTGAAATTGCTGAAATGGGGTACGACGAGGAGCATACGACCCAAGAGTTACTCGAGCAAGCCGAAGCCGAGCTGTTCTCAGTGAGCGATCAGTCACTCAAGCAAGACCTCGTCAGCCTAGAAAGTATCCTCACAGAAAGCTTCGACCGTATGGAAGAACTGCACCGCAATAAAGGCAGCCTCCGTGGTGTTCGGACAGGCTACCGTGACCTCGACAACATGACCGCAGGCCTGCAGCGCAGTGACCTTATCATCTTGGCAGCTCGTCCGGCGATGGGTAAGACCACCCTTGTGACCAACCTCGCTTACAACGTGGCTACCATTGCGAAACAGCCTGTCCTCTTCTTTAGCCTCGAGATGAGTAAAGAACAGCTCGTCGACCGTATGTTGGCTGACGCTTCCGGTGTTGACGCCTGGAATATTCGTACCGGTAACCTCAGTGACGAAGACTTCAGTAAGCTCTCTGAAGCCATGGGTGAAATGGCCGAGGCGCCAATTTACATTGACGACACCCCTGGCGTGAGTGTGCTTGAAATGCGCACAAAAGCTCGCCGTGCCGCTCACGAACGACCACTAGGGCTTATCATTGTCGACTACCTCCAGCTGATGCAAGGGAGTGGCCGTAGCGACGGTAACCGTGTCCAAGAGGTATCTGAAATTTCACGTGGGCTAAAACTATTGGCCCGCGAACTAAACGTGCCCGTCATCGCCTTAAGTCAGTTGAGCCGTAGCGTAGAAAGCCGTTCGCCACAAATTCCACAGCTGGCCGACCTCCGTGAGTCTGGGTCGATCGAGCAGGACGCCGACATCGTCATGTTCATTTACCGTGAAGCCTACTACAATCCAGATACCGACCGCGATAATATCACCGACCTTATCATTGCCAAACACCGTAACGGTCCTGTAGGGAGAGTGGAGCTGTACTTCCACCCAGAACGCCTACGATTTATGTCTCTTGATAAGCACCACGAATAGCGATCGCATGCTACAATAAATAAGCATGGCAACACATGACTTTTCAAAATATACCTTGTACCGATGGCGATACGTTATTGGCTACAGCCTTGTCGCACTAACGCTTGCCGTCCTCCTTCTATTCGCTGGTCTTTATCTTCCTGGTGGCCTTTCTGAAGACGAAATGGCGTCGGTCGTGACCGCTCATGCCATTTCTTTGAGCGACCTTTCATCTCTAACAATCGCCCACTTACCGTATTATCTGGCTCTTAAGGGTGTCCTTGGCCTTTTTGGTGTGAGTATCTTTAGCGTCAAGCTTTTATCACTGGTACTTGGGCTTGTTTCGGCAATTGGTTTTATCTTGCTTCTCCGTCGCTGGTTTAAGCCAAACATTGCCGTGTTAGCAGCCCTGATTGCGGTTGCGACGGGTCAATTCTTATTTATTGCTCAGTCAGGTACTCCGAGTATTCTGTACATATTCTGGCCAACCGCCTTATTGCTTCTTGGGACGCAGGTCACCCGTGTAAAACGCTGGCGGCCAGTTTGGAAGGTGCTATTTGCTATCACCGCGGCGCTCAGTCTTTATTCTCCACTAAGTGTCTACCCTCTATTAGCAATTGCTGTGACCGTTGTACTCCACCCGCACCTCAGGGCAACAGTGCGACGACTTTCAAAAGTTCGTCTTGCACTGGTCGCAGCGCTTTTCTTGGCCCTTATCGCTCCACTCATTATCACGATTATCAATACACCGTCGCTTGGGGCAACACTACTTGGCGTCCCTTCGAGCTGGCCACCGAACTTAGCCGATAACGCACTGCAGCTTGCACGTCAGTACTTCTTCTTCTGGGAGCCCAGTGCGGCGACCGTCATGACGCCAGTCTTTGGGCTAGGTTCAGTACTGCTCATTGCCCTTGGGTTCTACCGTCTCATTCGCACACGCGAGACTACCCGTAGCTATCTTGTTGTTTCGTGGATTATCTGTTTAGTACCAGTTTTGCTTCTTAACCCGGCATTCACTACCGTGACGTACATACCGTCTATTATGATGCTGGCTGCCGGCTTTACGAGCCTCATTGGCTACTGGTATCGACTGTTTCCGCTCAACCCTTACGCTCGTATCATTGGCCTTATTCCTATTACCGTTCTTGTTGGCGCACTCGTCGTGAGCGGCTTTATGCGCTATGCCTATGGGTACCACTACAGTCCGTCGGTTGCGCCCCTGTTTACTCACGACTTACCCCTCATTCCGAAAGACACCACACACTTAGTGGTGAGTGAGGCCGAGCGACCGTTCTACGAGGCAGTGTCGTCAATTAACGGTAGTTTTACCGTCAGTACTGTACAACCTAGCACCGAGACAACTTTCGTTGCAACCCGGGCGGCGGTCGACGTTGTCGGTGATGATTACGCAATTCAGCAGATCATTACCAGCCCAACAACCGAGGCGGCTAACCGGCTATATATCTATCAAAAACAGCAGTAGCCGTGCTATACTAAATGCAATTGCACAAATGACGGAGGAGTAATACTATGGCTTTTGACCAAATGAAAATGCTGAACAAGCTACGTAAAGCGCAGAGCGACCTTAAAAAGGAAATTATTGAAGTTGAGGCGGGCGAAGGCGCTGTTGTCGTCCAAATTACCGGTGAGCTGAAGATTAAGAAGCTCACTATCGACCCAGAGCGCGTCGACCTTGAAGACATTAGCGAACTCGAACACTGGATTGAGATTGCCGTACGCGACGGCCTGGCAAAAGCACAGGAAGTTGCTGCTGAAAAAATGAAGCCGCTCATGGGCGGTCTCGGTAACCTCGGCCTTTAGGCTGAAGTATATCCCTAAGGGTTCTTGTGGCGCGTTTACTGCCAATTGCACTAGAAAAGCTGATTGATGAACTCGGCCGCTTGCCGGGAGTGGGTCAGCGTACCGCCGAGCGCTATGCTTATTATTTGCTACGTGCCGATCAGCGTATTAATGATGGCCTGGCGGCGGCTATTCACGATATTCACGACCGTGTCAAAACGTGTCCCGTCACGTTTGCATTAATCGACGCCGATGAAACACTTTCGCCATTATATAGCGATTCGTCTCGCAATAAGAAGCTCGTCGCTGTCGTTGAAGAGCCGCTTGATATTGTTGCCCTCGAACGAACCGGCCAGTTTAAAGGCACCTACCATGTTCTTGGCGGCGCTATGAGCCCTATTGATGGCATTGGCCCAGAGCAGCTACATATTCCTGAACTCTTAAAACGACTGTCCGACGACGAGGTTGAAGAGGTGATTATTGCTACCAATGCCAGTGTTGAAGGGGAATCAACGGCGCTTTTCCTCCAAAAACACATTAAAGATGCCGGACTCGCACTACAAATCAGCCGCCTTGCCCGCGGGATTCCGGTAGGTGTCGACCTTGAGTACGCCGATCAAATTACCCTCGGCCACGCCCTCGAAGGTCGTCGCATCCTTTCATAGCGATAGGTTAATCACCTAAAAAGGTGGGTATTTACCCTTGTAGGTGCTAAAATAAGACTAATGTTTAGCACTATTCTCTCAACCCTGAAAGACGTTCAAAAAATCGTCATTATTCAAGCCGAAAATCCCGACGGCGACAGCTTAGGCAGCTCACTTGCCTTAGAAGAACTCCTGAGCGAGGCTGGCAAAGACGTCAAGCTGTACTGCGCTATCGATATTCCTAAATACATGCACTACATACGCGGCTGGGACAGAGTAGAGAAAGACTGGCCAACCGACAGGGAGGTTGCTATTATCGTCGACACCTCGGCCGAGGCGCTTATTCAACAGGCGCTTGCTCAACCGGGCGTTCGCCATTTTCTAGAATCGCACCCGGTCATTGTCATCGACCACCACAACACTGAAGACGGCGATCTGCCGTTCAAGACGGTCCTTGTCAACGACCCTAGTGCAGTGGCCACTAGTGAAATTCTTTACCGCCTTGCCAAAGAAGCTGACTGGACAATCACGCCAGCGGCAGCAGAAAGTATGTTTGTCTCTATTCAAGCCGATAGCTTGGGGCTGACAACGCAGTCGACAACACCAGAAAGCTACCGAGTTGCTGCAGAGCTCGTCGCCCTTGGTGCAAACCCAGCCGAAATAGAGTCTCGCCGTCGTGAGCACATGAAAAAACCGGCTGAAATTCTTCAGTATAAGGGCCAGCTCATTGAGCGTATCGAATACTTCCTTGACGGTAAACTGGCGATCGTACATATCCCTTGGGAAGATATCGAGCAGTACAGCGATCGCTATAACCCAAGTGTACTGGTGCTCGATGAGATGCGCATGGTAGAGGGTGTCGAGGTGGCTGTTGCTATTAAAACCTACCCTGACGGCAAATTGACTGGCAAAATTCGTGTCAACGCGCCCGTGGCGCATACTGTGGCTGGCTACTTTGGCGGTGGTGGACATGAGTACGCAGCTGGCTTCAAGGTTTTTGAAAGTTATGACACGATTATTTCAGAATTACTAACCGCAACCAATAAGGCATTAACCGACTATGAGTCTTCACTTTCATAACCAACTAAGCAAGCGTATCGATACTTTTCAGCCCCTACAGCCTGGGCGCGTGAGCCTCTATACCTGTGGTCCAACGGTATATAATTATCCCACCGTCGGTAACTGGACGTCTTACGTGTACTGGGATACGCTCGTGCGTGTTTTGCAGGCGCGTCAGTACAATGTGACCCGTGTCATGAATATTACCGACGTGGGTCACCTGGTTAGTGACGCTGACGAGGGCGAAGATAAGCTGGAAAAAGGCGCGAAGCGTGAAGGCAAGACCGCTTGGGAGGTAGCTCAGTTTTATACAGATGATTTCCTTGCCGGTATGCAGGCTCTCAACCTGCTCCCCCCGACGCACATGCCGAAGGCAACCGAATACATTAGCCAGCAGCTCGCTTTAGTCCAAGTCCTTAAAGATAAGGGGTACACCTACCAAATTAGCGATGGCATCTACTTTGACACCGCTAAGTTTCCGACCTACGGTAACTTTGCAGGCCTCGACCTTGACGCCCAAAAAGCTGGCGCACGAGTTGAGTTTAACCCAGAAAAGCGCCAGGCGAGTGACTTTGCACTCTGGAAATTTACCCCAGAAGGCGAGAAGCGCGACATGGAGTGGGAGACCCCGACAACTCTCTTGCACGATGACTCAGAAGCTCGCGCCGGTTTTCCTGGCTGGCACCTTGAATGTTCCGCCATGGCAATGTCACTCCTTGGCGAAACTATAGATATTCACACTGGTGGTATTGACCATATTCCTGTTCATCACACGAATGAAATTGCCCAAAGCGAGGCCGCCAGTGGCGTCACGTTCGCCAATTACTGGCTCCATAATAATCACCTGAAGGTTGATGGTACAAAGATTAGCAAATCGCTTGGTAATGGCTACACCCTTCAAGATATCAAGGAAAAAGGCTACAGCGCTCTCGACCTACGCCTCTTTATCTTACAAAGTCATTATCGCACCGAGGGTAACTTTACCTTTGAGAACCTTGCAGCCGCCCGCAACCGCCGCCTGAACTGGCGCAACGTTGCGGCACTTCGTCACCAAATTCACGACACACTCGAAGCCGATAGTAACAATGAGCAGAGCAGCAAAACCGTCTCGCTGTACGCCGCCGCTCAGGCGCTCGTCGAAACACTTTCAGACGACCTGAATACCGCCGAAGCTATGGCAATGGTAGACGATGCTTTTCGTCGGGTGACAAGTAGCCGTCTGAGCGATATCCACGAACATGCTTTTGTCAGCTTTCTAGAGAATATTGATGCGCTCTTTGGTCTGACACTTCTTGAAACCACACCAGACATTACCGATGACCAAAAACGCCTCATTATCGAACGTAGCCGTGCGCGTGAGCAAAAAGACTTTGCAAAGTCAGACACTATTCGTGACGAGCTAGCAAAAAGCGGCATCGCTGTACGCGATACCGCCTGGGGCGCTGTTTGGGAATACTTGGCCTAGCTTAGGCCTTCTTGGTTGACTTTGCGAGTTTACGGGTTGGCTTATTTGCCAACAGAGTCGCGCTGCCTGCTGCTGGTGCATCAGTGTCGTCACCGGCACGGCGCCGCTCGAGGAACTCTTCAATGAGAATGCGTACACTACCGGCAATAGGGATAGCGATAATACCGCCGACGATACCGAACATGTACAACCCTATCGTCACTGAGCCAAGAATCATGAGTGCAGTCAGGTCGTTTCTTTTGGCTTGGATATGCGGAGAGATAAAGTTGTTTTCAATTTGTTGGTAGATAACGAAGAAAGCAATGTAGGCAATAGCGGCTGGCAGGCTATTGAGCGCCAAGAGTAGGGTAATGACAGTCCCACCAATGGTCGCACCGAACATTGGAATGAGCGACAGAATAAAGGTGATGGCTGCGGTTGGCATAGCTAAACCAGCGTCGACTTCGGCGAAAATAAAGCTCATTGCGAACACGAATAGCCCTGCAAAGGTTGCACCGATAGTCGAGACGGTTAGCTGCCCAGTGACGTACCCGTTCACAACACCGTACATACGGCTGGCAAGACGGCGATGCTTTTGCGCCTTTTCTTTATCGGTGTACACTTTCCAGATACGATTCATCCAGGTTGGGCCTTCAATCAGCATGAAGAAGGTGAGGAATAGCACAAGAATAAGGGCTGCAATTCCCGAGAAGAAAGAGCCGATGCCACTGACGAGCTTTTGCCCAAGGTCGCCCGCCCAGCCTTCGGCGCTACTTTGAATAGAAGCGAGTGCCGAGTCGAGTTGGCTTTGTAGGTTATATTGTTGTACAAACCCACGCAGGCCATCCCATTGGTGGGTGGCTGTTTCAACAAGCCCTGGGACATTTTGTGCAAATTTTGCGGTTTGTTGAATAATCGGTGGAATAACGAGGAAGATAATTGCCCCGAGTACTGCGATGACTGCAAGGTAAGAAATTGCCGTCGCCAACACCCGGCTACGTCCAGGAAGGCGTTTAGCGATAGAAGTCACTGGGCCGTTCAGCGCCAATGCTAAAAAGAATGAAACACCAAGAATAATTAACGCAGTCTGCGCCTTATATAAAAGCAGGGCTACTAGCCCAATACCAAACACCACTAACCAAAACCGCACAAACGTTCGCGTATCTATATCTATCTTCGTTCTCATACGCTGTATTATACACTTGTTTCGGTGTATAGTTAACTTAATGGACAAATCTTTATTGGATGGGCTAAAGAAACTTCTTGAAGGGGCGGTGACAACCGACGACACCGCGCGCCGCCAGGTAAGTCGCGACGCGAGTATTTATGAAATTATACCCGATGCGGTCGTTACTCCAAAAAACAGTGACGATATCAAAAAGATTGTGAAATACATCACCAAGCATAAACCAATCCACCCCCGTCTTTCGGTGGCTCCACGCAGTGCCGGCACCGACATGTCTGGTGGCCCACTCAGTTCATCTATTGTGCTTGAAATGACACCCCATTTTAATAAAATTGGTACGCTGGCTGACAATACGTTGCAAACGCAGCCAGGTGTTTTCATGCGAGACATCGACCCAATTCTGGAAGCAAACCAGCTCCAACTTGGGTGTGTGCCAGCAAGTAGATCTCTCTGTACAATTGGCGGTATGGTTGGCAATAACTCGGGCGGTGAGCAGTCACTTCGCTACGGCAATACTGACCGTTGGGTGCGCGAGCTGAAGGTTATCCTTGCTGATGGCAACGAATACACCATCAAGCCCCTCACACGGCAGCAGCTTGCCCGAAAAATCGCCGAGAAGACTTATGAAGGTGAGTTATATAAGCAAGTTTACGAACTTATTGAACAACACTACGACACTATCAAAAACGCTCGCCCAAGGGTGAACAAAAACTCCATGGGGTACAACCTGTGGTACGTTTGGGACCGTGAAACGGGCATCTTCGACCTTACTCGTCTGTTTACCGGGAGTCAGGGGACGCTGGGTATTATTACCGATATAAAGATTGAGGCCGTGCCCTTAGCGACTCACTCCGGTTTACTGCTTGCGTATCTGCCCTCAATGAAGCGTCTTGGCGAGGTCATCGAAACAGTCCTCGAACATCGCCCGGCAACGTTTGAAGGTTTTGATGACATTACTTTTAACCTAGGCATCCGCTACTTAAAGACATTCCGGCGACAAATGGGGGCAAAGACGTATCTTCGACAGCAAGCACACCTATTAAAATCTGTCGCAAAGTTTAAGGGTAAGCTTCCTAGTATTATGCTCATGATTGGGTTTGAAGGGAAAAGCCAGGCCGAAGTACTTCGTAAGGTTTCCCGTCTGCATGACGATTTGCGTCGCTACAAAATTCGCATGGATATCGAAGGTAACGAGCAGGACAGCGCTCCTTTCTGGAAGATCCGTCGCGCGGCGTTGTCGCTTTTGGGTCATCAGGTACGTGGGCGCTACGCTTCACCATTTATTGACGATATGGCGGTTCATCCAAAGTACTTACCAAAATTTATTCCCGAAATTCGCCGTGTCATTCGTAAGTACAAGCTCCCCGTGACACTTCAGGGCCACTTTGGGGACGGTAATTTTCACCTTATCCCGCTTCTTGACATTGCAGGCACGAAAGATCAAGCAAAGCTAGAGCCGGTCATGCGTGAACTTATCCCAATCGTTTTAAAATATAACGGCACCCTTGCAGGGGAACATAACGACGGCATGGTGCGCGGGCCATGGCTACCCGCTATGTACGGGCAGGAAGTATATAGCTTATTCCGCCGTGTGAAAGAGATTTTTGATCCACTGTATATATTTAACCCCTATAAAAAGACCGACGCCTCTTGGGACTACAGTATGAGCAACATTCGCAGCAACAATACCGATGGGTTTATTTAGTTTACTAGATATTGTATAGTAATAAATATCATGACGACCGATACAATAGGCTGTGTCAAAGCAGCGACAAAAATACTCGGCGATAAGTGGACGCCTCAATTGCTGCGTTATTTCTTTAACGAAGAGACCGTGCGGTTCTGTCAGGTGCAAGATTTTGTTGAGGGTATTAACCCACGAACACTCTCTGCACGCCTCGATTCACTAGAAAAAGAAAATATCATCGAAAAAGTAACGGCGCCAGACAAGGCTCGCTGCGAATACCGGTTGACCCAAAAAGGCCGTGACCTTGCGCCTATTCTCCGCGATATGCAGCAGTGGAGCGACCACTACGGACTGACGACAGCATCTGCCTAGGGTATGAGCGACAATAACGCAGACTATATCAGCACTTTTTAAGCATTCTCGAGGTATAATAAAAAGTATGAGAGTACTGGTGATCGAAGATGAGCACAAGATTGCACGAGCCCTTGCGAAGGCTCTTGAACAAGAGACCTACGCTGTTGATGTTGCCTACGACGGTGATGAAGGGTACGCAATGGCCACCACCGAACCTTACGACGTTGCTATCATCGACCGTATGCTTCCGGGTGAATACGACGGCATTGCCATTGTTAAAGCAATGCGAGAAGCAAAAATTCATACACCAGTTTTATTCTTAAGCGCACTCGATAGCATTCGTGAGCGCACCGCTGGCCTTGATGCCGGTGCTGATGACTACCTCGTTAAACCCTTTGCGCTTGAAGAACTTCTGGCGAGGGTCCGTGCTTTATTGCGCCGCCCAACCGAGCAGCAGTCTGACATCCTCAGCGCAGGCGACCTCACCCTCGACACGGTCACTTATAGCGTTGAACGCGCAGGGCAATCTATCCAACTCACCAGTAAAGAGTTTGCTCTTCTGGAGTACCTTCTGCGCAACCAAGGCCGCCCACTGAGTAAAGATGTTATCATTAGCCATGTCTGGGACTATGACGCCGATATTTTACCCAATACGGTCGAGGTGTATGTGAAGTATCTTCGTAATAAAATTGACGCGCCCTTTGACGCGCCTCTTATCCACACCGTTCGCGGGTTTGGCTACAAGCTAGAGGCGTAACCACTATGATGCGCATGTTTCGGTCGGCAACCCTCCAACTGACCGCCTGGTATTTGGCCATTCTCATGGCTATCAGTATTGCTTTTAGTGTTGTTATCTACCAGCTGAACTACCACGAGGTAAATAGTCGCTTAGAAAACCTGCAACACAGCCTAATGAACAATACGGGCTACGTGGTCTCTGGCTCATTGTACGGCTATGGCCCAGGTTCTCCATTCCTCTATGAATCGCAGCAAGCCGGTGCGCAGATGGCACTCTCGCTGGTTTATATTAATATTGTCGTTTTTATCGCAGGTGGACTCGGCGCATACTTTCTGGCTCGGCGTACCTTACGTCCCATCGAAGAGGCTCACGAGGCTCAGAGTCGCTTTACAAGTGACGCAAGCCACGAGCTGCGCACACCGCTTGCTGCGATGAAGACGGAACTAGAGGTAACACTACGCGACAAGCAACTCACGCTCGCTGAGTCGCGCGAGGTCCTAGAGAGCAACCTTGAAGAAGTGAATAATTTGATTGATTTATCAGAGTTGCTCTTAAAGCTCTCTCGGGTTGAATACGACACACTTGAAGTGACTACTATCGACGTCGTAGCGCTCTTCGAGGACGTTCTTAAACGGTACCCTAAGGAAAAGCGTCGCTTTGACGTGACCACCCGTAAGAAAGCAGTCACTCAAGCCAACGAGGCAGCTATCACAGAGCTCCTGGCAGTACTGACAGACAACGCACTGAAGTATAGCCCTAAAAAGTCAAAAATATTTGTCAGAATATTTGAACGGTATGGTTCAATCGGTTTTGAAATGAAGAACACCGGAAAGCCTATTGCCGAAGATATGCTCCCGAAAGTTTTTAATCGTTTTTTCCGTGCAGACACTTCGCGGACAAATGGCGCCAAGAACGGCTACGGGCTAGGGCTTTCCATTGCAAAGAAAATTGCCGATATTCACCACGGCGAGCTGATGGTTTCGAGTGGAAAAGAGGGAACTATTTTTACGTTTTTCCTGCCAATCGTTCGTAAAAGTCAGCTCCGTCTGCGAGATGGCAAAATTACAACAAAATAGGCCTCCAATTTCAGAATAGTCTCAGAATAACCTGACATACTAAGGATAGTAGCGTTATCGCCACCAAACACCACACACGGCCGCTACAAAACAAAAGGGCAATGCCCATAAATAGGAAGGGAGTGAACAGCACATGAACACCACCACCATCAACTCACAGAAAAAGGTCATTTTATTAAGTAAAAAGGGTATGAAAGAGCTTCGCAAGTCAATTGCCGACCTCGAACACGACCGTCTCGCCATTAATCGCAGCCTCCGTGAAAGTGACAAAACCAACGGGCACGACGACCGCTTTGAACGCAACGAAAGGCTTGCACGGCTCGAATCTATTAATGCCGAGCTTGCCGAAAAGCAGCGAACGCTCAGTAACGCACGGCTTATCTCGTCGCGCCGTACCCGTATGAAAGTTGCCGTTGGGTCGGTCGTCCACCTTATCGATCAACAGGGCCGCATTTTCCGTTATACTCTTGTTGAAAGCATAGAGGCAAACCCAAGCGATGGTCGCATTTCCACCCAAAGCCCTCTTGGCAGCACCCTTATCGGTAAAACCGTCAAAGATATTGTCGAATGGGGGACTGGCCTTCACCGTACCACATTCCAGCTGGTCAACATCACCTAACAGCTTGCGCCAGTAAGAAAAATAAGCACCTCTCTGTGGGTGCTTATTTTTCATGACGCAGTGATTTGCTATAATGATGCTAATGCTTTTTTATCAAAAGACACCCGAAGAATCTCTCCGCGAGCTGTCAACATCCCACTCTGGCCTGTCTGTGCGCCAGGCCGCCGAACGCCTTAAGCAATACGGCCTTAATGAAATTACTATTAAGGGCGACCCTTTATGGAAGAAGCTCATCGAGCCATTCGCGAGCGTCTTTATGGGCGTCCTGTTTGTTGCTGTTGCGATCAGCCTCCTACATCACGCTATTCTTGATGCAGTCATCATCTTGGTTATTATGCTTACCAGTGCTGGCATTTACTATGTACAGCGCTTCTCGACCGAGCGCATTTTACGGTCTTTGCAAAAGAAAAGTGGTCGTCAAGTTGAAGTCATTCGTGGCGGGGCAGTTGTTGCCGTTGACGCATCGCACCTAGTGCCAGGTGACATCGTTAAAATAGTAGAGGGCGACAAAGTACCAGCCGACCTGCGCCTCATCGAGGCTGCTTCGCTGAAAGCCGACGAAGCGCTGCTGACTGGCGAGTCTGAACCTGTCGAGAAGGATATCGAAGCGCTGACCGATAAGAAAGAAATCTACGACCAGTCAAACATTCTTTTCCAAGGGTCATTTGTCGTCTCTGGTACCGCCACTGGTGTGGTTATTTTTACTGGCAATACAACCGAGTTTGGCCGTATTGCTGCACTGACGGGAAAGTCTCCTGACTCCATTAGTAGTCCTGTGCAGAAAAAGATCGATAAACTCATTACCTACATTATTGCCGTTATTGGTGGCGTGGCAGTGGCGGCGTTTATTCTTGCGCTGGTACGCGGCATCGAGCTAGCAGATGCGCTACAGCTGGTGATCGCGCTATCTGTATCGGCTGTTCCAGAAAGCCTCCCTATTGCCATCTCGGTCGTTCTTGTCCTTGGTATGCGTCGTATGGCTGCGAAACGGGCGCTTGTGCGCAGTATGAATGCGATCGAGACGATTGGTGTCATTACCACAATCGCAACCGATAAGACTGGGACGCTCACCGAAAATAAACTATCCGTTCAAGAGACGTGGCAACCAAGCTGGGTAAAACAAAACCTCCCGACAATGGTGCGTCGTGCTATTAACCACCAAAGTGAACGGAGCTACGACCCACTCGATATTGCACTAAATAACTATACAGTCTCGGAGGGCGTACCAAATCTCAAGGGCAGTAACGCGGTAAAACTCCCATTCGACCAGTCAGCTGCGATGAGCGGTAACATTTGGCTCAGTCGTGGTAAGCATGAACTCGTCGTGAAGGGTGCACCCGAACAAGTGATGCTAAGGAGCAGTTTGACGCGTTCTGAAATTACCGAGGTTTCACAGGCAGTGACGCAGCTAACGAGTCAAGGATACCGGGTTATCGCGCTCGCCGCAGCCCCAGTAACAACGCCATTCGACTCTTTGAAAGAGATGCCAAGGAGCCTAAAGCTAGAATTTGTTGGCTTGGTAGCTGTCGCCGACACCATACGGCCATCCGCCCGGCGAGCAATCGCTGCCGCCCATCGAGCTGGCGTCAGTGTTCGTATGATTACCGGCGATCACTACGAAACAGCCTACAGTATTGGCATGAAGCTCGGGTTAGTGACAGCAAGGGAACAAGTATTCGACAGTCGACTCATGATTGACATGACCGATAAGCAGCTGGCAAAAGTAGCGCACACGGCTCGCATCTTCTCGCGAGTGACTCCGGAAAATAAGTTTCGCATCCTTAAGGTCCTGAAACTAAAAGAAGTCACCGCTATGACGGGTGACGGAGTAAACGATGTGCCAGCGCTCGCCAAAGCTGACGTGGGAGTTGCCATGGGAAGCGGCTCGCAGATCGCCAAGGACGCAGGTGATATTATTCTGCTTAATAATGACTTTGCGAGTATTGTTCACGCCATGCGAGAGGGGAGAATTATCTTCTCGAACATTCGCCGCATGCTGACCTACCTGCTCGCAACCAATATTGGTGAGGTTGTGACGACCCTTGGTGCGTTGATCATTGGCATGCCTATGCCGCTGGCACCAATTCAGATTTTATGGATCAACCTGGTGACCGACACAGCCATGGTTATCCCACTCGGCCTCGAGCCAGGCGAAAAGTCTGTCATGAAACGAAAACCTATTCATCCGAAAGCACCAATACTTGGCAAATACATGATTAGTCGTATCGTTTTAATGGCGACCATCATGGGAGTACTAGCCCTCGGCCTTTATATCTACTTCAGCGCCCGTTATGGCACGCCGTACGCACAAACCGTCGTCTTCGTTGCTTTAGTGGCCGTACAGTGGGCCAATGCGTTTAACGCTCGCAGTACTTACGACTCAATTGTCGTACGGCTGCGCGTCCGCCACATACCTTTCTGGGTGGGGCTGGCGGTAGCCGTCACACTACAGTCGCTCGCCCTATTTGGGCCGCTTCAGTCGGCACTCCACGTGAACGCAATTGCCATTTCTGATATTTTCTGGGTGACACTTCTGGCCTTTGCGGTAGCGATCATTCCAGTTGAAATTCATAAATATTTCGGACGTCGGTTCGTTTCTTCGGATAGAAACACTCGTTAATACTTGGCCCTAGGCAAAGATACTCACCAGCGTCCAGTTGCCCCCATGGTTGTCACTGCGTAGCTGAAAGTGACGAGTACCGTCGGTCATAGTAATAATTTCCGCTACTTGCTCACCAGTGCGCACAAGGCAGCGCAGGCCTGCGTCAAGAAATTCGTAAGCAACCCCTCTAAATTCCATGCGGCGAGGGTAAGCCGATAGATTCTTTTTAAAGCCCATTTTAGTAATTGCGACCTGTTCGTTAATTGAAATGCGATTCATAGTCTGTCTCCTAATAGTTCATAAAGTTTTAGTTGTTTATGATTTTGCCTTCCTCGCAGTGGCCCGTAGCTAGGTTGCAACGCCCGGGATAGAACGCAAAAAAGCTGAACAAAACCTATTGATCAGCAAACGGATTTAGGAGGAGTGATTTGGAGAGGGGAGCTTAGACCGTTCGAGCCAAAAACCCTTTTTACCAAATATCACGTAGAATTGTAAACGACTGGTGTCGCTGGTGGCTTCTATTGGCTACCTGCTTGAAAAGATCGAGAAGGCACGCCGTAGTATATAAGCCTGCGAGTTGAAATCCTGTGCCCATCACGATTTCAGGGCGGGAAGTACCCGCATGACTATCTTTATTATACCTCCTGCATTAGTAGGCGCGTCAAGCCTTATGTCTATTTTTAATCGTTTCGGGCATAATAATGAAAGTAGTATGAAACGTCGAGCCGATTATTCTCAAAACTTTCTTAACTCTTCCCAGCTAGTGCGCGAACTGGTTGCCAAAAGTAACCTAAAAAAGACCGACTTAGTGTACGATTTTGGCGCAGGGAGTGGGATTATTAGTTCTGTCTTGGCGGAAAAAGTCGCGAAAGTGAGAGCCGTCGAATACGATGCACGCCTTTTGCCAACTTTGCAAAAGAATTTAGAAAGATTCAGTAATACCACCATTGAACAGGGTGATATTCTCAACATACCGTTCCCGAACACTCCATTTAAGGTTTTTGCGAATATTCCGTTTCACATCAGCTCTGCAATTGTGCAGCGGTTTATTAATAACCCTCACGCTCCCGTGGCAGCATACCTGATTGTTCAACGGCAATTTGGCCGCAAACTAGAGGCAAACGACACGAGCCACTTTACGAGCCAACTAGGCATGGTCATCGGTGCCGAATACGCCGTGAAGATTATTAAAAATTTACGTAAAACCGATTTTACCCCACGCCCGGCAGTCGATACGGTCTGTGTCGAGTTAGTGAAGCGCCAGACACCTCTTGTCGCGCCAGAGCGGCTCAAAGCTTATGAAAAATTCACCACCGAATGTTTCGCCGATCCTAGAAAGCTCGCCAAGCTTCCTCTTGAGGTGATTGGCGCGACACCGGGGCTTTCGCCATCACGCCTATCGCTCGCGCAGTGGGTGATGCTTTTCCATGCCCAAACTTTATACAAATAATGTAAAGACGCCAGCATGGTGGCGTCTTTACAGTTTGCAACAACGAGGTAACTAACGGCGCTCGACGAACGTCAAAGCCTTACCGGTCGCGCCACCACGGCCAGTACGGCCGATACGGTGAACGTAGTCTTCGTAGGTAGCTGGCTGGTCGAAGTTAATCACGTGACTCACGTTAGGAATATCGAGTCCACGAGCAGCGACATCGGTCGCCACCATCACACGCACCTTGTTGTCTTTAAAGGCCTTTAAGGCGCGCTGACGCTGCGACTGTGACTTATTACCGTGGATAGCTGCTGAAGGAACACCACTGCTGTCAAGGTGGTCTGAAAGACGTTGCACGCCATATTTGGTCTCACCGAAAACAAGAACTTTTTCAAACTCTTCATCGCTCAAAAGGTTGAGCAGTGTTTCGAGCTTTTGCTCTTTCCCGGACGCCTCAATAATGTCTTGGTCAACACGCTCAGAGGTGTCAGCAGTACGAACCGAAACAGTTTCTGGGTTATTTAAGAATTGCTTGGTGAGCTCTGTAATAGACGGGGTAATGGTTGCACTAAAGAAGAGCGTCTGGCGATCGGCAGGTGCAGCGGCGACTAAAGCACGAATATCGTTGATGAAGCCCATGTCGAGCATACGGTCAGCTTCATCTAGCACTAGTGTCTTAATACCGTCAAGGTTCAGCACCTTACGCTTCATAAGGTCAATGAGACGACCAGGGGTGCCGATAATGACGTGTGGGCCGCGGCGGAGGTCGCGAATTTGACGATCCATATTTGTACCACCAACAATCAGTGTTGAGTAGAGTTTCATGCCGTATGAGAAGGCACGGAACTGTTCGTCGATTTGCTGTGCAAGCTCACGGGTTGGAGCAATGACGAGCACCGACGCAATATCACGGTTAGCATACAGTTTTTCAATAATCGGCAGAGCGAAGGCAGCTGTCTTACCAGTACCGGTGTTCGCAAGGCCAATCACATCACGACCTTCTAAAATAAACCCGATAGACTGGTCTTGAATAGCGCTTGGCTTTTCGTAGCCCTTAAATTCAATATTTTTCTGTAGTGGCGCAACAAAATTAAAGTCCGCAAAAAGGTGAGTCGGCTCATAAAGAGCGTCGTCGCCGGCCATGATGGTCGCCTTGTTGATGAATTTACTTGGGTGAATATACGCACCGCGCTTGTTATTACGACCACCGTTACGGCTGCCGCTTTTACCAGGACGAAATGAACGAACCCCACTTGAAGCAGGGCGTCCGTTAGGACGTGAACCGCCGCGGCTTGGGCCAGAATTGCGATATGGCATAATTAATAGTTTCCTCTCTTAAAGGTGCGTGGCAAAGCAAATAAGCCAGCAATAAATAATTGGGAAGCGTAATGCTAGAGACGCCTCGCTGCAGACGAACAGCGAGAACCTTTTGATATCTATTTACTAATAGAGGCGGTATCCATTCGGATGCAATGATTTCATTATAGCACAAACGGCTTCAAATGTCTAGTGTAGACGCATTCGCCAGTGTAAACATCATCGTAAGCTTACTTTATGGTGTCCATATACCGCCCGGTCCCCACAGAACCCCAACCATTTGTTCTGTCGCCCCGCCCGAGAAGCCAAAAACGATTGGTGTTCGGCCAGATACACAGGACCAAGTTGCAGTTTTTGTCTGCCCCCAAGCGTATCCAGATGGCGACCCTACCGAAGCAAAGTGCGTCGACGAGTGTGATGATGCGGTGGTCGCCGATGCACAGTAAATTGAAAAGATACCTCCGGTATTTGGAGAGCCGTAGTATGTTTTACCCGTTTCCCATATTCCCAATTTATCGGCACGGAACGAAAGAGTAACGTTACGGTCACTATTGGAAAGCACCCCACTAACAATCGTTAACTCGCCGCGTTTTTCAGCCGTTGACGGATCGTCTCCCTGTTTATAGAACCATAAGTCAAGAGTATGACAGGTTGCAGGCGGCAACTCACGCGCCCATGCAATCCAGCCCGCAGAATCAAGTGTGCTATACGGGCGGGCTGCACATATCGGACTTTCGTTATTACCATCGCCGTCGGCCACATACCCAAGATGTCCGCTACACACCCCTTCGGTAATAGTGCGCACCGTGTTGCTTATATAAAAATTGATGCGGGCTTTGACGGAGCTCGCCGTTAAACAGTAGGCATCGTCCGACCCGTCGTACTCATAATATGTATCGCTACTAAATGGAAGGTTTGTCGCATCTACCGGATACGCGCCTGTTTCAACATAAAGAGCGTCTAATTTAGTCTGTGCATTATGAACATCAGACTTAAGTACCGCAACCGTCGACTGCGCAATAATACCGTTATAAGCAACAATAACAATTGCAGCGAGGATAGCAATAACAACCACAACAATGAGAAGCTCAACAATAGTGAATCCATGAAGATAGTTTCGCGCAGTGGTAACGGAGGGTCGATGTGTTTTGTTAAGCATAAACACTTTCTAGTTTACCCCTCGCGACAATTAAAGACAAATAAAAAGCACCTCCTTTCAGAGGCACTTTTTAAGAAATCGGTAACCTACCAGCTACGTTGACGGAATGAACCGCCACCGTTGTTGCCGCCGCCGAAGCTACGACCACCGTCTTCACGACGTGGGCGGTCTTCTTTTGGACGTGCCAAAGAAACGTTGATAGCGCGGCCATCAAGTTCCTTACCGTTAAGTTGGTCAACCGCTTTTTGGTTGTTTGCTTCGTCAGCAAATTCCACAAAGCCGAAGCCGCGTGAACGGTTAGTTTCGCGGTCAGTCACAACGCGAGCGCTGGTGACTTCACCGATTTCCTCAAAGAAAGCCTTGAGGCTGTCGTCAGTCGTTGCGTATGCAAGGCTGCCGATAAAAAGATTTGTTGCCATGTGTATGGTATTCTCTCTTTTATGGTTTATTAATGTGTCAGTCTTTGACCCGTCTACATTGTTCTCACAAAAGTTGGTGTACCCTTTAGAAAATACTTTGCACGTTGTAACAGTTCTGAACACGCTTAGTTAAGCATAATATCGCAAAAAAAGCTAGCTGGCGCTTGATTAATTGAGGCATTCCTCTTATGATACAAGTATATTTCCAAGCATAAACAGGACATAAACATGCAGATTACAATTGTTGGTGGTGGGTTTGGTGGCGTTAAGGCTGCGCTTGAACTTTCAAAAAAGAAACGCGCACGCATCACCCTTATTAGCGATCGTCCGGACTTTCAGTACTACCCAGCCCTTTACAGCACCGCCACTGGCGGCACGGGACGTCAATCGTGGGTACCACTTGGTGAAATCTTTGCTCACCGTAGTAATGTCGAAATTGTGATAGATAAAATTACCACTCTCGATAAAACAGCACAAACAGTCACTGGTGAGTCGGGAACGATTTACCCTTATAAGAAGCTCATTCTTGCCCTTGGTTCGGTCACCACCTACTTTGGTATCCCTGGGCTCGACGAATACTCCTACGGCATTAAGTCGCACGATGAAATTGTGCGACTTAAGCAACACCTACTTGAAAGGTTTACGAACCCCGACGCCTCGGATAAGCACTTCCTTGTTATCGGGGGTGGCCCAACTGGCGTCGAACTTGCCTCGGCACTAGGTAACTACTTGAAACGCTTGAAAAAGAAGTACCGCAAGGCAGGTCCACGCCTAACGATTACCCTTATTGAAGCAGCGCCCCGTATTTTGCCACGCATGTCTGAACAAGCCAGCGCTACGGTAACAAAACGCCTTAAGAAACTCGGCGTAAAAGTTGCAACCAGTAAAAAGGTCGAGGCGGCGACAGCTGATAGTCTTATCGTCAGTGGTCGTGCCATTAAAAGCCATACTGTCATTTGGACATCGGGGGTGGCAAATAACCCGTTCTTCGCCGCTCATGGCGACCAATTTGAACTTTCTAAGAACGGTAAGGTGGTAGTTGATGCCCACATGCGTGCCGACAAGTCACTGTACGTCATTGGGGATAATGCCTTTACGCCACACAGTGGCTTGGCGCAAACGGCACTGCACGATGGTATCTACGTCGCGCGGCATATCCTACGCAAATCACACCGTAAATATAAGGCGAAATTTCCACCAGTCGTTGTGCCTGTTGGAGAAAACTGGGCAATGTTTGAATACGGATGGATCCGTTTTGGTGGGTGGCCTGGGGCGCTGGTGCGCAACGCAGCCGACTTCATTGGCTACCGTGATATCTTGCCATTTGGCCAAGCACTTGGCACTTGGCACGCCCAGCGCATCAAAGAAGACGCTCCGTATATCTCGAAGTAAGAGACGAGAAAAGAAAATCGCGACCCTCTCTGTGACCGCGATTTTTTATATCAATGAAAAACTAGTCTTGGCTACGAATTGCAACACGCTGCGCTGCGCGAACACGCACGTGAGTTGCAATAGTAATAATTGAAACGACAGTGAGGTAGAATAGTCCGGTCAGGCAGCTATGTAACATACTGGCCTGCGAAGCAACAACAAGATACGTCCCGCTGACAGCGGTGGCGACAATCAGCCCGTAACTAGCGCCGAGGAGCTTAACGCTTGGCTTAAAGTAAGTGAAGCTTGCAAGCCCAATGCTTGCGAGTGCAATAATAACATGAATAAGAATAACCATAATTATATTATACCTCTCGTTATGGCAAAAAGCCACCAACAGCGATAAGGGCGCCGATTCCCAGCAGCACCAGTAACGACACCCCGAACATCATCCTCGCCCACTGTGTGTCGTCGAGCTTTGTGTATGTTGAGGTACCCTTATACAGCCAATACAGTGAAAGGGCACTACTGAGTACTAGATAGATAACACCCGTGTACCCAAAGAAGGTGAGCAGCGCAGCGCTTATTGCATACACCGCAGTAAAGAAGAACATCTGTGCCTTGGTGCTTTTCATGCCGTGAACGATACTCCACACTGGCAACTTTGCGCTTGCGTAATCGTCACGACGGAACATTGCAATTGCATAGAAGTGGGGCATCTGCCAGAAGAAGAGAATGACGAAAAGGAGCACCGCAGCGCCGTCGATTGAGCCTGTCAGTGCCGTATAACCCGCCATGGGCGGTAACGAGCCAGCCACGCCGCCAATAAGCGTGCTATATGCGGTCGTTCGTTTAGCGTAGCCATAAATAGCAACGTACCAGATATACGCCACCACCCCTAGCACTAATGTCACTGTGTTTGTCAATAAGAAGAGCAAGCCAAAGCCAGCCAGGCCTAGAACGGTCGCATAAACGAGCGCCTGCGGCACACGGATCGCCCCACTGGCCACCCCGCGCTTTGCAGTGCGCTTCATGCGCTTATCAATACCTCTATCGAGGACGTTATTGACGACACAGGCCGAAGCAATAATAAGGGCGGTCCCCACAATCGCGCCTACAGCTGCTTGCCAGAACACTGTCCACGTTGGCATCACGACACTGACCGCAAGCAGGAGGCCAGCGACTGCGCTAATGGTATTACTTAGTGTAATACCAGGCTTAATAAGCTGAAGGTACGAGCGAGTGTGCCGCTCCATTAAATACCCTCATGCTCCTTCATGTATTGGTTCATTTCATCGGGGCTCATGTGCATCATGTTGTAGTTCAGGTTATGCATCACCCACAGGGTACCGATCACAAGAATACCCGCAACAATGACCGCAAAGAAGAACGTCAGTAGCTTCCACCGACCACCACGGCCCAAGTGCAAAAAGAAGACCAACTGCACCATGAGTTGCGTCAGCGCAAGGGCGGTAACGATATACAGCAACACTTCCTTTGGCCACAAACCCTGTACGACAAACACATAGGCCAGTACCGTAATAAGGACCGACAGAACGAACCCAGCAATGTAAGAAATATACCTCACGGCTGCATCACGTGCATCGAGCTGCGGTTTCTTCATACGTAGTTTACTCATGCCATACCTCCAATCAAGTAGACGAAGCTAAAGATGAAGATCCAGATGATATCCAGGAAGTGCCAGAAGAGACTAAAGAGTGACAGCCGGGCGACATCGGTGTGCTTAAAGTTATGGCGAACGAGGCGTACGAAGAGTACGACAAGCCACAAGAGTCCAGCGGTAATGTGCAGCCCGTGAGTACCGACGAGCGTGAAGTACGAAGAAAGAAAGGCGCTTGTCTGCCAGCTATGACCCTCTGAGACGAGTAAGTTGAACTCGTATAGTTCCATGGCGAGGAACGCAGCACCGAGTAGGAAGGTGAGTGCCAGCCACACGAGTGTCTGCTTCTTTTTGCCACGCGCCACTGTAATGGTTGCGATTCCAGCGGTAAAGCTACTGACCAGCAGTAACATCGTTTCAACAAGAATGTACGGCATGCTGAAAATATCTGAGCCAGCTGGCCCACCGGCAGTCGCGCTCATGAGGACACCGAAGGTTGCGAACAGCGTAGCAAACAAGATACAGTCGGTCATCAGGTAAATCCAGAACCCGATAGCCTTACGGTCTTGGGCCTGGCGATGCTCTATTGCTCGTTCAGACTCACTCATGCCTTTTGCTCCTGTAGTTCATGTTTTGCAATGGTGCGGGCGCTAATGCGATGCTCGGTGTTATCGTTAGTGAGCCGTACAATGAGTACCACAATGATACCCAGAAGTGACGCCCATAACAGCCACCACACGTGCCATACCGCTGCAAGCCCAAAGGCCATGGCGAATGCGCCTATTATTGCACCGGCAGGGCTATTTTTCGGTAACCAAATATCGGTATAGACTGGTTTCTTTTTTGTTTTCTGCTTTTTCATTTCCCAGAAAGCGTCGCGTGTTGTGACGGTAGGAATTTCGGCAAAAACGTATTCTTTTGGCGGCGTGCTGGTTGCCCATTCAAGAGTACGAGCGTTCCAAGGGTCAGGGCCAGCAACGTACGCTGGGTCTTTGCGCTTGATGAAGCTGACCGCTACTTGCAATAGCTGTAGCGCCACACCAAGACAAATCAACAGCGCTCCGGCAGCAGCAACAATAAACAACCCTTCCCAGCCAAGCGATGAGTCGTAGTGGTCAAGGCGACGAGTGGCGCCCATAAACCCAAGGATATACAGCGGTGTGAAAGCCAGAATAAAACCTATGAGCCACGACCAAAAGGCAAGCTTGCCGATAAATTCGTTGAGTTTAAAACCTGCGAATTTAGGGAACCAGTAGGTAAAGGCGGCAAACGCACCGAAGACCACGCCACCAATAATCATGTTATGGAAGTGAGCCACCAGGAACAAGCTGTTGTGTAATTGGAAGTCTGCCGCTGGCACCGATAGCATAACACCTGTGAGACCACCGATAGTAAACGTCACCACGAAGCCCATAAACCACAGCATTGGCGTCGTGAAACGCACCCGCCCCCGGTACATGGTAAATATCCAGTTGAATATCTTTACCCCCGTCGGTATGGCGATAATCATCGTCATAATACCAAAGAACGTATTAACCGCTGCGCCAGCACCCATGGTAAAGAAGTGGTGCAGCCAGACAGTGTACGAGAGGAAGGTAATCGCAATAAGTGCCCAAACCATAGAGGTATAGCCAAAGAGCTTCTTGCCCGAGAATGTTGCAACAATCTCTGAGAAAGCACCGAATGCCGGAAGGACAAGAATGTACACCTCTGGGTGGCCCCACGCCCAGATGAGATTAATGTACAGCATTGGGTTACCGCCCATATCAGTCGTGAAGAAGTGCATACCCATCATGCGGTCGAGCGCTAGTAGCCCCAAGGTGACGGTTAAAATAGGGAAGACGAACATAATGAGCCACGAAGTTGTCAGTACTGACCAGCTAAAGATTGGCATTTTCATCAGCTTCATGCCCGGCGCGCGCATTTTGATAATAGTCGTAAAGAAGTTAATACCCGTCAGCGTACTACCGATACCTGATATTTGGAGCGCCCATATCCAGTAATCTACACCAACGCCCGGACTGTACTCAAGCCCAGAGAGCGGCGGATAGGCTAACCAGCCTGCCGCCGAGAACTCACCAACGATCATCGGCGCGTTAATAAGGACCATACCAGCGAAGAACAGCCAGAAACTGATTGAGTTCAAGAACGGAAAGGCGACGTCTCGGGCGCCAATTTGTTGCGGCACCAATAGGTTGAACATGGCAAAGATAATACCCATGGCCACAAAGAAAATCATAATAGAGCCGTGCGCCGAGAAGATTTGCTGGAAGTGGTCGGAGTTTAGTAACTCACCAGCGACGTTGTTGTTGACCTGCTGGGCACGCACCAACAAAGCGTCGGCCAGACCACGAAGCAACATAATAACGGCGACAATAAGGTACATGATACCAATTTTCTTGGGGTCGAGTGTGGTGATCCAGTTTTTCCAAAGCCATTTCCACTTCTTAAAGTAGGTAATACCGGCAATCGTAAGAAGTAGTGCGCCTATCATGGCAATGCCCGCACCCGCCATAATTGGCTCGTGCACAAAGTCCTCGAGTGTTAGTCGACCAAACACGAGTGTTTGTATATCTTGCCACATAAATTAGTGCCCCTCACTTTTTTCGCCAGTTGTCATATACTTTGTAATAATTTCATCATACAAACGGCTTTCAATCAACGTATAGGTCTTCTGCGGCTCGGCGCGGCTCTTCTTGGCAAGCTGGCCATAACTTTCTTTCGTAAGCGTTTCTGGCGTGTAAATTGCGTTCTGTACCCAAGCGTCGAAGTCGTGCTGACTGACAACATTCACCTTAAACTGCATGTCCGCAAAGCCTTCGCCGCTAATATTTGATGACCAGCCGTTATACGTACCGATTTTGTCAGACATGATACTCAACTCGGTTGACATGCCACTCATGGCATACACCTGCCCAGCCAGCGCCGGGATCCAGAATGAATTCATAGGCGCATCGGCAGTAATAGTGAAGTCAACTGGTGTGCTTTCAGGGATATTCAGGTAGTTCACCGTGGCAATGCCTTTTTCTGGATAAATAAACAGCCACTTCCATTCAAGGGCAACAACCTGCACCTTCACGGCAGGCACCTCTGAATCGAGCTTTTTGTACGGGTCTAATGCGTGGGTCGAGATAACCGTAATAATAGCCAGTGTAATAATAATGATGCAGGGGATACCCCACCATAACGCCTCGAGACCCCTATGGTCGGCCCATTCTGGCTTGTATTTCGCTTTTTTATTCGACGCACGATACTTCCAGCCAATAGTAAATAGGAGGATAAACACAGGAATAACCACAAAGAAGCCCAGCCCAACAGTAATCAGAATAAGAATATACTGCTGCTCGGCAATAGTGCCCTTTGGTTGAAGAAGTGGCATGTCGCGACCATAAGTGACAAACGTCAACACACCAATAATAGCTAAGGCTACCCCTATACCAAATAGGACCTTTACACCCCTTATCAGTCGTTGCTTTTGTTGTTTACGCATACGCTTATCTCATCATAGCGCACTCATTCGTATTTGTGAAATTCTTTACTTTTATTGCAATATATGGTAAAGTATATAGCGCGCGTGAGTTGCTGTTATTCTAAGGTAAGCTCGCGAGTACCTTAGCATTACAGACTCACAACCACCACCTTGACACAAGTCACCGTGGGTCCTGCATTATCTGAAAGGGAGGTGCCCTAGTGGCACGTCATTCACTGGTACCGCAGAAGGTACCGAAGCGAGGGCGACGGCGCAATCCGCTCGCTCTCTCAATGGGAGGTATGACTCTCGCCATCGGCCTCATCGTCGGTGGTGGTGTCATCGTGCAGAGCACGGTCGCTCCGTTCGCTGTATCGGATTCGGCCGAGGCACACACCGGTGACCTCGCGGTCACCGCGCAGTGCCTCACCGACACGGGTCTCTACCAGCTGACCTACACGCTCACCTTGGCCAACGTCCCGAGTGGACAGACCGCCAAGGTCGAGAGCCACACCGGTACGACGTCCTTCCAGAGCGGATGGAACCGCTCCAGCTGGAGTGACTGGACGACGCGGGCGACCAACGTCCCGTCCACCCAGAAAACCGTCAGCTGGACAACCACCATTCCGGGAACCACGACCGGCAACGGCCCGTGGGAGTACGTCAACACCAAGTGGTCACCTGACGGTTTCACCGTTAAGTCGGACACTCGGGCCGAGGGACTCAAGGGCAACTGCAGGACTGCAACGAATCCGTCAGTGACGCTCGACGGCAACGCCGTCTGCGCCACCAACGGAACGTGGAGCGTCGACTGGACGGTCACCATCACCAACAGCGGAAGCCTCAGCGAGGTCGACCTGAAGGTGATCAAGCATCTGCCGGCTGGCTCCCTCATCAACGGAGTCGACGCGCAGGTGTGGCTGACCGAATGGATCGAACACCATGCCAACCACGGCTTGCCGCCGTGGCCGACGAACGGTGTCGTGACGTTCACGCAGTCCAACATCCCCGGCAGCGCCACGTCGGCAACGGCGGGCGTTCAGTACGACTTCAAGGGTGGCCCCAGCGGGGACCCCGAGAAGACGATTACACTGAGCGGGGACTGCAAGGTTCCGGACAGCCCGACCGCATCGGCGAGCATCAACACGACGCCCGCTAGCTGCGACGCGGCAGGGTCAGCAATGGTGACCGGCTTGGCTCACGCCACGCTGGTCGGTACGCTCGACCTGACGCCGGGCACACACGAAGCAACCTTCAAGGCGGACGACAAGTACACGTTCCCGAACGGGTCGAAGACCCTGACGGTGACGTACACGATCCCCGCCAAGAACACTGGTATCGAGTGTGAACCGCAGCTGCCTGCCTATGCATCGCTGACGTCCTCGTACGTCTGTGATGCGGCCTACAACACGGCAGAACTGGTGGGTGACCGTGGCGCGAACATCGCGTACCTGATCGATGGCCAGCGAATCTCGCAGGCCAACGTCCCGTACGCGCCGTTTAGCCTCGAAGCACTGCTGGATGGTCACGGTGTGACCGTTCAGTACGGACACCAGTACACAGTGACTGTCGTCGTCGCAGATGTCGATGATCACTGGCCCAGCCAGCAGAACGAGGAAGGCGATGTGGTGCTCGGCACGTTCAGCATCACGCTGACCGAGCCGTTCACGTGCCCGGTGACGTTCACCCCCGCGGTGACCGTTGTCGACGGGACGTGCAGCGCTCAGGGAAGCCTGAGTGGTGTCGCGTCGCCCAATGTCATCTGGGGCAAGCCCTACGGTGACGTGACGGCGACCTACATCGACGCCGCGCCTTCCGCGGGACACATCACGCTCACCAAGACGACCTTCGGGCCGTACGACCTGAGCGCAGACCCGGATGCCTGCATCGAGATCTCGGTACTGCCGTCGCTGACGGTGGCACCTCCGACCTGCACCGCTGACGGTTCGCTGTCAACACCGCAGAACGGAGAGGGGTACACCTTCACGGGATGGAAGAACAGCAAGGCACCTCACGGTGCCGGCACGTACACTGCGGTGTACACGGCCAACGCTGACTCCCGTTTCCCGAACGGCGCACTCACCTACGAGGTCACGAAGACCGTCAAGGGCAAGCTGACCGGCGCAAGCTGTGACACGCTGGCCTACACCGGTGCCGCTGGCGTCGGAACGCTGGTCGCCGTCGGGCTGCTCGCAATTACTGCGGGCCTCGGAGCGATCATCTGGCGTCGCCGTCGGGCTGCGTAATCTGGCTCGTTGTGAGTCTAAGGCTCGAACGCATATAATGGCGATCGAGTAGCGGAGGCTTTCGCCTCACACCCTCGTGGGTGCCCTGCCTGGTCGCAAGACCGAGTGGGGCACCCACGGGATGGGCGCTCTTTATAAGAGCGCCTTTTTCATTTTCTGTTTTTATTCTTAGAACATACTTTTCAGTGTATTGTGGCTTCATATTTCAGCAAGGCCTCCACTGGTGTAAAATAAAGGGAATAGCCTATAACGTTATAATAAGGGGATACATGGGGAAAGCACTCTACGCACTTGGGTTAAAGATGTTCCATCTCAAATGGTGGGTCGTTATTATGTGGTTAGTGATTCTTGGTGGCCTGGGGTGGACGGCTCTCACATTTATGGGGTCGACGTCAAGCAGCATTTCCATCCCTGGAACACAGGCACAAAAGACCCTTGATCGTTTCAAGGAGCTCTTTCCCGAGACTGGCTCGACTTCCGGCACTGTGGTCATTGCGGCCCCCGAGGGCAAGACCCTTGCTGATTTTACCCAGCAAATTACCGGCCTCAGTAACATGCTTGCGCAAGCGCCTTTTGTCACCGCAGCAATCAGTCCGTTTGAAAACCCCGCAGCAATCTCGAAAAACCAAACCATTGGCTATATTACCTTACAAATTAAAGACGCCGAGGGCTTCGTCCCTGCCGAAACAATCACGGCCGTCCGTGACCACATGGCAAACGCTCGCATAAATGGCCTAGAGGTCGAAGCTGGTGGCTCACTTGTCAATCAACAAATGGGCGATATTCTTGGTATCGGGGAGATTGCCGGAGTGGTCCTGGCGCTTGTTGTACTGGTTGTGACGCTTGGATCGCTCGTGGCAGCTGGTCTTCCTATTGTCACGGCGCTTGTCACGGTCGGTATTAGCATGGGCGGGCTTTTTGCACTAAGTAATATCATTGAAATTACCAACACAGCGCCCGTTCTGGCAATTATGTTAGGTCTCGCCGTAGGCATCGACTACTCGTTGTTTATTATTAATCGCTATCAAACATTAGCCAAAGACGGCCATGCTCTCAAAGAGGCTGCCGGCAGGGCTATTGCCACAGCTGGCAATGCAGTTGTCTTTGCCGCGGCAACAGTTGTTATCGCACTCGTCTCACTGGTTGTCGTCCAGATTCCTTTCATGACAACTATGGGTCTGGCTGCTGCGGCAACCGTCGCATTGGCCGCACTGGTAGCAATTACCCTCATGCCCGCTATTCTTGGTATCGTCGGCTTGCGTCTTTTCAGCAAGAAGCAGCGAAAAGCCATTGAAACACTCCAGCGGGCACATAAAATTCGCCAACAACAAGTGAGCCGCAAAACTGTTTGGTACCGAATCGCCGAGACACTTTTAAAGTACCGCAAGACCGCTTTACTGGCTGCTTTAGTCATCGTCACCGCACTGGCGGTGCCTGCAGCACAACTGCAGCTCGGGCTCCCAACCGACGAAACAGCAGCAGAGGGCTCTTCCGAACGCAAAGCCTATGCACTGCTCGAGCAAGGGTTCGGGGCAGGGTACAATGGCCAATTCTTACTTGTTGTCGAAGGTATCCCGGCGCCAACATCCGCCGATAAAGACGCTGCTCGCCAACAGCTACTAGCGCAGTACCAAGCGCACCTACAAGGGCAACCTCAGGCTCACATGACACCGCAACAACAAGCAGCAGCACGCGTTGAGCTTGAGAAGCGGGTTGAGCAATATGCACAACTTGCGTCACTGCAGAAAGTCGCCGAGCGTCTCGGCCACATTGATGACGTCGCTCAGGCGCAGGCAGCGATGGCCACTAGTGATGGCACAAAAGGTATCATCCAAGTGACACCAAAGAGTGGTCCGTCCGACGAAGCGACAAAGCAACTCGTGCAATACTTGCGCCACGACACCAATCAAACAACCCTCCTCGCTGCAGAGGGGGCAAGTCTAGGCGTGACAGGCACCACTGCTCTCCAAATAGATATTAATAATAAGCTCGCCGATGCTTTACCGGTTTACTTGGCTGTAGTGGTGGGGCTTTCACTACTGCTGCTTATGGTGGCGTTTCGTTCACTGCTTATCCCCCTCAAGGCAACTGTTGGCTTCTTACTGTCCGTAGCAGCAATGTTTGGCGCCATGGTTGCTATTTTCCAGTGGGGGTGGCTCGGTATTACCGATGCGCCAGGCCCAATTGTGAGCTTTATACCTATTATCGCCATTGGTATCCTCTTTGGACTCGCTATGGATTATGAATTCTTCTTAGTATCGGGTATGCAAGAGGCGTATCACGAGGGTAAGCGGCCAAAGCAAGCGGTTCTACGGGGCTTTGCATTAGGCAGTCGCGTTGTTGTTGCCGCTGGGTTTATTATGGTATCTGTTTTTGCCGGCTTTATCAGCAATCACGATAGTACCATTCAATCTATCGGGTTCGCGCTCGCGCTCGGTATTTTCGTCGACGCTTTTATTGTTCGTATGGTTATTGTACCAATTGTTATGTCATACCTCGGGAGGGCCGCTTGGTGGCTGCCGAAATGGCTCGATAAACGGCTGCCAAGAATCTCAATTGAGGGAGAGAATACCCCGTAAACACACCGTGCAGTTAACTTTCTTTTAGGGAGAATATGTAGACTGTAGCAAAAACACCAAACAGGCGTATAATGAGGCTACAAACCTTAAGGAGGATCTGAAGGTGAGAGTAGTAAATGTCATCGCACTCATACTAATCATAATCGGAGGACTAAACTGGGGGCTCGTGGGCTTCTTTGACTTTAACTTAGTCGACACACTCTTCGGAGTCGATTCAGCGGCATCGCGCGTCGTCTACGCAGTTGTCGGTCTGGCGGCAGTCTACAAGTTAGTTGTTGCGGTCGCAGTACGCACGACAAAAACCGAAAAATAAAAAGTTTACAGCAACGATTGTAAAATCGACGGTAGTCGCCTATACTAATCCGAGTAGTAAAAAGGAACTGTATGGCAAAACACCGAAGCTGGCATAGCGCTGACATCAAACGTGCACGCAAGAAAAAGCTCAAAGCAGCAAAGCGTAAAGCACAGCGCATTTAAAGCAAAATACCCCCGAACGCTCAAGCAATCGGGGGTATTTTTATACTGACTTGCAGCTAGAACTTAATGTGTGGGTAAATTGCCTTTGTTGTTTCGTCGATATCGTGCTTTAGGTGAGGGAATGGCACCCCTTCGCGAGCAGAAATACCTTCGAGACTCCAGAAAATACGCTCGCTATAGCCAAGCCCACAGGCTGGTGGCATACCGTACTCTAATGCTTCGACAAAGTCGATATCGAGCATTTGCGCCTCGTCGTCACCGGCATCGCGAAGTTTTTGTTGTTCTGCAAAACGCTCGAGCTGGTCGATAGGGTCGTTTAGCTCACCGAAGGCTTTACACATTTCACTACCGCCAAAGACAAGGTTAAACTGTTCCGTCAGGCGACTATCGTGCGGGTTAACCTTTGCTAGTGGCTGCATAAATACCGGAATATCGACCAAGAACACTGGGCCGCCGATAGTTTTACGGTATTTTTTCCATAGTTTATCGAGACTACGAATACGGTTGTCGATCTTCTCAACTTCTAATTTTTCTGCCTTCAACTTGGCTTGAATTTCATCCATTGACGATTCGAACACGTCGATACCGTACTGCTCTTGCAGGATATCGACAAAGCTAATGCGCGAAAAGTGTTCGCCGTCTTTTCCAAAGTCGACGTGCGTGCCGTCCGCAAGGGTAAACTGACGCGTCCCCCAAGTGTGGTCAACCACATAGCGAATCATGTCCTCGGTGAGCTGCATGCCCATTTCCCAGTCAGCCGACGCCCAGTACCATTCCATAGCATTGTGCTCGGGGAGGTGCTCATCGCTGTAATTCTCGTTACGAAACCGTGGGCCAATTTCGAAGACTTTCTCGAACCCAGCCACAAGCAGGCGTTTTAATGGTAGTTCGTGGCTAATGCGCAGGTAGAAGTCTTGATTGAGCGCATCCATGTGGGTGACAAAAGGATTCGCGTCGGCACCACCTGCGGTTGCCTCAAGAACATTATTGCTAATTTCAATAAAGCCGTTCTGATTCATAAAGTCGCGAGTTGCTTGCCAAAACTTCGAGCGGCGCACAAACCGGTCGCGCACCTCAAGGTTAACGTTCATGTCAACGTAGCGGCGGCGCAGACGTTCTTCTTTGTCCGTAAAGTTTTCGTGCTCGAGCGGCATAGGGCGTAGCGCTTTCGTCATTAAACGAAGTTCGGTAAGCTCAAGTGAGGTTTCGCCAGTTTTGGTTTTAATGACCGTACCAGTTGCTTCAATAAAGTCGCCCGTATCAAGCAGGTTCAGGTCGTCAATGCCAATCAGGCCGTTTTGTGGGTCCGATGGCTTCAGGCTTTGCGACTGCAAGAAAAGCTGCAACGTTCCCGAAAAGTCACGCACAACAATAAAAGCAATTTTGCCGAATTTGCGAATAGATTTTATACGCCCAAAGACGGTTTCGGTTTTTCCATTAAACGCATCGAAATCTGCCGTAATAGCGGTCGCCATTGCGGTGCGGTTTGCCTTGGCAGGGTAGGGGTTATAGCCCAACTCGCGTAGTTTCTCTAGTTTCCTTATTCGCTCGTCGCGAAACTCTTTCATAGTAGCCATGAAGGCTATTATATCAGAGGTGAATGGGTTTGCACACGTTTCGCGTTATTGACTTTATACTAAGTAGCTGTTATAATATACTTTAGAAAATACCGCTCAAGAAGCGCGACCGTCTCGTCGAAGTTCGTATCACTTAAGTTGCAGTACAGCTTTTCAATGGCCTTTCTATCGTCTGTACTTATGAGGGTAAGGTCCAAGACCTGCGCCTTATTGATGTCATTCGGCTGAAATTTCATAAGTCCGGTGGCCATTTCTTTTTTATTTCTCATGATGATGCTCTGCGCCGTTGGCGTCAGGAGGTAGCAAAATAGTATATTTGTTAGGCCTTCGTATTCTTTATGCGGTAAGATGCCATGAAATGTCGTCGTGTGTTTTACGAGCGCCTGATTGCGCACCACCTTTAGTCGGGTTCTACTTGCTGGCGAGAGCCAAATAGGCGCAACCGGCTTATTTTCCTGTCGATACCACGGCGTTCGATGAGCGCAGAGGTATTTTTGATCAACGCCCAATGAAAGACCGTGCTCGATGTACCGTGTCGCCTGCGGTGAAGGCGATAGGGGAGATCGAGGGTTAAATAAGAACCCTTTTTTATGCGCCTTCACTAGACGCGTGTAGTCCGCTTTTGTGAACACGGCCGTCGTGACATCGGCCGATCTGCCGACAACCGACTCGTAATCGTTTCGTGTCAAATGTAAGTCGTCAACCTGCGCTTTGTTGAGTAAGAAAAAAGCATTATCGCCCGTCGCAATACCCCGGGTCGCCTTTGCAAACCGAGAAAACTCAACAAGGCTGTCATGGGTCACAATTTCTTCATTGGCTATGAGCGACCGCCACCGAGGCTGAGATACCAGCAGTGCATAGGGGATTTCGTGGCTTTTTGTCATTGCACTGTCGAGCATGTCTAGGTAGTCCAGTTGACTAGGAGAGGTGAGCTGGAAAAACGTAGCACTGTTTTTTGGCTCCCTGTCCAACAAAACAATACAACTCGTTGTCGTCACCCCTTGAAAAAGACTGACGCTTGTATCGAAGTGAATAATCGCACGCAGTAGGTGGTGCTGGACCATAAAATCTTTTACTGCGGCACCCGACGTTGAATCAAGAAACTCGCTGGGAATAAGAAAAGCAAGACGACCCGTGGCCGATAGCTGGTGCATACTTTTTAGCAAAAAGAGTGCGTACTGGTTCGTGTAGCCACTGATTTTTTTCTGCGTTGCGTTGAAAAATGCCTCACGAATAGCACTACGATTATCGATCGCCTGAAAACGGTTGTAGGGCGGGTTGCCGATAATCGCATCGTAGGTCGTGTCCCAGGGCGACAGAAGAAAATCTTGCAGAATGACTTCACCATGCTGGTCACTGTCAAAGAACCGAATAATCTCCGGGTCAAGCTCGAAGCCAGTCATACGCAGAGTGTTGTGAACAGCTGCCGCGTGCCGAAAGAACACCGCATTTCCAACCGCTGGGTCAAGTAGTGTCTTCGCCCCGTCAGCCAGTACCCACCGCGTCATAAACTGGGCGACAGGTGGTGGCGTAAAGTACTGGCCGAACTTTTTTAGCTTCGCCCGGCCTGCAGAGCGACTGTACTGGTCTTCTTGGTTTGTCATTTCCTGCCACTCATCGACTACATATATCCTACTGATGCGCCGCAAGTTTCGCACTGCGTTTCGCCTGTGCATTGGCTATCTCGGCGTCAAGTAAGGTAAGAAACTGCTGGTTAGAGCGGGGGACGGCTTTATCAAGGTATTTTGCCTCTGCCGATTGCAAATTACCGTTGTTACTAGGGTTAACATAGATATCGGGAATCCAGGCGGTCGGCATAACCACACAGCTCACAATTGAGATTGTCATATCGGCGTTAAATTCGAGGACAAAAGTAGCAATATATAAATTCGCTTGCGGCTTTTCGGCAAAAAACTGTCGAATGCCACTTGCCTTTGAGATATCGTCTTTATTTTTACGGCCACCCAGTACAGACGACTTAATATTGACGTAGGCACTGTCGCCATCGGGGTACTTAAATTCAAAGTCGTACACGCCAACCTCTGAATCAGCCGACTTCACCGACTCTAAGCCTAGTTTCTGCGCCCGATGCTCTAGGTTTTGGCTAATAATTTCTTCAATAATCCGCCAGACCGTCCGACCCTTGGCTGCTTTTCGCCAGCCAAACGGCATAATTTTCGGAGAGGCGATTGGAATCTTGCCGATTGTCGCAATCAGCGTATTCATTTTATTTTCTAGGTCAAGCCGCTCCGCGGTCACGGCATCAATTGTTTGCTGGTCGGTAGCAGAAGGAATAAAAGGCATCGTACGTCATATTATGACATAAGTCTTATCTATTCGACAACGACAGGCAGGGAAAGGGAAGCTTCGTTCTCGGCCAGGCCAGAAGGGTTGCTCTTATGGGCAATGATAGACGCCTTGCCTGTAAAAGTACTTGGAAGGTGGAGAACACCACTAAAGTTAACGAAATCTGTTGTTGTCCATTCGCTTAGGGCGGTTGCCTGGGCAGTTGCGATGACCGTGCCCGAAGCGTCAACCGCCTCTAGCGTAAAGGAGCCTTCAAAGTACCAGCCACCTACAGCTTTACCCGTGACAGTTACGTCATGCGTGACTGTCGCACCGGCCTCTGGTGATGTTATTGTAATCTGTGCGTTTGTTGCGTTCTTATAGGTTGCTGTTTGTGACTGCGTTTGCTGTGTATTGCCGTCGTTCGGCGTGCTGTCTTTTTGGGTGAGGGACCACCATAACCCAAACCCAGCAGCAAGAAGGAAAGCAATGACTATGAGAGTAATCGTTAGCTTTTTCATACTTTTATTGTAGCATAGTGATGAAATATACAAGCAAGTCTATCCATTTTTCGCTTATGTTTGTTACAATGAAAGCATGAAGTGGTTAGGGCGTGGCTTTACGTTAGTCGAGTTGTTGGTGGTTATTACTGTTATAGCTATCCTCGCAAGTCTTGCTGTCGTAGGGCTCACTCGCTACCAAGCAACCTCTAACGACGCCCAACGTGCCTCAAAAGCAACTATTATCAGCGAAGCGCTCGAAAAATATTACTCCACACACGGCGAATACCCTGGCTGTAGCGCCATTACCAGCGCACCATCTTCGGTCACTGGGTCGGGCGGCGCATTACAGGGCCTAGACGAAGCAACACTTCGTACCCCAAGAGCCCCTAGCGGTACCAGTAACGCCATTGTCTGCCAAGATCTCACGAGTATCGCGGGTCCTGACATTTTTTCGTACATTGGTGATGGTAGCTCTGACTGCAACTCGGGCACCTCTTGTCTCCAGTACACCCTGAAGTACAAAGAAGAGGGGTCAAGTGCAATAAAAGAGTTGAAAAGCCGTCACCAAACGTCAATCTCAACTTCGGGTGTTCCTGTCCTCACAGGTAGTGCAACCGGCTTCACGACCGCCAGCTTATCGTGGAATGCTATCCAAAACGCTAGCTTCTATACTATCGAGCGGGCGCAAAATGCGCAGTTCACGGCCAGTCCGATCTCTTCAACCACCGACACGAACGCCGCCAGTATCACTGGCTTGGCCGTTAATACACAGTACTACTTTAAAGTACGGGCCAACGCCGACGGTACTTTTTCGAATGTGATTAACTTTACAACCCCAGACCTCGCTGCACCATCGGTTACCGCTACGGCTAATTCCAACTCACAAATTACCGTCGACTGGTCGACGGTGTCGTTAGCAACCGGCTACCAGCTCCGCATCTCTTCTAGCTCTAGCTTTAGCAGTTGTACGACTGGATCAACCTACAGTGGCACAGGCTGTTTAATGTACCCAGACGCAGCATCAAACAGTCGCGTCGTTACCGGTCTTAACACTGGTGTGACGTATTACTTCCAGGTACGCTCAGTCGCCACGGGTGCGACCAGTAGTTGGTCGGCGGCGGCTAGCGCAACCACCGAGGTTCCAGTACCGCAAAGCGTCACTGCAACTGTTAACTCGGCCACACAAATTACCGTCGACTGGGCGAGTGTGTCGGTGGCAGATACCTACACGCTGCAGTACTCGACCACGAATAACTTTAGCGCAAATGTCACGACTGTCACGGGTATCACCGGCACCTCGCGCGCCGTCACCGGCCTCCAACAAGGCACTACTTGGTACTTCAGGGTATTCGCCCTTGTTGATAGCACGTCAAGCGCAGCCTCCTCTGTCGCCAGCGGGACGACACCAGTCAACACCCCTGGCGCACCAGGCGTCGCTGCTAGTCAGCCCGGAGCAGTCAGGTCATGTGCAAGCGGCTACTGGCTTCAGTACCCGTCAGCCTGTCCAAACAACTACTACGCAAGTGGCTGGGTCACCTCGGCGCCTTGTCCGGCAGGGTCGTACGCCGTCTACCAATTACGCGGTCGCTACAATAGCCCAACCACCATGTACTACAGTGGTGCCACTACCCAGTCACAATGGTTCCTTGTGTCTGCACGCAGCGGCTACTACACGCTGTGGTCTGCACAATATTACTGCCAAGGCCCAAGTGCAAGTTCTCCATGGGGTGGCTGGTCGGGTGAGGTACGTACGTAATGCAGCCCGAGTCGTTTCCGCATCTCACTCCTGCTAGCCAGCACCCAAAACGAAAACTATTTTTGGTCATTATTTCAGTTATCGGCGCGATGCTTGTTGCCGCCGCTACCGTTTTTATCCTATGGCTGACACAGCCAAAAGCCGTTGAACCACCAAAGGATACCTCATCTACTATTGTTCCGGACCTCAGTAAAGACTATGGTGCGTGTCAACTACTCACCAAAGATACTATCAAAACTGCCCTAGGGAGCAAGGCGGCGGACCTTCAGGACGGTAGCAACTCTGGTCGTCTTCATTACAGCGCGGGGGTTGAGGGACAGTACTGTTCGTACGATTTTACCAATAACCCAGCGAACGGCACGTTTAAGGCAGAGGTGTCAGTGTACCAAGGAAGCGCCGACGCACAGGCAATCATGGCGCTTCTCGCCGATGACACAACAAAAGAAAGCCTGTCGCTCACCAATGGTGATGGGTTCTACTCATCAAACGTCGACAAGGTAAGCCAAGATAGCCCAGAGGTGCAACACTTTGTGCTCACATTCTTTAGCCAAGAAAAACAATACACCCTGTCTATTAATCAGCCTCGTGAAACAGTGACCTTTGACGATACGTCAGCAAAGGCAGCCCTAGTGACGCTTGCGAATAGCGTTCGATAGGGGAGTAAGGGACTGTGACTAAGAAACACTCTTCGGGGCGTTTCTTTACATAAAGGCATTTACTTTTTAGTATTTTGTTGTATAATTAATCAGTTACGAAGAAGTGGGCATTGTCTGTCATTTTTTTGTACGCACCTCTATTCACCACCCCGTATTGACGCCCGTCAGTATGGTCCACCCCGAAACTCAGGGAGGCCTCATGAAAATGGGGAAGCAGTACCGCCGGTCGTCCTGGAAGCAGGCCGCGACCCGAGTGTCGGCCAGCCTGGCTGGTTTGGCGCTTGTCGGCGTCAGCTTCTTCGGTGGCACACTCAGTGCCACTGCAGACGACACCGGCGCACCGCCGCCGGAAACGTCGAAGAAGGTGTTCGTCTGTAAGTACGTCGGGACTCCCGGCGTCGACGAACGACTGAAGGAGGGTCAGAACCCGATCTCGGTCTCCGTCAACGCGATCCAGAACAACGGCTGGGATGGCAACATCCCGGGCGAGTTCTCGGATGCACACGAGCGGTCGCTCGTGGTCGGGTACGACACCGGTGAGGGCGCACCGCCCTGCCCCGGTGTCAACAACACCCCGCCCGAAGAGGAAGACCCGCTGCGTGCAGACGCACATATCGATCGCATACCGGCAACGTGTACAAGCGGCGAAGTCCTGGTCTACGTCGACCCGGAGGACGCGGCGAAGTACATCACCAACGCAACATGGTCCGGTACCGCTAGCGGTACCACTGGTCCGGCATCGTACTCGGTGACCGCAACTGCGATCACCGGTGCGCTGTTCGACGGCGGCGGCCCAACCATCACCTTCTCGGGTGACCTGGACCCGCAGCTGCCGGCCGACCAGTGTGCACCGCCGCCTCCGCCGACCTTCGGCACCTGTGAGGTGACGAACAACCCGGTACTGGTGTACCAGCACCAGGCGGCTGCGGCTGGCTTCGGCCAGACGTACCAGCGTGATGGCGGTGCCCTGACGTGGACGACCGACGGTGTTCAGCTGAGCACCCCGGCGAGCAACGACAAGATCACCTTCGGTTTGACGAGCGCGGACTTCTACATCCCGCTCTCCGGACTGACGGCCCTGTCGTACACGCTCAACCACGTGCAAGACGGCTCCATCCCGTCGCAACGCCTGTCGATCAACGTCCCCGTGGACGTCAACGGCAGCGCCGCAGGTGGCTGGACTACCATCGTGGTCGAGGCGATCTACAACGGCATGAGCTACGACGCTTTCAAGGGTGGCGACGCCATCGTGTGGAGCTCGAACGCCATTCCGGGGTTCCCCAACCGTGACACGTTCCTGAGCTGGGACTCCCTGCTCGAGAACAACCCGGACGCAGTCATCCTGGGCCAGATCTTGGCCAACCAGGGTGGCGGCAACGCGGGTCTCATCGACGTCCTGACGTCGCTGACGGTGGGCAACCTGTCCGGCTGCACGACCTACACCTTCGCAGCGACGCCGGCAACTCCCGAGGAGCCGGCAGACCTGACGGGTAACGATGTCGTGCGTGGCCAGACCGTGTGCGAAGTGGAGAACGAGAACTACAACAAGGTTCCCGTGACCACGACGCCATGGACTCGTTCGCCGACCACCTTCAACACCGAGACCCAGGAATGGGAATTCGGCCCGAAGGTGTTCGGTGCGCCGGTCGTGACCTACGAGCCCGCCGAGGGTGAGGGGGTCTGCGACGAACCGGAAACGCCGAAGGTGATCGAGGTCCTGCCGACCCTGACAGGAACCCTCGGCACCTGCCAGGCAGCTGGAACGTTGACCGGGACGGATTCGGGCGAGGGCTACACGCTCCTCAGCAAGAACCCGCTCCTCTCGGCGGTCGGTACCAACACCTGGGTGTGGGCTGCCTCTGAAGGCTGGGTCTTCCCCGGCAACGAGGAGACCTTCAGCCTGAGTGCAGACGTGGGTGCCCAGAAGACGGGAGCCGACTGCGCAACCACGCCGAAGGGTGACGACAAGCTGGCCCAGACCGGCGCCAACGACCCGTCGATGACGGTGGCGCTGTCGGCGCTGCTGATGGCACTCGGTGCAGGATTCGTTCTGCTCCGCCGTCGGCGCAGCTTCCAGTAACTCCCTCGTGGAGACAAGGTTCATCGGTGCCTCGGTGCAGGTGAATAGCGAAGGCACGACGCCTTCGACGGAGCGGTAACGCTTCGTCACCTGGGCGTCCCTGCCTGGCCTTTACGGTCAGGTGGGGGCGCCCTTTTAAATTGCCCGTGGACGCTCCGCCTTCACCATAAGGTGTGTTATTTAGAGCGTTTGGTTTTGATCTTTAAATTAGAAATATATTGCATATGATTCATAGTGGGATATTGACTCATGTATCTCATTTGCCGATCGACAAAACCGAGCCCTCCTGGATCATCAACAGAATACGTTGCGACTGTATTGTAGTCTTTGCTCATCGCCATCTTGACTAACTCTTTGCGGATCATATGGCCTTGCTCTGATTCCGAAAAAGCTTTAAATCTGGGATTGACCGTCATATGCGCACAACGTCCAGCAGGTCATCGAGTGATTCACCAAGCGTGAATTTCTCAATAGCATCCTGTCTCTCTTTTTTAGTCACAGGGCCTAACGCCACTGCTTGTTTAATGCCGGTTAGCAAGGCTAGGGGACTGCGAGACTCAACAAGTGTCAGCAGCCCGCAGTTCGTCTCCGGAAGTCCTCCGACATTACTTGCAATCACACGACAGCCAGCATGTTGCGCTTCTACCGACAGCATACCAAAAGGCTCGGCAAAGACCGACGGCATTAATAATATGTCTGTTTTCGCAAGCAGTCGAGCCATAGATAGAACGGTCTTTTGGGCGCTCAGTAATTTTGCATAGGGATAATTCTTGAGCATACGCGCAATCTCTCGGCCAGTTTCAACATGCAAACCCGCTGTAAGAATTGAGGTTTTGTAGTCCCTGCTTTGCATATCCTTCTGGTGCATCATTTCGAGGATGGTGTAAATTCCTTTCTCTGGATGGAGTCTTCCTGCGAACAATATACGTGTCGTTTTTGACTCTTTAGATCGTTTCACATTCCCAAATATCGGGTCTGCAAAAGGCAAAACTATATTAATTTTGCTATAGGGAATATCCAGATATAAAGCCCATTGCTGGCCACTATAGATACTTGTCGCAATAATCGTCTTGCCTTCAGCAAACGACTTGTAGCGGTCTCGGTCGGACCGTTTGGGGAGAGAGCAATGAAAAATAATTGCGGCTTTTTGTTTTGTTGTCACAGGGTAGGCTTTATTCACAAACACTACTTTTCCTGTTAGTTCACTGATTTCATGAGCATCTTTTAAGGCAACGAAAGGAATATCCTTGAAGTCTTGACGCCCATCTTTTGTTCCATGCCCAATCGTGACGACCTGCGCATCAATACCGCGCCTGAGAAGCTCACGCACGTGCCCCGCAGTATATGTTTCCGAACCACCCGTTCCGGCGAGCATTGGCTCTCCCGGTGGCCATATAAATGAAATCATTCTCTTCCTCTTTTTATAGTTGAGGCTGAATCAATTAAGAAAACGAAATCGCGAGTTAAGAATCCTTAGATAACCTAGCTATTACTATTATAGCAAACAAGGTACACATCCGCTAACTTGGATACTTTTTTGACTTTTATACAAAGATATCGTGGCTGGGGGTGGTGGGTGGGGTTCAGGAAGACTTAGAAATAGACAGGCTATTAATTATCTCATTATAATCATTTGCATTAACGTACTTCCATGCATCGGCATACGGTTTATAGTTCTTTGTCTCCTCTATATCTAACTCAAAAAGACCCTTGCGATTTAGTACGTCTAAATACAGTTTTTTCATCACAGCATGTACAGGTATATGAACGAGTGTATTCCAGTCATGTGATTCACCAAACAATTTTTTCCAATCTTGTACGAAATTGTGGTCATAATCAATGGCCGTATTGTCTGTGATAAGCCGGTGGATCATTTCATGAGTAAGGGTGTTAATAAACTGATCTTGTGACTCAAAGGCAGGACCAACCACCATCGGATCGCTTATCGGAGTAAACCACGGCGCAACGTTGACATCGATGATATTTTGACGAAATTCCAAATCTAATATTTTACAAATCCCTTGTAGTATCGCATCATTATGAGGATTCCACCATTTCTGATACTTTGAAGCGATCTCAACATACTCGTCATACGAACGCAGGGGCGTACCGTCGCCATACTTTTCATTCAATACGCCGGATGCGACATCCGACAGGAGCCAGGCGTATTTAATTCGCACACTGGGAATTGTATATTTCATACTGTGCTCATTATAGCAAAGTGAAAAGCCCATACTTCCTGAGACTAACGGACGCGTTCCATGAAATTGCGTACGTCGCGATCACTTTTCAAACGAATTAACTCAACTCCAGGAAAAGTCTCCGAGTCATGAAAAATTTTACTGTACTTTCGCTTCTGCGATTTCCATTTATGTACCATAAAGTAGATTACTGAGTCTTTTGTGAAAAAATTTCCAATAAATGACTCCTTATTACCATTCCACAGCTCTACTCTTCGTAAAGTTCGTTGTAATGTTCGAAAGACCAGTCTTGTAAATACGACAAAAAACGGGTGGTCAAGCCATATCACCGTATCTGCACGCTTCCAAGCATCCATGCCAATCGATGAAAGGTAATTGCCATCTATAATCCACGATGAGCCTTGAGTGAATTTATTAACTATTTTCCGAAATTCATTTTTATCGATAGGCTGCCAGTCTGCTTGATGGTTAATGGAATCTAATTCAAGGTACGCAGCCCTAGTCTTTGAAGCAATTTTTCTTGAGAGTGTAGATTTACCCGAACCCGCAGGGCCTATGATAACTATTTTATTCATGGCGTTATTGTATCAAAAAACCTCTAGAATGGGGTTCTAAAAGCTTATGCCTTGGCTGGGGATGAGGGATTCGACGCTAAAGCGCCCGGCGTCGTTCGCGGTCGAAGCTCAAGCTTCGCCGGAACTCGCTCTCAAAGTGCCACTGGCACTTTTCGCCCAATCACGGACCCGTGACGGTATGTGCGAATGCGCTAACCCTTAGCCATAGAAAAAAGAGTCGCGTTGGACTCTTGTTTCTATGGCTGGGGATGAGGGATTCGAACCCCCGATCACGGGACCAGAACCCGTTGCCTTACCGCTTGGCCAATCCCCAACGTCAGGGGATATTATAGCATAAGACAGCAGTAGGTCACCAGTAAAAACCTCTGACGCATGCCTTGCAACGCTCCAAGGTGCACTAGCTTGTACGAATACGGCGATACATAAACCGAGCGGTTTGTCGCCAGCCAGTGGTGCTGTCGCCGTCAAATTGGTACACAATGCCGTCTTTGACTTCGGCTATTTGCACAAGGGCAGGGCTATAGGGCGCAAGGGTGCGGTAATAGGCAATGTCTTGCTGGGTTATGGTCGTACGGCCAGGGAATGTCTCGCGAAACTTACGCGTACCTACTTCATCAAAATAGTGCGGGTCGCCTTTAGGCGGTAGGTAGCCGTCGGCCACCAAGCCAGTACGCGAAACAATTTTTCGCACATCGGCTAGCAGTAGCCTCGACTGACTGGTAATGTACAAATATAGTTGCTTTTTATCGGTAAGAAAAAGCGTTGCCTCGCCGGTGCGGGCAATAGGGAAGCGGGCTGCAATGGTCGATTCAATCTCGAGCCTGACGCCAAACTGAGCCATAATTTGACGCTCTAGAAATACCTCGTCATACATCTGGTCGTTCATAGCCCCCATTGTATCACGATAGGTTGACATTTCGCTCGCTTCACAGTGGTATAATAAAGACAATGACCTTCCAAGAGCGTTACAGCAACCTTAATGCTGCCCAAAAAACTGCTGTCGATACCATCGACGGGCCAGTCATGGTAGTGGCCGGCCCGGGCACGGGTAAAACCGAGCTGCTCAGTATGCGCGTGGCAAATATTTTACAAAAAACCGATACTTTGCCCGAGAATATTCTCTGTTTGACGTTTACCGAAAGCGGGCAAGCAGCTATGCGCGAGCGCTTGGTGAGTATCATTGGTAAGGACGCCTACAAGGTCGCGATTCATACTTTTCACAGTTTTGGTGGCGACATTATTGCTAAAAACCGTGAGTATTTTTACCAAAATGCTCAGTTCTCACCAGCCGACGAGCTCAAGCAATACGAAATTTTACGATCAATTTTTGAATCTCTTCCGCACGACAACCCGCTGGCCAGCATGATGAATGGCGAATACACCCAGCAAAATAGCGCCAAGGCGATTATCTCCGAGTTAAAACGCCGTAGCGCCTTAACAAGTGACGAGTTGCAAGCAGTGCTGGCGCAAAATGAGGCCTCCATTGCGGTTATCGAAGCTATTTTAGTACCCATTTTTGAGGCTAAAATTTCCGCAGCTACTGGGCCACTCCTACAAACAGCCTTAAAAGAGCTGCAGGCTCACGCCGCTACAGTCGAACCGCTCTATAACGTCACGCCTCTCGCTCAGGTTATCGCAGCCTCGCTGGCTGGCGCGCTCGACGACGCAGCAACCATCCACCCCACCAAACCGCTCACTGCCTGGAAAAATAGGTGGTTTGAACGAGACGACGCCAAACGGCTGGTTGCAAAAGACCGAAAGCGTCTTGTTAAATTAGGCGCGCTTGTTGCTATTTACCGCGACTACCTTGCGCAAATGGAGCAGCAGAGCCTCTTCGACTTTGACGATATGATCATGCAGGTGGTGCATGCCATGGAAACGTACGACGACCTACGGTTTAACCTGCAAGAAAAATACCTCTACATTATGGTGGACGAATTTCAAGACACCAACCCAGCGCAGCTACGTATCTTAACCAACCTCACCGATAACCCCGTCAACGAGGGTATGCCAAACATTCTGGTTGTGGGTGATGACGACCAAGCGATTTACGGCTTTCAGGGCGCCGACATCAGCAACATTCTTAATTTTTCCGACCAGTACCCAACCCGGCAGTTAATTGTGTTAACAGAAAACTACCGCTCGGGCGCTCCAGTCCTCGAAGCGTCTCGTGCGGTGATTACCCAGGCTGGCGACCGCCTCGAAACACGTATCGACGAATTAACGAAAAACCTCCAAGCCCAACCAGGCGCCACCGCTACCACGGAAATATGGCAGGCACCCACTATTGAGGCCGAGCGACTGGCGATTTGTGAATCAATTGCTTCGGCAATACAGAGTGGCGCAGCACCTCAATCAATTGCCGTTATTGCCCGGCGCCACGCCGATATTGCCGCGCTCCTTCCATACCTGCAGCACGCTGGTATTCCAGTGCGCTACGAGCGTGAGGAAAGTGTTTTAGACTCACCAGTGATTCGCGCCCTCGAACAGCTAGGGCTGGTTGTCTTGGCCCTTTCTGAAGGTCGCCATGGCGATGCGCAGGCGCTTCTGCCAGAACTCCTTGCGCACCCCGCTTGGCAGGTAACCGCCAATGAACTCTGGCGCCTCAGCCTCGACAGCTACACGAACCGTCAAAACTGGATGGAAATTATGGCGACGACTCCGCGGTTTGTGCCTATTCATGCGTGGCTCACCGAACTTGCCCAAAGCGCTGCTTCATCACCTCTGGAACCGCTCATCGACCGCATGGTCGGCAGGGGAGAGTCACAACACGAAGCCGACCACGACGATACCACAATGGTAAGTCCTTATTTTACCTACTTCTTTGGCCCCGACACGCTACAATCACAGCCACAACAGTACCTAGAATACCTCTCGGCGCTGCGCGCAGTGCGCAGTCGACTCCGCGAATACCAAGCGGCGCCCACAGGTGATACAACACTGAGCCTGAAAGACTTTATCTATTTTATTGCGCTGCACCGCCAGCTTGGCGTGCCTATTATGACCCACGAGTTTTCACTAGCCAGCGATGTCCCGGCAGTGCAACTCCTGACCGCCCATAAATCCAAGGGGCTTGAGTTCGACACGGTCTACGTTCTCCATAGCGCCGACACTATTTGGGGGAGAAGCGCCCGAACCATTTCTCGCTCTATTTCTTACCCCGAAAACCTCCCGCTCCAATCTGGGGGCAATACCGCCGACGAACGCCTTCGTTTGTATTACGTTGCTATGACCCGTGCAAAAAAACACCTCATTTTAAGTCATAGTGACGTCGATAGTAACGGCAAGCACTCTTTAATTGCAGATTTCCTCGTCGATAGCCCGGTCGCCACAAAAGAGGTGAGTGACGGCTCTATCGAGACCGAACTCACTGCTGCCGAGCTGGCATGGTACGAGCCGTTAACGCAACCAACGGCCGATTTAAAGATGCTCCTCGCACCGCAACTCGAGAAGTTCAAGCTCAGTGCCACCTCGCTGAATGCCTTTCTCGACGTCACCCGTGGTGGCCCTCGCGAATTCCTCCTGAATAACTTACTGCATTTTCCGCAAACAAAGTCGCCATCTGCCTCATACGGAACCGCCGTGCATAACACCCTGCAACGTGCGCATACACATGTTACTGCAACAGGCGAGCAAAAGCCCCTCGCTGAAATCTTAAAAGATTTTGAAATTGAACTCGCAAAAGAACGGCTTAACCCGCAAGACTTTACATTCTACCTCCAAAAAGGCACCGAGCAATTACCCGTATTCTTACAGTCCGGTAAACTTCCTATGACCGCAACCCAGAAAGCTGAAGTAAGCTTTGGTAGTCAGGCTGTTGTGCTAGAAAACGCGAAACTCACTGGCGCCCTTGATGTTGTTGATATTAATAAAGAGGATCGCACTATTTGCGTCACCGATTACAAAACAGGTAAGCCGGCCGACAGTTGGGAGCGTGGTAGTGACTATACTAAGCTGAAGCTACACAAGTACCGCCAACAATTACTCTTTTATAAACTCCTCGTCGAGCATTCAGCCGACTACACTACCTACACTACAACCCACGGACAGCTCGCCTTCGTTGAGCCAACGAAGAGTGGCGATATTATTGTTTTACCGCTCGAGCTCACCGGTGAAGATGTTGAACGTACCGCCGCACTCATCGAGAAAGTCTGGCAGCGTATTATCACCCTCGACCTTCCCGACACGAGCCATTATTCAGCCGACCTCAAGGGGGTACTGGCATTTGAACAAGACTTACTTGACGAAAACATATAAAAGGTGTATAATAAAAGAGTAGGCTAGTAGAGCGACTGTGTCACTCCTGGCGGTACATTGACAGAGATAGCTTCAAAAAAAGACTTTTAGAGTTGGCTGGAGAACCGTTCGCAGGTTGTTCGCGATCGCCAGTTAACCGGACCCGCATGCTGCCCCTCTCCCCCCAGAGGTTCAGGCGGCAGGCTTCCCGAAGGCCCGTACCACGTAGGGGTACGTTTGGTACGCGGCGGGTCCGTCATCTTCCTTCCTCCAACTGGAGCAAGGCGTTTTGTCCGATTTCTATTTCACCGAGGAGGTGATTGTATTGGCAAACCAGGAGTCCGCCATCAACGACGCCGTTCGTCGTGGTGACGCGGCGGCGGCGCTGAGCGCCTACTCCGCTTATGTCGCCAGCATGCAGGCCTCGGGGCAGACCCCCAAGCCCGCCAGCTCGTTCGGCATCAAGTAGGCCTCGGTTTACGAGTGGCGCCGAGTAATCGGTGAAAAGGCAGAAGCAAGCTATCTCTGTCCACTCAACTCTTATCATAAGTAGCCCTCTTTCGGCACTTGTGGTCAGCGTTGAGTGATTTTTTATGAGATAATAGAATAGTATGAACAGTTTTTGGAACGACCTACCAAAACCATTTTTTATCCTTGCCCCTATGGAGGCAGTGACCGATGTTGTCTTTCGGCATGTCGTCGCCGAAGCGGGTCGACCAGACGTCTTCTTTACCGAATTCACCAACTCTGACAGTTTCTGTAGCCCGAAGGGTATCCATAGCACCCGTGGGCGCCTGGCATTTACCGAAGATGAGCACCCCATGGTCGCGCAAATTTGGGGTAAGAACCCCGAGCATTTCCGCGAAATGGCGCACGGCTTAAAAAAGCTCGGCTTTAAGGGTATCGATATCAACATGGGCTGCCCCGACAAATCTGTCGTTGGCGGCGGGGCAGGTAGTGGGCTTATTCGCACACCCGACCTTGCAGCCGAAATTATTGCCGCCACCAAAGAAGCTGGGCTACCAGTAAGCGTGAAGACCCGCCTTGGCGACGTGAAGGTCGACGAATGGCGCGATTGGATAACCCATATTCTCAAGCAAGACATCGTTAACTTTACCATTCACCTGCGTACCCGCAAAGAAATGAGTAAAGTCGATGCTCACTTCGAACTCATTGCCGATATCAAAAAACTGCGTGACGAAATTGCCCCGCAGACTTTACTGACCATTAATGGTGACATCCGTGATCGCCAGCACGGCCTCGAACTTGTCGAGCAGTACGGCGTTGACGGCATTATGATTGGTCGTGGTGTGTTCCAAAACCCTTTTGCATTTGCCCTCGAGCCGAAAGAGCACACCCCACAAGAACGCTTGGCCCTCCTTCACTTGCAACTCGACTTGTTTGATAAGTATAACGAAGAGCTTGAACCGCGAAAATTTGACCCGCTCAAACGCTATTTTAAAATCTACGTTCGTGATTTCCCAGGTGCCTCGGAACTGCGCGAGGCTTTAATGCACACCCGCACCACCAACGAAGTGCGTGAGCTGCTTACTTCTGTCCAGGCCTAAGCTTACGCAGCTGTGCGAAAACACCATCCTGCTCTAAACCAGTCAAGTCAGCAACCCGATCTTCAACAACCTGAATAAGGTGCTCGGCTTTTTTACCTTGCCCTGGAATAAGCGCATAAGGTAACCCATGAAATTCTTCGGGCATAATAGGCTTCCCGAAATGAATCTCAACGTGCGCTTTACGCTGGTTGTCGTAGCGGGCGTACACCAACCCGACTGGCACAATGGGCACCGATAACGCCAGCGCAATGCGTGCCGCACCCGACTTAAACTTATGAAGTCGGCCGTCTTCACTGCGCGTGCCTTCTGGGTGTAGTGCAACCGAATTACCTTGGCGAATACGGTCGGTGACTGTTTCTTGAAACACCTGAAACGCCCGTGGGTTGGTATTTTCACGATCGACAGGAATCATGTGCGTATGCTCCATAAACCACTTCACCGGTCGCCCAAACTTACCGCGGTCATCAATACCTTTGCCATCGAAATATTCTTGTTTGGCAGCAAAACGCAGTGGTTTGCCCGTTGCTTCGGTATAGCTTGCGGCAATTAAGGGTGAGTCGGCAAACTGAACGTGATTCGCGGCATACACTGCTGGCTGGTCGGGAATATTTTCGGTACCGTCAACCATGCGGTGGTAACGCGTATCAAGCCCTGCTCGAATAAGAGGGTAGAAGACTTTATAGGCATCGCTCTTTTCACCAGACATGAGTATCGTTCCTACTGCCCACTGCTTGTTTAACGGTTGCGCCGTCGCCGTAGCTCGGCAACCCGGAGGCGTACTGTATGACGGTCAATCAACTCGTGTGCTTTCTCAAGGTCGACTTGGCTCTTCGCCTCATCTTTGAGCTTCATCGCACGGGCCAAGGCGGCTTTTGCCTCCGACTCAACAATATCATCACCGCTATCGGCATCGTCGACAAGAACGCGAATTGCCTCTGGAGTAATTTCAATCACCCCGCCACCAATAGCAAAGTATTGCAGCTTTTCATCGGCGTCTTCTTTATGATACCTAACTGCCAGCGCACCAGGTGTCGCTACCGTTACGAGCGGTTCGTGGCCAGGAAACACTGCAATCTCACCCGCAGCCGTTGGGGCAATCAACTCGTAAATGTCTTTATCGACACTCACGCCTTGAAGGGTGATAAGTTGCAGGTGCATAGTCACTACTTCGGCTCCTTAGCCTTGCCGCCATCGGCCTTTGCTTTGTCGTAAAGGGTACCTTGTACCATATAGAACCATTCTTCTGGCTTATCATCGTACGTACCGGCTAAAATGTCGCCAAAGTCTTTAATCGTATCTTCGAGCTTGACATACACACCCGGGTTACCGGTAAACTTCTCGGCCACGAAGAAACTTTGCGACAGGTAGCGCTGCACGCGACGAGCACGCGCCACGGTTTGCTTCTGTTCATCAGAAAGTTCTTCCATACCAAGAATCGCAATAATGTCTTGGAGTTCTTTGTATTGCTGCAGCACCCGTTGCACTTCACGCGCCACACGGTAGTGCTCGTCACCAACAATCTCTGGGTCAAGACTTGTCGAGGTTGATGCCAAGACGTCCACCGCAGGGTAAATACCAATTTCAGTCAGTGCACGGCTCATCACGATGGTTGCATCGAGGTGGGCGAAGGTGGTTGCTGGGGCAGGGTCGGTAAAGTCGTCAGCTGGCACGTACACGGCCTGGACAGACGTAATTGAGCCCTTCTTTGTTGAAGTAATACGTTCTTGCAGCGCACCCATTTCTTCTTGAAGGTTCGGCTGGTAACCCACCGCAGAAGGAAGGCGACCGAGCAGTGCAGATACTTCAGCACCAGCTTGGGTATAGCGGAAAATGTTGTCGATAAAGAGCAGGACGTCTTTACCTTCGTCACGGAAAGCCTCTGCCATAGTGAGACCAGAAAGTGCCACGCGCAGACGCGCTCCAGGTGGCTCGTTCATTTGACCAAAGACGAGTGAGGTTTTATCCAGCACGCCAGCTTCTTCCATTTCGTAGTAAAGGTCGTTACCTTCACGAGTACGCTCACCAACACCGGCAAACACCGAGTTACCGCTGTGGAATTTGGCAATGTTGTTAATAAGCTCGGTAATAAGAACCGTCTTACCAACACCGGCACCTGCGAACAGACCAGCTTTTCCACCCTTCACAATAGGGGCAATAAGGTCGACCGATTTAATACCAGTTTCAAGAATTTCAGCCTTTGTTGATTGCTCGTCGAGACCTGGAGCAGAGCGGTGAATAGGTGATTTTTTACCTTTCGTCGCTGGCTTACCGTCAATCGGGTCACCAGTCACGTTGAACATACGACCCTGCGTATCATCACCAACGGGAACGCTAATAGGTGCGCCAGTTGCGGTTACTTCTTGGCCACGCTTCAGACCATCGGTGCTTGCGAGTGCAATAGCACGAACAGTTGATTCGTCGAGGTGCTGTGCCACTTCAAGTGTTAATAGCGCGTCATTGTGGTCGAGCGTCAGCGCATCGTAAATAGCTGGTAGCTCACCGCCAGTAAATTCTACGTCGACGACGACACCGACGATTTGTACGATTTTTCCAGTTTGTTTAGTCATCATATTCTCCTTAGTCATTTAAAGCCTCTACGCCACCGCTGATCTCGGCAAGCTCTTGGGTAATCGCACCCTGGCGAGCCTTGTTCATTTCCAGTGTTAAATCGTCAATCAGGTCACTGGCATTGTCGGTGGCATTTTTCATCGCAATCATACGCATACTGTATTCGCTCGCGCGTGACTCGAGAAGTGCTTGGTACAGCTGCGTACTGACCAGCCGTGATACCACCGCGTCAACCACCTCGTCGGTGCTTGGCTCGTAAGTGACATCGGGCGCACCGCTCGCTGTGGCAGTTGGCTCGAACCCAGCTGGGAATAGGCGGACACTGGTTGCTTGTTGGGTGACGCTGCTCACAAACTCAGTGAAAATAATATCAACCGCATCAACTTCGCCGCGCACGTAAAGGTCTTTTGCCGTACTAAAAATAGCGGGTAGTTCTGTGCCTGTTGGTTGGTCGGGGAGGTCTTGATACGACCCGACTGTCTCGACGTGCCTCAGACGCGACACAAACTGCGCGGCCTTACGACCAATAGTGATAGTCTTATTTTTGACACCATCTTTTTCATCGGCAACCAATTCTTTGGTATAAAGGCGCACCAAGTTGCTATTAAATGCACCGGCAAGACCTTTGTCGGATGCCACAATAATAATGAGGCGAGCTTTTACCGGGCGCTGTACGAACAACGGATTGGTTTTTACCGACATCTTGGTTGACAGTGCCGTCAAAAGTTCGCGCGCCGCCAAGGCGTAGGGCGCCGACGCCTTACTGGCATCTTGGGCACGACGCATCTTGCTGGCCGCAACCAATTGCATGGCTTTGGTAATCTGCTTGGTGCTTTTCACCGAGCGGACACGTGCCTTAAGTGCCTGGGTACTTGGCATTGTTAGCCTTCAAACCCTTTCGCTGCGGCAACGGTAGTCTTTTCAATAGCCTGCAAGATCTCATCGGTTGGCTTTGCGCCACTTTCTAGGGTTTCCATGTCTTTTTTATTATCTTTCCAGAGGCGCGCCAAGACTGCATGTTGTGCATCCTTAATTTTTGCCGCTGGGACCTTATCGAAGTAACCCCTGGTTACTGCTAAAATACTGACAACTTGCTGCCATACACTCAAAGGCTGGTATTGAGGTTGTTTCAAAAGCTCGGTCAAACGCTGACCACGTTCAATGGTGCTTTTCGTCGCGTCATCAAGGTCACTCCCGAACTGCGCAAAGCTTGCGAGTTCACGGAATTGGCTCAAGCCAAGCTTAAGGTGACTCGAAACAGATTTCACTGCTGCCGTCTGAGCTGCGCCACCCACACGCGACACCGACAGACCAGCCGAAATTGCTGGGCGAATACCTTGGTAGAAGAGGTCGGTTTCAAGGAAGATTTGTCCGTCGGTAATAGAAATGACGTTGGTTGGAATATAGGCAGAAATGTCACCCGCCTGCGTTTCAATGATTGGCAGTGCGGTCAATGAACCGGCACCAAGTGCATCAGAAAGCTTGGCAGAACGCTCGAGTAGGCGAGAGTGGAGATAGAAAACGTCACCAGGGTAGGCTTCACGGCCCGGTGGGCGGCGAAGAAGGAGTGACATCTGGCGGTAAGCAACGGCATGCTTCGTAAGGTCGTCGTAAATCATCAATGCGTGCTGCGAGTTGTCACGGAAGTACTCACCCATAGCGGTCGCGGCATAAGGGGCGAGGTAAAGAAGTGACGCTGGGTCAGACGGGCTCGTTGCCACCACGATAGTTTGCTCCATCACACCTTCAGCCTTCAGGCGTTCAACCAAACGAGCGACTTTTGAAAGCTTTTGACCAATCGCAACATAGACGTTAATAACGCCAGTCTGCTGCTTGGCTTGGTTGATCATGGTGTCAATCGTAAGGGCCGTCTTACCAGTTTGGCGGTCACCGATAATGAGCTCACGCTGGCCACGACCGATAGGGAACATCGAGTCGATGGCGACAATACCGGTCATGAGTGGTTCGTAGACAGACTTACGGTCCATGACGCCAGGCGCATTACGCTCGACAATACCTTGCTGCTTGGTTTTAATAGCTGCACCACCATCGAGCGGGCGACCTAGTGGGTCAACCACGCGCCCTAAAAGCTCAGGGCCAACCGGGACGGTCAGTACCGTTCCCTTGCGGCGTACTTTTTGCCCAGCCTTCACTTCGGCGTCTTCGCCAAGCAGTACGGCACCAATTTCATCTTCAAGAAGGTTCAAGGCAAAAGCTTCAATGACACCTGAAGGAGTTTCGATTTCCAACACTTCACTGTACCCAGCGCTTCGCAGGCCGTGGATCCAGGCGACGCCGTCACCAACACGCAGGACAATACCCACTTCGTCAAAATTGCCGGTAGTTTCAAGAGTCTCAATCGCGCTGCGGAGTTCTTTTGATAGTTCGGTGATTGATAGTTCGCTCATAATTTCTTGTATTCCTTCTTCGGTTCTTTCGTCTTGGTTAGGCTTTCTTATATCGTGTCTTCAGGATGGTGAGTTGCCGGGAAACTGTCGTGTCTAACTCGTAGCCTGGAAGGTTGAGTTTCACCCCTCCTAGGACAGAGTTGTCTACGATTGTATCGAGCTGGAGAGACTGGGCTTTGCTTTGCTGTTTTGCGAACGCCTCAATAGCAGACTTTGTAGCTGCGCTCAATTCGTGAGCAGTCGTCACCGTCCCCATGACGTGACCTTTTTCGCTCAGGCGGTACTGTATTTCGCGTGTCATTAAACTAAGCTCGTTAGTACGACGCGATTCAATAAGGTAGGCCGCTAATTGGCGGGAAAGCTTTTTCACCGAAACACCAGCAATCACTTCATTAGCGAAGTGCGTTGCGAGTGTGCGGCGGGAAAGCTTTCGTGCCATAAACTATTTCGCCTCCTTGAGGAGTTCGGCAATTAAGGCTTCGTCGGCTTTTTTAGCATGCGTCTGACGGACGACTTTTTCAGTTGTCAAAGCAACCAGCTGAAGTGTCTCGTTGTGCAGCTCACGCTTGGCAGCTTCGACATCTTTCTGTAGTTGGCTGTGTGCATTGGCAACAATTTGTTCGGCCGTGACACGCGCTTTCTCTTCGCTGGCACCAACCAGTTCAGTTGCTTCCAGCTTTGCAGTAGCGACAATATCTGCCGCTTGCTTTTTCGCCTCGTCCATTAAGCGCGCGGTTTCTTCTTGTGTGTCAGCTGCGGCGGTTTGCGCTTCTTTGGCTGCCTTTGCGGCTGCTTCAATGTCTGCCTGACGTTGATCGACTGCTTTCATAAGCAGCGGGTAGACAAACTTACCAAGCAAGAATACCAAAATAAGGAACGCGACAACCTGAAGCAACAAAAGCTGCCAGTCGATACCAAGGGCAACGAAAATATCACCATTCTCGGTGGCTGGAGCGGCTTCGGCAAAAGTTTGCAAGAATGTCACGTCTAATGACTCCTATAAGAACTTCGCAATAATAGCCACGATAATACCGATAATCGCAAGTGAGTCGGCGAACACGATGGCAGTAATCATGAGGGTACGGATATCACCAAGTTTTTCTGGGTTACGACCAAACGCGTTTAACGCGCCAGCACCAATAAACCCAATACCAAGCGCCGCACCAAGTGCAGGCAAACCGTATGTCAGACCAAATGCTAATGCATCCATTTTTTATTCTCCTTATTTATTACTTCTCATTATATACTATTTCACCCCTGATGCCGCAGCCTTTTTCTTAGGAGTATCGGCGGTAGAGTGGTCGGAATGGTCGGGGCCGTGATGGGCGACGGCAAGCGCGGTAAAGATAAGCGTCAGAACAAAGAAGACATACGCCTGAATAAACCCGATAAACAGCTCGAAGGCCATAAAGAATGGCAGGACGACCGTTGCTGCGTAGCTAGTGAGAACGGCGATGACGATAAGTAGCACTTCACCAGCAAAGGCGTTACCAAATAAACGCAGCGCTAGGGCAGTCCCTCGTGAAACCTCACCAATGAGTTCAAGTACCCCCTCGAACGACCCAACAGGGTCTTTAAATGGGTTACGTAGGTAGCGCTTCCCGTTACCAAAGACGCCGAGGTATTTCACTGCGTAGATTTGTACCGTCACTACGGTAATAAGTGCTAGTCCTAAGGTAAAGTTAAGGTCGGCAGCCAGGCTGCGAAGTAGTGGCACGCCGTTCACCTTAATCGAGTCGAGTCCAGGAATAACGCTCAACCAGTAGTTAATAAGGACGACAAAGAAAATGGTCACTGCGAGTGGCATAATTTTGCGACGAATTTTCGGCTCGGGCACGACGTCATTAATTTGCTTCAATAGCCCTTCGAACACCCACTGCACGAGGCCGACAAAACGGTTGTATTTCCCACGCTTTATGCGACTTGCGACGTACACCAAAATAAGTACCGTCAGTAATGACCCGAAGATACCTGTGACTAAGGCGTTTGTGACGGGAAAGCCAGCGATATGGAAAAGGGGATCGGCCGAAATAGAAATATGCAGTTCAGCGGCAGCAAAAAGAGGAAGTGCCATTATTGTAATGGCCTCCGAATGTCACGTAACTGTTTCACGATAAGCATGATACTTAAAGCCGTTCCTAAGATTAAACAAGTAATTGTAGCGATTGGCGCAATATCCCAAAGATGGTCGAGGCCAATACCAATGAAAACGCCGCCGAGTGTCGGCACAAAAGCCCTCCAGGTGGTATCAAGTGCCGTCATGAAAATCAGCATTGGAGCTGTTAACGATGAGTGCGCCTTGGTCGTCCGGCCTGGTTTCGATTGCGGTCGAGGCGACTGAGTCATACCAGCCTATAATAACAAGAAAAGCTTCGATTGACTAGATACCGATACCACCTATTAATTGACAGCTGTAATCGCTACCGTCCCACTGCCCGCCGTAAAGCGGTACACCGTGTAAGTGATACCGTTTATCGTCACGTCGCTCGCCGTATAGGTCAGTCCAGAGATAGTTCCGACAGTGATCGTGCCCTTTACAAAGCGCCAATAAACAACCCCCGAACCGCCACTTCCACCAGCAGCACCATAAGGGCTACCGACGCCACCGCCGCCACCGCCGCCAGTATTGGCCGTCCCAGCGCCGCCTGCGCCCGCGTTAGCACCAGCACCCGCACTGCCCACCTCGGCATAACCAGGAGTATAAGAGGGGCCGTATGTACCGCCACCGCCGCCGCCAGCTAAGACGCGTCGTGTCCCATCTATGTAGGTGATAAAGCCTGGCCCGCCGTCACCAGTTTGTGGCGGAATTGCTCGTGTACCCGGGCTGTTCGCACCACCGCCACCACCACCAGGATAGGGACTATCCATACCATGCGCACCGGCAAAGCCCTGCCCGGCAATTCCAGAGCCACCCAGTCCATACGGAGGACTACCCCCTCCAGACGCGCCACCACCAGAACCACCATTTCGCCCTGGAGTACCGTTTTGCCCCATACCGGCACCGCCACCCGTGGCAATATAGGCATCAAACCGTGAATTACCACCATTACCTCCGCCTGAGGTACTGCCCGCACCACCACCCGCACCACCGCCACCTACTTGCACAGCAAACGAACCGACCGCTGGGGTAATCCCAGGCGCATAGATAAGCCCTCCCGCACCGCCGCCACCAGCCCCACCACAGCTACTACAGTTTCCAGAACCACCACCGCCACCAGCAACTACAATGACATCCATTGTAGTCGGCCTGACAAATTGCAGGGGACTTGGTGTATATGGCGCCTCGTACGACACGATATTTTGTGGCGATGAAAACCAGCTTGTTGCCGCTAGCCACGTCCGGTCGGTACGCGTAAGAACAGTGTTTGATGGTTTAGCGACCACCGACACTGCCGTACCGCTCGATCCAGCGTTAATATTGTAGACACGAACACCCACGTGATGTGCGCCAGGCTGCAATGTCACTGTTTGCTGGCTAAGTGCCGCCCATACCGCCGAACCAAGAACCATCTGACCATCAATATAGACAACACAGTTATCGTCACAGATGGCGGAAACCTGCACTTCAGTTGGTGCGTCCAGATAAAACGATTTACTGTCACGTAGGTACCCATAAGAGTTCGCTGGACAAGCCCCCGGGCATCCACTGGTTGTTGGTGAAATCAGGCGCGTCATTGCGTCGCCCGTGTAGGTCACCCAGGTGCTATTGGCGTACTTTGCAGTGCCGTAGGTATGTTCGGTAGTTTGTGTCCATAGCGCAGGCTGCGCATCGTATGCTGGCTCCGAAAAGTCCACCACTAAACCGCCGCTCACGCGCCAATAAGAATCAGTCACAAAGAGGGGAGTGGCCGTTGCGCTTCCGAAGCGAAACGCAGCAATAAAGCTGGTGGCACGATCGGTGAGACTCCTGTTTGTCAGCTCGGCCGAAAGCGTATAACACCCCGGCACTAAGCTCGTACTGAGCGTCACCGCGCCACCCTGCGCACTACCGACAGCAACACCATTGATATAAAAGGTGACTAGGTCATTAGTCGATGGTGTGTTTGCGGTAACAAAATAGGTACCACTTTGAGCAGCCTTGAATTGTTTAAGGAAATACGTTTTTCCCGCCTTACTTGCGCTGGTGGCAATACTAATATTTTGCGCCTCAGGGGCATTCGCCAGCGCGGTTTTTGGTGTCACTACTTTTGCATCAGACCAGCCAAGGCTACTTGTGGCCGCACCCGAACATTCCCCCGGAACAACCGTTGCCTGTGCCGATGGTTGACGGTACGTACGCCACGCTTGGCCACCCGAAGTACGAAGTAACTCGGTGTAGCCTGTGTTAGGAATGGCGACCGCCTTTCCTTCAGCATCAAGGGTTGGCATACCAATACTAAACGAGCTGCGCACGTTACCTTCAATAGTGACAGAACAGCGGGGGTCGGTAGGGCACGATGAAGCCCCGACCGAAGTAACTGTAAATGTTGTTGAGCCGATGGAAGTAAACGTATGAATCTTATACGCACCCACAGTAGTAATAGTACCGCCAGTAGCGGTCACCGTACCGTTATTCGGGTAGCTGATAACCACTATACCGGAACCTCCAGCTCCGCCATTGCCTGCCGCATAATTATGACCGCCACCGCCACCGCCACCAGTGTTCGGCTGAGCGTTATCGGCAACGTATGGCCCACCGTTACCACCGCCGCCAATTCCACCAAGGCCTGCAGTTGACCCTGCGCCAGCACCACCGCCACCGCCACCGTAGTAAAGAGCTTCACCAGTTATAGTACTGAGTTTTCCGGGTCCGCCGTTACCACCGCCACCCGCCGTTGAGGTACTTTGACCTACGCCGCCACTACCGCCACCGCCAGTAGTGCTCTGCGCACCAGCACCGACAATTGTGCCACCCGCATATCCCTGCCCGGCAATACCAGCACCCGGTGCGTAACTTCCGTAATAAATTTGACCACCGCCGCCACTACCGCCAGGGCGTCCGGCGCCGCCCGCAGGGGCATCAGATGAAAACGCGCCACCACCACCGCCAGTCGCAGTCACCCCATTAAAGCTAGAGTTTCCGCCGTCTTTACCAATCGCTCTATTACCAGAGACAGCCGCCCCAGCCCCTACAACAACGGGATAGCTACCTGGGCTCAATGCAAAATAATTTGTCTCAATGACGCCGCCGCCACCACCACCGCCACCGGTGCTCCCGCCGCCACCACCGCCGCCCGCAACAACGAGGGAGCGGAACGGGTTACTTGTCACAAGGTTATTTCCAGCGCAGTCGGTATTTGGTTTCAATGGCTTTGCGTCCGACCAAAGAGGGACATTATTGTTTTGAGACAGACAGGCGCGGGCATAGGCAACGCCAGCCTCACCGGCCGTCTTGGCGAGCTGCTCATAGTACTGTGTCTGGAGTGCCGTACGGACCGCCACAACCGACGAGACCGAGACGGTTAAAATCATGAGTAATACGATCGATGCAATAAGCACCGTTGGTAGCGCAAATCCCGCCTTCATGCTCCAGTTCTTTTGCACGTTTTCCACCATGGTATTTCTGCCATTAATTGTAGCACAAGCGCTATGGAAGTGAGTAGGAAATATTGGCAAGCGGAAGCGTTTACTGTATAATGTATAGTGAATAAAGCTTGAGGGGAAACACGAACATGAGCGACACGCCAGACACCACACCAACCACCGACAACGCAGCACCAAAGGTTATTATTTACCGTACTAGCTGGTGCGCCTTCTGCCACACCGAAATGCAGTGGATGGACCGCCTCGGTATTCCGTACGTTGCCAAAGATATCGAAGCCGACCAAGCTGCTCACGACGAGCTCATGGCGAAAATTAACGGTGACTTCCGCGGTGTACCCGTTACCGATGTTGCTGGCGATATTATCTTAGGCTTCGACCGCCCGCGCCTTCAAGACGCCTTCAAGGCCCACGGGCTTCAACCCGCAGCTGCATAACGTAACCCTGACAACAGGGGGTAGGGGGTCGTTATGGACACCACCGAATCAACTCCATTCTCACAGCAAGACTCACGACAGCCCAACGAGTCTCGTGAGCAGTTTTCAGACGAAGAGGTTACACATGCCATCGAGACCCAGCTCGCACTGTGGGCGCAACGCGCTGGCTCTCGCCACCCAACGGTGATGCGGCAAAGTTTTGCTCATCACCTCATGCAACAGTTGACAGCAAATTCCCTCGAGGCGCTTGCCACGACAGCTGTGAGGTATCAGCTCGACCTTGTAGCTGAAGATGACCTGCAACGCTATAGTGCCGAACAGGCCCAGCAATCGTATCGTACTCGTCAAGTGCTCATGAGTGTCGCTATGAACGGCCAGCGAGACGACGCTTCGGTGCGCGACCCTTATTTTCACGAGCTTTTCGAAACAGCCCGCCATTTTCAAACTAACCCCAACACACCTACTACCTATGGCTCGGCCCTGCAAGTTCTTTTGCGCCTCTACCTACAGTATGAACAGGCAAATAAGCCTCACGAAAGTCACCACCAGACGGTCGAGCAAGAGTACTTCGTTGTCATCATCAATAAGCTTGTCGAGGAATTACACGATCATACCGTATAATAAAGAGGTGAGAAGTTCACCAAAACGCAGTACAAAACCAACCCTTATCATGATTCACGGCTTTCGCGGGACGCATCATGGGCTACTGCTGATTGCTAAAAAGTTACGTGGGTTCAATATCATTATCCCTGACTTACCCGGGTTTGGGCGTGGCCCAAAACTGAAAACCTACGACCTCGAGTCATACGTGACGTGGCTTCATACTTTTATACAAAAGCAGCAACTTGCGCAGCCGCCACTACTCCTTGGCCACTCGTTTGGTAGTATTGTCAGCGCAGCCTATGCGGCCCAGTACCCAAAAACTATCAAGCAACTTATTCTAGTAAACCCCATTGGCGCACCGGCGCTAGAGGGTCCAAATAAAATCATGACAAAGCTAGCAATTTTGTATTATAAAATTGGCACAAAGCTACCACCGAAAGTAGCTCACTCTTGGCTTGCCTCAAAAGCTGTTGTTCGCATCATGAGTATGACGATGGCAAAAACACACGATAAGGGACTGCGGACCTACATCCATCACCAACACGACCAGTACTTTAGCCGTTTCCACAGTGCTCAGTCGGTATCCCAGGGTTTCACCACTTCCGTCAGCCATCACGTGGGCGAATTTGCCGCTAAAATTCCTACACCAACCCTGTTAATTGCTGGTTCGCTCGACGATATTACACCCCTTAGCGAACAATATGCGTTAGTGAAAAAATTTCCTAAAGCGCGCTTAAAGGTTATTAAGAATGTTGGGCACTTGACCCACTACGAAACCCCTGAAATCGTTGCTCAGTTTGTCAACCAGTTTACTCAGGCCTCAATAAGGTCGATGTAAATTTCTTCAAATCGCTTGAGGGTTGTCTGTAGGTCGTGAGTGCGAGCAATTGCAAGGCTTTCTTCGCTCATTTTCTGGCGAAGTACGGGGTCACTCAGAATGGCAATTAAAGAGTCGGCAATGGCAACCTCGTCGTCCTGGTCGCATAAGTACCCGTTGCGCTGATCCTGACACAACTCGCGGAGGGCGCCGGCGTCAACCGCAACTGTCGGCTGACCACTCGCCATAGCTTCGAGCGTTGCAATACTCTGTAGTTCAGCAGGGGACGGCATGCAAAAGACGGTACCAACTTTATGTAGGTCTGTGAGGTCCTCGTCGCTCACGCGCCCCGTCAATGTCACATGGTCGGCCAAACCAAGCTCCCGGGCCATCGCACCAAGCATTGGGCGTTCGGTGCCGTCGCCGACAATAAGAAGGTGCGCGTCGGGAAGTACCGCATGAATCCGTGAAAATGCCTTCATAAGGACTGGCATGTGCTTTTCAGCATCTAAGCGACCGACGTACGAAACAATTGGCACACCCTTGGGAATTGCAAACTTTTCATATAATTTGTCGGATACTTTCCCTGGCGTAAAGCGAGACAGGTCGATACCATTCGACACCGCTTCCATAGGCACGTCGATTTTATCGCCAGCACCAAACATATCAATTGCTGACTGTGTTGGGAGTGTGACAAAGTCTGCCTTCGAGTGGAACCGCGCTCCATACACTTTCAAAATGTAATTGATAGGGCGCGAAACCGGCGCGAGCAGGCGTAGGTTGTCCATAAGGTTTTCTGGCATAGCGTGGTTCGTACTCACGATAGGAATACCCACCTTGTTACCAAACTTCATCGCTGCTTGGCCTATCCACATGAGCATTTGAATATGAATGACGTCAGGGTCGAACTCTTCAATTATTTTCTTTACTTCTCGGTTTGGGTTAAGCGAGATTCGGAAGTTCTGATAAAAAGGAAACGGCACCGAAACGGTCCGTATAATGACATGGTTACCATCAACTTCTTTGCATTTTTTACCAGTTTGACTTGGGGCGATAACCAACACTTCGTGGCCATGGGCCGCAAGGCCTTTGGCTAGGTTGCGACTAAATGTCGCAACACCGTTGATAGTCGGGTAGTGTAAATCCGACGCAATCAGGATCTTCATAATTAATTCGTATTATAGCACGGCGACACGCTGACTTGCCACTCGGCAGCGCTGGGTGTATGGTATGGTGTAATATATTTGCAGCCACAAGGGGAGACGCCACGATGCCTAGCCTACAACTATTCAAAAATCACGAAGTTATGAACATTGCCTCAGAGATGATGCGTCAAGAGTACGCCCTGCACGAGCTGGAGGGTGGTGAGTATGACGACCCTGTCACCAAGAAAATGGCTCGCCGCATTATTCTCTCGTGTATGCCACACATTATGGACTTTCTGCACGCTCGCGTCACCGTCGAAGCATCGCAAGCACACTTACTGGTGACCTCACGCGTCGAAGCACCGAGCGGGGTCACGAGTGAGCCTAAGGGCGATGAGCACCTGACCGAAGCGGTTGTTGATACTGACATTCGACCTATCGATGGTCTGCATGTGCAGGCAAAATTTAAGAATGTCGAATTTCAACCAACCATTCGTCACGAACAGCTCGAAGGCTATAGCGGTAGCTTGCTGGTGGAAGAATACGACCTGTTTGCCGTCGTTCGCCCACAGTACATTGACCCCGAGCCGGGCGAGATTGTTTTTGGCGACGAAGTAATGGTGCCGTTTCGTGAGGTGAATTTGTTCGAAGCCAGCGAGTAGGGCCGCCCCTTGTCCCTTATGAAGATATATTCCATAATAAAAGTATGAACCTCTTCTTCGATGCCCGCTACACTCGTCTTGACTACCACGATGGTATTAGCCGCTACTCGGCTGAACTAGGTACTGCGCTCACAAGGCATATTGGTACTATCACATTTCTTATTTACGACGACAGGCAAAAACAATGGTTCCCAGAGGGCTCCAAGTTTTTAAAGATGCACCCACCAACCTCGGCCAAAGAACCGTTGACGGCTCGCATCCTTAATCGCTACAACCCAGACGTCGTGTATAGCCCCATGCAAACAATAGGGCTAGGTGGACGGAAATTTAAGGCCGTCCTGACGTCGCATGACATGATTTATTACCGTCACAAAACACCACCAAAATCATTACCGCAGGCAATTCGTCTTGGCTGGCGCCTCTACCACGCAACGTACTTACCGCAGCGACTTGCGCTCAATCAAGCCGACCTTGTGACGACCGTCAGCGAGAACACCGCCCGTGAGTTTGCTACTGCAAACCTTACGAAACGTCCAGTGCTCGTTGTGCCCAATGCGCCGCAGCAATTTAACCGCAACCTCGTGCGTCATGGTCGCACTGTGAAAAATATTGTCTTTATGGGTTCATTTATGCCCTATAAAAACGTCGAAACACTCATAAAAGGCCTTCGCTGGCTACCAGGTCGAACATTACATCTGCTGAGTCGTATTACACCAGAGCGACGCGCCGAACTCGAAGCAATCACTCCCAAAAACGCTCAAGTTATTTTTCATAATGGTGTCAGTGATGAACAGTATGAAAAAATTCTTGCCGATAATGCCGTCCTTGCAACCGCCAGCCTTGACGAAGGCTACGGCATTCCCGTTGCCGAGGCGATGGCTATGGGCGTACCAGTGGTCGTCAGTGATATCCCAATTTTTCATGAAGTTGGCGCAAACGGCGCAGTCTATTTCAACCCGACACAGCCAAAAGCCTTCGCCGATGCCGTCATGCAGTACGACAACCGGGCTTTTCGTGACGAACATATCGCGCGCGGGCTTGCTCACATGCGCACCTTTAGCTGGGACACCTCGGCGCGTATTTTGCTAAACGCCATCGAATCACTGGTGTAATCTGATACACTAAAACCATGCCTGGCAAGAAAAAACCTATCAAAAAACCAAGCGCTATTGTGAACCGCAGAGCGTCTTTTGACTATGCACTTGGCGATGAGTTAAAAGTAGGGGTTGTTCTGACTGGCCGCGAAGTCCGCGCCGCTCGAGATGGCCGCGTGCAACTCAAAGGCTCTTTTGTCACTATTCGAAATGATGAACTCTGGCTAAACAATGCCAGCTTTAGTGTCAACCTGAACACAAAAGGCATCAACGACACCACCGTCGATACCTCACCGCGAAAACTACTCGCAAGCCGCAAGCAAATTGACGCTCTCGCCGACCAAAAACAGGCAGGCATGAGTATCATCCCACTGCGACTTCTCACCCAAGGGCGCTATATTAAGCTAGTGATCGCACTTGGAAAGGGCAAGAAGCTCTACGATAAGCGTCAGGCGATTAAGCAGCGCGATCAAAGCCGTGAAACCGCCCGGCTCCTCAAATAGCACCACAGAAATAGACGCGCACCTGAGGACGAGGTACAATAAGACTATGAAATTATATTCGTGGAACGTCAACGGGATTCGCGCCGTCATCAACAAAGGCACTTTTCAAACTTTTATCGCCGAACACCAGCCCGATGTTCTTTGTCTGCAGGAAACAAAAGCCAAGCAGGGGCAGGCAGAAATTGACCTTCCCGACTACCACGAGTACTGGAACAGTGCCGACAAGGCGGGGTATAGTGGAACGGCTATTTTTAGTAAAGTGAAGCCACTGCAGGTCATTAATGGCTTTACCGATGCGCTCGCCAAGAAATACGCCCTAGAAGGTGATAGCTACGGTGACCCAGCCAAAGAAGGTCGCGTTATCTCGGCCGAATTTGACCATTTCTGGGTAGTGACCGTGTACACCCCCAACTCTAAAGGCGACCTAAGCCGCCTTGGCCTTCGCCACAAACAATGGGACCCAGCCTTTCTTGAGCATATTCAGGAACTAGAGAAAACGAAGCCAGTCCTGTTTTGCGGTGACCTCAACGTTGCTCATAACGAGATTGACCTTGCCAACCCGAAACCAAATATCGGCAAGCATGGCTTCACTAACGAAGAGCGCGAAGGGTTTGGTAACCTCGAAAAGGCGGGCTACGTTGACACCTTCCGGCACGCCTTTCCCGACAAAGCCGACGCTTACACCTGGTGGACTCATTGGGCAAATGCACGTGCCCGCAACGTTGGGTGGCGCATTGACTACTGGCTGGCAAGTAAAGGTATTGCCAAGAGCGTCACAAATCCACAAATTCATGCCGACGTCATGGGCTCAGACCATTGCCCTGTCAGTATCGAAGTAACGAGTGCTTAAGACTATGGATTTTTCGTATTGGAAAAAGCAGTCGTTAGATCAGCCGCTCTTTCCAGATGTCGAGTGGAGTAAGCCCGAGAACCGCACCCAGGCAGGCAAGCTTGGGATTGTTGGCGGCAATAAGCTTGGCTTTGCGGGCGTCGCAGAGGCGTATAGTATCGCCAAAAGCGCCGGAGTAGGCGAGCTGCGCGTTCTCCTGCCCGATATTCTCAAGAAAACTATTCCTACCGCCATTACCGACGCACAGTTTGGGCCAACTAACCCTTCTGGAAGTCTCGCTAAAGATGCAGCGCCAGAAATGGCCACTATGACTCAGTGGGCATCGGCGATCTTGTTGGTGGGCGATGCGGGACGGAGTAGTGAAACAGCTATTTTATACGAACGATTTCTCCAAGATTATACCGGCCAGCTCACGGTGACTCGTGATGCCATCGACCTCATCAAAAATAGCTCAAAAGCACTTATCGAACGGCCCAACACCCTACTGATTGTCTCGTTTGCCCAGCTTCAAAAACTGTTTCAATCGGTGTATTACCCAAAAGTCCTCACTTTCAGCATGCAACTGACCAACCTTGTCGATGCGCTGCACAAATTTACGATTAGCTACCCCGTCAGCGTCGCCGTCTTGCACCGAGAGCAACTTATTGTTGCGAGTGGCGGGGAAGTGGTGACCACCCCATGGGATGACCCGATGCGTATTTGGCGCGGCAACGTTGCAGCGCGTGCTGCGGTGTATTGGCTATGGAACCCCTCAAAACCACTCGAAGCGGTCAGTACTAGTTTACTAAAGTAGATTTTTATGTTATAATAAAAAGATAATGTATTCTCAACCACAGAATATTCGCCCGACTGCACCTCGGCCAGCCCCTCTTCGGGTTCGTCTTCCTGACCGCGAAGGCGGTTCACTTTTTCGTGACGCCCGCTTTATCCACGAGGAAGAAGCTCTCGATAGTATGTTGGTTGAGCACTTTCCAGAGCTGGCAATTCCAATGGCTGGCGACTTATTTAAAGAGGTAGAAGTGCATTCTCACGTACCCGAGGGTCTTGCACGCATTGCATTCAAGGCAATCGCTATCGCGCAATCGGCTCGCCAATATTACGGAAATGACAATGAAACGGACAACACCTACGGCCAAATCGGCATACTCCTAGATAAGACACTCCAGGAACGCGACTATTTGCGCAGTGTCGAAAACCTCCACGCCATACGTGAAGGTGAGCGTATGACAGGGCTTATCTCCGAGATGACCGTCTACGCCTTGGCGGCCTATGATGCGGATTTAGCTAAACCTCTGACGCAGCGACTGCGCGGCGCCCAGCCTCGCTACATCTTGCCAAGTACCATGGCCGAGGATCAGGGGAGTACTATCTTAAAGGGAAGTAAACGAGGGCGTAAGAAAAATGGCATCGACCTAAAGGTAACGTACCTCAACGGCGAAGAGCCTCACCGTTATATACAGGTGAAGACAACACCAAACCAAGAGGGGAGTCTTCCGTACGATTCTCGTGTCACTGTTGTGGCGATGACGAAGCTACTGTCTCACTCGTCAGACTTGCCAATGACATTGGCCCGCACTGTGTCTAATGATGCGCTTGGAAAAGCTCAAGCTCGTGGCGCACACCAGCGACTCAATACAGCCTCACAGCGTCTCAACCGCATGATTCAATAGGGCAAAGCGCCCGCTTATTTCACCTAAAGTATGCTATAATAACCTAGCACAACACCTTTGCCGCGGTGGTGGAATTGGTAGACACGCAAGACTCAAAATTTTGTGTCCTTACGGACGTGCCGGTTCGATTCCGGCTCGCGGTACCAAAAGTATTCTAGAAAAATCGCTCCCTGTGGGCGATTTTTTATAAACGCACGAAATACGGTACAATAAAAGGAGCATGAATCCAGATAATCGCAGCCAGAGTGGGGGCGCGCTCGATCACCCGGCACAGCCAGCAGGCGCTTCGCAGCCCCAACCAACCGCTCAACAGCCGCACAGCCAAGAGGCGGCAGCGGCTATGTTGCGTTCAAAAATCGACGCACTTTACGAACAGAAGGTGTCACCAGACAGTCAGGCAGGCCAATCTCAGCCTGTTCAAAATAGCACTTACGACCGTGTACACCGGCCGCACCCACAGCCACAGGCGGAACAGTGGAAGGCCTACCATAGTGCCTGGCAAGACTACTACCAAAAATACTATGCTGCTTACTACGCACATCAGTCCGATACCCAAAAAACCACTGCTTCAGGACGCTCTTCAACCGCCGCTCCTGAGTCGCATGGGTATTTTGCGGCAAACACGACACAACACGCCCCTAACCACAGTGACACCGACGACCTATCGAAAGACGAAGCCCTCTTTGAGCTTCGCCAGAAGCTCCTAGGAAAAGTGCGTAGCCGTGCTAAAAAGATTCGCCGTAGTCGCCATTTTCTGCCAATTGCCGCAGCGCTTGTCGTGGTAATGGTATTCGTTTTCCTGCAATATAACCGTGTCATCGTGGCGTCAGTCAACGCCTACGTCTCGCCAGGGTCTATCAACCCGCAAAACATTGTTATCGACCCTACAGCCGATAATATTGTTAGCCCCGAACCTCGTTTAGTCATTCCAAAAATTAATGTCGATGTTCCGGTCCTGTACGATATTTCGCCCGATCATAACTCACAAATGAGCGCTATGCAAAAGGGTGTTGCGCACTTTGCTATTCCTGGCGCAAATAGCCATCCAGGGGAAATCGGAAATACTGTCTTATCGGGGCACAGTAGCAACGACCTGTTCGATGTTGGTGACTATAAGTTTATCTTTGCCCAGCTTGAAAAACTCAAAAAAGGTGACACCATATACGCTAATTACGGCGGTAAGCGCTACACGTACGTCGTCACAAAAACGGAAGTAGTCAAGCCTACGAATGTTGCTGCCCTCATTTACCCAACAAAGAAACCCGTCATGACCCTTATTACTTGTACACCGCTCGGCACGGCGCTCAACCGCCTCCTTGTCACTGCCGAACAAGTAAGCCCCGACCCAAGCAGAGCGCAGGCTGCACCGGCTGGTAGCGGCGAGGTAAGCGATGACGAGCCGGCAATCCCTGGCAACTCGCCGACTTTCCTTGAACGATTATTCGGCGCTCGATAGTATTCATACACCCCTTAGCGGAGATGTCTTACTGAAGAATCATACGCACGCGCTGTAACTGGTATCCAGAGTCGGTCTTACCAACCGCATACATAAACTTTCCGTTGGTGCTGAGGGTGACACCAAAGCCACTGGTGACTGGCATAATACTATGGCTATTTGCACCATCAAAGTCGCGCATTACCAATGTGTCGCCGTCATCATTCCATAAATGAGCCTCGTCAAGCCAGCGCAACGTGCCCGCCGGAGTGCCGTGTGCAGCAGCCACGCTGCTCGTGCCGACTCGCTTGTGTTCAACCTCGTAGCCAGCAAATTCGCTCCCCGATTGTGCAACAACAAATGCGCCCTCTTTACTAAATGACAGGGCAGTAACAGCGCCCTTTAGCGTAAACGAACTAGAAGTACGGAGCGATCCAGTATCCGCTGCACCTTCGCTTGGTAGTGACCCGGCAAGAATCGTGACCATATTGCCTTCAGCAATAGCAACGTAAGGGTCGCTGAAGTAGCGTCCTACCGCGATAGCGAGCGGCGAGGCGGCGTCTGTACTTGTCTTTAGGATTGTTGGCTTTGATTCTCCATCCTTGTAGATACCGACGACTTTGATATTAGCGTCGGTAGTATCAGTGCCACTAAACGAAAGGATATTCGTGCCATCAAGCACCGAGAAGCTGGAGACATGCGCTATAAGAGCGCGCGAAATAGTACCAGCCGCTATATCAAGTTTGCGCAGAACGCCGTCATTCATAAGTCCATACAGGCTATTGCCACTTGAGCCGCTAAATTTCACATCAACAAGGTTCACACTTAACTGCTTCGTCACATTAACACTCTTCGCCACATCCTGCGTATCTACCATCAACCACTCGGTCTGCTTCTTACCATACGTATGCCTCATTAACAGGTAGCGACCCTCACTGTTCCATCGATACATTGAAAAACGCGAGGTGCTATCGGATGCTGCTGTGTAAGCCGATGGCGGCAAAATCAGCTCTGACGGCTTGACGGCCTCGGAACGAAGGTCAAGAAGCTGTAGGACCGCCTTACTTGCATCGGGCAGTGCTGCACCCCACTTGAGGTCGGGTGAGAATGTTAACGAATCAAGCTGTGCATACTGCACAACAGGCTCGACAGGGCGGTCCTTAGGGACAAGCCGAGCATAATCAAGCCAGGTAAGTGTCCCCGCATCAATAGTGAGTGTGCGGTTCCAGTCCTCATAGCCGTTTTTGGTCATTTTAATTGAATGGGTGCCAGCAAGCAGCGTTTGCTTACTTGCCGTCTGGCTATTACTATTGCGGCCGTCAACCCAAATAGTGGCACCTCCTGGTAAAGAGTCGAATTGTAGCAACGCGCCCTGCTCGAGCCGTCCATTACCGCTATCGAGGCGATACCCGAGCATAAACAGCACAGAAGCGCTGGCAATCACCAGTACGGCAGTTGTCGCAATCACAGAAAGAGTAATGCGACGAATCAGGAATAAGTGCTTCTTCGGTTTTTTAAACATAAACTATTCCTTAAATTATAGCAAAAATTAATGAAAAACAGCAGAATCGGACTTGCATAAGCAGAATAGACGCTCTACTATAGTGAGTAACACAGTGTGGGCGCCGTTTAGTTGCCTCATACCGGTTAATGCGAGGAATATACTAAAGGCATGGCAAAACGAACCATCACCATAAACGGTCGCCTCTACGATGCAGTCACAGGGCTTCCTATAAAAGCAGCTACAGCGAAGCCAGCTACACCAAAACCTGTTGCACCGGCCAAGCCTGCAGGCACTACAGGCACGCTGAGTCGCGGGCAAGCTGCGGCAGGGGCTGTCCATTCGTCACTACAGCGTTCGGTAACGCTCGCTCGTCGGGCAGCAAAAAAACCTGTCGCATCAGTGCATAAAATTGTTCGCCGCCCACAAGCAGGGCGCTCAATGGATATTGCCGCAAAGCCAAACTTACGTAAGTTCTCACCAAATCCAGTTGTCCCAAAGCCAAGTACTGTGAAGCCAGTGGCTCAGAAGGCCAGCGCGAAGGCCACGCCGAAACCAGTTCGCCCATTAACTCAGGCCGACACTCCGGCACAGGTACATCCATTAGTCGCGCGCGCGTCTGTCAAGGCAGCCACGAAACGCCAGGCTGCTCAAAAAGCCGTGGTACCAAAAACCAGTAAACAGGTTAAAGAGGCTGCCATTGCTAAGGCCCTCGAGACATCGAAACCACCAGTAAAACGAAGCAAAAAGAAGGTCAACAAAAAAATCATTAATCGCTTGCTCTTTTTCGGCGGTCTTATCGCTGTGATTCTTCTCGGACTGTTTGCTGTATATCGATTCGTCCCGTCGGTATCAGTTTCACTCGCTGCCAGCCAAGCCGGGGTTGACGCCCAGTATCCAAGCTATGTTCCCGACGGTTTCTCACTAAAGCAGCCTGTGTCATATAGCGATGGGGAAGTAGCGCTTACGTTCGCCTCAAACAGCAACGACGACGCTTATACCATTAGCCAAAAGCGTAGCTCGTGGGACTCATCGGCTGTCCTGGATAACGTCGTGACGCCACTTGTCGGCGACAACTACACCACTACTCAAGAACGTGGATTAAAAATTTTCACTTATGCACACGGTGCAGCCTGGGTGAACGGCGGCGTCCTTTACACCATTAGCGGCGAAGCAACACTCTCCAACGACCAGGTGCGTCGTATTGCCACTGGGCTTTAAGAGTTTTTAACAACAGAAGTGGAATATACGCCTGCAGGCGCATATCCCACTTCCTGACCTCTATAAAAAGTGCTATAATTAGCCTATATGACAACTATTCGTACTCGTTTCGCCCCAAGCCCTACTGGCTACATGCACGTCGGTGGTGTTCGCACCGCGCTGTTCGCGTGGCTCCTCGCTCGTCAAGCTGGCAATGACGGCACTTTTATTTTGCGCATTGAAGATACTGACAAGGTTCGTGAAGTTGAGGGTAGTATTCAACAAATTGAACACAGCTTACAGTGGCTTGGCATTCAGTGGGACGAAGGTGTCGACAAGGGCGGCCCGGACGCACCTTACAAGCAGTCCGAACGCCTCGACATCTACAAAGAGTGGGCACAAAAGTTAATCGACGCCGGTCGCGCCTACGCCGACCCGTACACGCCAGCCGAGCTGGAAGCATTTCGCGAACAGGCCAAAGCCGAAAAAAGGCCTTTTCTTTTTCGTCACCACCGCCCTGAAAACCCGCCAGTCTGGGACGGCACGCAACCCCTACGGTTCAAGTCTAACCCAAAGCCCTACCAGTGGACCGATGCAGTCATGGGCAACCTTTCAACCGGTGAAGATGCCATTGATGATTTTATTCTAATCAAGAGCGACGGCTACCCAACTTACAATTTCTGTCACATTGTCGACGACGCTATCATGGGAGTGACGCACGTCCTGCGTAGCCAAGAGTTCATTAGCTCAACCCCTAAATTCTTAAACTTATACGAAGCCCTGGGTGTGCCACGACCAACACTGGCAACCTTGCCGTATGTCATGGCTATCGATGGCAAAAAGAAGCTGGGTAAGCGCGATGGCGCAAAAGATATCCTAGAGTATGCGAAGGAAGGCTACTTGCCAGAAGCTATGGCCAATTTCCTCGCGACACTCGGCTGGAATGACGGCACCGAGCAGGAAGTATTTCAGATCTCAGAATTAATTCAAAAATTCTCACTCGACCGTGTGCAAAAAAGCCCCGCTCGTTTCGATGAGCAGCGCCTCTTGTGGCTTAATGGCCAGCACATTCGCACACTACCGCTCGATGAACTTGCCGAGCGGGTCGAACCTTTCTGGCCAGCCGCAGCTGCGAGTGCAAGTGAGGCCGAGAAAACACAAGTACTTGCGCTCGTGCAAGACCGTCTCAAAACACTAGCAGACCTTCCTGTGCTCACGAGCTATTTCTTTGATGAGCCAACACCAAACTGGGATATGGTCACCGACAACAAACAACTTGCCAAGCTGAAGCAAGAAGAGGTCCACCAACTCTTACAGGCGGCGCACGACGCCCTGAAGACGTCTGAATTTACCCCCGACGCTCTCCAGGCTACCCTCAATCAACTTCTGGAAACAACTGGCCAAAAACCTGGCATTCTCTTTAGCCTTATTCGTCTGGCAGTGTCGTGGGCACCCTTTAGCCCTGCGCTCAACGAAACATTAGCGGTGCTTGGATACGAACGAACTCTGGCACGCTTGCAACGCGCACTCGGCCAATAATTGGCGCATTTCAACTAACAAGTGTTCCGATTCTTGAAGAGCTAGCTCTGCCACAACATCTGTTACCTCGGCAATATGGTCAAGGTCGACAAAAGTTTTTGCGTCGCCAATCTTTGCTCGTACTGCTTCAGCATTAATCTTCATGCATCCACTGTGCCACATCTTTTGCTTGCAAGAAAGCACGAATACTTTGCCAGAACCGCTAATCACTATATAATAATGCTTATGTTCAAACGGGTCTCTACCTACACGCCGCAGTCCGACGAGACACAGGCGCCCCGCTGGTTACAGCGGCATAAAAAACTTGTCATCATTCTCTCGATTGTGGTTGGTGTTATATCGTTGGGCGGTGGCGTGACGGCTTACTTGCTCCTCGGGCAAAAGCCGGTCGCCCCTCCTGTCGCTTCAACACCGCCGCCACAGCCACAACCAGCACCCGAGCCACCGAAATTCTACTCGCCACTCACCGGAAGCCTTGTCGCGAACGAGTCGGCGACGACCCAACCTGTGACCGCAGTAATGATTGAAAATAGCCCAGGTGCTCGGCCACAATCTGGTCTGAAAAATAGCGGCGTCGTCTTCGAAGCCATTGCCGAAGGGGGGATTACTCGCTTCTTGGTGCTGTACCAAGAGCAAAAACCTCAGCTCGTTGGTCCAGTACGAAGCGTCCGTATGTATTACGTTGACTGGCTCGCTGCCTTTAACGCAAGCGTGGCCCACGTCGGAGGGAGCGCTGCCGCCCTGAAAGAGGTTCGCAACGGTAAATATCGCGATATCGACCAATTTTTTAATGGTAAATACTACTGGCGTGCCACCGACCGTTACGCACCGCACAATGTTTACACCAGCTTCAAGCAACTCGACGCACTAAACGCCGCTAAGGGCTATAAGTCTTCGTCGTTTACAGGTTTTAGCCGCACCGATAGCGAGGCAAGTCTGTCGCCAACCGCCACAAGGGTGTCGGTGAAAATGAGCAGCGCTCTGTTTAATAGCGCTTACACCTATAACAAAAAGACCAACACCTACGACCGCTCACAGGCTGGCGCGCCGCACCTCGATAGAGAAAGTGGGCGTATTAGCCCGCGAGTGGTGATTGTCCTGAAGGTAAAAGAAACCACCGTCTTTGAAGACGGCTGGCGGGAAAGTATTAACGCTATCGGCAGCGGTGGAGCAGTCATCTTTCAAGACGGCACCGTCACCAAAGCAACTTGGAAGAAAAAATCACGCACTGCTCAAATTACTTTTACCGACACAAAAGGCAATGACATCCCTCTGGCACGCGGGCAAACCTGGCTCACGGCCGTTCCTGAAAATAAGGGCGGGGGAGTCACATGGGAATAAAAAACAAACTACCAAGGCCTCAGCTTGTCAAAGATTTCTGGCCACGCTTTAAGCGCGGTGCAGTTATTTTGATAATTATTTTGCAGCTTCTCATCTTGTTGGCGCTAGCACTCATTCTTCGGTCGTTTGGCTTTTTCGATCAAAACCCCCTCGCTGTTGCGGGTACATTGGTCGCTCAGGCAATTCTCGGTGTCATCGCCTCACTGATTATTTACCAGTTTGTTGCCAAGCCTATCAAAAGCCTCCTTGCAGCGCTTGTGCATGTGGCCGGTGAACCGACATCGACCACGCCTCCCAACCCTAACCAGCTAACATTTGAAAAAAATGGCCTGAAGCCAATCCTGCAAACTATCTACCAACTTGCTGCCGACACCCCAAACCCTATTGCCCAAGGTGCAGAGATGAACGCAGCCGCTACGGCAACGACGGCGCAGCCACACGTCACGCAACCCGCAAGCCCCGTCAAAACTGCGCTTGAAGCCGCTCTCGATACGACTATTTGCGGATTCGTCGTTATGGACCAGCAGCGTAAAATTACCTACGCCAACCGAGCCACGCCTATTCAAATTGATACAAATGGTGTCCAATCACTGGGACTTATATTTAGTGAAAATAATACTATCGACAAATGGTGGGATGAATGTGAAGCCACCGCAGTACGCGCCGAGAAAACTTGGTCACGTATTTCGAATAAACTCCCTAACGAGGAGGACCGGCGCTACTTTGACGTCATTGCTTCCTATAATAAAGGCGCGCCTGCTGAAATGGTGATTACGCTTATTGACCGCACCCACCTTTATGAAGTTGGCGAGGAGGAACTCGACTTTATCGCCTTTGCCGCCCACGAACTGCGCGGGCCAATTACCGTCATTCGTGGCTACATCGACGTCTTGCAAGACGAACTGGCACCCATACTCGAGGATGATCAAAAAGAGCTGTTCCGCCGCCTGGCTGTGTCTGGTACCCGTCTGACAGGGTATATTAATAATATCTTGAATACCTCCCGTTACGACCGTCGCCACCTACGCATGCACTTAAGCGAGACAACTATTAAGGCGGTGTACGACACCATCGGCGACGACATGCACCTGCGAGCTGTTTCGCAGAACCGCGTCCTGAGTGTCGCCATCCCCGAGGGCCTTCCGAGTATCGCTGCCGACACCGCCAGTCTCGGTGAGGTATTTAGTAATATCATCGATAACGCTATTAAGTACAGCAACGAGGGGGGCTTAATTACTGTTTCTGCAACCTCAAAGGGTGACACTGTCGAGTTTTCTGTCGAAGACCGAGGTATCGGTATGCCGGGGAGTGTTGTCAGTAATTTGTTCGAAAAATTCTATCGGTCACACCGTTCTCGTGAGACCGTCGCGGGCACTGGCATCGGCCTTTACATTAGTAAGGCTATTGTCGAATCGCACGGGGGAACTATCGCCGCACGTAGCGAGGACGGGCGTGGTTCAACCTTTATCGTCTCGCTCCCTACCTACGCAATGGTTGCAGAGAAGCTCAAAGCGGGCAATAATGGAAATGAAAGCATTATGAACCGTGAGGGTAGCTGGATTAAAAACCACACCATGTTCCGGGGATAACTGTTATAAAAAGGTAGGAAAAGAAACGATGGCAATTAAAACAATTTTAATAGTTGAAGACGATCGCTTTATTGGCGAGATGTACGTTCGCAGTCTTAAAAAGGCTGGGTACGACGTCGACTGGATGATCGACGGCAACGACGGCTTAATTGCAGCTCGTAATAAACCATACGACTTACTCCTCTTAGATGTCATGCTGCCCGAGCGTCGTGGCACGGAAATTCTCGAAGCATTGCGTGGCAAAGAAGATCTTATTCCTAGTACAAAGGTGATTGTCCTGACGAACTTCGAGCAAGACGACGAATCACGCTTGGCCATGGAGGCTCACGCCGACGCTTACCTTATTAAGGCGGAGATTACGCCCAATAAACTTATGTCCATTATTCAGCAACTCAGTGATCAAGTAGCTTAGTTAGGCCATGGACAGAAAACATAAACTCGACGCCCCAAATAACGAGTCACTAAAGCATATTGAACAGTTTGGTGACCGCAGTGAGCTTTCCACGTTGTACCCCAGAAGAGGGAAGCAGTGGGATGGCGACCTTGTGAGCCCCGAAGAACGTGACCGCCGACGCCAAAAGAAAGACGAGACACTTTCATTTGGTATTCGCAAGCAATTCTGGCTGGTCGGTCTTCTAACGCCTTTACCTCTCGTCATCTTGTCGCTTTTCATAGGCGTCATTTTCGCCATTGCCACCGAAGACAATATTCCGCAGTTAGTGATCCCGGGTATGTTTTTATTCTTTATATGGATGATGCTCCTGTACGGCATTATGCGAAAAACTAATGAAGTCTTCTACCGACACAGCCTACGGGCTATTCCTTACATCGTGACCTTAGTCATCTTGCTGGCCTTGAGCGTACAAAGTATTTACCTACTGACCATCCCTCTCCACAGCGAACAACTCGTTGCGTCACTGGCTCTCGTTGGTGCTATCGAACTTGGCTGGAGCATCCTTATTAGTTACGGCCTGATTTTTCTCTGGACCACCCCGCGCCTTTCTGGGAACACAAAAATGAGCCTTATCGCTGTCTTCGCTGCCGCACTCCTTGGCGTGTCGGTACTACTGACAATTGCGCATTTGTAGGGGATTTGGTAAGATTGGATAGCCCAAGTTGTGTGCTTGGTTTGTGGTGCGGCCTCATCTCTTCGAGATGTAGTCCGCTCGCTTCGGAAATAAATAAGTAAACTGATTTATTTCACTCACCATCGCGGCCTCATCGTCTAACGGTTAGGACACAAGGTTCTCATCCTTGCAATCGGAGTTCGATTCTCCGTGAGGTCACCAAAGAAAGAACGCCACTCACTGTGGCGTTTTTTCTTTGACAAACACAAGGCGTCATTCGCTATCGATTAGCGAGCCGCTTTCCCAACGCAACAAAGAAGAATACTAATGCAACTGAAATAATGATATGTCCAAGCCCCGCAATACCAGCCAGCATTGGCGTGCTTGCTTGGCCGGCAACCTCACGCATGCCAATCACGAGCATCATTGCAACCGTCAACAAAAGCCCCCCGTTGTAGTGCCAGTAAAATAGGTTGAACCATTTTGTTTTTGAAAGACTAAATAACTTTTCAAGTGCCAAGACAATCAGCATCACGAGCATACCTAGAGCAAAGAGGTGAGTATGCATTACAGCAAGCTGGGTCACTCCGTCAAAATCATTGGCTTTTGTATATTCACGGTAAAACATCCCAAAGACAAGGCCAAGCACTGCGTAGGCCACCGCCGCGTAATATAATTTCTTCACAATAACACCCCCTTATACGTTATACTGCTTCTACTATACTTCATTCGGAGATATCTTGTATTCTCGCCTCAAATACCGCATACTTAACCATAAGAACTAAAAGGGTAGGGCTGTAATACTTTCATGACACCGATTCGTCTGTCGCACACCTGGTCTCGACGACTATACGTGGGGCTTTTTCTGCTGTCGTTGGTGTACGTTATCTTATACGTCATTCATCTCATGGACCTTATACAGCTTCCTGAAATCCTTCAGGTCGATATCATTCCAGCGGTCATGGCAGGCATGGCGCTGGTTGGGAGCAGCGTCTTGTTTTTCGTGTCTCACAAAATACCTTCATTCCTGCCAATGTTCGGTACGTACATTATCTTTCTTATCGCAACCGCATACGTCACCCAGCAAACGGGTGGAGTGACGTCGCCATTCTTGGCAGTGTGGACCCTCGCAGTGTTCTTTGCGGCCGTTTTTGGTGCGTACGGCTGGGTACCGGCATTTGTGATGGTGGGCAGTTATGCGGCGGGGGCTTATTTAATTGGCGACTTTTCACCAACCACAGCTATTATCATTATCTTTAGCAGCCTCATCCCATTAGCGGGTGGGTTAATTATTTGGCGCGAGGCCGGCACCCACGCCGAGGATAGCTCCGAGAAAAATGTCAGAAACCTTGCGAGCCAGCTTTCGGAAGTTGCCACCAAGTCTGAAATTATCGTCAATGCTATTGGCGACGGCGTTATCGCTCTCGATGGCCAGGGCGTGATTCAGCTTATCAATCCAGCCGCGCAACAAATTCTTGGGTGGGGCAAGCAAGATGCCTTGCTACTCAACTATAAATCTATCCTGAAGCTCACCGATGAAACCGGCAAGGAACTTGAGGTTTCTCAAGACCCTGTCCAACAAGTACTCAATACCAACCAGCAGGCGAGGGGAAGTAAACTCACCGCTATTACACAATCTAACCGAAAGATTGGTGTCGCCCTGGTTGTTTCGCCTATTGGCGACCCGGGTGCGGGCGTTATTATTGTTTTCCGTGATGTCACGGCCGACCTCGCCGAAGAGCGTGAACAGGCTGAATTTATCAGCACCGCTAGTCATGAAATGCGAACACCTGTTGCCTCAATCGAGGGCTACCTCGGCCTTGCGATGAACCCCAACACAGCCACTGTCGATGCCCGTGCAGCAGACTTTATCACGAAAGCTCACGAAGCCGCCCAGCATCTCGGACGGCTCTTTCAAGACCTGCTCGATGTTTCGAAATCAGAAGATGGTCGCATGACAAGCGTGCCGAAAGTTGTCGACCTTGTGCAGTACACACAAACTATCGCTCAAGGTCTCGAGCAAAAAGCAGCCGAAAAAGGTCTGCGGCTCATCTTTGTACCCACCCAGTCAGATGCACAGAAAAAAATCATGCCCGTCTATTACGTCAACCAAGATATCGATCATATCCGCGAAATTGTCGATAACCTGATTGAAAACGCCATCAAATACACCCCCGAAGGCAGCGTGACGGTTGATGTCACTGGCACCGAAGAGAAAGTCATCGTCAGCGTCAAGGACAGCGGGCTTGGTATTCCTCCCGAAGACGTACCGCACCTGTTTCAGAAGTTCTACCGCGTCAACAACGCCGACCGACAAGCTATTGGCGGGACCGGCCTTGGGCTCTATCTTGCACGACGCCTCGCGGAAAGTATGGACGGCCGTTTATGGGTAGAAAGTGTCTTTACTCAAGGAAGTACCTTCTTCCTCGAACTACCACGGGTCGAAAGCATGGAAGCTGAAAGGCTCAAGCAAATACAGGCAACCACGCCTTTCGGCCAACCACAGCCACTTTCAACCGCCGCACCACTCGAAATGCCGCTCGTCACGTCGATTCCAGTGACAGTTGTCGATGCAGCACCGCAACCGGCAGCAGTACCAACACCTCCAGTAGCACCCGTCGTCGCCACTCCACAACCAGGCGCACCCCAGCCGGCCCCACAGGCTCCTGCACTAGCCGCTACAGCCCCTGCAGCAACTGGCGTTCGCCCAGCAACGACCGTCCCAAGGGGAGAGAGCTTAACCCAAGAGCAAAAAGCCGAGCGCGTCAGACAACTCGAAGACTTGGTAAAGGCGCAGAGAGGGCCGTTAACGCCACCGCCAAGAACGCAATAAGCATAAGCACTATGGTAATTTTAATAACAGTTAGGTAGAATAAAAGGTAATTATGGCAAAAATTCTGTTAGTAGAAGATGATAAAAGCTTGCGCGAGATTTACGGCGTCCGTTTACAGGCCGAAGGGTACACTATTGTATCGGCAGGGGACGGCGAAGAAGCGCTAGCAACAGCAATCAAAGAACGTCCCGACCTCATCATCAGCGACGTTATGATGCCTAAAATTAGCGGCTTCGACATGCTCGATATTCTTCGTAGCACCAGCGAAACCAAGGGTGTCAAGGTGATTATGATGACCGCTCTTTCAAGCGACGACCAGCGCGCCCGTGGCGAGTCACTGGGTGCCGACCGGTACCTAGTAAAATCCCAGGTAGGCATTGAAGACGTTGTTCGCACGGTACACGATGTCCTTGGCGATGGCCCAGCCGGCGCTGCTGCACCTGCGGCTCCCGCCCCAGCTTTCGCACCCGCACCCGAAGCACCGCTGCCTGTCACACCAGACCTCACCGCTACCGCACCAGCGCAGAACGTGGACTTTTCAGTTCCACCAGTACCAGAAGTGCCTGTCGCTAGCCCTGAGGTGCCTACGCTGCCCGAGGTACCAACTATGACAGCAGCCCCATTAGCCCCAGCTCCTGCACCCGCACCAGCTATGGCAGAACCGCAACCAGCGCCTGCAGCCGCAATGCCCGGCCTTGACCCTGCGTTTACAACACCGGCCACTCCGGTAGCGCAACCGCCTGCGTTCGCACCCGCACCAGCGGCACCAGTAGCCGACCCGACTCAAGTCAGTCCAGCACCTGCACCTTTCGTGAATGACATTATTCCTCCTGCACCTGCAGGACCAGTTCCGGCACCTGCACCTGCACCCGCCTCGCAGTTGCCCGCCCCAACAGCGCCATTCTCGTCACCAGCACCGGCGTCACTTGGCGACCATATCATCCAGCCGCTGACAAGCGAAAACTTATCTGCAGCGCCAGCAACGACCCCGCTTGATCTTTCTGCTCAAATGGCCCAAGCACTCGGCGATATGTCGGCGGCACCAGCCGCGCCAGTACCAGCTCCGGCTCCGCAACCAACGCCCGTAGACCCAAATGCACCGTCAATTCCGCCTCAGGCGTAAGCTTGCTATACTAGGAAGACATGACCGAGCGCTTAAATAAGTTTTTAGCATTTCACCTTGGCCTCTCACGAAGAGAGGCCGATGATTTGATTAGCAAAGGCGTCGTTGCTATCGACGCAACTCCTGCTATCTTAGGAAGCCGCGTTGAAGAGGGAAGTGTAGTGACTATCAAGGGTAAGCCGCTGACGACACGTGCGGCGTTTACCTATCTTCTCTTTCATAAACCGGTTGGGTATGTCTCGTCGCGAAGGCAACAAGGGGACAACCCGACGCTTTACGACCTCCTTCCCAAAGAATACCACCGCCTCAAGCCAGTTGGTCGTCTTGATAAGGACAGCAGTGGTCTTTTGCTCCTCACCGACGATGGTGACTTTGCTTACCAAATGACGCACCCCAAATTTTACAAGGTAAAAACCTACGAGATTACCCTGAATAAACCCCTTGCACCCTTGCATCAACAAATGATTAACGACTTTGGCATTCAGCTTGACGATGGTCCTAGTAAGCTGACCCTTGAGCGCCGTGACGACGAGTCTCTGCCCGCTGACAAGCAGCGCATCCAGTGGCTCGTCACTATGCACGAAGGTCGCAACCGGCAAATTCGGCGCACTTTCACTGCCGTGGGTTACGAAGTCACCCAGCTGCATCGCACCTCGTTTGGTAACTACCAGCTTAAAGCCCTTGAGCCAGGTCAATACGAAGCAATAAAACCTTAACGCTTATGCTCGCCAAAACAGTCAAACTATGCTACAATTACCTCTGTTATGGCATCAAAACTCCCGACAGTTGCAATTATTGGCCGCGCGAATGCAGGAAAAAGTTCGCTTTTTAACCGTTTTGTAAAATCTAAACAAGCTATCGTAGCGCGCGAAGCGGGAACGACTCGTGACAACGTACTAGGTAAAGTAAGTTACGGTGCGCACAACTTCTGGCTAGTCGACACCGCTGGTCTCAAAGACCCGAACGACGAGTTTGAAGCCTCTATCCAAGAGCAGATTACCGAAGCGGCCGATGCCGCCGATGCTATCCTTGTTGTCGTAGACAGCACCGAATATGTCAGCGATGAAGACCGCACGGTTGCCAAAAAAGCTCTCAAAAGCAAGAAGCCGGTTATTCTTCTCACTAACAAGGTAGACCTTGCAGGTAATTTACCTGTCGACGAATTCCGTCGCCTTGGTATTAAAGATATTATTCGTACCAGCGCTGAGCACACTCAGGGGATCGACGAAACACTCGAGCGCCTGACTGAACTGCTGCCAGAGAAAACCGAAGAAGAAGCCACCGGCGTCATCAAAGTCGCCCTCATCGGCCGCCCAAATGTGGGAAAAAGCAACCTATTTAATACCTTAGCAGGTAAGCAGCAGGCCTTGGTTGCAAACATCGCCGGAACAACCCGTGACATTAACCGTATTCAAGTAAAATACAAGGGTGAATACATTGAGCTACTCGACACAGCAGGTGTGCGCCGGCAAGGCAAGCAAGAGGTTGGTATCGAAAAGTTTAGCGTACTTCGTACACTCAATGCTATCGAAGAGGCCGACATCTGTTTCTTGCTCATGGACGTCAACGAGCTTAACACTCAGCTCGACCAACGCCTGGCGGGTATTATCAACGAGGCCGGCAAGGGTATGGTTGTAGTCGTCAGTAAATGGGACAGCGTCATCGAAAAAGATGCTTATACCCGCGACGCGCTAGCGCCCGTTATTTCTCGCACCTTCGACTTTGTGCCGTGGGCGCCGCTCATTTTCACCAGCTCGGTGACAGGGCAAAACGTCTCAAAGCTCTTCGACCTCATCCTCGAAATTCACGGTCGCCGCACCCACGAAATCAAAACTCGCCAGTTGAACGACCTGCTGCAAAAAACGGTTGCGAGCCACCCGCCAGCCGGCCTAAAAAACAGTCACCCGAAACTGCGTTACATGGTGCAAACCGACACATCACCGCCATGGTTTGTTATTTATGGCTCTCACTTAAAGTTCCTCCACTGGAGCTACAAACGCCACCTAGAGCGTGTCATGCGCGAAAAGTTTGACTTCACAGGGACGGCAATTAAATTTAGCTTCCGCGACGAAAAGCAAATCAAAGCCAATCGCGAAAAGGCAGCCCAACAAGCAGCCGACCCAGCCTCACCACAGCAGTCGTAACCTCAAGGTATGTCCTAGGGCAGCCAGGCTTTCCAGATACTATTCTCGTAAAGCCACACACCGGTATTACTATTGCCGGCACTGACCCCTAGGACATCGGGGCAAATAGTACCCCAACCGCCACCCAACCAGTCATTTGTCGGATATGTCGTGACGGCACCTGACTCACTCGTGAAGCGATGGACTGCACCCGCCTTGCTCGCTGCCACAAACGCAAAGCCAGACGGTTGATACGAAGGGGCTGTCGAGCAGTACAAAAGGTTGTAGTGCTGCCCAGCCGAAATCAGATCTCCGCCATATGAGCCCTTTGATACCTTTAACCCAGCGGTACTCAGCGTCGACTCGTCGACTGGATAAGGTGTACCATTAATGTTCGCGATGATCAGCGCTTGCCCCAAATGCTTCAGGTCACTCTCGACCGAAACATCGTTCGCTTGGTTCGTCACCCCGCTATAGGCAACAACCGTCACAGAGACTAGGATCGCCATGACAATCACAACGATGAGTAGTTCAACGATAGTAAACCCACGGGTCAATACTATGGTTCGTTTCATTGCACTTGTAGTATAGGCTCATTAAAACAAAAGCGCTATAGTCATTGATGCAGCTACTGTGTTGTAACGGAGATTGGCTTCTTGCAACCTTAGGTTCTTGTTACAATAGGGGAATGAAGGTCATCTTTGCCCAAGGCAACCCTGGCGCACAGTACGCCAATACCCGACATAACGTGGGGTTTTTCGTCGTCGACGCCCTTGCCAAAAGCGAAGCTGCCGAGTGGCGAGTTGACAAAAAATTTGGCGCAGCTATCACCGAGCTTACCCTTGAAAACGACAAGGTATTACTGGTAAAACCGCTCTCTTTTTATAACGAAACCGGCCTTGTTGCGCGCCGTATTCTTGATTTCTACAAACTTGACCCAGCTAGTGACCTGCTTGTCATTCACGACGAGCTTGCCTTGCCGTTTGGTACTATCCGTGTCCGCGAAAAAGGCAGTGACGCAGGTAATAATGGCATTAAAAGCCTCAACGCCCACCTAGGCGACGCGTATTGGCGCATACGCTTGGGCATCGCCCCGCAAAGTCACCCCGACTCACTAATACCAACGGCGCGTCACGTCTCGTTTGTCCTCTCTTCCTTTAATCAAAGCGAGGCAAGCCACCTCGACGATACGCTTATTCCAGCGGTTTTTAAATACATTCGTCTGTTTCTTACTGGCGCACTGACTAATCACAGCGAAAATAACGAACCGTAAGCATTTTATTGTGCGTCACGTATCATGCTGATACAATAAGCAGTATGCAGAGGGGCCGGGGCTTTACACTCGTCGAAGTTATCGTAGTCATTATTGTGCTTGCCATTCTCCTCACCCTAGCAACCCTTAATCTGAACCAATATCTAGCAAACGGGCGCGATACACAACGTGCCGCACGTGCGGCGGTTATCGCCGAAGGTCTCGAAAAGTATTACGACAAAAACGGGGAGTACCCAGGCTGCACCGCGATAACCGCGCCAGCGAGCGCCGTGACCGCTGCCACAGGCCCTCTTGCCGGCATCACTATTGACTCGTTAACTGCGCCCCAAAGCGCCGCAGGGGAAACCAATGCAATTCGCTGCACCGACCTCACCTCATCCGACGGTGACGACTTTTTTGCCTATGTTGGCGACCCCACAACAAGTTGCACTAGCGGCGCGTCGTGTGGAAAATTTACCATTAAGTACAAGGTTGAGGTGAAGCACACGGTTGCCAGCATCGAGAGTCGGCGACACACTTCAGCACATACAGCGGGGGTGCCTGTTCTTTCGACCACCAATATCGATTTCAATGATATCTCTCTCAGTTGGACCGAAGCGCAAAATATCTCTGCCTATAAAGTGCAGGTTGATACCGTCAACACATTTTCATCAAGTAATCTCCACACCTCAACGGTAAGCAGCACGGCAACGACGATAAGCAGTCTTGTTGCAGGCGCGCAGTATTTCTTTAGAGTCGCCGCTTTCGACGGTGCAACAACGGGCGAGTGGTCTAATATCGTTTCCGCAACGACACTGCAAGTGACCAGCCCAACCGGTGTCGCCTCAACGCCTAACTCGACGACACAAATTACCGTCTCGTGGAATGCCGTCGCCGCTCCAATCGCAGCAACCTCATACAACCTACGTTATTCAACCTCCGCGAGCATGACCTCGCCGACAGTGATTACAAATATTAGTGGTACAAGCCGCGCAGTCAGCGGCCTAACTACCGGCGCAACGTACTACTTCCAAGTACAAGCGGTTGCCGGCTCTCAGCAAAGTCCGTGGTCCAGCCCACCAGTAAGCAGCTCCCTGATTGTCCCTGTGACCAGTTGTATTTCTGCAACTGTCAACTCAGTTTCACAAATCACCGTCAACTGGTGTGCGGTTGCGGGCGCTACTAGCTACACCATTCAGTACTCGAAGTTGAGTAACTTCAGCTCCTACAGTACCGTCACTGGGGCAACCGGTACGAGCCATGCCGTCACAGGGCTGCAACAGGGGACAACCTGGTACTTTAGGGTGGTGACAATGATGGACAGCTCGTCAAGCAGCCCTTCATCGGTCGCCTCTGGCACAACTTCGATTAATGGGCCTTCTGGTGTCGGCTGGAGTGTCTGGGCAGCCTGCTGCCATAGCGGCCCGTGGATCTCTCCGGGTGGCAACCCAGGGGGCGGTAGCTACTATTACGTTGTGGCCGTCGCAACCGCTACCTGCGCAGCCGGGTCAACACTCGAAGTAAACATTCACAGTTATTTCAGAAACTCGAGTGGCAGCTGGACCGGGGACCACTCGTACGCAACAACCTACGGTAATACCACGTGGTATCACGTGAACGCTTACTCGCCGTATTACGTGGCCTTCGAAGGCTCTATGCGGTGTTTAGGGCCAAATTCGGCATCGGGATATTACGGACTAGGGTTACAAATGACAAGGTATTAACGAAATGAAAACATGGCATAAAATCATCATAGGACTTGGCATTTTGATAGTCAGTAGTGCGGGGACGATTGGGGTCATTTACTTCGTTCAGCAACTGTCACAGCCGAAAACAGTAAAAACACTGCCGGACGGTACCCAACAAAACCCAACGGGCTTTCAAATCGATACCTCAAAAGAGTACGGTGCCTGCACCCTCGTGAGCCAAGAGGCGATCCAGACGGCGCTCGGCGCCTTAGCGGCGTCGCTGCAGGAAAAAGTAAACCTTGGGCGTATTCAAAATCCAGTCCGGGGCGAGGCAGGCAAGGCCGTCGCACCTGATACGCAAGCTTGCGTGTTTGCCTTTATCCCCAACGGTACCCTAGAGAATAGCTTCAATACCCATAATGCCCTCACGGTGTCAGCCGGCGTCTTTAGCTCGCAGCACGATGCAACACAGGCCGTCTCGCTCATCAAGCAAGACGACGGTATGCGACCGGTCGAGGCGCTGGGAGACGCTGCCTTCCTTTCTGGACCTACTCCATCATCCGCAACAACGAGCGCAATCACACTGACCGTGATTGACGGTATTCACCAGTACCAGTACCGCATAAGTCAGCCAACAAAAAAACCCGTGCTAACTGAAGCACAGGTCGAGGCGGCCCTCCAGACACTTGCAAAAAGTGTCAAAAAGTAAACCACATAAAAAGGCGCCAGGTAAGGGTGGGCATCACCTGGCGCCATTTTACCCTTTAACCCACCCGGGGAATTATTCGATGAAGCGTCGCGACCGATAACTACGATGGTGCGCGCCTGGTTGAACCTCGCAGAGTCCCAACCACTACTGTATAGTCACCCATGAATAATCCTTAAACGGGTCGCCTGTACCAAAGCAAGCTCTGATACAAGTGTTAAAGGGATTAGTAAGCATGCAAAGCTGTCATGGACAAGCCAAGGCCAGAAAAGTGGAGGGTAGATACTTCAAAGGCGCCTTGCACACTACCTAACATAAGCAGTACAATAAATTGTACTACCGTTAGAAATAGGGGGTATAAGGTGCTTGATAAGCGGTGTCCGCTGTATCAATCGTTTTTCATTATAGCACCTAGTTGACTTTGTGTCAATAGTTATTTTAAGGTAGACATGAAACTAGGGAAAATCAATAGACAAAGTATAGCTACAAATCAATTTACCTCACTGCTACAGAGGTACGATGGTATGCCGACAGAACTATATATCGCAGGGAAGTTGCCAGCTAGGCGAATTCCTGCGGTTGCCATCATTGGGTCGCGTCGGCCAACGACTTACGGTAAAGAGGTGACCTACCGCTTCGCATACGACCTCGCAAAGCGCGGTGTCATTATTATCAGTGGGCTTGCCTACGGGATTGATGCGGTCGCACACCAGGCTGCCCTCGACGCTGGCGGCACAACAGTCGCAGTTATGGCTCAAGGGCTTCACCGCGTGTACCCAGCCGAGCATTTTCGGCTAGCCCAAGACATCATCGCAGCCGGTGGGGCTTTAGTGTCAGAACAAGCCCTTGGCGTCGAAGCACATAAGTACCATTTTCTGGCACGTAACCGCTTAGTGAGCGGGCTTGCCGATGCAGTCATCGTCACAGAAGCTACCGACCGAAGTGGCACAGTCTCTACCGTCACGCATGCCCTCTCGCAAAACAAAGAAGTCTTTGCAGTCCCCGGGCATATTACCAGCCTCCTTTCGGTGGGGCCAAATCGGTTACTACAACAGGGGGCGCACGTTGCCTTAGAGGTGCGTGATATTCTCGAGGTTATCGCACCAGGGTATAACCTACCTGGCGAACAAACCTCCATTCCCCTTGGTGACACGCCCCTAGAGGCATCTATCATCACGGCAGTACAGGGTGGCATCCACGACGGCGAATTACTGCAAAAAGTGTGCGCCGAGGCACACGACGTCTCGGCCGGCATGTTTCTTCAGACGCTCACAATGATGGAGCTAAAGGGGACGCTACGAAGTCTTGGTGGTAACCAGTGGGGGCTTGGCATGTAAGGCGCGCCACCCCAGCAGCGCTTTACAAACTATAACAATCTAGTGTACACTCCAGCGTTGTGCAACTTACGGCACATTTGTCGTAAAACTTAAGCGCTATTTTAGAAAGACTGAGTATACTGAGTAATATGTCCAAGAATTTAGTTATCGTCGAGTCCCCGGCAAAAGCAAAAACTATCGAGAAATACCTCGGTAAAAACTTCGCTGTACTCTCAAGTGTCGGCCATATTCGTTCTATTGCCAAAAAAACCAAAGACGGCACACCGCCTATCGACGTCAAAAATGGCTTTACAACAGTATATGAGGTAGACGCTGAAAAGAAAAAAACCATTACCGAACTCAAAAAAGCCGTCAAAACAGCCGAAACCGTTTGGCTCGCAACCGACGAAGACCGCGAGGGTGAGGCCATTGCTTGGCATCTCTGCGAGGTACTTGGCCTTAACCCTACTGAAACAAAGCGTATTGTTTTTCATGAAATTACCAAATCAGCCATCGAAGACGCCGTCAAAAACCCTCGTACTGTCGATATGCAGCTCGTTCAGGCACAACAGGCGCGTCAAATTCTGGACCGCCTCGTCGGCTTCGAGCTTTCGCCCGTCGTATGGCAAAAAGTTCCTGGAGGTAAATCAGCAGGGCGTGTTCAGTCACCAGCAGTACGCCTGCTCGTCGAGCGTGAGCGTGAAATCCAAGCTTTTGAAGGCGCATTCCAGTTCAAAGTTACCGCAGAGTTCATCCACGACGGCGCTACTGTTAAGGCTGAACTCCCTCAGCGGTTCGATACCGAGGCCGAGGCGCAGCAGTTCCTCGAAAGCCTCTTAGGTGCCACTTTCACCGTATCCAACGTCTCAACAAGCCCCGGAACTCGTAACCCTGGCGCACCGTTCACCACCAGTACCTTGCAGCAAGAGGCCAACAGTAAGCTTGGCTTTGGCGCTCGTGCGACTATGTCGAGTGCCCAAAAGCTCTATCAAGAAGGTAAAATCACCTACATGCGTACCGACTCAACAGTCCTTAGTGGCCAAGCGATTGCTGCTGCTGCCGACTACATCAAGGGTCGTTACGGCGAAGAATACTCCCAAGTTCGTCAATTTAAAACTAAATCGTCAAGCGCCCAGGAAGCTCACGAAGCTATTCGCCCAACCGATATGTCGGCCGAAAAGGGGAGTAGTAACGACTACGACCAAAAACTATATGACCTCATCCGTCGCCGCACACTCGCCAGCCAAATGGCGCCAGCAAAGCTCGAAAAAACCGTCGCCACCATCACTATAAGTAGCTCTCGCCACAACTTCGAGGCAAAAGGCGAGGTTATCATTTTCGATGGCTTCCTCAAGGTATATGGCGCGGGCAAAAAAGACCCCGACCTTTTGCCAGCCATGTCCAGCGGTGATATCCTCGCTCTCGACCACGCCGACGCTCGGCAAACCTTCAATAGGCCACCAGCACGCTTTACCGAGGGCTCGCTTGTCAAAAAACTCGAAGAGCTTGGCATTGGCCGCCCCTCAACCTACGCAACAATTATTAACACCATTCAGGTACGCGGTTACGCTGAAAAGGGCGAGAACGAAGGTGCCGAACGCGATGTCATTGTTCTCAGTGCCACCAACAGCACCGTCAGCAGAGAAATCGTACAAGAGAAAACTGGCTCCGACAAAGGCAAGCTCGTTCCAACCTCAATCGGCCTCATGATTAGCGACTTCCTCAGCGATCACTTTGAACAAGTCGTCGACTACAGCTTTACCGCTACCGTCGAGGAAGAATTCGACCAAATTGCCACTGGCGCACTCGCGCGCAATGTTATGCTCGAAAAATTCTACACCCCATTCCATAAACTTATCGAGCAATCTGGCGGCATCGATCGCTCACAGGTCGCTCAAGCTACCCCCGTCGGCACCGACCCTAAGTCTGGCAAGATGATCTACGCCCGCCTGGGTCGCTTTGGCCCTATGCTTCAACTTGGCGAGACAAAAACCGAAGATGGCAGCGACGAAAAGCCGCAATTCGCACCCCTGCCAAAGGGCGCGCGCATCGACACCGTCACCCTCGAACAGGCGCTCAAAGCCTTTCAACTCCCACGCCTTGTTGGCGAGACACCAGAGGGTCACCCAATCAAGGCTAATATTGGTCGCTTCGGCCCATACATTGAAATTAATAACCCTGAAACGAAACAGCGTCTTTTTGTCAGCATTAAGCCGCTCGACCCGCACACCATTACACACGAGCAGGCTCTTGAGCTGTACGCCGAAAAACTCAAGGCCGAAGCCGAGAAAAACATCGCTGATTTTGGTGATGGCGTCAAAGTCTTAAACGGTCGCTACGGCCCCTATGTGACTGACGGTACAAAGAACGCAAAAATTCCAAAAGATACCGACCCTAAAACTATTACGCACGAGCAGGCGCTGCAAATAATTGCCGATGCGCCCGAGCCAAAGGGGCGGTTTGCCCGTCGCACTTCGACTGCTAAGGCAAAGCCAAAAGCGAAAACAGCCCGTAAAGCAGTCCGTTCGAAAACCCCAAAGAAGAAATAGTGCTACAATAGCTGTATGGTTAAGCGGTGGGCGACAGCTTTCACTATCGTTGAGCTTCTGCTCATCGTTCTTGTCATAGGCATTATCGTGACGATTTCTGTCGTTGCGTACAACGGCATCCGCAAGGCAACCCTCGCCAAGGCGGCGCAGAGCGACTTAATGAATGTCAGCGCCGAAATGCAGCGAGTGTTTCAGGCCACTGGTCAGTATCCCGCGAGCCTGCCTTCTAGTGTGACCGCATCAACTGGCATTCAACTGACCCATAAAAGCGCAGGCAAGCGGCCTTTCTACCAAAACCTTTCCACTGTCCAAAACGGCACGCTTCTCTCTGAGATATGCGACGACCTCGTTGCCGAAGGAGTAGGGAATGGTACTAGCCAAGGCGGTCAGGCGCGCGCCTACATTACAAGCTGTGGCAACTGGAATCACGACAGCATGCAAGTCACCGGCTGGACCAGTAAAGTCTGGCAAACGCCCGTCACCAGCCAGGCTCTCCTTAACTATGCCGATACCTTTACCGCAGGGAGTACGTGGGACAGCGACCAAGAACGAGTCATCAAGAGCTTCTATCACCAACTAGTCGATCGTCTCGTACAGTCGGGCGGCACCTTTCCAATTACTAGTTTCTGGGACTACTGGGCGACCCCAAGCAACGGCGGCGTCCAGCAACAGCCACTTTCTGACACTCCGCAGCTTATTCCTTTCTACTGCGTCGAATCGCAGATCACTGGCGACACACAAGCCGTCTGGCATATCACCGAAAAAAGCAAAAGCGAAGCCGGCCCTTGTTAGGGGTTAAAATCCCTCTCATACCACATATTGTGGATAACTAAAGCACCAAAACACTATGTATAGTAATTGTCGAATACATGGTATAATGAAGTTATCATATAAATTCTTTGACATTATTTACATAATCTTGTATAATGAGTAATAAGAATGAGATAAAAGTTAATAATTTCTTTGGTGGAGTAGAAGGAAAGAAAGACTGACAACACATGACCGAAACTACCGAAGCAAAACAGCCAATTGACCTTGCCACAGGTGTTGCTGCGATTATTGGACTTATCGAGCAAGAACGCGAACGTGAAATTATTACACGTCGTTTCGGCCTTTACGACCGCCGCGAAACCCTCGAACAAATTGGAGAGCTTCTTGGTATCACTCGTGAACGTGTCCGTCAGCTTGAAAAGGCTATTCTTATCCGCCTTAAAATTGCCGCCGAAGAAGGCAAGACTGACACAATTGCCAGCCTTGAAAAAGCCTTTATTCGCACCCTTAGCGAAATGGGCCGTGCAGCTCGTATTGCCGACCTCGCCGACAAGCTCTATGGCAAAACCACCAACGCACAGGAGCGATCTCACGTTGCCTTCATTGCGACGCTCGCACCAAACCTGACAGTCATTGACGAAAACGACCATTACTACCAATCTACTGCTGTCGCTGAATACGGTGACGAAAAGAAGCTGAAGGGCCGTATTGACGAAATCGTGAGTGCTATTAAAGAGGCGAAGGAACCGCAAACCGTCGACCAACTCTTCGACAAACTCAGCTACGAGCACCCAGCACAAGTAGCTGCACTCGCCAGCATGAGCAAACAGCTTGCACACCTGCGTGACACCTGGGGCCTCACCAAGTGGCCAACCGTGAACCCAAAGAATATACGAGACAAAATCTACGTTATTTTGGCTGATAACAAAAAGCCGATGCACTTTTCAGACATTGCCAAGTCAATTAAGGGAAGTAGCTTCAAACGAAAAGACGTGACTACTCAGGCAATTCACAACGAACTTATTAAAGACAAGCGTTTTGTCCTCATTGGCCGTGGCATTTACGCTCTTGATAACTGGGGATACAGCAAGGGGACGGTCAGCGACATCATCGCTGAGGTACTCAAGAAAGCCAGCGAGCCGCTCCACCGCGATGAAATCGTGAAACGTGTCCTGAAAAGCCGTCAGGTAAAAGAGACAACCATTCTTTTGAACCTGCAGAGCAAGCCGCAGTTCAAGCGTGTTGCTAAGGCAACGTACGTATTGGCCGACGAAAAGTAGCTCTCTACAAACTGCTTATGTTGCCATATCTCCCTCGAGGTGAGAGAATAGAATACAGAACAACAGAAACAGGTTACTATGGAAATTATCGGTGCATTCTTCAGTCTTTTATTACAGTGGTACGTGTGGGTACCTATTGTCCTCGTCCTTGCATTTCTTAGCTGGCGCAACTATCGCCGCGCAGACACCGCTCACAACACCGAGGGAAGTCTGTTAATCCTCGAGATCCCTAAAACCAACGACAAAAAAGAGCTTGCAGCCGAGCAAATGTTTGCCAGCTTGCACGGTATTTTGCGTGACCGTGAAGAGCTTCGAGCAAATGCCAACTTTCAAGAACACCTAACCTTTGAATTTGCCTCGGTCAATGGGCAGATTCGTTTTTATGTCTGGGTGCCAAAAAATCTGCGTAGTTTTGTAGAGAGCCAAATCTACTCTCAATACCCGACCGTTCAGATTCGTGAAGCCGACGAAGACTACGTCGCGCACGAGCGTCAGCACGAGGTTGTCTATACTTCTGACATCACGCTCACCGACAATGAGGTACTGCCTATTAAAACTTTCCAGAGTTTCGAAGTCGACCCCTTAGCGGGCATCACTGGCACGCTGGCAAAACTCGAGACAACTGGCGACGAGGTCTGGGTACAAATTTTAGTACGTCCTATTGCCGACGACTGGCACAAGACAACCGAGAAGTGGATCAACGCCGTCAGGTCAGGTAAGGGGAGTACCACTAAAATTGTCGGTTGGATCCCGCAGTTATTTGAAGCGCTCTGGAAACCACCAGAAACTGGCGAAAAAGTAACGATTGCGAAAGAATTGTCCGACCGTGACAAAACGCGTATTGCCGAAGCCGAGAAAAAAGCCACTAAACTTGGATACCAGGTAAAAATCCGTATCGCGTACCTTGGCAGCAGTCAAACTACAGCTCGTCAACAGATGCAGGCTATCGTTGGCACGTTCAAACAGTTCAACTCGACCAACCTCAATGGGTTTAAGGCAAGCGGCGGCAGCTTTGCTAAAGAAAGTCTTATACCGTATCGCCAGCGTCAATTTAGCGCTCACAACTTTATTCTGAACATTGAAGAGCTAGCCAGTGTGTACCACTTGCCACACACCAATGTTGAAACCCCAAACATCGTCTGGGCAAGTAGTAAAACGGCCGAACCGCCAGCCAAATTACCAATTATTACTGGCAACCCCGATATCGACGAAAATATCAGCGCCTTTGGCCTTACTAACTTCCGTGGCATCAACCACCAGTTTGGTATGCTCCGCAGCGACCGCTCTCGACACGTCTATATTATTGGACAAACCGGGGCAGGTAAGTCGGGGCTTCTAGGTCTGTTTGCCCTAAGCGACATTTTCCATAATCAAGGCTTTGCTATTATCGACCCCCACGGCGACCTTGCTGTCGACAATATGCGTTTCATCCCTGGCAGTCGTATGCAAGACGTTGTCTATTTCAACCCGGCCGATACTGCCTACCCGGTCGGCTTTAACCCCCTCGAGGTCACTAACCCAGAGCAAAAGAGCAATATTAGCTCTGAAGTCATTGGGGTACTCAAGCGTATGTTCGGTGAAAGTTGGGGGCCGCGCCTCGAGTATATTCTGCGCTACACTATCTTAGCGCTCCTGGACCGCCCTTCAACAACCATGCTCGATATCTCCCGTATGCTGACCGACAAAAAGTTTCGTAAAGAAACCCTAAGCTACTGTACCGATAGTGTCGTCTTGCAGTTTTGGAATATAGAGTTTGCGAGCTGGAATGATAAATTCCAAGCCGAGGCTATTGCACCCGTCCTCAATAAGGTCGGCGCCTTCACTGCTAACCCAACTATCCGTAATATTATTGGCCAGCCGAAATCAACCTTCAATATTCGCCAAGTCATGGATGAAGGAAAAATTCTTATCGTCAACCTTTCTAAGGGGCTTATCGGCGAAGATAACGCTGCCATTCTGGGCTCGTTCTTGGTGACTAAAATTCAACTTGCCGCCATGAGCCGTAGTGATATTCCAAATATCGCCGACCGGCGACCATTCTATCTCTACGTTGACGAGTTCCAAAACTTTGCGACCGATTCATTTGCGACCATTCTGTCCGAAGCTCGTAAGTACGGCCTCAACCTAACGGTCGCCAACCAGTACATTGGCCAGATGACCGACACCGTTCGTGACGCCGTCTTTGGCAACGTCGGTTCAATGGTTTCATTCCGCGTATCAGCCGACGACGCGCCGATTCTTTCGAAGCAATTCGAACCCCAATTCGAGGCCGGTGACTTACTACAAATGCACAACCGCCACTTCATCATCAATATGGTTATTAACGGCGAAAAAGCACCTGCCTTTAGCGCCACCACGCTCGCACTCCCACCCGAGCAAGTCGACAATACGCCGCAAATTATCGAAAACTCACGGCGACTTTACAGCCGTGTGCGAAGCGACGTTGAAGCTGAAATTAACGCACTCATGAGCATGCCTGCTAGCCTGCAGCCACAAATCAACCCAACGGCCACAAAGAACCCTGACGGCAACCTGCCAAAAACCCCAGCCCAAGCAAAACTTTGGCCAATTGACGCAGGTGCAAAGGCCGTCGAGCTCATCGTAGACGCCCCGAGCAGCACAGCACCCGCTGTCAACGCTCCAACCACCGAGTCGCTCAGTACCGAAGCACAAATTGCCGCCGAGAATGGCGGTGAAATTCCTGCTAAGAAAAAGCGCAAACGCACCCGTCGACGCAAAAAAGCTACCCCGACAGAATAGCACCCTCCCCTTATGGACAACACTGTGGTATAGTAGTGCAAATCGCCCAGCCACAAAGAAGGGAAGGCGGTACATGAACAATGAAGATGATGAGCCAAAATACTCAGAGGAGGAGGTTGGCGCGTACCTGAGCGCCGATTTCATTAGGCAGCTCGTCAACACCGAAGTTGAACGAGTACGCCTGCTACTGAACAGCAACCTGCACCGAGTTGGCGCGTTTCTCCCATACCTCACTGGTATGTACTACGAGGATCGCCAGCGTCAGGCAGCTGAGACGCAGCTATTCCAGCTACAAGTCGAACAACAAGAACTCCTCGCGTCGCTCGCCAACGCCCTGGCAATCATGCCCGACCTCCATCGGCCCGTCAGCATCACTCATACCTAGCCCTGCGTCCTGTCGAGAGCCTCCGCGCCTCCACGGCGCGGGGCTTTCGCATGTCACGCACCTCGTAGGCCACAGGAGCTGGTATTTCTATACCATTTATGCTATAATAAAGGGGTAATAACAACGCAATATCAAGAGTGCAGTCAGAGGCCTAGCTCGACGACCTGCCCGCAACCTCCCTGAAAAGGTAAGGTGCGCCACCTAGACCCCATAGGGGAAGGATACGACCGGGAAACGCCGCATACTATCCTTTCTCTGTAAGAAAGGATATTTTTATGCCCACAAAACCAACAAAATCAACCCCTGTAACGTCAGAGGTCGCTCAACTACGCACTGCCGAGAGCGTCTCTCCAGGCCACCCCGACAAACTTTGTGACCAAATTTCCGACGCTATTCTCGATGCGCATCTCGCCGAGGACCCGTACGCACGCGTCGCCGTTGACGTTGCTGGTGGCCACGGCGCAGTGTTCGTCACAGGGGAGGTGACCTCAAAGGCGACCTCGGTTGACGTGGGAGCAATCGTTACACGTCTGGCGGGTGAGCACGTCACGGTTATTGAACGTATCGCCAGTCAAAGCCCGGAAATTGCTCAAGGAGTTGATACTGGCGGGGCAGGGGATCAAGGTATTATGATAGGCTACGCCTGTAATGAAACACCCGAACTGCTACCCCTCGAGTACGTCTTAGCCCGCGACCTCAACCAGTTCCTCTATGGCATCTGGCCCTACGATGGAAAAACACAGGTAACAATTCGGGGGAGAAGTGTCGTCTCGATTGTCGCAAGTTTTCAGCATGCGCCTTCGGCTGAATTAACGATAGCGGTAAAAAAATGGGGAAGTACTCAGTCCTACGTTGGCAAGCTCTTTACAAAAGATTCAAGCACCACCCCCGAGCTGCACATTAACCCCGCCGGCGACTGGCACATCGGTGGCTTTGACGCCGATGCCGGTCTGACTGGGCGCAAACTGGCCGTCGATAACTACGGCCCCCGCGTTCCCTTAGGCGGGGGTGCATTTAGTGGTAAAGACGGTACGAAAGTTGACCGCTCGGGCGCCTATATGGCAAGGCATATTGCCGTCGACTATCTGCAAGCACGCGATGCAACCGAGGTGCTTGTCGAGCTAGCCTACGCGATCGGCCACCCGCATCCGGTTGAAGCCACCGTCACCATCGACGGCCAACAAGAGGACATCGTTGGCTACGATTTAACCCCCAAGGGTATCATTCGCCATCTTAGTCTGCGTACACCTCAGTTTGAGGCAAGGGCAAGGTGGGGGCACTTTTAACGCCCTGTGTACGGGGTTCGCCCTAAAAGCTCTTTGATAGTACCCTGTTTGCTAAAAATACCGCTAAGGGCAGCCCAGCGGTATTTTTTATACTAAGATCGTAGGGTTGCATACAATACTGTACGGTCATCGTACGTCTGACGACCGGAATCATAGCGACCATCGCAGGTAATGATCGTCAGTGTCTCGGTCTCTGGCCGAGAAGGGTAGAGCGCTTTTGCCATATCTACCTTCTCAAGGGGGAGTACCTCTATCGCGGTCACTACAAACGTCTTCTTGCTCCCATCGTGGCCATACAAGTCGATGACATCGTCCGCAGCAAGCTCTGAGAGCCTGTAGAACACGGCCGGCGCACTGTGAGTGCCGTAGTGTCCATCGAGCAAAATAGACAGCTTCTTTTCGCCCATTTTTGCGCTCTTCTCGTACCAGCCAATATCTTTATCGTTCTTGGGCGCATCCATTGCACCGTCTTCCGTTAAGCCTACCGGGTGCACTGCGGCGGCAACGCCAATTTTCTCAATCACCATGCGCGCAGGTGCTTGCACGACACTCGAGGGCGGGGAAGCACGCTCTGTTTCGACCGCCGGACTCGTTGTCACAACATCTGCCTTTTCAGGCGACGTGCTCATAAAATACGACGTTAACCCGCTACCAACAGCCACAATAGCGAGCCCGGTAATAACAATGGCCGTCTTGCGATGTGATTTTTTTCTGTGTATTCCCTGCATATTCCTCTTTCTATCATACAGCACTGCTGCTTTTGGGTCATTTCAGTATCGAAATAGAATCGAACAAAAATAGAACAGTAATACTTTCTCGATAACTGTATCACCCCTGTTGTTTGGATTTTGAGCAGCTCAGGACAGCTTGAGTGAGTATCAAAACGACCCCTGATGGACCCCTGTAAAAACGGCAGGCGAGGCAGGCAAAAGAAAAAGTAACAATATTCATATTACACAGGACGATGCGTCAAAAAGCAGAAAAGCGCAGTCAGCCGCAGCAGGGCAGCGACAAACAGCAAAAAGTATTACGCAAATTGGCGCCAGCACACAAAAGAGTAGACATAGGTATCATTGTTGGGCATAGAGACTTAACGTCGCACAATAATTCTTTTACGTCATACATATACTCAAAGCAAGATGAGTACACATACATCTATTTCAACCCCCAAAGAGGGTACTTCCCGTACGTTGGCACAACTCCACGCTTTTGTGTACGTACACACTGTCACATAAGGACGGTATTGTTGTCTCTCGGCGTATATCACGCCTCATGCGGTTCATGGTTGTTGTTAAAAATGTACACTGCGTCACACGCGGTCATAATCCTTGAGTTTTCCACAGACCTTTTGGCATATTTGCTTTTTCTCTCAAATTGTTTTCCTACTCTCCTCTTCTGCTATTCCCCTACTTTTGACATTTGCTCATTTATATATTTTTATATAGTTTTTTACTCCCGTTTCACATATACGAACAAAAATAGAACATGCGGTATGGAAGAAGGAGGGGAAGAGTGTAGCGATTGTTAGCAGCCATGCGCACAAAGTGCTGACTGGCTGCCATACCTAAAGGCCTTAGCGATATGCCGCTTTGCCAGCAACACGTACATCTATATACTTTGGTTTCACGTGTCGCGACGACAAGAAACGTATCACACGATCCATATCCTCTACCTGCTCCCCTGCTCCCCTATCGATTGAAAACTTTATACGACTTGGTGAGCCTTTGACGTAGATATCTAGCTGGCGTGTCGTCTCGGCAGGCAAGATAGCCTGCGTCACGGTGTATCCCCTCTCCCCTGCTCCCGCAACCACGTGACCCAAGAAACCAAGCAGCCGACTACTCGCCACTGCTGTCCCCTGTTCTGGACGAATGCCGCTTTCATCAACAATCTGTAATCCAGGTGAGGTATAATAATTCTTTTCAAAAACCACCCCTCGGGCGTCAACGTAATTCTGGCGACTATTAATTTGCCACCCGGCAACAGGGGTGCGAAAAGTGATAGCAAAATTAGCTTGCGCAAGGCCAGCACTTCCCGATACGCCTATCTTTTCGACCTCTGGTAGATGTGATGAAACGTAGTCGCTCAATGCACGCTCGTCGAGGGCAAACCGTAGGCGCTGCGCAGGATTAAGAGCGAGGTAGTCGTTAATCGACCGTTCGTACACAGATGTGTCAAACCGCACGCTCAACGGCTTCGTGGACGTCGTCAGATGCACCTGAGCAATCAGCTGCCACAAAAGGAGCATCAAAAGCACAGCAGCCAAAAGTACAATAGAAAAAATCCCCCCTAAGCGTCGTCGTCTCACTGTCAAATCATGCGCTTTATGGCGGGCAGACTCCTCTGGGGTATTGTGACGATAACTGCTGAGTGTCTGGTTGCGGCGAAACTGGCTACTTGCCTGTGTCTCTTCGGCAACCTCGTGCTGCTGCAGGCGTCGCCGAGGTGTAGCTTGTGCCTGTTTTTTCTTTCCGAGCGCCATTACCGTGCCGCTTTCAAAATAAGGTCGGCCATGTCTTTTGCGGCGTTAGGTTTCGCAAATGTACCAAATTGTTTTGCCATGCTTGCGGTAGTCTTCGCGTCATTGAGGTAGGAATCGATAGCGCCTATAAGAAGCTGCGGCTTTTTAATCATCTCGGCTTCATTCAAAACAATGGCAGCCTGCGCCTCTTCATACACCTGGGCGTTCTTCACCTGGTGGCCGCCAGTCAAGGTAGCATTTGGAACAATGATCGTTGGCTTCGAAAGTGCTGCCAGCTCCAATATAGTGGTCGCCCCCGCACGCGTGACGACAATGTCAGCCGCCCCAAGTAAGCTATGGAGGTTACTGAGAAACGGGTAGAGCTGGAATTGGTCACTGTCTGCTGGCAAAAGGGCTCGCAGCTCGTCATACTGCCCTGCCCCAGCTACTAACACAACCGCTACCTTACGTTGTAACTTAGACAATACTCCTGCGACAACATCATTCAAACGCTGTGCACCAAGCCCACCGCCCGTTACCACGACGAGTGGCTTCTTGGTGGTAATCCCCCACTCTTTTTTTGCCGCAAGTTGCTCGGCATTCGTGTACACTTTGTAGGCTTCATTAACAGGAATACCGATGTATCGCGTGCGCGCTGCTGGATACGGATAATACTCTAGTGGTGCGCCCGTCGCAATCCACGTTGCCCAACGCGCCAGGACACGGTTTGTGAGGCCTGGGTGAGCATCGGAATCATGAATCACTAATGGAATACGGAGTAGCCGTGCCGCCATACCAACTGGCAGGCAAACGAAACCGCCTTTCGTAAACACAACGTCTGGTCGCCACACCACAAGCTTACCAATGCTCTGGAGTAGCCCAACAAGGACTTTAAAGGCGTCGAAAAGGTTCGCCCACACCAACGATGGCCACGTTAGATGCTGTAGAAGCGACAAGTGATGATACCGTCGTAGCTTGCCAGAGATAATGGTATCGAGCCTAACCGACTCATCGAATGTATCGACAATTGAGCGAGCCTGTGTCGCAAAACCTGTATCACACCAAAACCGAATTTCTGCCCGAGGATGCCGCGCACGTATTTCTTTAAGAACTGCGACGACTGGCGTAACGTGACCGCCCGACCCCCCGCCGACTGCGAGAATCTTCATCTGTTGCCTCCTTTATGCGCGATGGATGAATGGTATAACGTGAAAGTTGGAACATAAGCCCAAGAGCAGCAGTAATAAAAATCATACTTGTGCCGCCGTAGCTCAGTAGCGGCAAGGTAATACCGGTGAGCGGAAAAATACCAATCATTGCTGCTATATTAAGGATAACATGAGCGCCAAGCCACCCAAAGACCCCAGCGGCAAGCAGCTTCAATCGATACTCAACAAGATAGTCCATTAAGTGCAGAAGGCGCATCAGTAACGCCACGAATAGCGCAATTAAGGCTACTGTGCCAATAAACCCAAAGGTCTCGCCGATAATAGCAAAGATCGAGTCGTTAATAGCCTCTGGGACATACCCTGATGCCTGGACGCTATTACCAATGCCGACACCCCAGAAACCGCCAGAGCCAATCGCAATCTTCGCGTGAGCAATGTGATACCCCTCGTCATCGCTTGTCGTCACTTCGTCACCCTGCAGGTAGGTCATCACCCGTTCAACACGGTGTGGTGAGGTAAAGATCAACAGCGAGCCAGCTAAAATCAACAGCGCAAATAAGCCAACGACTACCTTCTTGCTAATACCCGCCATAAAAAGCATAGTCGCAACAATTGCTGTCAGTGAAATACCGGTACCAAGGTCTTTTTGAATCACAATCACAAATAATAGCGCAGCCGCAGCTATGACACCTGTCGGAATAAGTGTTGCGCGCAGGTCGTTCACGCGCCCTTCGTTGACCCTCGCACCTAAAAAGACAGCTAGGTACAGCAAAATACCAAACTTCAACACTTCGGCTGGCTGAATACTACCTAGTGGCCCAAGGTCAAACCAACGCACGGCGCCGTTAATCGGGTCAACAATGCCCGTCCAACCTGCAATCGCCAACAGTCCGCAGGCAGCAAAACCAATCCATAGTAGCTTGTTGGCGTGCTTGAGCATAAAAGTGTATGGCACGATTGTCATCACCCAAAAAGCAGCCAGCGCAATAATAAAGCTAATAAACTGCTTAATAAAGAAGTACATGTCCGAATACTGCGCCCCGAAGACAGAGTTCAGCAGGTTCGCTCGCTGCGGGCCAATAGCGTAAATAATCAGTAGGCCCACAAACATTAAAAGAATAGTAAAGACAGGAATCAGGCGGTCACCGTGGTGCTTTCGCACCACTCCCTCGGGCGTCAGTGCCCGCTGGCGTTGCCACCCAGTTGCCATGGGTTAAATCGTACCCCCAGCAAGGGCAACCATCACGCCAATAAACGAACAGACCGCAGCAATTACCCAGAAACGCATCGTCACCTTCGTTTCAGGCCAGCCGCTTGCTTCTAAGTGGTGGTGAATCGGTGCAGAGACAAATATCTTGCGCTTAAATACTTTCTTGCTAAAGATCTGGATGAGGCTTGATCCAGCCTCGATGACAAACACCAGTCCAAGAATCGGCAGGATAAATAGTGAGTCTGTGAGCATTGCTACTACACCCAGCGATGTTCCTAGGGCAAAACTACCCACATCACCCATAAAGAACCGAGCCGGATAAATATTAAACCAAAGGTAGCTCAACAGCGCTCCGACAACTGTAAAACAGAAGCCCGCCAACAATACATTACCCTGTAGCAGCGCAATGATACCGAAACCACCAAACGCCGTTGCTGCCAAACCACCGGCAAGTCCGTCAAGGCCGTCGCTAATATTTACCGCGTTACCCGTTGCAACAACCACAAAGGCAAAGAGTGGTACAATCAGCCAGCCTAAGTCCCATAGGCCAATAAACGGAACGTGAACACTGCTGACGCCAAGCTTCGAGAAGAAATACCAACCCAGCACGACACCAATACCGGTAATCATGAGGAACTTCAGCTGCGAACGTAAGCCCGCGACACCCTTACCTCCCCCACGGATATTAATCAGATCGTCAATCAGCCCCACAATAGCGCCCCCTGCAAGCGCAGCCAGCGGGAGCCATGTTTCACGACGGTCAAGGTTGAAGCAGAAAGTGATAACCACGATCGCTAATACAAATACCATACCTGCCATGGTAGGAATATTACGCTTAAATTTATTCGCATGGAGCTTTGTAAACACCTTGAGCGCCTCGCCTGTGGTACTTTCCGTGCGCTGACGCTTCCAAAACTTGAAACGATACGCAACAAAAGTATAAATAGGTGTTAATGCCATTGCTAAGATAAACGCAACCACGCTCAAAATAAAGACATGGAGCAATCCGTCTGTGAATGTCTGCGTGACAATTTGCATGATATGGTAACTATCCTTTCTTCGGTTCTATTTTTAGATAATCGAGCAGCCAGTCGGAGATATCACCAAACACTGGGCCAGCATGTTCACCGCCACCATAAATCTTGTGGTCGCCTGATACCGATACCATTATGACATACTGTGGGTTATCTGGGTCATTTCCACCGAACCCAAGGTACGTACCCATTGATTCATCGTTGGCATACTTCCCGTTCTTAATAACCTGTGCTGTTCCCGTCTTACCACCCAAGTAGTAACCCGGTTTGTCGCGCCAAGAAGAGGTAAAATCACGCACTTTATGTGTTACTTCGCGCATTTGCTTAGAGGTAGACGCCTTGACGACCCCTGCTCGAAGAGGTGCGTTATCGGCGTTGGGTACATAGACACCGTTCACCATCTTACCCGCCAAAACAGTTGGCTGATAGTAATTACCGCCGTTAATAATAGCGCAGAAACCAGCTGTAATTTGTATCAAGGTCGCGTCAAACCCCTGTCCGAACGTCATATTAGAGTAGCGCACCGCATTCCCGTCAGGATTACTTGGCGAAACCACAATGCCAGCAGCCTCGTTACCTAGCTCAACACCCGTTTTCGCGCCAATGCCGAGGCGGTTATGGTAGTAGTCGTACATAATATCGCGGGCGCCAGTAGTAATCTCGCGCCCATTGCCCAGGCGCATCGCCATAGTCACCGAGCCAGTATTTAGTGAGTAGTTCATCGCCGTCTGGAACGTAATTTTGCCCGTAATGCCGTTGGTTGCATTGCCAATAAAACGGTCCCCTACCTGTATTCTATCGGTGTTAATAAACGTATCGGAAGGCTTCAGGACATTTTTATCAAGCGCCGCAGCCAAGGTGTAGGTCTTCATCACCGAGCCAGGCTCATACGGCGTTGAAACAACCGCATTGCCAAACAGGGCTGCGTCGGTCACCTCGAAATACTTCGCTGGGTCATACGACGGGTAGTTTGCCATCGCCATCACCTTGCCATTATTCGGGTTCATAACAACCGCACTGACATTACCGGCTTTATACTTCTTTGCGTACCGCATGACCACCTCTTCAACCTTTGACTGAACGTTACGGTCAACCGACAGCACTAAATTGTCGCCATTTTGTGCTGGAATACGGGTATTACGGTCGCCAATAGTCAACGGCACATCACTGATATCGACGACCGTCTCAAGTCGCCCATCAACGCCAGCAAGGGCCTTGTTCATGAAGCCCTCGACACCATAATTACCTTCACCGGCTGCATTCACGAAACCTAAAAGCTGCGCCGCCATTGTTCCCTCAGGGTAGTAGCGCTGTGACACTTCTTGAAATCCTATGCCAGAAAGCCCCGCTTCCTTAATTTTCTCTGCCTGCGAACGTGTTATCTTCTTCGCAATAATTGCATAGCGACTCTCTTTATTTGCCAAAAGTTTTGCAAAGTTTTCTACCGTATTACCACCCGCAACCGTTTGTATAACGTCAACAACTTTCGCTTCATTCTCCGCAGTGATGATCGCAGGGTCAGCAAACACGGTGTAGACCGTCTGGTTCGTGACAAGCTTCACCGGCTTATCACCACTTAACGCATAAATCTCGCCACGTTTTGCCGGAATGAGCTCTCGCTTGACCTGCTCGGCACTTGCCAGGTCACGATAATGAGCATTCTGAATAATTTGTAAATAAAATAACCGACCAACAAAAAGAGCAGCAATGACCAACAGTGCAATGGCTAAATAACGAGAACGGCTGCCTTTTAAGAGATTCGGTTTCATATACTTATTCTACTTGTCCACCTATACTTTTCCCAAGTGAACAAAGTCGCTCAGATTATTCTGATAGGTGTTGTGTTTGAACGGGTGTGGTCATAGACTTAGCGACGCTACTATTCTTGACGGTTTCAAGTGCTGTTAGGCGAGCGTTTTCAATTTCAAGGTCACCCTTTTGCTCATTCAGCTGTGAGATTTGCGTGTCAATTTTTTGCGCTTCATAGTCGTACCCGGTTGTGCGGGTCGCTTGGGTGACATAAATCAGGCCCAAGACGATAATCATCAGGGCAACAAGGACGGTGTGCGCCACCGGACCCAGCTTCACAGATGATTGGAATCGTGTCGTGTTTTGGTTACGCGACCAGTTTTGCTGGCGGCGATTCACGTAATAATTGGTTGGTTGATATGACATTGTGGTGGTGTGTGTTTATTTTTGTTTGTTTTGAGCTCTATGCTCATTTGTTTTCTTTTAGTGGTCCCTGCCGGCTTTAGGCCGTTTAGGAGCCATGTCCTTAGCTCGCTGCTATGAGATAGCGAGCTAAGGTGCAATGAGTGTATTACTTTACGCGTACGGCCACGATTTGTGGCTGGTCTGCGTATTGTACTGTAATGTGAACTGGCATTGGTGTGTGCCCTTTCTACAATAGTTTGTATTGTTTTTATTTTTTCACAGCAACCCGAAGCTTGGCACTTCGTGATCGCGGGTTGTGAACATCGTCGGTGGCTCCGGAAATCGGGTGTTTGGTGAAGATATCGAGTTCGGCTTCAAGGCCTGACTCAATTTGCTCTTTGAAAAAGCGTTTCACCAGACGATCCTCAAGGCTATGGAAGCTAATTACCCCTACCCTTCCGCCCGTATTAAGGAGTTTCGGAAGCAGTGGTAGCGTCGCTTTTATTTGCCCGAGTTCGTCGTTGACGGCAATGCGGAGCGCTTGAAAGGTACGCGTCGCTGGGTGGATTCTTCCGGCCCGGCCACGATAGTGCTGCTTGATAAGTTCGGCGAGTGTTTTCGTATCCTGAAATGGCCTGTGTTCGACAATCACTTCGGCTAAATTTTTCGCCTGCGAGTACGGCTCTTCGCCGTAGTCGTGAATGAGTGTCGCCAGGTCACTGACTGATATGCTATCGATAAGTTCGGCAGCCGTTTGGCCACTTCGCCTATCCATTCGCATGTCCAGCGGACCATTATGCGTGAATGAAAACCCTCGTTCGCCCATATCGAGCTGTGGTGACGACACCCCCAGATCAATCAGGATAAGGTCAAACTTCGCCCCCTCGCCCGCCAGCTGCACTGCAGCTTGGGCAAAATCGGTGTGAAGCAACCGAGCACCTTGGTTTGCTAGCGATGATAAGTGCTGTAAAGCAAAATCGTCGCGATCAACCAACGCACTCTCCTTATAATTTCCCGTCATGTTAAGAATCGCCGATGCGTGGCCGCCGTACCCAGCAGTAAGGTCAAGATATGACTCCCCTGCTTTGGGGGCAAGCACGCGAAGCGTCGCTTCTAGTAGAACAGGAACATGTAGATGTGGTGGATGTTCTTTACTCATCTCTTTCATTATACCGTAAATACGACAATGAGAGAGGACGAGATATGGACAAGCCATATCTCATCAAATTCCTCAAAATAGCGAAAATATGAAGAACTTCATATTTTGCGCTCTTTGCTCGGAATTTTCGAGATCACCTAACCGATAGTGAAGCTGTTTGTTTTCGCAGATGTGTTTGTTTTTGTAAAGTATGTGAGCCATACTTTTTATAAAAGTCAGTTCTTGCCAAAGCGTGAATGCCAAAAGGTATTCTTGTTAGGGCAAGAACATGTTGAGAGACTTATGTGAGGTGGAGTTTTTGGGAGGTGTGTTTTTGAGGAAGGTACAACGGCTGTTTATTGTGTGCCGCATGCCACGCCTCACTACCAGATAGTTGATCTCGAGAGTTCGTTCAGTTTTATTTTTAATGTGCCCACACTTCGTTGGACGTTCTCGGTGTTTGCCGAGTTTCAGACTATTCAGATTCTCCCGCCATAATGCGCCAGTAAGCCCCTGCCCTGACAGCCACAATGTCACGGGTGATACCACTATAATCGAGTAAGTGTTGCTCGAAAGTGATGCGACCCTGCTTGTGGTCAAGTGCTGCCTCGGTTTTACCGCGGCGGAACTGCACGTTCACGTCGGCGATTTTTTCATCTAAGATACTACCGCTGGCGCTCAGTGCTGGCTCGACTTCTTGCTCCCATATCGATTTTGGATACAGGTGAAGATAGGTGCCAAACCCACGGGTCAGTACAACGCCCGATAGAAATTCCTCACGAAGCTCTGACGGAATCGTCAATCGACGTTTGTCATCTAGCTTTCGTTCAAAATAATCTATCCGTGCCACAGTACCATCCCTTTAGGTGACGAGAGTTATTTTTTAATGTGTGTTTGTGTTAGTGGACCGTTTCGTCCGTGCCACTTGGACTTATGATACTACCCACATCTACCCACTACAACCCCCATTTTTGACATTATCAAAAGAACGTGTCGATTTATCCACAGTTTTGCGGATAACTAAAAATACCCCTCTGAAACAACAGGGGTACTCTTAAAAAAGGCGTTGGCGCTAGTCTGTTGTAAGAAAGGCCTCGAGCCGCTGCATACTCTCCCTTAGATGGCGCACTGGCACTACCCGCTTCGATAAAGCAGCTGGTATTTTTTCTGCGGCATCTGCCTGATTCGTCAGCCATACACCAAAGGCGTGGTCTTTTGGTAGGTGGTTGAAAGCAGTCAGCTTGTCATCATCGAGTGTCACGATATCAACAACCCTCCCGTCAAACTCATCGGGAAGCTGGTAACTGCCATCGGGCAGCTGCCACGAGGCAAAAAGCGCACCTTTCTCGTGAGTATCTGTAATAATGTGGGGGTACGCCCGTAGACCCGTCAGCTCGAGTTTCAGCGCCTGCCCGGCGGGGTCGCCATACGTCAGAATGCCGCCACTCCACGCTGGGTACTTTTCAGCATACGCAAGCCGCTCTGTCGCACCCTCATTAAGGATATCTTGGGGGGTGATCTCCTGTTTTAAATACTCCACATAGGCTAAATAGTCAGGACCAAGCTGTTGGCGCAGGTAGCGAAAGATAGGAAAAGACTCACCGCGCGCCGAGAAGGCGTCACTTTCTTCCTCAAGTGCTACGGCTAGCTTGGCATCGAACTTCGCCACCGTCTGCCGTAATTTCAGCTCAAGCACCGAAGTGTTGAGGAGTGTTCTATCGAGGTCAAGAGCCTGGAAAACGCGCTTTTCAGAAGCCGCCGCCTGCTCAGACATCGGCAGCATCCTCTTGTTTGTACAAGTCAAGAATCAGCTTTGCCACTTCCTGTGCATTGTGGCGAATCAACGAACGCTTATGAATAAGGACGTCAGCGTCGTTCTGTACAGCCATATCACCCAAGAAATTACCCCCCACCGCTTGGTAGCGCTGGGCTTCAAGGGTTTCGATGTCGGCGACGGTCACGTAGCCACCCTCGGCCTTATAGCGCGCAGCAACCTCTTTGCTTGGAGCTTGCTTGTTATAAAGAACGTAATCGAGGAAAGGCTTGCCTGCGAACCGTTCAATCTCGGCAGCGTGGTCACTGACCGTAAAGCCGTCGGTTTGCCCCTGTTTACTGACAAGGTTAGCAACATATACTTTTTTCGCCTTGGTCTTTGCCAGGGCCTCACCAATACCATCTATCACAAGCAGTGGCCCAAGTGACGTGTAGAGGTCGCCGGGTGCAACCACAACAATGTCAGCCTGCTCAATAGCAGCAATAGCCATTGGGTTTGGTTTTGGCTTAGGCGTTAATGAAAGCTTTGCTTTTCGTGGGTCATACTGAAAATATTCAGCGTCAATCACCCGCTCGCCACGCAAGATAAGACTTTTCGCTTTCCATTCCATTTTTAGGCGCACATCGTCGAGTGTTGCCGGAATAACAGTACCGCGAATACGCAGAATCTCCGAAGCGGTTTCAACAGCTTGGCTAAAGTCACCCGTAATCTTCTCGAGAGCTGTCAGCAAGATATTACCAAACGAGTGACCGTTAAAGGTACCTGTGTCGAAGCGGTACTCAAAGAGACTGCGAACTTTCGGCGAGTCACTGAGTGCCACCAAGCACTGGCGCACATCGCCAGCCGGCAAAGTACCGTGCTCGTCACGCAGCACCCCGGTACTACTGCCGTCATCTGCCATACTGACAATAGCGGCAATTTGACTGGTATATTTCTTTAAAGCAGAGAGCATTGTAAAGCTCCCTGTACCACCACCGATGACGGCAATTTTTACTTCAGATTTAGCAAATGGATCTTTCATAGTGGTTTGTCTATCCTTTTATTATAGCATAAAACTTATGTTTAGGCAATGACCTCTTCGCCGTAGTGTTTCTGGAGCCGCATACGGATAGAGCCTTCGTGCCGCCCTAGGCGTTGGCTCAACTGCGCGACCGTTTCACCCTGCTGGAAATACTGCTTTAGGTCGGCATCTTGCGCAGCCTCCCAGGGTTTATAGGCATTCGGGTACGTTTCGCGCATTTTTTCAATTTTATTTTTCCAGCTCGTACTCCCCTGCCCTTTTTTTATAGCTTTTTCGACATCTGGACCGGCCTTAGTGCGAGCTTCAGCTTTTTTGATTAGCGGCGCAAACTGCTTTGTCGCTTGGGCGGCTTTATCACGAAGCGCAACATCCATAAGCTGCGCCTCTGCGCTCACCCGTAGAGCCATTTGGTTAATACCCGTTAAGTAGAGATTTTCGATATTCTTGACACGACTCAGCGCAACGTACCCCATACCCTCTACAAAAGCCTTGCGAAGATCAATACGCGCAGCGTCTAGGGTCATTCCCTGAGACTTATGAACCGTAATCGCCCAGGCAAGCCGTAGGGGGATCTGGGTAATGCTTGCGCGCTTTTTATCGCCATCGCGCTGCTCCCAACTTTCTGGCTGCATAGAGACCTCTTTGCCGTTCAGGAATTCAACAATGGGATAGTCGGTATGAGGCTCGAACCCAACCACAGTCCCGATACTGCCGTTGGCGTATTTTCGGTCAAGGCTATTTTTGACCGCCATCACCAAGGCGCCCTGTTTCAGTTTTAAAACTTTTGGCGCCAATACCGACCGCTGCAAGCTTTCGACATAGTTTTGCGAACCAGTCGTTGTTTGCTCGTAGGAGACCTCGTCTTCATCAAGCTCGGCAAGCTTTGCTTCGTTAAGGCTATCGACATCGATGTTCACCGTATGCAGCTCGGTCAGTTTTTCGAGGTCATCCGGGAAGACTTCGGTACGCGCAAGCAGGGTTTCGGCGTGCGACCGACGAATCTCACCGGCGCGCATTGCATTAAGAATTTCGATGAGTTTTTCATCATCCTGACGGTGCTGCTCTTCGAGGTAGCAAATCACTGGATCAAGCTCTTGCCAAACATTCGCATTGACCACAAAACTTCCCGCCCGCGAATCACCCCTGTTAATAGGCGGTAGTTGGAAAAAGTCACCCGACATAATAACCTGAATACCGCCGAACGGCAGGTCGGGTTCTTGGCGCACCAGACGGCAGACCTCGTCGACCATGTCGAGGCGGAAGTCGTGCAGCATACTTACCTCATCGATAATCAAAACATTTGTTTTTTCTATAATTTCACGACGGCCTTTTGCAAGATGATCGGCAAAGCCCTGCGGGAGGTAATCGCTTACCCCAATACCCGCCCAACTGTGAATAGTTGTCCCTCCTAGGTGTGTTGCTGCCAGGCCAGTGGTTGCGGTGACAGAGACATGTTTACCCTCGTGCTTCGCAAGCCGAATAAACTGGTTCAGGACATAAGTTTTGCCTGCCCCTGCTGGCCCAGTAAGCAGCACGCTTTCCCCCGAAAGCATAATCTCGAGTGCTAATGCCTGATTCATACTCTTCTTATTATACGCTACATACCCAGCGGCGGCGCTCGTAAATGCCGTCAAATCTGCTACAATAAGCAAATATGCGCGTTGCTATCCAAGGTGTTGCTGGCTCGTTTCATGATGCTGCTGCTCAGTTGTGGTTTTCTGACGACCTAAAAATTGTACCGGCTGATAGTTTTCCCGAAGCTTTTCAGCTTGTGTCGAGCGGCCAGGCCGACGCCCTCCTTGTTGCAATCGAGAACTCTCTCTACGGGAGCATTAACCAAGTATATGACCTTATCGAGAAGTATGGGTACCCAATTATTGGCGAAGTTCACCTACCAGTTCACCATCAACTTATTGGCACAGGGGGCCCTGAAGCCATTCGTCACATCTACTCACACCCCGTGGCACTTGCCCAATGTGAACTCTACCTTGATGCAAAGTTCCCGCATGCCGAGCGCCACGAATATCACGACACTGCTGCGGCAGTGGAACATATTAAGACCTTCAACGACCCCGCTGTTGCAGCCATTGCTAGCGAGGTAGCTGCCAAAATGCACGGCCTCCCTATTCTTGCCAAAAATATTGAAGACAACCCGGCCAACTTTACCCGCTTTTTGGTCTTACAACCTAACGGGGTTGTGCCAGACGATGCCAATCGTACTTCGCTTGTGCTCGTCAGCGGGCATACACCTGGCTCACTGGCGAAAATTCTCACCGTCATTGCCGACGCCGGTATTAACCTGTCGAAACTACAATCTCGCCCCATTGTCGGCAGCCCGTGGAGCTACCGCTTCTATTTAGTTGTCGATGCAGCTGGCGAGCAACTGACGCCCGTACTTCAGGCGCTCCAGCCACTTACCCAGTCACTGACCGTCCTCGGGCAATACCACCACTCGCTCCCTGCCAAAAGTGATGTTTAGCCTCGAGGTGGTTCGCCTTCTGGGTCGTCTAATAACTTTTTGCTTTTAATTTCATAGCGGCGACCAGTCAGCTCGCTTGTAATGTAATCCTCATTAATAAGGTTTACAAACATATCAAGGTCATTGCCATCCATAATGATAATCTTGCCCTCATCGTCCGTCATCAACTCAAGCTGCATCGTATCAGCGTATTCAATCGCTTGATCCTGTGTCACCGACCCCACCTCGAGCTTTTGTAATTTATTGACCACCTTTTTACGGTCTTTCACCAGCATCTGTAAGTCGAGTCCATCTGGAAAACTGAGCTTGTACTGCTTCTCAATTTCTGCCACCTTCTGGTCGGCAAGTAGTTGCTTTTTGAACTCATAGTTAAAAAGACGCTCGAATTTACTTTGATTAAAGATAAAAATATCTTTATCTATAATCAGCACTTGGTTATCGCTCGGCACCTTCCACCCAAAGTCGGGCTGGAATGGCTTAAACGACCCTTCCGTAAACTCCCAAGACGTCGCCCCCTGTAGCGTCTGTCCACTACTCACCTGCTTCAGGACGTAAAACACACCCGTCCCGTCTTTACGGCTAAATCGTGCGGCAATGCCCTTGATACGTTTGAACTCGTGCTCTTGTTCGCTGAACTCAACAATGTCGTGGCGCTCGTGTTCAATGAGGTGAATCAGTGTTTCAGCCCGGCCAACCTTTGGAAGGTCGGTCCTCAGCAAGACATTTTCTTCTTTTTCGGTGAGCTCATAGTCACGCACGCTCAGACCCGTGCCCGCCCCTAGGTTGATATCGTTAATAATGTCGTATAAGAAAAGTGATTTAATCTGGGCATCAAGATCGTCGGCAATCGTCGTCGTGTAAGGGGTGTAGTTTTTGTTGAACAAAAAGAACTCAACCCGTAGCTCGTTTTTGACCGCATCGGTTTGGTTAGCCCAGTGAAAGACGTCGACGCCACCAGTATCAGTATGGCTGAGGGCACTCGTAAGGTCGTCGATCTTCTCGACAGTTTCTATTGGTGCGTTGAGAGGAGTTGTCTCGATAACCACCTCGTCGTCAGCGTCGATGACCTCTGACATATCGGTTGTTTCAACGGCAGCTTCGGCCAGGTTCGGATTGTTTTCAGCGTCTTCCATGTGTGTCTTCCCTATTTAATGCAACAGGATTAACTATATCTTTTGCGCCTCATAGACGCAAGGCTTCGTGGCTTTAAGCCAATACGCACTAGCGGTATCCGGTCACTTGCTGCCTGCTGACCAGGCGCTTCATGCGTTGGTCGACGATAGTAATGTCTTCGCTCGTCATAGCACGCTCAAAGGCTTTACGCTGGCGACTATACACATCCTCGAAGGGGTTACCTTCATCGTCGAAAGCAATCCTCGACAAATGGCGGATGACCCGTACACGTCGTGTCGCAATTGCCACTTCACCTGCGTGAGACTCAACTTCATATATATTGTAAATTTTCGTATCGCGATGTTTGTCGTTAAAGCGCGCAAAGGTTACTGTGCTACGCCAAAAATCTGGACGACTCCCTAAAATAGACTTCGCGTAGAATGCTTGTGAATATACGTCGTAGTCGCCAACCGCATCAGAAAGCAAGCCACTCGTAAAAGCACTTGTTTGGATACGCGTCTCATCGTCCGTCACAATGAGTTTGTTGACCTTGGCGCCTTGCAGCGCCGCCTGGCGAAAGTACTCGGCTTCGTCGGGCGTGAGCTGTGCCGTGCCATAGGCGACACGCGGCCCTATATGCTGGAAGGTCTCGGAACTATTCATCGCTCGCCACCCTCTTCAAGGCCAGCAGGCACCCCAAGCACTGCTGTCATCGAAGCCGCTTGGTCAATATGCTTAATCAGCTGGCCGTAGTCGTAAGGTGTCATAGGCCATGTATCCAGCCCCTGTCCATTAATGACGTCTGTGACTGCAACCGTCGCTTGCCGACCGCCGCCGGCGTACACCTCAAAACTATATTCATGGATAAACGGTGCGCTATTGGCAACAAACTGTCGCACTGTCAGCTGCGCCATATGACGTAACACCCCATGACGATAGTCGGTGACCACGGCAGCAATTTCTGTCTGCACTGGGTGGCGCCGCACCTCAAGCTGCGTCAAATCCGAGAATAACACCGCCTCGTCTGGTTCGTTTTCAATACCAACGACACAAAGTTCGCGTCGCGTTACCCCGTCAACATAGGAGTATTTTAGTAAGCCCGACTGATACGCAAGCAACTCCTCAAAACCTTCTATGGCAGGTTCGTGGAGTGCTGCTGTGCGCCTTAAATCATAGTCAGAGCGCAGCGAATATTCACCACCCACTTGGTATTTCAGTCGGTCAGTCATGTACCGACTATACGCTCCTTACCCTTTAGGGGCAAGCAGTACCACTACAGTCGAATACCCTCACGAGCCTTGTTAGCCCACTCATCGGCAAGCTCATTACCTTCATCACCTTCGTGCCCTCGAACCCACACCAAGGTCGCGTTCGACTGCTGGTAGAGTGGATAAACCTCTTGGACAATATCGAGGTTTTTAATTTCACCACCTTTTTTCTTCCAGCCCTTAGCCTCCCAGCCAGGTGCCCATTTTGTAATGACGTTAATCCAAAACTCACTATCTGTGTAGATTTCGGCATGTTCGCCGCCGGCATCGTGAAGCGCAGCCGCAATTGCCTTCCCTTCCATACGGATATTAGTCGTCTCGCCCTCTTCGCTCCCTAAAATATGCGGGACGCCATTTTTAATCACAGCGAAGCCACCCGGGCCAGGGTTCGGACTGGCACTGCCGTCAGTATAGTAAACAATCATGCTACGTATTGTACTATGAATACTAAAAAATTTCCTTGACGCTAAGGCCGGCAATTCTAGCCGTCACAAGTTGCAGGCTCCCAAGCAGTAACGTGAAGCTTGCGACGGCGACACCGGCTGCCGCGAGCGCTGTCATAACCGTGCTTGGCGCAAGCAGCCAGATGACTACCAAAATAACCACCGGCGCAAGTACTATCCCGACCTTGACGACAACAAGGTGCTGCAACCGATACTGTTTACCGAATAAAGACACTGTCAAAGCGCGGACGCGTCGCGAGCACCACCGAGTAAATAGCACTGGTAACACGACAGTAAACGCAACTGCCCCAAACAAAAGGACCATTCCTAGTGCAACGGCAAATACCTGTGCGACGACACTCGGAGTAGCGGTATCATCGCTACCCCCGCCCACGGGCGCTAGCGCGTCGGGTACGTGATTAATCACTGGTGCAGCTGGTAAACTGGCAAATATAAGATAAGCCGCCAACGCTAAGACAAACACCCAAGCAACCGTTGCACACAAGTACGCCAGCCCGCCGATAATTGCTGAGGCTTGGCGCATACTCCCTACAGCTCCTCTGGCTTGACGCGTCGCTGCTCGGTTGTGTCGCGGTCGCGCACCGAGACAAGACCGTCTTTTTCGAGTGTTTCAAAGTCGATCACCACACAGTGCGGAGTACCAATTTCATCTTGGCGGCGATATCGCTTACCAATATTACCGTTATCGTCCCACATAACAGCGCCGTATTTCTTTTTCAGCATCTCATACACTTCACGCGCTTTTTCAACCAACTCAGGTTTATTGCGTACAAGTGGCGACACGGCATACCTGACTGGTGCGAGGTGCTCTGGAAATTTCATCACGATACGCTTTTCACCATTCACCTCATCTTCGGTGTAGGCAGCGGTCAGGACAGCCATGAGGGTACGCTCAACACCAAAAGACGGTTCAATAACATGGGGGACAAATTTTGTGTTCGTTCCCTTGACGGTGTACTCCATGTTCTTGCCACTGACGCGCTGGATGTTACCAAGGTCAAAGTCGGTACGGTAAGCAAGCCCCAAAAGCTCTTCACGACCAATCGGAAAGTCGTACTCGAAGTCGATTGTTCGCTTACTGTAGTGCGCGCGGTCCTCCTCTGGCACTTCTAGTTCGTGGACGTGCTCGTCGACAAGGCCAAGCGCCTGCGTCCAACGCCACACTTGTTGTCGCCAATGCTCAAAAGACTCTTCCCATTTGGCTGGATCAACAAAGTATTCAATCTCCATTTGTTCAAACTCACGGCTGCGGAAAATAAAGTCGCGCGGGCTAATTTCGTTACGAAAGGCCTTACCCTGCTGTGCTAACCCAAACGGTAGGTCTGGGTAAAACGCATCGAGCACGTTTTTATAATTCGTGAAAATACCCTGAGCAGTTTCTGGACGTAAGTAGCTAATAGAGCTGTCGTCAGCCACTGGGCCGACGGTGGTTGTAAACATCATATTAAACGTGCGTACATCTGACAATTCGTTGCCATTAGGGCTTTTTACCTTATGCTCACGAATGAGTTGGGTCATTTGCTCGAGGCTGAGGCCATCAACCGCATGCCCAGCATCTTTCAAGAGATGATCGGCACGAAAACGTTGCTTTGTTTCTAGGTCTTCAACCAGCGGGTCGGTAAAGGTATCCACGTGCCCACTCGCCTGCCATACCTTTTGGTTCATTAAGATAGCGGCGTCAATACCGTACATGTCCTCGCGCTCATCGACAAATAATTTCCACCATAAGTTCATAATGTTACGCTTCAAGGCAACACCCAGTGGGCCATAGTCCCAGGTTCCGCTCAGGCCGCCGTACACATCGGAGCCAGGGTAAATAAAACCTCGACGCTTCGCCAGGCTAACAATTTCTTCCATATTTTTTTCAGTACTCATAACTACGGGGTATTATAGCATATTTCCCCTTGCCAGATTACTCTAGCGCGGCGTGCTGGCGCGCCACCAACAAACAAGCAGACAGCACCGCCCCCATGCCACCCACCTGCGCTAAGACCCTGAGAGACTTCGTCGAAACAAGGCGTAGTACTTTTATATGCTCGGCGGTGAGCTCTGCGCCAGCCATTGGTCGCAACCCCTGTTCGGAAACATCATAGCGATAGGTTTCGTCCGACTGTAACTTATTACCATCGATATCAAGCTCGAGGTTAAGAGCATGTCCTAGTAAGGCCGAATAGCGAACATAAAACCATGCCTGGGTCAGCTCAAGGGGTATGGTTCGGGCATCCAACGCCATTAAAATCTCTGACAGCGCATCAAACCACTCCGGCTCGTCAACTGTTTCACTGGCACGCGCAATCAATTTAATAGCCATATACCCAAACTGTAAACGGTCGTAATCCTCGATAATGTGCCGGTAAAAATGCACCAATTTAGCAGACGTTAAGATTCCTAGGTCACCTCTCCCTGCCGTAATAACCACGTCACTGATGGCAAAAAGCTCAATACCGCCCGCCAGCTTACTCTTTTCTTTGCGCACACCGCGGGCCATAACACTACGACGACCATTTGGTGTGAGCAACTGCAAAATCCGGTCGGCCTCACCGTAGTTTGTCCGCCGTAGCACAATGGCTTGGGTGCGTTCGGTTTTCATAACACCGCCTTCACTGCAGCCACCAAGTCACTGGGATGCATGGTTGTTTTATCGATAATACGTCGTACGCCATAGGCTTCCAGCTGCTTTGTGTTGAATTGTTCAGCAAGGTTTGTACACAGCACGACTGGCACGCGGCGCGTATCGGTATAAGACTGTAGCTCGTGCAAAAGAGCGAACGCCGTCGAGCCACCAAGCAGTACATCGAGAATAATCACATCGGGCTGCGTGGTATCAACAAGGTCAATAGCGGCCAGTGCGTGCGGTGCGTGACTCACGCTATAGCCAGCCTCGGCGAGAACGCCCATTGCTAACTCGGCGAGCCAATGGTCATCTTCAACAAGCAGTACTTTTACCGACGCTGCGTGAGGAACTTTTTTCACAGTAAACTCATCTGCGACGAGGCTTGTAGGTCAATATAAAACGTCGCTCCGTCTTTATGGCGTACAGCACCTATAGTGCCGTTCATCACTTCAGCAAATTGGCTGGCTATATAAAGCCCTAGTCCGCTGCTTTCGGGACGGGCATGCACCGCTTGTGGCGCTTTCTTTAATTTCTTCTGAAGCTCCCGCCACATATCACTTGAAAGGGCTGGACCAAAGTCACGGACACCGATACGCACTATCCCTGCTTTCTTAAAAGCACGAATTTGCAAATGAACAGCGGTGCCTGGGTCGGTATAATGCAGGGCGTTATCACTAAAGCCAAGCAGAATACGTCGCAATAAATCGCGATTTGCCACCAGTAGTAGCGGGTGTTTACGGCTCATCACACTCACTTTTTTACCGTAGGCTTCAAACAGTGGCGTCAACTCAGAGACAATATCACGGCAGAGTTGTTCGGGGTTAATTGGTTCAAGGGTAAAGAGGGCCGAATCAAGGCGTGCCGCTTTCGTCAGGTCACTCGTCAGGCGTAATGCTCGCTCGCTCGTCAGTGTGATCTGTTGTAATAATTTCAACTGCTGCGCACTAGAAATGTGTTCAGCTTGGAGGCCGTCTTGCAGGCGGAGAGCAAGTTGGCGCACTAAGGCCAGTGGCGCTTTTAGCTCGTGCGCAGCCGCCGTCAGTGGCGTCAGTTCTCCCCTCTCAGTGCCTCCGTTCATGCACCTAGTGTACCACTCTCGTGGCACCACAGGCAAAGACAAGCACAATGAATTATTTATTAAACTGAATCGTCTTAATAAGTGCGTCGAACTGCTTCTTGAATGTCACTGCATCGGTGCGTAGCGTGACCGTTTTATCACGGATTTTAAAGATAACCGCAGCGCCACGAATGTCCTTTGTAAAATTACCGTCGAGGCGAGTGCCACTCGTTTCGTCATCTAACTTGAAAGTTGAACTTTTTAGGTCACCCCGTGAAACTAAGTTTTGGTACGAGCTAATAACCTTGTCGTAGTCTTTATCTTCAATGGTGACACGCAGCGCATAGCGCTCGGTACTTGACACAGGCGGCACAGAAGCTGGATTGAGGTAAGCGGCGTACGTCCCACCAGAATGTGCATCTTTCTCAACGTAAGTACTCCAGAGCTTCGAGTAGTTAAAGGTGAGATGCCCATAGTCGTCCGGCCCTGAAAAGAGGCGGTTTGGATTGTTCTCTACCTCAAGAAGATGCGCAGCCGCTTTGTCTTGTTCATCTTTCACGGCCGTCGCGACAGCACTGGTAACTTTACTATCGACGTTGTCTTTTTGATCGAGATAATTCATAAAAGCCCAGATACCAAGCCCTGTTGCGGTCAGTGTTGTGACTATGGCAACGATTGCAATAATCATCCAGGTTTTTGAGCCCCCGGATTGGGTGGGTAGTTTTTGCATAGGAGGCTGTACCGCTGGCTGGTACGGTTGCTGCGGCTGCGGCAACGGTGTTGGCTCGACACCAAGTGGCGCCGACTGTTGGGCGTACGGCTGCGGTGTCTGCTGGCCCGGCGAGAACGGAGATTCAGGATTCATATCTGTATTATACTTATGCTTCTTAAAGGTGTAAAGAACTTGGCTGAAACTTATACAGAAAGTACGCCTCAAAGGCTTCTACTGGCTGTACTTGAGGGAGTGGGCTGCCATAACACACTAGCGTCAGGGGCCTCCCAAGCCTCTCAGCCTCACGCTGTAATAGCTTTTTCAGTCGCTTACCGTCACGAGCCACCGCAAACGCATACACCAACGTCACGTCGTCGGGGAATGGTGTTGTCCAGGCGTTACGGAGCCTTGACGACACTTTTGCATCACGCCACGACAGTAACCGCGAAATACCCCAATAGACTGGGTTAATTTCGTACCCCACCGCCCTCGCACCACGGCGACTTGCCTCACGCAGGACGATACCATCGCCACTGCCAATATCGAGCAAAACATCACGCTCACTTAACGGATAGAGCCTATCGAACATACGCCGCAGGTCGCGACGATGCGTGGGCACATATGGCGCACCAAAAAAGACGCTTGCACCCAGCACCACCACTATGCCACCAATAATATAGGCGATGACCACGTGGTACTACTCGGTATCGAACTTTTTCTTAATAATTTTAATGTCGTTTTTTACTTTTGTAAGATCAGTCTCAATTTCGGTCGCTAGTTTCTCGGCCTGCTGAAACTTTTCAACCGCCGCCTCAAGGGTAAAGTTCGGGCTTTGAAACCACGTCACTAATTCGGCCAGTTCACCAAGCTTATCCTGAACCGGCTTATTGCTTTGTTTCGTTTTATTTACTTCTGACATCTTTTACCTCCGCTGTTATGTACGATGTATAAGTTTCAAGTTCTATAGCCGCACCTTGTACGGTTTCGCCCCGTAAAATAGCATAGCCTCGTTTGAGAATATTCTCAGGGTTGGCCTGGGCAATGACCAATCGTAGCGCTGCAAGATGTTCGAAATGGTCATTCAGACGCTCGCAAATGCGCCGAAAGGCTGTTTCGAGCTGCTCTTTGGTGCGAGCGACATGTGTCTCGACCGCCTGCACCACTTGGTACCCTAACGCGTCTGCCTGTTGCCGCGCGCTACGAATAATTTCCTGGCGGTCGGGTACTAAAATTTCAGCCGCATTAGTTGGCGTTGCCGCTCGCCTATCGGCAATCATGTCGGCTAGCGTATGGTCTATTTCGTGCCCCACTCCAACAAGTGTCGGGACGCGGCTGCCAGCAATTTCCCGTGCCAAGAGCTCGTCGTTAAAGGTCATGAGGTCTTCGGCGCTACCACCACCTCGAATAATCACAATGACATCAGGCAGGCTCTCGAGACTGTTAAAATACTTCAAGGCACGGATAATCTGGTCGGCCGCCGGCTGACCCTGTACCTGCGTATGTGCAACTGAAACAGATAGCCCACCCCACCGCTCATTAATAATTTTGCAAAAATCGGCATAAGCCGCAGATTCAGTACTCGTAATCACGCCGACACTCACCGGTACACGTGGCAAAGGACGCTTACGTTCAGGTGCAAAAAGGCCTTCAGCCTCAAGCTTGGCTTTTAATAATTCAAACCCTTTTTTAATCGAGCCCTCACCAACGGGCTTTACGGCACGAACATTCAAGCTGAACTTACCCCACCTGCCATTAAGGCGCGGTGCGGCAGTCACTAGCACCTTCATGCCATTTTCAATCGGCACTCGTAAGTTAAACAGTGGAATAAAACACTCTACGAGTGACTCATCATCTTTTAACTTAAAGGTAACCCATTTACCTTGGCTCACCTTGTATTCTGCCACCTCACCCACGACTGCTACGGTAGGGTAAGCAAACTCGAGCGTCTGATTAACCAGCGCGACAAAATCGCTAACTGTCAGCTGGACGTTTTCCATACTTAATCACCGTTAGCTGATAGAAAATGTAACCGAACAAAATAGTTCCCGCTAGTAATGTAATACGCGCCACTAACGTACCGGCAATGGCCACTTCTGGCGTTACCCCGCTGGCCGCCAAGAATGCCACCATGACGGTCTCGTACACGCCAGCTCCGCCTGGTGTTGCCGACACCGCACCAGCAATAGAGGCGACACCAAAGGCAACGAACAGCAGCGCCGGGTTAAGCGGAAAGCCAAGTGCCCAGAATGAAATCCAGATCAACGCCACGTCGAGTAAGTTAGCAATAATTGCCCAGATAAACGGCTTAATTAACAGCCGACGCTCGCGGCGCAGCGCCAAGTAATCGTCGTGAAGGCCACCGAAGAACTCGAGGAGCGTTTCTACCCTTACCAGTTTACGCTTCTTGCCCCGAGTCACCTTCCACACAATGCGGTTAATCTTTTTTGCTAGCCAGTGCGAGAACCGCTCGAGGCGCTGGTTGTCTTGAATTAACCAAATGACCAGCAATGTCCCGCCCACTGCTGCAAAAACCAACAACAGCGCAATCAACACCGTCACACGGTCAATTTCGTGTGCGACCGTTAAGACCAGTACCGCCACCAACAATAAAACAACAAAACTAATGAAAGTCAGGACAAACCGAATAATTTGCGCCATCGTCGAACGGGCTGGTGATACCCCGAACTTACGAAGTATCCACGCCAAATACGAAAACCCAGCTGCACCGCCACTTGGGAGGATGTGGTTCACGAAGTTCAACTCCAGCGCTAGACGTGTCATTGCCCAATGTGACATTTCCTTAATATTCCCCTTTGCCCGTAGATACGAGAAAATCATGCCTCCGGTTGCGTAGTAGCTCAAAATTTGCACAGGAATAAGCAGGAGAAGAATCCACCAATCGATACGGGCAATCACCGTAGCCGCCTTGACGATTTCTGGCCACGCCAGAGACACCACTAGTGCTAATAAAGCCAGGGTGATAATCGTCAGCCAGCCTCGGAACGAAAGTTTCATAGGCTTATTATACAGTGTCAATGTATAATACAGGTATGTATATCGCCCTTTTAGGCCGCCAGCCGGAACTTTCGATTGCCGAACTTGAACGAGTGTACGGTACCGCTGCCTGGTTTTCGCCACAAACCGCACTCTTTTCGGCACCCAAAGACACTCCTTTTGATATTCAGCGTTTAGGTGGGAGTCAGAAAGTAGGCCGTGTCATTCGAGAACTCCCCGCTCACGACTGGCGCAAGGCGAGTGACGCACTCGTCAACCACTACCTCGGTGCATGGGCGAAACGTGACGGTAAAATTACGCTTGGTCTCAGCGCCTATGGCTTCAACCTATCACCCCGAGAGGTGCAAAAAACGGGTCTCTTACTAAAGGGTAGGCTAAAAAACAGTGGCGTCAGTCTTCGCCTCGTCCCTAACCAAGAGGCTGCGCTCAGTACCGCCACCGCACACCACAACAAGCTTGGCCTCTCTGACAATAAAGTTGAACTTCTCGTCATCAAAGGCCAGAAAACCATTATTATTGCAGAAAGCCTTGGGACACAAAATATTACCGCCCTCGCCGCCCGCGACCAAGGCCGCCCACGTCGTGACGCATTCGTCGGTATGCTGCCGCCTAAACTGGCCTTAATGATGATTAATATGGCAACAGGCACCACCGAAGCTACCCCGCCCCCTCGCCTTCTCGACCCTTTTTGCGGCACCGGTGTTGTCCTGCAAGAAGCCGCACTGTTGGGGTATAGCGTCTATGGCACCGACCTATCCGAAAAAATGATTCGCTATAGTCGAGACAACCTTAACTGGCTCGAGGACACAACGCGCGGTGATACCAAGATTGACTGGTATCTTCACGAGGGTGACGCCATGGAGACGCAGTGGCAACAGCCTATCGATGGCGTTGTTGCCGAGACCTACCTAGGGCAACCGTTTAGCGCCCCTCCTTCACCCGCAAAATTAGTCGAAGTACGCGGCAACTGTAACCACATCATTAGTAGCTTCTTAAAGAACCTCGCTGGTCAATTAAAAAGCGGCACACCTGTTGTTTTGGCTGTACCTGCCTGGCGCGGTAAAGATGAGTCACTGACCCACCTTCCGCTGGTTGACAACCTGGAAAGCCTTGGCTTTGAGCGTATGCCACTAAAGACGGTTGACTCAAAGGCGCTTGCTTATTTCCGCCCCGACCAAGTTGTTGCGCGCGAGCTACTACTCCTTACAAAGATGTAAGAATACGCACGCACGCAGCAATAGCGATGAATGTAATGACAATAATCGATACGATAACTTCTGTGCGCTCTTCTGCTGCGAATCGTTCTTTTTGTGACATATATACCCCCTATGCCGCCGCTTGTTTGCTTTTTGTTATTGTAGGACACAGAGCCCGCCGCCAGGCAGACCGTTTGCCACAGCCTACACAAAAGTTTCCTTATGCGACGCGTTAACGAACCTGAACGACGGAGTCAGTGCTGTTAACGCGATTTTTAGCCATACTGCTTGCCGGCAAAACTGAATGCCAACACCAGGTTAGGCTGGTGCCAAATTGTTGTAATGTAATGGCAAGACCAGCGAGCCCTACCCTTACTCTCACCGATTTTAGCACACCAATTCTTAAATAGTCTTTAACTTTTTATATGAAATGAAAATGACAGCCACCCCTTGACGTACTGAGTGTTTTTTAGTACAATTGAACAGATTGACTGAGCCCCAGTAAGACACAGAGGCTCTTAAAAAGTCCAAAGGAGTAATAAAGTATGTCACACGTTAAAGCAGGTGGTTCAAGCAAGAACATCCACAACAACGCCGGCGCCCGCCTTGGCGTGAAGCGCTTTGGTGGCCAAAAAGTAAATACCGGCGAAGTATTAGTTCGTCAAACTGGTAGCACAAAAGTTGCCGGTCCTGGCACCTTCATTAGCCGCAACTACACTATTCACGCCGCACAAGACGGTATCGTCAGCTTCCAAAAGGTAAAGAAGGGCAAATTTACCGGTAAGACCGTTGTCCGTACGCAAGTCAGCGTTAGCTAATCGCTGGTAACTGATAAAATAATCCCCTTCTGGGGATTATTTTATTTATCACGACCTGTTAGCTACTCACCGTTATATAAGTAAGCGAACTGGTTGCGGATATCTTTGGCTGCGTCACTCATGCGCCGATAGTGCCACCCCATACCCTCTTGGGCATCACGTGAGCCTCTGTTATCGCCAGCTTGTTGTGCATCACGCTTATCTTGCTGGTACCGCGCATAGCTTTCGAGGTAATGTACATCGTCTTCACTCAGGCCTTGCTTTAGGCGGTCAAGCGCCGAAAGATGCTCGTCTTCAGGGCGTAGGTCGCCCTGCTCACTCTCACCTACGGTTCGTTGAGCCGCTTCGCGCATTGCACGTAATTCATCAGACGAGAATAACCGCGCATCTTCCTGTATTTCACTCTCTTGACTGCTCGGGTCCTGTACGCCAACGGCTTCTAGAGCCTCCTCGGCAATATCTTCTTGTATCTCGTCCCTATTAATCGGCTCGCGCTCGGCATTCACCTCACGCAGAGCATCTGCTGAAATAAATTTTGTCATTACTTCAGTTTTCGACAACTTCTTTTCAACTTTCACCCCTGTAATAATGTCGCCACTCGAGCTAGTCCGTGATGCGTTACTTTCGACAACCGACCAACCAGCTTCAACTTCACCAGAACTGCGACGAACATTCACCGACTCACCCACCTGAAAGTCAGTCTGCTGTTCAACGGCCACTTCAGGCAATTCGGCAGACTGCGCAAGACCGACTTTCTCAGAATCAATAATCATTTTCATGTCGTCTATATCATCAGGGTTCTCAAGATCGCCGTAGCTATCTTGGAGACGCTGCTCGTAGCTTACTGATGGTCGTTCAGCGGGTGCTGCCCAAGGTGATGTTTCGCGTTCGCTCATTGTGATGTATCTCTTGTTGGTTTTATGTTTAACTTAACTTATCAACATTATAGCATAAGTGGTATAAAAAAGCAAGCCCCTTATCGGGGCTGATGTCTAGTTCTGTATCACTTTACTGAATGCCTAAATGGTGCTTGACGCGTGCCACCACGTCGCCAATAACAACCTGTGACTTCACGAGGTAGTCGTCGACCCCAAGAGACGCAGCGCGCTCTTTCTCTTTTGGCTGGCCAAGGGCCGTGAGCATAATGACGCGAATATTTGCAGTGTCGGGGGTGTTACGAAGAATATCAAGAACATCAAAGCCGCTAATTTTTGGCATCATGGCGTCAAGAAGAATAAGGTCTGGCTTGAACTGCATTGCTGCTGTCAGCGCGTCTTCACCGTTGCCTACCCATTCAGTACGGAAGCCTTCAATCTCGAGGCGAGATTTGTACACGTTTGCCAATGTTTCGTCATCTTCGACTAAAAGGATTTTCTTTTTTTCGTCCATATATGCAGTTATTGTACTACGCTCACCCTGTAAGCACAAGCGCCTCTACTGTACAGCCTTCAGTGCAGCTTCAAGCTGCGGGTCACGATTCGCATTAATGTCTTCAATCGTACGATCAACACGTTGGTCGGGGGTAATACCTTTTTCGGATATATTCACCCCTGCCGGTGTGTACCAGCGCGCAATGGTGACTTTTAGGGTTGCCCCGCCCGAGAGGTCCATAAGCTTCTGGACGCTCCCTTTACCAAAGGTTGTTACACCAACAAGTGTCGCAACCTTGTGATCACGCAGCGCTCCGGCAACAATTTCGCTAGCGCTAGCACTGCTTTCATTCACCAGAATAACCGTTGGCATGCCCGCAAGGATTGGCGACCCGGTTGATTTCAACTCATCGGCAACAACGTTGCCTGTCTTTTCGGTGACGACAAGCTGACGGTCGAGCCAGATCCCAGCAACCGATTGCGCCGCCGTGACGTAGCCGCCGCCGTTTCCGCGCAGGTCGAGAACGATACTTTTCACCCCTCTTGCCTTAAATTCTTGTGCCACTGCACGTGCCAAGCTGCCTGTTTGGTCGTCAAAACGAGAAATGGTCATAATACCGGTCTTACCCTTTACTTCCCCATAGGCGCTTGGGTTGTTGACTTTGTCGCGTGTTATTGCGAAGGTTTTTTCGCTCCCAGAACGTGTGACGGTAATTTTTACAGACGTCCCCTCTTCACCACGAATTTTACCGACTACTTCATCGAGTGTTTTACCCGTGGTTGCGTCGTCGTTGACTTTTGTAATAATGTCACCGACCGCAACACCTGCCTTTTCAGCTGGGTTATCTTTTAGGACGCGTACGACGGTAGGCACTTCATTGCGCATGCCAACCTCGATGCCAATCCCACCACCGATGTTACCTGTCAGGTTATTATCAAACTGCGTTGATTCTTTGGCGTTCATATATACCGTGTATTGGTCGCCAAGCGAGTCAACCATGCCCTTATTTGCACCCTCGATGAGTTTATTGGTATCAATCTCACCATCGAAGTTGGTACGAAGCGCGTCGTAGGTTTGCTGTAGCGAGCTAGTGTCGAGCTGGTGCGCACCAACAAGGTGTCCTAAGCCACCGCCCCATAAATAATTGCCAGCATTGACAGCACCGGCTATGTAGGCCAAGCCAGCGACAAGGACAAACCCTATGATCAAGACGGGGGTTGGAACGGATCGTTTTTTGGAGAAATTCGGACGCTGAGGCGCGTGGGGTGCGCGGTGAGGCTCTGCCATGTTGGTTGTAAATCCTTATATAATTTTTACGTATTGGTCGAAGAAATTGACTGACATCCACATTTCGCTGTACATACCCCAACCCGCACCGTAGTTGTAGTTGTACTGGCTTACTAGCACCTTTGTGCGGTCTTCGCTGACTGCCTCTACCCAAGCGACGTGTCCAGGGTTGCCGTACACCACAGCGACAGAGCCTGGTTGTGGGCTGCGGCCAAGGTTTTCATATCCGGCAGCGATTGCACGGCCGGCGAACATACCGCCATTACCCCAGCTATAGTATTTACCTGTCATTTTAGCAATTTTCCAAGCAACATAACTGGCACACTGGCGACAGCCGTACCCTCGGCCATCACCACCGCTCCCGTTAGCGCCACCCGATGAGAGAGGGCCAACCATTGGACAGTTGCGAGCGTTCCACTTGTAGTCGCTGAGTAAGCCGGAGTCGACAAGGCTATAGCCACCAGTTGCATCACTACGCTCACGAAGAAGCGCTTGGGTTGCTTTCGCCTCGGCAATTTGCGCGGCGCTGCTTCGAATCATCGACTGATAAGCAGCTTCATCGTTTTGCGTGTCCGCCAAGAGGCGCGCTTGCTCTGCTTCCTTTGCAACCAGTACGTCTCGGTCGGCCTTTTGTTGCGCAAGTACCTTGGCAACAGCTGCCTTTTGATTATCAAGTTGTGTCTTCAGGTCTTTCACCTTCTTAATTGTCGAACTGAGGGAGTCTTGAACTGTATTACGGTATTCTTGCTTATTCATGAATTCGCCAATGTTTTGGCTACTAGCAAGCATCTCGATTGGCGAAACTTCGTCGTCAACGTATAAATCGGCAATAGTTTGACCTAGTGCGTCTTTATTTTCCTGAATTTCTTTTTCAGTTTCGGCAATTTGTGCGACCAATTTGTCGTGTTTGGCTTGGCTAATAGTAATTTGTGCCTGTATGGCCTTCTTTTCGTTATTCAGCTGCGCCAGTGTATTCGCAAGCGTGGTTGCTTCGGCATTCAAGCGGTCGACTTCTTTTTGGTACCGCTTCATGTCGCGGGTCAGAGCGGCAATTTTATCGTCGTATTGGTCGGCCGAGACAGGCTGCGCCTTAAAGTAGATACCAATACCGGCACCCAAAAACAAGAACGCCATCACGAAGATAGCTGCCCTTTTTGCGCCGAGCGCCTTACGAGAGGTTGAAGCTGGTGTGGTGGTTCGCAGTTTCATCACTCTATTAAGAGTAGCATAAGCTTTTTGGAACGTCAAATAATATGATACTCGCCATCAAAAAGAGCCAACCCTCTGTTTTGACGACCTCTGCAGCCTGAGTTGAGATGGGCGTAGAGACCCCATCGAAACCCAGCGCGAAGCCGTCTCAAAACGGAGGGTTGGCTCTTTTTGGTGACGGCGGCCCTTTATTTGACTACGTCTTTAAGTACCTGCTGGTTGCTAGTAGTGACGAGATAATGCCAATAATTGCACCGATGAGAATCATACCCAAGAGGACAAAGCCTGCGTAGAGCTGAACGAGATCGAGTGTGCCTTGGACATTCGCACCAACGCTCAGTAGCCACGGCGAGGAAAGCCGTAGAATGACGTAGCCAAGCCCACAGGCAATAATTGCCGCAAAGAAACCGTACACAATTGCTTCTACCAAGAATGGACCCCGGATGAATGAGCGTTCTGCACCAATGAGCTTCATCATCTGAATTTCTTCTCGACGGTTGAAAATGGCCATACGAATGGTATTGAAGATAATCAGCATTGATACCGCAATTAAGACGACACCGACAATGATACTAATCTGCTGAATAAAGGCGGCTGTTTTGGCAATGTTCTCGATAACCTCTTTACGGTCGCCGGCAAATGAAGCGGCTCGCTTGGGGTCGATATGGGCAACGGCAACGGGGTTCGTGGCAACAAAGTGACTCAGCTCTTCGGTGTCGTTGATGTCGACAACCTTAATATTTAGTGTCCATGGGAACTTATTGGTCGCCTCTTTGACAGCATCTAAAGCGTCTGGGTCGTCGCTGCGCTGGTTAATAAAGTTCTTTCGAGCATCTTCAGGGCTTTCGGTGACCACTGCAACAACTGAGTTAAGATTACGTAATTCGCTGACGACTTGGCCGGCCTCTTCTTGAGTGGTTTCGGTTTTCAAGTACACCGACATAGTGACTTTATCGCGGACAAGATCAACCGTGTTATGGAGGACGTTTTGCGAAACAACGCCAACAAAAATGACAAACAAAGTGATAGTCATGACAGCGGTAGCTGCAACTGTCAGCCAAGCATTACGCGTAAAGCTATTAATGCCGTACCGGCACATGCGCAGGAACGTTAACCACTGGCGTCGCTGACGCTTTTGCTGCTTGATAGCCTTTGCCTCTTTGGGTGATTTCGCTTTCTTTGCCATATACTTTCCCCTACTGCCTATAACTTCCTTCGGCCTGGTCGCTGGTTATCTTGCCGCCCTCGATGGTAATGACGCGGCGTTTGAGTTTATTGACAATATCGGCGTTGTGGGTCGTCAGAAGCACGGTTGTGCCGTACTTATTAATTTTTTCTAGCAAGCGGACGATGTCCCAGGTATTTTTAGGGTCAAGATTGCCAGTTGGCTCGTCGGCAATGAGAATTTTTGGCTGACGGACGATAGCACGGGCAATGGCAACGCGCTGCCGCTCACCACCCGATAATTGGCTCGGAAACTGTTTTTCTTTCCCCGTGAGGCCTACAAGGTCGATGACTTTAGGCACGGTGTTCTTAATTTCACGCCCAGTCATGCCAGCAATTTCAAGCGCAAAGGCGACGTTTTCAAAAACGGTACGCTGCGGTAACAGTTTGAAGTCTTGGAATACGACACCAATTTTACGGCGAAGCATGGGAATTTGTGAGTCTTTAAGGGTATCGTAGTCAATGCCCCCTACCACAATTTTTCCGCTGGTTGGTTTTTCTTCACGGGTTAAAAGCTTCAGGAGAGTTGATTTCCCTGCCCCACTCGAACCCACAATAATGACAAATTCTCGGGGTTCAACAAAAAGACTCAGGCGGTTCAGTGCCGGAGCGTTGTCTTTTCCGTAAGTTTTTGTAACCCTATCTAAAAGAATCATTTATGTATTGAGTATAGCATAAACGGGATTATATTGGCAGTGTATATCGGGAACTATGGAACGCTCGCACAGGCGAGAGGAAGTTCAGGGAGGGTCGCAGTTTTTAGCAGCGACCCTCCCCTTCGGGACTCCTCGAGGGGTCAGGCGACCGTCAGTCGACTTCTGTTGGGCAGGGCGGCCTCGAAGTGGTGAAGCAGCGCGACGCGGTCGATGTTCATGACGGCCAGCGCTTCACGCAGGACCTTGTCCTCGCTTCGCAGCAAGCACACCAGCAGGTCGTTCTGGCTGATACCCAGCGGGCGCCGCGTGACCTTGGCACGGTGCTTGGCGCGCTTCTCGGCGGCCTTCAGCACGTTCATCAGGCTCTTGCTGACGGCAAGGCCTGCACGCGTGGTGCCGACGACGAGCTTCGGGTGCTGTTCGAAGAACGCCACCAGTGCGTTGCGGCTTGCGCCCGCACGACACAGCTCACGCCCTGCCGACGGCGCCCCCACTCGTCCGCCGTCCCCCATGATGGTGAGAGCGAACAGCAAGTGGATGGGCTGGACCTGTGCGTGGAAGTATTGCCCCGCACAGTACTCTGCCCGTTCGAACGCCCCGAGGGCACCCACAGGCAGGTTGTTACGAGACACTTCCCGTGGTTCCGCCAGCAATTCGCTGCGGATTCGTCTGAGCGTAGCCGCATCTCTGATGTATTCTTTCGGCATAGCGCCACCTTTCTCTTGGTCGTCGTGATCGATCTGAAATACCCCACGGGCATCCCATAGTTTACGACATACACATTGTTAAGGTGGCCGACAGGTGTCGACTTGTATTAATTATAGCACATTTATAACATTTTATCAAGAGGGCTGCTCGAGGTAAGCTTCCATGAACGCATCAAGGTCGCCATCTAAAACAGCTTGTGCATTATTGGTCTCATGTTTTGTGCGAGTGTCTTTTACTAAAGTGTACGGGTGAAGTACGTAATTTCGGATTTGACTCCCCCAGTTAGCCGACTCGCCGGCTTGCAGGTCGCTGACAGAAGCAGCGTGCTGTTCAAGCTGTAACTGCGCAAGCTTCGAGCGTAAAAGCTTCATCGCCGTTTCTTTATTCTGCAGTTGTGAACGTTCGTTTTGAATAGCCACCATGATACCAGTTGGAATGTGCGTTATGCGCACCGCAGAATCGGTGGTATTCACGCTTTGACCACCATGGCCACCAGCGCGATACACGTCAATTTTCAGGTCTTTGTCGTCAATCTGCACTTCGCCAGGCGCATCAATTTGTGGCAATATTTCGACGAGCGCAAAGCTGGTCTGACGAAGGTTATCACTATTAAATGGACTGAGACGAACCAAGCGGTGTACACCATGTTCTGACTTTAGTTTCCCGTAGGCAAATGGCCCAACGACTTCAATGACCGCCGACTTCACTCCCGCTTCCTCGCCCGTTGAACGTTCCACGAAACTAGTCGACATGCCAGCGCGCTCGGTCCACCGTAAATACATGCGCTCCAGCATCTCTGTCCAGTCCTGTGCATCGGTACCACCAACACCCGCACTCAGGCGAATAATGGCGTTATGATCATCGTACTCTCCGTCAAAGAGTAAATCTTTTCTTAACTTTTCGTACTCGTGTTCCAGCGCAATAATCTGGCCCTCAAATTCGCCCAGAAGAGAATCGTCGCCAAGCTCCATTAGTTCAGACATATCCTGCGTTTGCGCTTGGAGGGTCAGCCAAGGGTCAACCGCCGCTTTCATGGCGGCAAGGTTTTTACTTTTTTGCTGGGCGCTGGTGGGGTTATTCCATACCTCAGGTTGCGCCAGTTCATCTTCTAGTGTGGTGATCTCTTGTTGTTTTTGGTCTATATGTAAGCGCTCAAGAGCGTTTTCAATGTGAATGGCTAAGTCGGAAAGCCGGCGTAATAATGATTGCATTGTCTCTATTGTAACAAATCTGCCTGCGAGGGATACGTGGCCAAGTAGTCAAAGGTCGCTTTTGGAACAGCGAATGGTAGCTTACCATAGCCACCATTCTTTTGTGCCCAGTGGTAGGCAGTACGCAGCTCGTCAATCTCGCCGACACATTCAAATGGTTTCATCACACCATCAATTCCTAAAAGGCCCTTAAATGTCTGTTCTAGTGATGGTTTCGTGAATAAATCTTGGCCGGCAAAAAGTGCTTGCAACTCTTCGGCGGCAACAAATGGTGCAAATAATAGGTACGAATTAGCACATTTCGGACAGTCGCCGCACCAGTGTAGTTCGGCATTGTCGGCCGCCTGACGATAGTTAGCTCGATTACACGAGCTAAAGCGTGTCCCGTACTGCTCCCAAGCATGCTGCACAAATAGTTCGGCTACCCGTAGCTCACTGTACTGACGAAGTGGCGAACCCACATGTAAGTCGACGGCGATATACCGGTGTACGTAAGCGGCAAACTGTCGTTCGGCCTGCCAGGTTTTTGACCATTGATGTGTAATGTCGAGGTCACCTACGACAGCGTGCGGCTCTTCACCTTCGTGCGCAATAGAAACAAATACCTTGTTCTTACCCAGTAAGATTGCTTGTACTAAAGCAAGGCTTTGCACAATGTACGTCACCGGAACGTGCCCATTGCGCGCCCCATTCGCGGCCTCGCGCTGCAAGGCGTCAAGGTCAAGCGTACGCTGCGCGGTGACTAATGGCTGGCCAAGGTCGTCCAGTAGGTGTGGATACGACGACGAACTAGAAAGATACCATGGGGTAAATGGGGTGCCCTCTGCAGCCAACTTTGCCGCCACCAGCAAAGAGTCCTTGCCGCCACTTTGCAGCGCTACTATTCCCTCGCCGCTATAAGGCACGACACCAGGAGCGTCACCGTTGGCAGAAAACTGGGCCAGCTGGTCTCGAGTTAATTGGTTTTCGTAGGCAAATTGGCTTAAGCCCTCTTGATAGACGTTATTTAAAAAGCTAGCCTGCCACTCATCAATAGTATGGTTTAAGAAAGCCACTTTTGGTGTTGGGTAGGCTTTAAAATATGACGTTCCAATAACCAAAAAAGCCAAGAACAAGGCACGGTCAAGCGCTTCGGCATTGTAGTTTTCGCCGGGCGTGAGCGCCACCCGTTCTATAAATGAAGGGCCGCTGGCAAACGAGTAACGGAATGAAGCCTCGCCTGTCGCAGGGTCGTAACGGTAGGTATCGAACCGAAACGTATCGTGAGCGTGCACCATAGCCTTCACTTCACGCCTAAATTGGTCACCTCGGTCGTAAAAATCTTTGAACATATCGAAACTTGCACACCCCGGACTAAGAATCACGACGTCGCCTGCCTCCGCTCGGCCGCGTACGTAACGTACTATGTCACGCATGGTTGTGGCATTGAGCTGGGTAATATCTGCATTGAGCCCTGCGTTACTCAAAATTGTTGCTAATTTTGTGCGAATCTCACCAATGAGTACAAACTCTTTTATATGCGTGGCCTCTTTCAGCTGATCGGCGAGGCTTGCGAAATCACCCCCTCGATCGACACCGCCAAGAATAACAATCTGTGGCTCAGAGAACGCACGCACAGCGGCAAGCACCGCAGGTGTCGATGACGAAAAGCTATCGTTGTAATACGCAACGTCGTCGACAGTCGCAATATACTCGAGGCGGTGTGGTAACCCCTTAAAGCGACGTAAGCCATCGGCAATCTCGTCATTAGAGACGCCAAGGTGGTGTGCGACTGCCACGGCAGCACAGGCGTTTTCAACGTTATGACGGCCCTTGAGTTGTAGCTCGGCAGTAGCGCAAATAATCGTTGCACCAACATAGAAAAATTCACCGTCTTCGCTGGCCTGAACATGCGCTCCAGCACTAAACTCTAACCCGTAACCCTGCTTCGGTGCCGTCACCGCCTCGGCAATTTCACGTGCGTGGTCATTTTCGGCGTTGTACACACAAAAATCATCCGCAGCTTGGAAGCGACGAATATGCGATTTGGCGTCGATATAATCAGAGAGGTCATCGTGAACGTCGAGGTGCTCAGGTTCAATCCCAAGAACAACCGCGGTCTGCGGTGAACGCTCGATGTCCCACAACTGGAAACTCGAGAGTTCGTAGACGACAATGTCGTCCGCCTCTATCTGATCAAGGACTCTCAATGCTGCTGTACCAATATTACCAACAAGCCACACCTTACGGCCGGCTGCCTCAAAAATTGCAGCAATCATACTCGAGGTCGTCCCCTTGCCTTTTGTACCGGTCACCCCGATGATTGGTACGGGGCATTTTTCGAAAAACTCGTTAGTTGCCGACCAAATTTTACGAGCACTTTTAAGCTTCTTTGGAGAAAGCCCAGCCGTGCGAATCACCATATCGAAAGCTTCAAGGTGGTTAAATGCATCGGGTCCAGTGATAAGCTGCGCGCCGTACGGCACATCAACCGATGATGGGTCTAGCTTTTCATCAAGAATCGTGACCTCATTACCCCCAATAGACGACCAATAGTCGTAATTGGTTTTTCCTTCGAGCCCATACCCAGCTATGGCAATCTTCATGTTTCTATTCTACCGCGTTCGGGAAAAGTTTGGCGATTTTCTCGTTGAGCTGCACAATCTCTTCTTTATCACCACTACTGACCGCAGCCAATACCGAAATATCTGAAGCAAAGAACTCTTGTGCAACGGCCATAATTTTTTCGCGAGTCACCTTACGAATCATATCAGGGACTTTTTCGTAATCTTTAATGCAGTCGTCGGCAAAATACCGGTGAGTGTAAAAACCACTAATTTGAGAGACTGTTTGCGCACCCATTTGGTAGCGCCCTAGGCTAAACGACTTTGCTGCCTCGATTTCTGCATCGGTCAGGTTGCCGTCGACAACCGCTTGTAACTCACGAGCAATAATATCGAAGAGCGCTGGTGCGGTGTCGTGATTGACTTGGCCAGAAATGTCCCATGAACTGTCGTAGAAGCCAGCGCCACTATACGCACCCACGTAATACGCCAACCCCTTCGAGCGAGCCTTTCCGTAAATACGAGATGTCGCTGTTCCGGTAAGGATATGGTTCAAGGCCGCGAGGGCGTCGAGTTCGTCGTCGTCGAGGACGCGCGGCACACTTAATGTCCAGCCAAACGTGAGGTTCGAGGCATCTTTACGGCGAATCAGACTTGGGTTCGCCTTATGGATTTCGTCGCGAGGAATTTCTAGGCGTTCGCCCTCTGGCAAGCCAAATGCTTCGAGCTGGCGAATAATATCAGCTTTACGACCACGCAGTTTTCCGGCAATGACAAACCGCATGTTTTTCGTCGTATGTGTGCGGCGATGGTGTTCACGAATATCTTGCAGGGTCACGTTGTTAATTGTTGCCAAGCCCTGGCGGTACGTTAACACGTCTTCGCCAAGTAGCTGCTGCACGCGCGGCCACAAGATACGGTGGTGGTCGTTGAGGTAGCCGGTTAATTCGCTCCGAACATTGCCCTTTTCAGCCGCCAACTCCTTCTCATTAAAGCGTGGTTCACAAATACTGAGCCGCTGTAGCTCTAAAATGCGGTCCCACTCAAAGTCGGCACAGTCAGCCTCGTAAACCATGGCAAAATCGGAGGTGTAGGCGTTGCGATAGGCACCGTTTTTCGTAAACTCTGCCTCAAAGGCAGCTTCGTTACGAAAACGCGCGTTTGCACCAAACGCCATATGCTCCATAATATGAGCGACCTGCTCGATGTCCTTACTTTTCGCATAGCGATTACCAGCCCGAAAATGGAACTGCATACTCATAACGGTCGCACCTGGGACATTAATTAAGAGCCCTCGTGCGCCGTTCTTCAGCTTCACTTCTTCAACAGTATGGTTCATAGGTCACTACCGACGGCCCGATTTTCGATTCTGACGCTGGGTTTTCTTCTTTTTACGTGCAGTGTTCTTCTTGTGAGCGGCTTCGTTGGCTTTTTCGGCTTTCTTTACCTTAAAGTCGTCATCGCGATTGGCTTCACCAGTCAGTACTTCGTTGACACCTTTTTCAACGGCACTTTCCGCCATGCGGGTCAGTTCGGTTTCGTGGTCTTCTTCGGTACGAGCAACGGCGTCGCGTGGAGTGACGTGCATAATTGCCCGGAGAACTTCGTCGCGCAGCGTTTGCTGTAAACTATCGAAAAGCTTTTGTGATTCAGAGCGATACTCAACCAGTGGGTCGCGCTGACCAACACTGCGCCAGTGAATACCTTCGCGAAGGTGTTGCATGTTTTCGAGGTGCTGCATCCAGAGTGTGTCGAGCACCTGCAGGTACACTTCACGTTCTACCTTACGCATCACTTCGGCTTCAAGCTCTTCCTCTTTAGCAACGTAAGCCTTCATGACTTCCTTCAGGGCAAGTTCGAAACGCTTTTTATCTTGCTTCTCGGCACCAATAGCCTTCAGCTTCTTCTCGTTAATTGGGAAGATTTCTTCGAAATGGTCGTTAAACGTTGGGCTATTCTTGGCTGGTACAGCAGTCAGCTCGCGCACCTTTAGCTCGATGAGGCGGTGAATTTCACCCTTGATGTCTTCCCCTTCTAGGATCTTGCGACGGATAGTATAGACAACACGACGGTGACGATTAATGACGTTGTCGTATTGAACGACGTTTTTACGGTTATCGAAGTTATACCCCTCGACACGCTTTTGCGCCGCCTCGAGTGTTTTCGAGACCATTTTATGCTGAATTGGTGTATCGTCTGTGACACCGATACGCCCCATAAGCGTCGCGATGCGTTCACCTTGGAAGATACGCATGAGGTCGTCTTCGGTTGAAACGTAGAACTGGGTCACACCGGGGTCGCCCTGACGACCACCACGACCACGCAGCTGGTTATCAATACGGCGTGATTCGTGACGCTCTGAACCGATAACCACCAAGCCACCGAGTTCTTTGACACCCTTACCGAGCTTGATGTCGGTACCACGACCAGCAATGTTGGTCGCAAGCGTCACTGCACCCTTTTCGCCGGCTTTTTCAATAATCGCCGCTTCACGTTCGTTGTTTTTCGCGTTCAAAATTTCGTAAGGGACTTTTTCCTTCTCGAGGTAGTTGGCAATTAATTCGTTCTTTGCAATTGATGCCGAGCCAACCAGCACTGGGCGACCAGCTTGGTGGTGTTCTTTAATTGCGTCGGCAATTGCCTTTAGTTTTGCTTTTTCGCTACGGAAAATAAGGTCTTCGTGGTCCTTACGAGCGATCGGCCTGTTTGGTGGAATCTGTACAACATCGAGCTTGTAAATTTGCTGGAACTCTTCGGCTTCTGTAAAGGCAGTACCGGTCATACCCGATAGTTTTTTGTACAAACGGAAGTAGTTTTGGAATGAAATAGTAGCAAGCGTCATGCTCTCCTGCAAGATATCGACGCCTTCTTTGGCCTCGATTGCCTGGTGGAGGCCTTCGTTATAGCGACGACCTTGCATAAGGCGGCCAGTAAACTCGTCGACGATAATTACTTCGCCGTCTTGAGTCACAACGTAGTCTTTGTCGCGTTTGAACAGTGTTTGCGCACGAAGTGCTTGGTCGAGGTGGTAGACAGACCGAACATATTCTGGACTGTATAAGTTTTTTACTCCCAGAAGCTTCTGGACTTTTTCAACACCCTCATCAGTAAGGGCTACCATCTTACGTTTTTCATCAAGCGCGTAATCTTCAGGCGTCAAACGGGCGGCAACTTTAGCAAATTGCTGGTAGCTTTCTGGGTTTTCGCTAGCCGGAGCACTAATAATGAGTGGTGTCCGAGCTTCGTCAATAAGAATCGAGTCAACCTCGTCGACGATAGCATACTGCAACCCGCGCTGGCGCAACAGTTCAACTTCGTTCACCATGTTGTCACGCAGGTAGTCGAAACCAAATTCGTTATTGGTACCGTAGGTAATGTCGGCCGCATACGCTTCTTTGCGCGTGACAGGGCGGAGCTTCTTCATGCGAGGGTCGGTGTGGTTAACGTTGTCGTAGTCTGGGTCCCACACAAACGATGCCTCATTAACAATGACACCCGTGCTTAAACCAAGAAAATGATACAGCTCGCCCATCCAGCCAGCGTCACGCTGTGCCAAATAGTCGTTGACGGTAACAACATGCACGCCTTTTTCCTCAAGGGCGTTCAGGTACACCGGCAGTGTTGCCACCAATGTTTTACCTTCACCGGTCTTCATTTCGGCGATGTCACCTTCGTGGAGTACCATACCACCAATGAGCTGGACATCAAAGTGACGCATCCCTAGGACGCGGTTTGCAGATTCACGTACTAAGGCAAAGGCGTCTGGCAAAATAGTGTCGAGAGTCGTCCCCTTTTTCGCGAGACGTTTTTTCAACGCTTCAGTCTGTTTTTTTAGTTCTGGTTTCGAAAGTTTTTCGTATTTACCAGCCAACGCGTTAATAGCGTCGACTTTTTTCTGCAGTCGTTTCAGTGTTTTCTTTTGCGGATCGCCAAAAACTTTAGTCAGCGCACCTTGCCTGGTAATTGCCATCTTATATCTACCCTCGCCTTTCGGAAAAATTCGGTAATTTCTTTAGGTATATTATACCACAACTGAACGAGTGAAAAGAGGGTTTATCAGTAGTTTTTAGAGACTTTTTTATGCGCCTACTGCGTCGCAAGCTTACGCGCCGCCACCGAAGCTTTATACTTTCGCAGCTGGGCAACCAATTTTGCTTCAACAATGTCAACTGCGGCAAGCATGTTGAGCGTGGAGTCTTTGGCGGTAATGACCTTTTCAGGCACCTGTAAAATAATTTCTACTTCGTATTTGTTACCGTGAGCTCGGTTTACTTCACGTAGCTTGACGTCTGCCGCCATGCTTTTTCTGGCATGCATGGGTACGTATTTGTCGAGTCTGCCAACCTTATGTATGACGTACTTTTTGGTTTTTTCGTTGACGTCATATTTGATTCCGGTAATGTCGATAGATGCTATCATATCTTCCCTCCTGTTTGGTTGGCTGATACTTCTATTATAGCATTTTACTTACTGCTTCTCGAACAAATACCTCCACGACAAAGCGTGCGTTATAAGGTATCGCGGCCAGCAAGATACGGGCGCAGCACGTCAGGAATCGTGATAGTCCCGTCTTCGTGCTGGTTGTTTTCGATAATGGCAATCATTGCCCGGCCAAGGGCAAAGGCGGTGGCATCGTTGGTATGAATGAGTTCAACGTTTCCCGTATTGTCGCCTGTTTCGCGGCGGACACGTGTTTGCAATCGACGTGCCTGGTAGTCGGTCATATAGTCGGCAGTGTGCGTTTCACGGTACTGGCCTTGTCCCGGCAGCCACGCTTCCATATCGATACCACGCGCGTTCGGCTTACCAATGTCGGCGGTACATTTTTGAATGACACGGTACGGTAGCCCTAATTGGCTGAGGAGGTATTCTTGAATAGCAACCATAAAGAGGTGTTCTTGCAGGCCATTTTCGGCTGTCGTGAAATTCTCCATTTCCAGCTTGTCAAATTGGTGCATGCGCAAAATACCCTCGGTGTCTTTGCCGTATGTACCGGCTTCACGGCGGAAACTGGTTGCATACCCTAGGTAGCGCACAGGTAGTTCAGACTCGGCAAGAATTTCGTCGGCATGCATGCTTCCCATGACATGCTCGGCACTTCCCTGTAGCCACAGGTCGTCACCCTCAAGCTTGTAGCGGTCATCGCGTGGCTCAAGACGATCCATGGCGTCATACAATTCTGTACGAATCATGAGTGGTGGCAGAATTGGGGTGAATGGTTTTAGCGAAATACCTTCAAGACCAGCTTCTTTGGCAATCTTTGCCATCACGTCGCTATCGGTCAATGAGTTCATGACAAACTGAATAATTGCAAACTGCAACTTTACAAGGTCGCCTTTAATGTAGGCGAACCGACTACCAGTAACTTTAGCGGCACGCTCTTTATCTATCCAGCCGCGCTGTTCGGCAATCTCCCAATGGTTACGTGGTGAAAAGGCAAAGCGGGTTGGTTCGCCGACAGTTTTTGCGACAACATTTTCGTCTTCAGTAGCACCAACCGGCACGTCATCTGATGCCATATTCGGGACGCCCTTTTGTAGCTTCAGGACGTCTTGTTCAAGGAGCCCGAGACTCTCTTCGAGCTCGGCAAGTTCAGTTTTAATTGCCTTGCCCTCGTCAATAATAGCCTGGTCGGGCTTGCCCTGAGTACCTTTCATTTTTGCAGCATTGGCATTGCGACGCTCGCGCAGCTCATCAGCGCGGGCAGAGAGCTCACGGCGCTGGTCATCGAGCTTTAAAAGTTTCTCAATACTCACGTCGTAGTTTTTACGACCAGCATTTTCCTGTACCGCTTCGGCGTTCTCGCGAATGAATCGAATATCTAACATAATCTAGAGGTAATTGTACCATACTCGCTAGTGAAAGGCGGACGCTTTCGCCCCCACTACTCTGTGCGGAGTGCTTCAATTGGGTCGAGTTTTGCTGCTTTTCGACTTGGGAAGAAGCCAGAAACGATGGCGACCAGCATAAGCGAGGCGATGATAATGGTCATTGAAAGTGGTTCAAAAATAAGTAGCTGTGATTCGCTATCGAGTGAAAGAGCGCTCGTAATGAACGGGTTCGCGATGATACCTAGTAAAAGCGCAAGGCCGCAGCCGATGATACCTCCTAAGAAACCGATCCAGGCTGCTTCGAACAGGAAAAGGCGTCCAATATCACGGCGTCGCATGCCCAAGGCTTTCATGAGGCCAATTTGCTGAGTACGTTCGAGGACACTGATGTACATCGTGTTAATCACTCCAAAAATTGAAGCAAGAATTGCAAGGGCACCAAAGGCAGCAAGTCCGGTCATAGCGACATTGACAGCCGAGAACATCGCTTCACGCATATCTTCAAGCGAGTAAACTTCATAGTTTTTCGCTTCGACTTTTCCTTGGGTGTCTTTTACATCGTAGCCGTCGGCAACGCGCGCTGTCATACCGTAGTAACTTTCAGCGGCACCTTCTGGTGCTTGATAGCGGTAGATTTCCTCGCCGTCAGCAGCAGAGACGCGAATTGCTTCGCTGTACTGCATAGCTGTACTGCCTGCTGTATCAACTGCCTGAATTTCAAAAGTCCAGTCTTTGGCTGCCGGTGCGCTCAGTGCGTCCACTTGAGCCTTTGCGATGCGCAGGGTAATAGTTTTCCCAACAGCACCTTTCGGGTCGTTAAACCCGAGTGAACTGACGTACGCCTCGGGAATAATGACCTTCCCTGGGTTCGGTTGATTATCATTGAGAGACCCGGCAACTAAATCGACCTTCGTTTGGTCAGCCTTGATACTCAGGGTTGTGTCGTACTTTTTACCGTTCGCTCCTTGCATGTAAACTGCACTAATGTCGAGCATCGGTGTGACACTTTCGATACCCTCAACCCCCTTAATAATAGTGACGTCTTTTTGCGTCAGCATAGTGCTCGTCGAGCCTTGCTCTTGCTGAGGATTTTCTTCGTATTCACGCGGGCCATTAGAGGTGGTTGCGGTGGTTTGCTCATACTTTGCGAAAATCATCAGGCTGTTTTTGTCACCATTCGAGTTAATGACGTCGTCAACATAGGCCTTGCCGCCTGCGCCAGCCGCCAGTGCAAGCGTTATAGTAAAGGCACCAACACTAATCGCTAGTGAAGTTAATAGTGTTCGCCCTTTCGCCTGGCGAAGGCTACTACCTGCGCGTCGAATAATATCGAGAGTTCTCATGACTTTTCCTCCGCGCTTGCATTATTTTTTTTATTCTCGGTAATAGATTCAATTTTTCCGTCCTTGACGCGAATAATAATATCGCAGCGGTTACTGAGGTCTTCGTCGTGCGTCACGACTACCAACGTCGTACCCTTATTGCGGTTATAGTCGAAAAGCAGCTCTTCGATTCTTTCACCCGTTGCACTATCGAGGTTACCCGTTGGTTCGTCGGCAAAAATAATAGAGGGCTCATTAACAATCGCGCGAGCAATGGCCAAGCGCTGCTTTTGCCCGCCCGACAAGTTACGTGCTTTGCTGGTGCGTTTCTCGAACAGTTCGACACTTTCTAGGGCTGTACCCACACGGCCGCGACGCTGACTATAGGGCACTCGTGCAATTTCGAGTGGCAAACTAACATTGTCGTAGCTCGTCTCGTTCGCCTGCACGAAAAAGCTCTGAAAGATAAAGCCGATTTTCCGAGAACGAAAGGTGTCAACCTGTTTGCTTTTTAGTTTTAAGATGTCGACGCCATCAATGATGACTTCGCCAGCTTCAGGGCGATCAAGACCACTCATAGCGTGCATTAACGTGGACTTACCACTTCCCGATTTTCCGAGAATCGCAACGCTTGCCCCGTCTGGTATTGTAAAACTTACATCGTCGAGCGCCCGGAAAGCATTTTGCTTCTTGCCATAGGTCTTAGTGACGTTTTTAACCTCTATCACGTAGGTAAATTCCTCTCTTGTTTACTCATAATATTGTAACATGTCATCGGTACCAACTATCACTTCAGCGCAATTGGTTTTATGCGACTCGGCGGGCATTTCAATGCCGTTGTAACGCATCGTCTTTGCGATAATACCCGCAACTGTCACACTTGTTTCGCTGTAACCAGCATAGGCTGGACATACCTCAGGTTGCGTCACTGTCAGGTTTCGCACTGTTCCGGCCGTTACGGTCAGCAGACGATCCGATGCAACTGATAGCGCCTGAATAGTACTCTCACTCAAGTTGACACTTCCCTGCCCTGAAACTGCAAGCGTCTGAAACACACCCGCTACCAGTACATTTGTATTCATGGCGCTGTTAATCGTGAGGTTTTTCTGCTTCTGGCCCTCGTAACGAACCTCTGGAGAAAGTACATTCAGCGATTGTAGCGCCGGGCCATAGACAGTAATCATTGGCTGGACGAATGAGTTACGGAAACTCTCTGGGATATCAAGCGAGACCGTTGCGGTCGTCCCCTCAATAGTTACCACAGCACGCGCCGACGGAAGTGCAGAGAGGTCGTAACGAGCTGGACCATCGTCAACCACGTACCGCATGGTTGTGTAGTTCGGGAAGTAGGCTTCACCCCGATGCGTGGTTGCCTTCTTAGTGACAAAAGTGACCGCCTGTACCGACCCGAACGCTTTTGGTAACTGCGTCGTTGTTTCGCGCACCAGGCTGCGCGATTCATTAGCGACGCGCAGGGACTGCGAGGCAGAAACCCCTAAAACAGTTGCGACGGATGCAATGCCAAGGACGATGATCACTAGTCCACTTATCAGCATTTTCTTGGTCAGCTTTTTCTTAAAGAAAGCAAAGGCAATGAGGCTGAAAAGTGCCCCGAGTAGTAGTAGCCCGCCGATAGAGATCCAGAAGAGCAACCAGACAAGCCATGTATAGCCATCGCCTAGACCTGTAAAGCCATTCACCGCATTGAGGAGATCTTGATTAAGCGTCAAGGCAGCAACCACTGCCCAAATAGTCGCCACGAGCACAAAGGTCGCACCAATAGCACTCAAAAGACCAAGCGAGACGAACAAGATCTGCTGCAACAGAGGGGTCGTGCGGCGCTCTGGTACACGGTCTTCTGCGGCATTCAGCTCTTTGATCGACTCCACTGTCACTCGTTTACCTGCAAGGTGCAACTTGTCGGCAGCCGTGCGCGCAGGTGGCGTTAAAGCCCAAAATAGAACATAGACAAGCAGCGCCGTACCAAAAGAGACAAAAGTCAGAATAATAAAGCCTAGGCGCAGCCATAACGGATTCACCGTAAAGTAGGCTGCTACCCCACTCAGCACACCCCCTAATACAGCATTGTCCATCGAGCGGTATAGCCGGCGGCCACCGAATTCGTGCTCGCCTTTACTGCTATCGTGACCAAGGGCAATATCGCCTTCATCATCAGCAAACTCATACGGCTCACCAAGTTGTTTGCGCAGTGCCGCAACGTCATCGCTACTAATCACACTGCCGGCTGCCACGCCACGTTCGGCAAGTAACTCCGTCATGCGAATTTCAATATCCGCCAAGACATCGGCGTCCTGTGTGTAAGATTCTAGGCTTTTAATATATTTTTCGAGTTGCTTTTTCGCCGCAATCTCAATGTCGTACGCGGTTTTTGCCAGATGGATACGGGTAATTTCGTTCATCGTACTCTCCTTATAATTTCTTTAATGTTGCGGTTAATTCGGCTATCTTCGCGGCAACCTTTGCCACTACCTCATCACCAAAATCAGTTGTTTTATAGTATTTGCGTGGCGGGCCCTGCTCGCTTTCCTGCCACTCGTGTGACAATAAGCCGTCTTTTTGCAGCCGGCTCAATAATGGGTAAATCGTCCCCTCTACGACCACCAGCTCGGCCTCGCGTAGCTGGGTAATGATGTCGCTGGTATATTTCGGTTGGTGCGAACAAGTTTTAAGGACACAGTACGCCAGAAAGCCCTTACGCAGTTGCGTCGCAAGCTGTTCGGCATACTCTGCACTCTGTGTAGTATTGTTTGTCATAGTTCTATGTTATACAAGGTACTATAAAAAGTCAAATACTAAATACCCATCTCAGTTTTTAGAGAAGAAAATAAGCGGCCGCCCTACCAGCCGCCGCCACCGCCGCCGCCACCGCCGCCGCCAGAGAATCCGCCGCCGCCAGAGCCGCCAGAACTCGAACTAGCACCACTTGAAAGCGTCACAGCGCTAGAGAAATCGGTCATCGCACTAGAAAACGCAGCTGCATTAAAGGCCGCCGTACCCACAAACCAACTTGGTGCTACTTCGGCCGACTCGTAAAACGTACTGAGGCGCTTTGTCCACTGCTTCTCTTGTCCAAATAAAATGGCGTACGGTAAAACACGTTCGTATAACTTCACGATTTGCCCTGGATTCGTCACATCAACCACCTCCCCTACTTTCTGAGCGGTGTCTGGCCCCTGAAGAAACTTTAGGCGCTCGGCTTCGGCTGCCTTAATATACTCTTCAAGACCCATGAGATATCGGCGTAGCACCAAGCCTTTATCGGTGAGGCGGCGGAACGTATGAGCTTGGAACATCATCATGAACGCAAGAATAAACACCAATGGCGATAAGGTCAGTATGCCAAAGACAATAAAACCAACACCCCACGCCCGCAGGAACTGTGCATGCATTGGTGACTTTTCGTAAATACCGTACTGCTCAATAAGTGCCTTCGTTTTTTGAGCATTATCAGCGGCACGCATCATAAAGCCAGTACCAAGACTCGACAAATCGACCCTCTGCCCGACTGTTGGCAGGGTCGAAAACAGGTCGCTCATGATTTCCTGCTCTTCTGCGAGTAGTTGCGATGGGTCGGCAATAACTTTAATGTCGTACTTCGCTGACCGAAATAAACCTTTTGGCTTCATCTCAATAATCTCAATCACATGCCGAACCGCTAGGTCAATAATTTGCGCACTCATCATAGAACCCTTTGGGGTAATAACGTTACTGGCAATAGTGACGCTTGTGCCACGAGGTGGAATATATTCAACGACTACCGGCTGGGTTTCACTAGTGCGATACTTACGTCGCTGCAGCACCCACACCAGCACGCTATAGATAATACCCCCGAGAACTGTTGTGATACCAAGGAGTATCGGCCAATAACGCACGAGGGTCTCCCAGAGTGAAAACGGATGCGGCGCAAAAGTACCCTGTGAAAAACCGAAAGCGATAGTGATATTTTGCCCTCTTCCAAGGCCAAACGCTTCAACCGTAAAGGCCCCGGCCTCTGTTTGCTGTATGGTACACGATGATGTCGCCCTGCTCACCCCTCGATAGCAGCGTGGTGAGTCAACTAAGGCGGCTTGCACGTCATTCCCTAAAGTAGCCGAGACTGTTAAGTGTTGGATTGGCACTTGCCACCCCACGCCATTGGTATCCCAGTACCACTCATCGCGCTGTGTATCGGCGTATGCACGGGTGACATCTTGCTGGGTGTAGACTATTTTATAGACTTGAGTCCCGTGAACATACCGATCCGCGTCACCAATACGAACAATGGTCGTACCATTCCCCTGGCTATCGAGTGCGTACTTAAGGGGCACCCCTCGAGCGTCGACGACACTTTGAACCGTAAGGTTGACGGGGTGGTTGTCGTAATCAAGCGGTAAAATACGTTCAATGCCATGGTTTTGATTGGTTGAAGGAAATTCAGCAGTAATGGTTTCGGTGACTTCCAAGAACGAACGATTATCCGTATCTCGGGTCAACTTGTAGGCAATGTCGAATGACGAAATAACAAAGTTATTTGTACTGCCCGCCGCAAACGTTGAGGCAACTGGAACAAAGAGAAGGGCGCCGACTATTGAAAAGAGTGCCGCAGCAACAATACTAATAGCGCTCTTATACCCCCGTGCTTGTTTCATGCTTTTATGATACCACTTTATGCGTAGCGAGTGATATGCTTTGCAAGCGCCTGCGCGTATGACTGTACAAAAGCCTGCGAACCATCAACAACGGAGCCGTCTTCCGCAAAGAAAGTACGCCCGTTAATGTACGCCTCTGGCTGCCCCATCAGGTGTGTATTTAAGTACACAAGCACATTCCGTAGCTGCGACTGTGCTTGGGTTGCCCCAAGAGAGCCGCCTGAGACACCGGCAAGCACCGACGGCTTATCGTTAAATGAGTTCTGACCACCTGGGCGAGATGCCCAGTCGATGGCGTTCTTCAGGACACCCGGATAGCCGCGGTTGTACTCTGGCGTTACAACAAAGACACCGTCGGCAGCCTCAATAGTTTGCTTGAGTGCTATTACCTCGGCCGGCATAGATTCCTCTTGGCCTTGATCAAAGAGCGGTAATGTTCCAAGTTGTACGTAGTCGAAGCTTACCCCCTCTGGCAGCTGCGCCTCGACCGCTTTTGCAAAAGCGTGGTTGAGCGAGCCCTCGCGAATACTTCCTACCAATACGGCAATCTTTGTCATGTCTGTTCCCCTTTTTATTACTATATTTAGTATAGTAATAAACGACTTGCCCTGCAAGCCCTTTGTTACTACGGGGTCGCCGATTGAGGTGTGATTTCAGGAAAAAGTTGCGCAACGGCCGCTTTCGTTACTGCGGCAATAATTGCTTCACGCGCACTATTACTATTGTAGTCTTTCCCAGCGGTGTACACCGTTAAGGCGTAAGCTTTATCGCCTTTGGCAAGAATAGCAACATCGTGAATCACCCACGATAGCAAGCCATACTTATGGTACACGGTAATGCCGTCGGGTACTGCCGCTGGAATTAATGTTTCCCAGTTAGTATGTTGCATATACGACAAGAGTTGCTTCGTGTGCGCTTCGTTCAAAAGCTTACCGCTATACAGGTCGGACAAGAAGGATGCCATAGAGGCCGCGGTAATCGTATTGCCGTTCGTAATATAATCACAGTTAATCGAGGCCGCGTAGTTGGTAATAGTCTGTAACCCAAGATACAGCTCAAGGCGCACCCAGGAGTCGTTGTTGCTCTGGTTAATCATTAAACGCAGGTGTTCCTGGGCAGTCCGCGAACCGATTACTGTGCTAAGTTTTCGCTTTCCAGCCTCCACCTCATGATAATACGCAGCAGCCGTCAGAAGCTTACCGGTACTTGCGGCTGTAAAGCGGCTTTTTGATCCGTATGCCCTGTGGTCACCGGTTGAAATATCCTGCAGAGCTACGCCGACATCGTAGGCTTTATTTTTCTTAATAATTTCTTGGATGGTCGTGTTCGGCGTTAGCACAATACTCGGCGGAGGTGGTGGTGTTTGGGTGGCTTTCTGGTCGGTTGTCGACGGAGTCTCGACAATTGGCGCATGGTTCACCGTTTTTAGTAGATACACAGTCGCCGCAGCGCTACATAGCACAACAAAAATAACAAGGAGGGCAACCCACCAACGTCGTTTCGTTCTGTGTTGCCCTCCCAGCTGCATCGCTAGAAACCCTTACCCAACCGCAACAACGGTGTACTTGATGTCGCCCTTAGGCGTACTGATGGTCACTTTGTCGTCGACTTTTTTGCCATACAATGCCATGCCGATTGGAGATTCGTTACTCACCTTGCCCTCAAGTGGATCTGCCTCAACCGAGCCAACAATAGTGTACACAACTGTTTTCGCACCAGTTTTTAGTTCAACGCGACTGCCCAGGCCAATGGTGCTCTTTTTGCTCGCCTTAATAATTTCAGCATTGTTAATAATGTCTTCAATTTCAGCAATACGTGTCTCAAGGATACCTTGCTCTTCACGAGCGGCGTCGTATTCTGCATTTTCGCTAAGGTCACCGAAGTCACGTGCTTCAGAGATTTTATCGGCGACAAGCCCACGGCGTGACTTAAGATCCTCAAGCTCTCGCTCGAGTTCTTTCTTGCCATCAAGGGTAATTTGATATTGTTTCTTCATTATTCTCACTTCTCTCTTTCATTTCAACAAAGACATGATCTCTCTGCAAAGTAACCCCCTACGCTATATATAGCGTAGGGAGTCCATCTCACATCTCTATTTATGCTATTTTAGCAAGCAGCTCATCGAGTGTCAACAACTCGACTTCACCATCAGTACGGCGCGAGAATTCAAGCTTCTCTTGACTCACCAGGCGATCACTAATGGTAACACGGTACGGCAGGCCTATCAATTCGGCATCGGCAAATTTCGCACCAGGACGTTCATCACGGTCGTCAAAGAGGACAGTCACCCCGGCAGCTTGGAGTTTTTCGTAGACAGCAGTCGCCTGCTCGGTGACATCGCCAATACTCACAAGATACACCTTGTACGGAGCGATATTCTCAGGCCATACGAGCCCCTTTTCGTCACTCAATTTTTCAGCAATAACCCCCATGACACGGGTAATACCAATACCGTATGAACCAATGTGCAGCGATTTCTGCTGGCCATCAGCGTCGGTGTATAGCAGCCCCATCTCGTCGGTTTTCTGCGTTCCAAAGTTAAAGATATTCCCTACTTCGGCGGTTTTCACCGCCTCGAGTTCATCACGCGAAATACCTAGCTCTTTAACCGCGTCGTCAATAACCTCTTCGTTGATGGCAATGTTTTTTTCACGATGCAGATAGATAACGTCCTCCCCTGCTTCGCAAATGGTTTGGAACTCGTGACTAAACTTGGTAAAGGCGCCGCCACTTGCAAAAGTAACGTACGTATCGTCGCCAATGCCAAGGCGGTCGTAGACACGCTTGTAGGCCTCGATGGCTTGCTCGTAGTACGCTTCTAGGTCTTCTTTCGTGGCATGGAAAGAATACATGTCTTTCATGATAAATTCGCGGCCACGCATAATGCCACTCTTGGCACGTAGTTCATTGCGCATTTTGGTCTGCATCTGGTATAGGCTGACCGGTAGGTCCTTGTAGCTATGGACGTAGTTTTTCATCATCTCAACGATTGGTTCTTCGTGGCTCCAGCCCAACCCCACTTCTGTGTCGTCTTTTAAGCGAGTTTTGAACCAAACATCGACAACATCGTCATTCCAGCGCGTGGTTTTTTCCCACACCTCGCGGCGCTGCAAGCTGGTCATAATAAGTTCGTTGCTGTGAATCGCATTCATTTCTTCACGAACAATTTGCTTGATGTTTTCTAATACACGCAACCCGAGCGGCAAGTAAGCGTAGGCACCGGCCATTTCTTTGTACACAAAGCCGGCGCGGATTAATAGCTGCGCATTTTTAGCAACTTCGTCAGCAGGCGCTTGTTTGAGTGTTTTTGTAAATAAATGTGAGACTCGCATAACCTCTCTAGTTTACTAGAGAACGAGCGGGTTTACAAAGAGAAAATAGAAAGCTACCCCGTTCTTTAACGCATGGAGTGCCACCGACGCCCAAATACTCCCCGTCTTGATGCGTAGCACCGCCAAAACGACCCCCAATGCAAAGGTGTCGAGAGCGACATTAAATTGCCCGTGCGCGACAGCAAACAATCCGGCGCTCAGTAGTACGGCAAGCGTCGCTGGGACGTATTTCAGTAATTTACCAAATAAATAGCCACGAAAGATAAATTCTTCAGCCAGTGGCGGTACGATCACTAAGCTAATAAACGTTAGGGCAAATTGCCACGAAGTTGTCACGCCGCTAAAGCCAGTGTCCTGTGGCTCGTTGTAATTGGCGTCGGGAACGAGTAGCCGCATTGTGACCGTCACGGCAACGGTCAAAATGACGTACGCAACCACACCACCCATGAGCCAGAAAATATCTGTCCAGCGAGGCCGTTTCACCCCTAGCTCTTCGGGTGAAGTGCGTGATTTTTTAATCAACCACGGCAGGCCAATAATGAGTGCCAGCGCGAGGGTGTACACAAAAAGATTCGCTACCGTAGTGAACAATGCGTCATCAACTGACGCAAGTGGTACCCCGAGCCACTGCAACCCCTGGACGAGTACGATACCCACCGCCTGCGCCAGCATAAACGCCAAGAAAACCCAAACAACCAGCCCCACCGCCAGTGCCGCCTTACGGAGCCGAGGCGAAGGCCGACGTGGCGTAACGGGCACCTCGGGGTGCCCCTCTGGCGCCTGCTCTGGCACCTGTGGACTAGAAGAGTTTGGTGACATCGGCGATCGTAATAACGACGAAAAGCAACATGAGTATCATAAAGCCGATACCATGAATCTTTTCCTCGCGCTCCCTTGAGAGTGGTTTCTTAAATAGTTTGAAAACAGCCGTCACAAACCAGCGGCCGCCATCAAGCGATGGAATTGGTAGCGCGTTCATGACAGCCAAGGTGAGCGAGATAATAGCCGCCAAAAAGACAATTTGCATAAACCCTGCCTGGCTGGCTGCTGGAAAAATCACCCCTAAAATACCCACCGGCCCCGCCACACTAGCGCTGGCCTCATTGAGTTTTTGCGTTGCCGCCTGCCGCGTCTCCTGACTCGTACTTAACTGCCCTATAAGTCCACCGAAGAAATCAACGACTAAATTACCGAGCCCCTGAAAGGTTGCCCATGTATATTGCATCGTCGTCACAACGCCAACAATCGGTGCCGACCACGTTGCTTTCACGTAATTTTGCTGTCCAAGCCCTGCACCAAATACGGCGCTATCGGCATCGCGCAGCGTGACGTCAACGGTGGCCTGCTCGCCTTTTCGCTCGTACGTCACTGGAATCGTCTCACCACGTCGCTCTTTACTGATATCAATAATCTGTTGAGCGCTGGTAATTGGCGTGCCGTCGAAAGAAATAATGGCATCGCCAGACTTAAGACCGGCCGCATCGGCTGGATAGCCCCCAACTAACTGCCCTAGCTGCACTGGCGTCGAAACAGCTACCGTATCAGAGGGTACAGTGAACTGGTCGGGAATTATTTTCGGTAGCCCAAAAACAGCCAAAATTGACAGCAGTACGACAGCGGTTATCCAGTTAATAAAGACCCCGGCAAGAAGAATTTTCGTCTTTTGCCAAAAGGTTGCCGCGCCATAATCGCCTTCTTTGGTGTCGGCGTCATGCTCGCCCTGTAGCTTCACAAAACCACCCAGTGGGAGCCAGTTTAGCGTAAACAAGATACCATTTTTGAGCCTTTTCTTATATGCGCGCGGTGGAAACCCAATACCGAACTCTTCGACGCCAACGCCATTGCGACGAGCGACGATGGCGTGCCCTAGCTCGTGAAGCGACACTAAAACAACCAGTACAATGAGGCCAATGATAATTCCTAGAAACAGCATACTCCCCTGGTTTTCCCTTCCTACTTACGAGTTGCGTAGCATTTTACCCGCCAAAGCGGCGTTGACGCATTCCATATTCTTTCATTATAGCGACCACGTCGTCTTTTGTCATATCGGGCCAAGTCTTTTTCACAAACATGAGCTCACTGTAGGCCGAACGCCATAACATAAAGTTTGACAGGCGCTGTTCACCGCTAGTGCGTACAATCAGGTCGAGCGGAGGGACGTCGGGTGCGTATAAGTTTTGAGTAATCGTCTCTTCGGTAATATCGTCGGCCGCAATGCCAGACTGAACAATTTTTTTAACCGCATCGGTAATTTCCAACTGACCCCCATAATTGAAACAGACAACCAGTGTTCCACCGGTATTACCCGCTGTCTCGGCTTCGGCGTTCTTAATTGCCTTCAAGATATTTGGCTGGACATTGTGCGGCGAACCAATCACCCGAAGACGAATATTGTGTTTATGAAACAAAGGTAAATCGGCCGTGAGGATTTTCAGTACCAACCCCATCAGGCGTTTTACCTCATCGGCACTCCGCTTCCAGTTTTCGGTTGAAAAGACATAAACAGACATGTATTTTACGCCCTGATCGAAAGTCGCAACAGCGATATCGGTTAAAATCGCATGTCCCGCCAAGTGACCCTCATAGGCAGGCAGACCATGTTTCTTTGCCCAGCGGCGGTTGCCATCGACGATGTATCCCACGTGGTTAGGGATAATCGGTGATTCGCTTGTGGGCATTAGAGGGTAAGAATATCCTTCTCTTTAGCCTTAAAGGCAGTATCAATGGCACCATTAAAGGTTGCCATAAGGTCGTCAATCGATTTCTCAGCACGCTTCTGGTCGTCTTCGGAAATCTCTTTCGCATCCTTGAGGCGTTTTGCTTCTTTTTGGGCATCTTGGCGAATATTACGCAAAGTGATTTTTGCCTCTTCTACTTTTTCAGAGGTTTGCTTCACAATTTGCTTGCGACGCTCTTCGGTTAGCGGTGGAATTGGCACGCGAATCAGGCGGCCGTCGTCGCTTGGGTTAAGGCCAAGGGTTTGGTCGGCACGAATTGCCGCCACAATTGCCTGGAGGTTTGATGGATCAAACGGCGTAATCGTGAGGAGTTGCGGCTCGGGTGCCATAACGTTTGCTACTTGGTTAAGAGGCATCTTCTGGCCATACACTTCGGCATGGACGCTATCAAGCATGCTGGGGTGGGCACGGCCGGTGCGTACCTTTTTCAGTTCGTCTTCAAAATGCGCCACAGCGGCAGTAAAACGGTCTTCGTATTGCTTTGTATTAAACATAGGTCTCGCTTTCTTATCTTTTTCTATTATACAGCATTTATTTCAAGATTCGATGACATTTCACCTCTGTTTTATATTGCTATATTGTATTGAAAGTGTTATAATAGAGTTAATAATGCACACACCAGCACTTGTGAGTGGTCTCGCGCGGTTTTCAGCCGCACCTGAGGTACAGGACTCCCTCGGGGTTATCAAAGGCGAACTTGCCGTTATTAACGAGGAGCTCTCTTATCTTTCCAGCGACTACGACAGTACGGTCGCTTTTAGTCGCACCCCTGGAGAAACGGTCGCCTTTCCCGTTGGGCACAGCAACGCACATAACGTCAGCCCTTCGCGTCTCCGTTTTCGCGACACCTCTGTCTTAAGGCGCGCCGTCTTGCTGCCTCATACCAGCCTTAAGCAAGTACTCGACAACCCCCGTCACCCACGCTTCACCCAGAGCAGTATTAACGACGAGGGGCCTCAAATCATCTACACCCTACCCCTCAGTCACGACGGAGAACAGGTGGGCGCGCTGCAACACTCTTTCACGCCCGTTGAGCTAGACGGAGCTATCGAGCAACTACCAGACGAACAGGCCCTGCTTACGTTGTTTACCGAAAACCAAAAAAGCATCGCGACAATAGCCAGCCAGACCGCCTACCTGCAGACCCTGAGTAAAAACTACGGGTCACTAGGCGCAGCCCTAGAGTACGACGACCCCATTGCACCCAATGCGTTTATTGCCCGCTGGGATATTGAAGGATCAAAGCGACTTGCGATTGATGAGCGGCGACGCGCCCTCACGGCTTACCTCAATCAGGCGCACTTTAGTATTCGCGCCCTTATCCGCGCACGCACCGAGGAATACGCAACGACTCAATTCTCTCACGAACACATCTACGACGACCAGGGCGATGGAGCAAATATCATCCTGCCTATTCCCGAGAGATTTAATACTTACGACCCCCGTGTCCTACGTGACTACTACCACTATGCAAGCGACCCTTTCCTTGGGACACTCCAGGATACATTAGAGGCTATTGGGGCGCACTACAAGCAGGACCTTATGCCTCGAGTGCACGTCGATGGAGCGTTCGGCTATGTTGAACCGAACTCGATTGGTCGTTTTACCGCCACGCAAATGTTCCACCTAGGTCATCAAAAGATTAAATAAAACACCCCGCTTATTAGCGAGGTGTTTTTCATAAGTGATGCTGTGAATACTATTAGTCGTTCACACCAAGCTCAATACGCTTGAAACGACGAATGACCACGTTCTCACCAGTCTTTGCGATAGTTTCCTTGAGGAATTCCTCGACGGTTTTACTGTCGTCCATAATGTATGCCTGGCTCAAAAGGACCTTGTCTGCAAAGTGCTTCTTTACCTGGCCGTCAATGATCTTATCGACCATCTCAGCTGGCTTGCCACTAAGGGCGTCGCTTGCTTTTGCTTCTTCGCGAACTCGCTCGAGCTCTTCGGCTGGAATGTCGCTTTCAGAAACATATTCAGGAGCCATAGAAGCAACCTGGAGGGCAATTTGGTGAGCAAAGTCTTTGAAACCTTCGGTGCGAGCAACGAAGTCGGTCTCACAGTTAACTTCAACCAACACGCCAATACGGCCACCGTGAACGTAGCTATCAATGATACCCTCGAGAGCTTCGCGGTCGGCCTTCTTTTCAGCCTTCGTCAGGCCTTTCTTACGCATTTCTTCCAGTGCTTTATCGAAATCACCGTTTGCCTCAACCAACGCGTTCTTCGCGTCGCTCAGGCCAACACCAGTCAGTTCTTTTAGCTTCTTGATGTCTTCAACTGATACAGCCATAGACCTACGCCTCCCCTTCTTTATCTTTCTTGCTCACACCCTTCCCAGCTTCAACTGCTTGGCGAACGTAGTCAAGAATGACGGCAACACCCTTAATAGCGTCGTCGTTACCAGGAATAACGTAGTCCACGCGGCTTGGGTCGACGTTTGTATCAGCCAAGGCAACCACAGGAATACCTAGAGTTTTTGCTTCGTTAATGGCATTAACATCACCAATAACGTCGATAATAAAGAGCGCACCCGGCTTGCCTGAAAGGTCTTTCACGCCAGAGTACTTCTTGTTCAGTTCGTCGATTTCCTCTTGGAAACGTTGGACTTCAAGCTTGTTGTATTTCTTCTCGAAAGCACCCGACGCCATGTTGCGTTCAAGTTCTTTAAGCTTCTTGATTTGTGATGAAATGGTGTTGACGTTTGTCAGCATACCACCAAGCCAACGCTCGGTAACGTATGGCTGTCCTAACGCCTCGGCAGTTTGCTTGACGAGGTCTTTTGTTTGCTTTTTCGTTGCCACAAAAAGAACTGGTTTGCCAGCGGCTGCGGTTGCAGTCAGGAAAGGCAATGCCTTTTCAAGACCTTCAACAGTCTTAGTGAGGTCAATGATGTGTGCATCTTGACGCTTGCTGTGGATGTATGGCGCCATCTTTGGGTGCCAACGGCTCGTTTTGTGACCAAAGTGGACACCAGCTTCGAGCAGCTGTTTAATATCGACTTCAATAGCCATGATATTACTCCTTTTACTTCCCCGTTCGCGCCTGAGTGTTCAGGAGTAACTTGCGATCGGGTGTTTCATTAAAACTCGTTACCCTTTTATTATAGCAATTTTTACAGGGGTTGTCCAGCGACTATGCCACCCCGAGTGCGCCCAGTACTTCGAACAGAACAAAAGCGGGCCAAAACGCTGCTTTAATTAAGGCAATAACAAACCCCCAGAAAGTTAAATCGAGCTGAAAGAAATACACAACCGCCCCTATATATGCGGTGAAGAATACCCACCCTAAAGCACCGTTTTCTGTCACAATTTTGATAATCTTGTCGTTGACATGTACCACTTTTGCCATAGTGACTCCTTTGTGATTATGGTTATTCCTATTATACTCGTAAAAATCTACCAAAAAAAGTAAATTACCCCGCATCTTCAGCGGGGCAATTTACTGCTCTCGACACTAAAGATACGGGGGATTGTGTATGTTCTCAGATGGGCTGCCCAGGCTTGCGCTGTGAAGCGGGTGGCTCAAATCGCTGCGGATCACCGTAGTAAAGCTGGCGTCGCTCTTCGTCGGAGCGTAGCCAGTCTTCGACCTCCTGTGCGAGGTGCGTGGCGTTCTGCTGGAGCTGCGCTTCCCGCTTCGTCGCCTCCTTGGCGCGAAACTTTACCGCTTGCCAATTACGCGTTTGCTCAATTGCAAGCTGCAAAAGACCTGCGAGCAGCAAGAGGCACGCTATCCCGACGACACTTCCCGCCAAGAATCGTAGCGCATCGAGCGTATGGGTTGTGTTAGCCCATACTACCGCTGCCAAAAAGAGTGCCGCTAGGCCGCTAAATCCTAGGATTCCGCGATACTTCTGAAAGAACGTCCTCATCGCCCCCACCTCCTCTCTCTTGTTTTAGGTGTAGGTAGCCTGACGAGTTGCCATAACAATACACTATACCCCTAGACAAAACAACCAAGAACAGATATAATAGTCCAGATTATGAAAAGCAATTTACACCCAACCGACTATAGGCCCGTCGTATTTAGCGATGACGTCGCCGGTTTTGCGTTCTTGACCCAGTCAACTGCACAAACCACCGAAACAATTAAATGGGAAGACGGCAACGAATACCCACTTGTAAAGGTACACATTTCGAGTGCCTCTCACCCATTCTTTACTGGTGAAGAGAAGATTATCGACACCGAAGGTCGTGTCGACCGCTTCAAGAACCGTGCTGCTGCCGCTGAAGCTCGCAAGCAAGAACTTGCCAACAAGGCCAAGAAAGCTGCTGCTAACAAGGCCAAGAAAGCCGACAGCAACTAAGACACATCGCCGACATAAAAGAACCCCGCTCTGGGGCTCTTTTTATTCGTCGTAACCTACTGGCGGCTGTACGTACACTGGATATTTTTTGCGTCGGTACGCCATGATTTTCTCGAAAACAAGCGACCCAAACGGCGGCACACCCGCACCAACCGCAAGCACCATGCGAATAATCCCCCACCGCATGCTCCGCGCAACAACCACAATAATGATACAGTACAGCACCATCATAATACCGTGGATATGCCCTGCAAACGACACCACCGACGCTGCCTCTGGAAGTTCTAGTCGGCGATAGATGATACCGCTAATCAACAGTGTCCACGTGATCGTTTCACCAATGGCAAAGAAGCGAAACACCGCCCACGCCTCGGCGTCGGTAAACCAGTGGGTTTTGTGATAGACCCATAGAATACCGTGTCTCATCGCTGCGACCATACTTTTCATATTCATTTTATTATACTGTGAAAGTCGCTTTCTTGCTGCCAAACAGAGGTAAACGTGCTATAATTTGTAGTGATTATGCCACGTATTGAACTCAACACTGCTGAACTTATTGCCGAGAAGACCGCTCTCGATACTTTTTTAGCGCAACCTACCGCTTATAGTGACCCTGATTTTTCCAAGAAAAACAAACGCTTCATCGAGCTACAAAACATACTTGAAAAGGCAACTCTTCGCGAAACCCTCGAGGCGCAGCTTGCAGAAGCGCGCGACCTTGCAAGCGGTGGCGACGAACTAGCTGAGCTTGCTAAGGCCGAAGTCGCCGACGCCGAGGCGCAGCTTGCGCAACTAGAAGATGACCTATTCGCCATGCTGGCACCAAAAGACCCCAACGACGATAAAAACGTCATCGTTGAAATCCGCGCTGGCGCTGGTGGCGACGAAGCCAGCCTCTTTGCCGCCGAACTCTACCGTATGTACCTACGCTACTGCGAAACGCACAACCTTAAAACAGAGCTCCTCAGCGAAAGTTCGAACGACACTGGCGGATACAAAGAAGTTGTCTTTAGCGCCAAGGGCGACGCCCCCTTTTCGCAGCTAAAATTTGAATCTGGTGTGCACCGTGTACAGCGCGTCCCAGCAACCGAAAGCCAAGGCCGCATTCACACCAGTACCGTCACCGTTGCCGTCCTTCCCGAGGCCGAAGAGACAGATATCGAAATTAACCCGGCCGACCTACGCATCGACATTTACCGCGCCTCTGGCCACGGTGGGCAGTCTGTAAACACCACCGACTCTGCCGTACGTATTACCCACGTCCCTAGTGGTATGGTCGTCACCAACCAAGACGAAAAGTCACAGCTAAAAAACAAAGAAAAGGCCATGAGCGTCCTGCGTTCTCGACTGCTACAACAAAAGATTGACGAAGAAAATGCCAAGCTGACCGCCGAGCGTCGTAGTCTCATTGGCTCTGGTGACCGTAGCGAAAAAATCCGTACTTACAACTTCCCGCAAGACCGCATTACCGACCACCGCATCGGCTACAGCCGCTCGGGAATTCCTCAGGCTATGGACGGTCGTATCGACGATTTAGTGGAGCATCTACAAGCGTATGAGCGAGAACTTGCCGCCGGAAACGCCCAGTAGGCGTCTTGCCTCGTTTACTGTCGAGGGGTGGCTTAACGATGCAACGCGACAGCTTTCATCTGCCAGTATTCCCAGTGCCCGTCTCGATGCCGAGCTTATTTTAGCCCATACTATCCGCAAACCGCGCACTTGGCTACACGGCCACGGCAGCGACACGCTTGAGCGACGTACTATCGAGATTGCCAATGCACGCCTTGACCTACGCATCGACCGAGTTCCTGTGGCCTATATCATCGGCCACAAAGAGTTTTACGGCCGACAATTTAAAGTAACGACCGCAACACTCATTCCGCGACCCGAGTCTGAAGCGCTTATCGAACTCCTTCGACGTGCTGTTCCGTCAAACACACGCCTAGCCGTTGACCATCCGCTACGCTTGGCTGATATTGGCACCGGTAGTGGCGCCCTCGGCATTACCGCAAAGCTCGAGTTTCCAGAACTAGACGTTGCGCTGACCGATATTAGTCGCCATGCCCTTAGGGTGGCCGAAGATAACGCCAGCAGCCTTCACGCCGAAGTCGCCCTTCTCCTTGGAGACCTACTCGACGCCTACCCTTTTACTGCCGACATTATCATCGCCAACCTCCCCTACGTCGATCCCGAATGGGAACGCTCAAAAGAAACCGACCACGAGCCAGCTGGAGCTTTGTTCGCCGATAACCACGGCTTGTCGCTTATCTTCAAACTTTTGGCACAAACCAAAGATAAGCTTGTCCTTGGCGGCAAGCTCATCCTGGAAGCCGACCCAGAGCAACACCCGGCAATCATCAAAGAGGCCGCTCTTCACGGGTTGGTACTCAGTGAGACGCAAGAGTACGGAATTTTACTCGAAAAACTTGCCTAACGCTCTTGCTACAGCGCCGTGCCAACACGGTTGAACACCAGCAAAATGACCACAAGGACGCTAATAGTGAATAGTAGTGGCAGTAGGACATCGCTCATGCGAATTTTTGAGTGATGATAAAACGAGTCGTAAATTTTATACGCCAAGAAACTGACGAGTGTTGTAATTATTGCAACTTGAGGCAGCAGTAGACTGTTGACGATCGGCAACGGATACGCAATAGCCCAGTGGTAGGCAACCCAGCCTATCTCGGCAAAGACGAGTCCCCAGGCAAGTCCTAAAAACAACCCATGGGTTTCGTTATCGTACGCACCAAGCACATGGCGAGCTGCCGCGTAGCCTATCCCCCACATACCAATGACCACCAACGATACCGGCCAGTTGTAGGTCATAGTAAAGAGCGCAGCTGTACCCAAGAATACTGCTACAGCCGCCTGCGCTGCCACATACACACGCTTTGAGCGCGGCTTCACGAACAAAAGCCAGCCGATATAGAGCAAGGTAAGAAGAACTAAGATAATGAGCTGCCTCGAGTCAGACAGTGGTGATGCGTTCACCGTGTACATGTGTACCACGAAACTAATGCTGACAATAAAGTCGACGGTATTTGACCGTAGGTTAGCCCACCAATAGCGAGGGCGAACCGCGAAGACACGCCACTTACTCAGCGCTACCAACAGCACCGCTAGCCAGATCGCCCCTGTATAGCGCACCACCAACAAGACGGCAATCGCCAGGCCTATATTCAAGACTGTGTAAACTAATTCGCTAATAAACGAACGCTTACGAACAAGTTTTAAAAACTCCATATATGCCCTATTGTACCACGCTACCGCTGCCGATAATAATCAGGAAGTCTGTATCGCCCGTCACCGTGACAGGTGGGGTATTTTGTTTGAGTGTCACGCCGTACAATGCAGCCAGTTTTGCTGCTGTTGCTGGCATGTCGCTGTTAAGCTGATAGATTTCGATTGGCTCATAGGTGCCGTCTGGCGCATTGTTGACTTCATCAATCGTAAAGCCTTTCGCTTCAAGAGAAATAGCGAGTGTTTGCGCGACGCCAGAGACATCGCTACCATTCAAAACCGTCACCGCAGCAGCCTCACGGGCGACCGGGTCAGAGGTGAGCTGTTTCTTTAGGTAAGCTTGTAGCTGGCCATAGTTGAAAATACCAGCCGCTGGATACACCGAGCTACCCGCACCAGGAATAGTGCCTGTCGTGAACATTGGCTCTTCGCGGCTATACAGGTCGATAGACTTAATAGCAGACGACGGTGTGTCTTTTGCAAGCGCCATTAGCGTTCGTACCTCTTTTGTCTGCACGTTGGTATGTAAGTTCTTGCCTAATGCGTCGATAAGACCAGTCACGGCGCTAACATTCGTGAGCGTTCCGGCGCTTAACGCCTTGTCGCGAATAGCAACAAGAATCATCTGCTGGTTGCGTTCACGGTCGAAGTTAGACTGCTCAAACCCATACGTCGGTGCGCCGTGACCACGAGCCTGCGCGAGGTACAGTGCATGCTCGGCATCGAGAGTTGCGGGGCCGTTTGGATACTGAATAAAGTGACCGTCTGGTGGACATTTTTTAATCTTTTCATAGTAGGTTGCCCCGCATTTCCAGTCGAAGTTACTGTCGAGTAACCCAAGTGGGTGGCGACTTTGAATTGTTACATCAATACTGCCGCCAATCGCATTGACAACATCACGCATGACCGTATAGTTCACGTGAACACCGTACTGAAGATCCATACCAACAATATCTCCAATAAACTTCTGTGTCTGCGTCAGGCGCTCTTGCTCGGCTGCGTCGTCGGTACCGTTGCTAACACAACTAAAGTACACGTTAATTTTACCCTTATAGCCTGAGAAGCAGGCGCGACCATAGTCGACGTACAGGTCGCGAGGAATACTAAAGGTGTACGCATTCTTATTTTTTTGGTCAATGCTAAGAATCATCATTGAGTCTGTCAGCCACCCTGCATCATGCCCCTTGTCATCTTCGGAGGTTCCCAGAATCAGGAAGTTACTGCGCCCATTGGCATCTTGCTTGAGCGGCTCGTTCTGGGTCAGAATATCGAAGATATTACCGTTTAAGACGTTGCCTGTCGCGCGAAATGCCTTAAACGCGACGTACCCACCAACAGCAATAAGGACAGCAACTAATAGCCAGACGATACCCAAAATAATGCGTCGGCGTATTCTTTGGGCCCGTGTTCGGTTGTCTTTTTTAATACGGCGACGTTCTTTGCGCGACAGTTTACGCTGACGGGGGTATTTCCCGTCAGAGCCATCATCAAGTGCCTCAAGGTTGCGTAAAGAATCGTCTAAGTCTGAGGTTTCCGCATCAGACAAAAGACCGCCCGCTCCTACCCTATCGGCCCGCCCTAGTTCTTTATTGGGACGCGGCGCCCCTAGGGCATACTCGCTTGTCAGGTCGTCTTCACTTCGGAGTTCTTTACGAGCAGGAGCGCTCGGTGAGCCGAGGAGGTGACGTTCGCCAAGTTGGCTGCCGTTGCGTCGAGGGATAAACCCATCGACCGACGATGAGGATCGTTTATGTTTCATACACTTCTACCAATTATACTTTATTGCCAAGATTTCCGTAAGCATTTACCTAGTCTTTTGTGGACGTAAGCGGTATAATAAAGAGAGCTTATGGAAGCGACTTTTTTTACTCGCCACCCCTTCCTCAAAGACTTACTCAGTCTCATCATTTTTGTCACCTGCGTTATTGTGGGTACTGTCTTAATTAATTCATTTGTTTTTCGTAGCTATAATGTGGTCGGGCCTAGCATGGAAACCACCATGTACACTGGTGATCGGCTCATCGTCAACCGTGTTCCTGTTACCATTGCTGCTCTTCAGGGCAAAAGTTATGTGCCAAAACGTGGCCAAATTATTGTTTTCGAAAACCCTCACTATAGTCAGTCCCGCGATGACCAGTATATCGTCAAGCGTGTCATCGCTTTTGCTGGCGAACGCGTGGTGCTAAAAAACGGACAGTTTACTATATATAACGCCGAATTCCCTCAGGGCTTTAACCCCGACGACTCCACCCACGGCGAGCCAGGCTCGCCAACAACCGGCACAGTAGACGAGGTTGTTCCCGAGGGTGAGCTCTTTGTCAGCGGCGATCACCGTCAAGGCAGTTTTTCGTACGACTCTCGCAATGGCATGGGGACGATTCCCCTCTACGATGTCATGGGGCCGGTATCACTGCGTATCTTCCCCTTCACTAAAGTACGAGCTTTCTAACAGTAGATTCGGCTAGCTTGGCTGCCTCGCAGTCCGAAAGGGCGTTGGTTGTTTCAAGCCATAAAAATAGCCCTCGTCTTCTTGGGCACCTGCGGAACTCGCTGCGCTCAGACAGTCCTCGGCACTCCAGGAAAACGGGGAGCTATTTTCTGGTTTCAACAAAGACACCTTTCGGACTGCGAGGCAGCCAAGCTAACCGAGTAATTTCTGAATACGCTCGAGGTCTTCTGGGCTTTTAAAGCCAATAACGATACTACCAGCACCTTTTGCATTGGTGCGAATAGCTACTTTAGCATTAAAGCGTTGACGTAAAGCATCGATATGCGCTTCGTACTGATGCTGCATTTCTTGTGAGGTCTGCCCCTGCGTCGTTGCAGAGTTTTGGGCGTTTTTAAGGTTCACCATGTACTGCTCTACTTTTCGAACGCTCCAATTTTCAGCAACAATACGAGGTACTACCTCAAGAATCACCGCTTCATCTTGACCAATAAGTGGACGGGCCTGGCCTTCACTCAGCTTGCCTTCGGCAAGTAGCGTCACTACCTCTTTCGGAAGCTTTAATAACCGCATGGTATTGACCACCGATGAGACAGATTTATGCACCCGTTGGGCAATTTTTTCATTCGTCAGGTTAAATTGATCGCGCAGTTTTACATACGCAACTGCCGTTTCAACTGCGTTTAAGTCGCGTCGTTGAATGTTTTCAATCAGTGATATTTCAAGCTGGTTTTGGTCGGTCAGTGAACGAATAATGACTGGTATTTCGGTCAGGCCAGCTAGTTTTGAGGCGCGAAAACGGCGCTCACCAGCAACAATTTCGTATTTCTCGCCCTTTTTCGTTACGATAATTGGCTGCAAGACACCGTGCTCTTTAATAGATGCTGCCAACTCCTCAAGAGCCTCTGCGTCAAAGGTACGACGTGGCTGGTCGGGATTAGCTTGCAGCTTCGAGAGTGGCAGGACTTTTTCCGTACTGACTTTTTCGTCTTGTTGCGCCGTTGGGTCAAAAGTACTGTTTGGGTTGAAAGTATCGTCAATAAGGTCGGTAGGAATGAGCGACTCGAACCCGCGGCCTAGCCCTTTTTTCATGGCACTCATGACTGGACACCCCCAGCCAGCACTGGCGCTGCTTCAGAACGTTCGATAACCTCTTTGGCAAGGGCCTTATAGGCACGAGCACCCTTAGAGAATTTATCGTACACCCCAATAGGAATGCCGTGACTTGGCGCCTCTGCAAGACGAATGTTACGTGGAATAGTCGTGTCAAACACCTTACCAGGGAAATGGCGCTTAATTTCAGCGTGTACCTGCGTACTGAGCGTTGTCCGGCTATCGAGCATCGTTGGCAGTACACCCAAAAGTTCGAGCGTTGGGTTCATGCCTTTGCGAACGAGCTTCATTGTCTCGAGCAGCTGCCCTAGGCCTTCGAGCGCGTAAAATTCGGCCTGCACTGGTAAAAGCACAAACCGGGCCGCAATCAGCCCATTCACCGTTAAAAGGCTGAGGCTTGGCGGGCTATCAATAATAATGTAATCGTAGGTGCCAAGAATTGGCTCGACAGCAATTTTTAGGCGCGAAAAGCGCTTGTCTACCTGTGCCATCTCTACTTCTGTATTGGCAAGAATTGACGTGGTGGGCGCAAGCCAAAGGTTTTTATGTTCCGTTGCAATGATAGTATCTTGCAGGAGCGCTTCACCCTTAACGACATCGGTCATAGTATGGGTCAGTTCGGTTTTTTCAATACCGAGGCCGCTAGTAGCGTTACCCTGAGGGTCAAAGTCGATTAAAAGGGTGCGCTTGCCAGCTTTTGCAAGAAAATACGCCAAGTTAATAGAGGTGGTAGTCTTTCCCACTCCCCCCTTTTGATTAGTCACCGCAATAACGGTGGCCATTAGTTTCTACCCTCGTTCATTGAGCTAATTATAGCATTAATGCACGTACTCGGTAATGAAATCGTCCAACTTCGCGTGTAATTGCTCGAGCGACCCGTCGTTCATAATCACCACATCGGCTAAATGCCTGACAGCACCAAGGTTTTCGGCCATAACTGCCGTGCTGGCATGTTCCTGCTCGTCGAGCTTCTTGAGGTCGTCGGCATGGACAGAATCGTGATTACGCCCACGCGAGCTCACCCGAGTATGTCTCAGGGCGTCTGGGGCGTCAATATAGACGATCAGCGCTCCATGTGCCTTGTGCCCCTCGGTCTCGACAACCGAACGAAAGCCGTTAGCAATGAGGTGCTCGCCCTCCTCTACCATCTGGTAGTATCGATTGGTAATGAAATCTTTGCCGTAATGGGTGCGAAGAAATGTCCCAAAGTCGCCCAACGCGGTCTTTTTTGGCTCGACACCAAGGGTCGTGAGCATGTCGCGCAACATGTCTCCACCAGAAATATGTTTACCGTTAATTTTCTCAGCAATGTATTTTGCAGCCGTGTCTTTGCCCGCACCAAGTGGCCCGGTAATTCCGATGTTCATGTGTTCTATGATTCCCTATTTAGCGTTACGGTAGTGTGTTCTGTTATTTTTGCGTTAAAAAAGAAGCCCCGGAGGGCTTCCTCATTACTTGATTGATGCAATTTCAATCTTTGAATATTTTTGGCGGTGACCGTTCAACTTGTGAACACGCTTCTTCGCCTTGTAACGAATGTATTGGACTTTGTCGCCCTTAATTTCGTCTTCGATAACCATAGCGGTTACCTTCACATCTTTGACCGTTGGCGCACCGACAGTAGTTTTGTCACCGTCAATGACCAACAGCGCGTCAAGTGTGAGCTCTTTTGTTCCTTCAGGGAGGAGGTCCACCATGAGGGTCTCTTTTTCGGCAACAATGAACTGCTTGCCACCGATCTTAACGACTGCTTTTGTCATTCTTAATTCCTTATATGTTGTTAACAATCAGTATGTAATTGTAACAGAGATGGGTCAAAATGTAAAGGTCAGCTTTTATTCGTTCCTAACTGCGGTGTGCGCTGCGGCGACGTAACGCGAGGATACCGGCGCTCATACCTAAAACAGCAATACTGCCGACCGTCATAGCAAACCACAATCCACGACGCTGTTCCGGATACTCTGCGGTGCCTTGGCTAGGCAAAAGCCCAGAAATACCAGTATTCGGAGGGGCAAGAACTGTAGGGTTTTCACCGTCGACCGTCACCGCAAATGGCCCTAGGTTTGTCACTTCACCGCCAACCGCAGTCACAACCACCGTGACAGTATGCTGACCTGGCGGAAGAGCCGCAGGTAGTGTACATGACCAATTGCCGTTGGAATCTGCTATGGTTGTACAGGTAACGGGGTCGGAATTAACCGTGACCACTACGGTACTACCTGGAGGGGCGGTGCCGTTGAAAGTTGGTTTTTTAGTAATGGTTGGGTTGTTCGTTAAAGGATTATTACCAGTTTTAATAGAAGCTTCATTATTGCCACCGCCAGTCGGTTGGTTATAGGCAAAAGACGCATAATCGTTGAGGATAATTGTCCCCTGCATGAGGCTGCTCATATCAAACCCATTCACCGACACAACTCCTGGTTGGGCGGTGTTGAAGTCATCACCTAGCCAGACAATGGCTTGGGTTGATGTTAAAAGATTTTCTGGACTACCACCCTCTCCCCCCTGGACGGCGAGCGTGCAGGTCGGGGTTTCGCTGACAATAATCGGCCACGGCGCGTCACCAATCATATCAGCAACCTCTTCGGCACTCATACCCATACCGTCGGTACACACTGGAAGCGCAACACCGTTGATGGCAACCGTCGAGACAAAGAAAACCCCCTGGGTAAGTTCATCAGCGCTAAGAAACCCGCTCCCATTGATAATCATTACTTTCTTGCCATATAGTTGCGAAAAAGTGACACCGTCAATGTGCCGTGGTTGCGGGTGATACCCTATTGCAGCGGGGGCGGCCTGGCCAGTAGACATGCCGTTACCAAGTTGCCCGGCGTTGTTATCTCCCCAGCAATACACTTGGTCGTCGGAGGCAATGACACAAGCGTGGTCTAGTCCGACACTAATAGCTTGTACTGTCTTACCCCGCAAGGCACCGCTTGTATCAATGGCAACCGGTACTAGGCTATTAGCAGTTGAGTTGTTGCCCAGTTGATTATTGTCATTGCGACCCCAGCAGTATGCTTGGTCGTCGGAGGCAATGACACAAGCATTACCATAACCTGTAGATATACTTTTTACGGTTTTGCCGGCTAAAACACCGGTTTTGTTGACAGCAACAGGCACTGTACTACTGAAGGTCGTATTATCACCAAGCTTGCCAGTGTTGTTGTTTCCCCAACAGTACGCCTGGTTATCTGAGGCAATAGCGCAGGTAGACGAGCTGCCGGCACTCAACGAAAGGACTGTCTTACCTTGCAAGACGCCGGTTGTGTCGACAGCGACTGGTGCCGAAGAGTTAGCGATCGAATTATCGCCAAACTGTCCGCTACCGTTGTTTCCCCAACAGTAGGCTTGATTATCGGAGGCAATGGCGCAGGTGTACCATAGCCCAGCATCGATGGCTTTTATTGTTTTGCCCTGTAAGGCACCGTTGGTGTTGACGGCAACTGGTACAGGGCTATTTGTCGTTGAATTATTACCGAGTTGACCATAGTAGTTAGCACCCCAACAATAGGCATGCCCGCTGTCAGAAATAGCACAAGACTGATCTTGACTGACGCTAATAGAAACGAGCACTGCCCCTTCCATAACCCCAGTAGTGTCGACGGCAACAGGGTCAGCGCTCGTCGCTGTTGAATTATTGCCCAGCTGGCCATACTCATTGCGACCCCAGCAGTAGGCGTTATTATCCGATGCAATAACACAGACATGCCCAACGCCTACGTCCATAGATAGTATGCTTTTGCCTAAAAGCGCACCATCAGCCTTCGCAGCAACAGGGAGCGGGCTACTATAAGTCACTGTACTGCTACCAAGCTGGCCATCTGAGTTACTGCCCCAACAGTAAAGTGCCTGGCTCGACGTGACTGCACAGGTATTTTGAAAATCTGCACTCACCTGTGTCCACCCCTCAGCCTCCCAGGGTTCAAGTGCCGAGGCATTCGAGCCATTAAATACCACAAGTGGCACAAGTGTCGTGAGTGCGACAAGCAACGCCGCTGCCACAAACACCGCCTGTGATGTCTTTATTTCAGATAGCTTCGACCGTAACGACCGTTTTATTGTAATACCCACGCGCTATCACTTCCTCGATTTTCTCGCTTATTATTCTTAAGCATAGCATAAGAGATATGGTTACATAAAGAGGACTGTCACTGAAATTGCAGATAAGGCGGCTACTAAACAGCGAACTTTCGTGCTTAAATCGACCCGCCGCCGCTAGCAATAATCACCAGCACCCCAAGCGTAATCATGCCTACAAAGGTGTACATACCGTGATGCAAGCGCCAGCTACGTTGCCAGGCTTTTGGTAGCTGCTTTCGGTAGTGGTGCGCCGCGACACCAACAACGGCAATTACCGCCAATAGCCCCAGAATTGCTACCGTCACAGGGCTGAGCGACTGCATAGCCGTCCCAAAGTACTCTAACGGACTGCCCGTTGGCGCATTTACCATCGATGACGAGAAGCCCTCGGCCTGCGCTGCCTTCACTGCGGTGGCCGTGACTGGCGCACCATAGAGTGCCACCACTAAGGTGGTATCGCGCCCCTGCAGGACGCCATCAACAACAGCTAAGCCTATATCTTTATAATGTGTGTTTAAAATATTATCGCGGTGCGTGGGCGATTCCATCCAAGCCACCACCGTTGCACTGGCAGATGGGTAATTTTTGGCCAAGTTCTCGCCAGCGAAGCTATAGTTATAGCCAACATCGCCAAACCATTTCCATGGCTGCGTACCACTTGGTGAGGTATGTGCCCAATAATTGTATTTAAACATGTCTTGAGCCTTCAAAAAGGCCGCCCGACTTAATTCGTCATTTAATTCCAGCTTTGTCAGGCCTTTGTGAATACGTTCGTTGTTGGTACTCGTCAGTAAGTCGACTGTTGAAATATTAGAAACGCGCCCCAGGACGTTCACCTGCCCCGTGGTAAAAAAGTTGTAGGCCATTTGCACGCCAATAGCAATAATAAAAGCTGCCACTAACCCCTGTAAACGAATAAGGTGTGGACGGAAGTCATTCTCTTTGTGCGGCACTAACACCTTTTTGGTGTTTCGCTTGAGCTTCACTCGTACAGGTGTTTTCGCTTTTGTACGGGCCGCTGGCTTCGTTGTCTTTGTCGCGGTCACGCGCCGACTCGAAGCTGGTCGCGTCGATGTTTTCGCGCGTACGGAAACAGGCTTTCGATGAGTAGAGCGAGCCGAGACCGGTTTTTTTATCTGTTTTTGTTTCGTTTTCACGATTGCTTATAGTATAACAAAAAGCCCTTACGTTTGTAAGGGCTTTTATGGTTTAATAACTTTTTTAGCTATTCAATGCTTTATGCATCAGCATTGCGACGGCGAACCGCTGCGATAATCCACCATGCAAGTACTGCAGCTGCAGCTAAAATCAGAAGCCACCAGTACCATGCAAGGCCAAGTAACTTACCTTGGTTTGCATCTGAGTTCACTGCTTGCGCAGGAGTCTTTTCAGTTGAATCACCTTCTACGGCTGCGCCGTTGTCGGTTGAGTCACCTTGAACATCAGGCGCACCTGGGTTGAATGCTGGAGGGAAAGTAATACCCTGCGGATTAACAGCAACCTCTGGCTCATCTTCATCTTCTGATGCTGGAGCTAGTACAGTGAATGATGATGTTGCAATGCGTTCGTTACCCACTGCATCGTAAGCAGTCGCGACGACGGTGTGCGCACCCTCGCCAAAGGCTGGGTCAACAACGTATGCCCATGTACCGTCAGCCGCTGGGGTAAACGGTAGCGTGTCAACGCCATCAATGGTCAAGATAATGGTCGCATCAAGGTCTGCAGTACCGCTAATGAGCCCTGCGGTTACTGAAGTAATTGCAACAGCCGGAGCGGTGCGGTCAAGCGTGAAAGTGTAGGTTGCTGGACTTGCAGCGTTGTTATTGCCCGCAAGGTCGTAAGCAACCAAGTTTACCGTGTAGCTACCATCAGGCACGTTCGGGATATTGAATCCACCCAGTACGCCGCTAAAGTCGTTGTTGCCGTTTGCCCACGTGGTGTTACACGCAGCGTTACGCGTGCTGTCTGCGTTGTTGTTGAGTTTTACCTCTTGGCCAGGAGTAAAGGTGTGGCCATCAACAGTGATGGTTTGGTTGGTAGTGAGCCAACAATAGTAGTAACGAAGGTTTGTGGTGTCGCTAACGGTTCCTTCAACAGTAACGGTGTCACCAAGAACGGTTGCGTTGGTCACTTCGGTTACTGGACCAGTCTTGTCGATAGTAATCACAAAGTCTTCAGAAGTGTTACCAGCAGCGTCATACGCACGAATCGTGTACGTACCTTGAGCCAAGAAGCCAATCTTTGCACGACGTTCGGTGTAAACACCGTTGCGCGTCCAGCTATTGACCACTGTGCCGTTCTTAATCACGTCAACGCGATCAAAGTTGAGGTCAGCGGCTTCAATTTCCGGCACTTGGTTGGGACCGACAGTTGCGCCGCTTGTGACATAAGAGGTGCGGTTCAGGTTAACCTTGAGCGTTGGGTCGGTGTTGTCAACAGTAAAGACATGTTGGCGGTTACCGGCATTGTTGTTCCAGTAACGCGTGTTACCTGCCGCGTCAGTACCGCGCAACACAACGTAAGCTGGGCCGTCGGCAACGGTGGTTGTATCAAAGTCTGTAGAGAAGATGTCACCATTCTTAGTAATCTTTGAGTTGAGGCTAACAGGAGTCCATGAGCGACTTGAAGCTTCACCAGGAATACCCATGAGAACTTTAGTGATGTCGTTTTCAGTGTCGCTAATTCGTGCCTCAATTGTCTGGGTGCCGCTGACGAATGAACCATTTACAGGACTTTCAATAGCAAAGTTTGGATCAGTTACATCAAGTGGCATCACTTCTGCAAGTGTCGCAAACGGACCGGCAGTTGCGCCAAGTGGTAGTGACTTAACAAGAGTTGAGCCATTGCCGTAGGCAATCGTTACCGTAACATTTGTAGGGGTAGTAATCGAATTCCAGGTAGCGGTTGGCTGGTTCCAAGAGCTACTTCCAGCTTCGTTGTATGAACCCTGCTGAATAACGATTGGTGCAGTAACCGATGCGCTACTACCGGTGTTAAGCGCGTTTAATACAGGAAGTTTCGCTGTCTTCGTAACCGGTCCGCCAGTTGTACGGTCAACCTTTACTTCTACTGAAGTTGCGTCAGTGAGGTACTTAGTCTTAATATCAACGCCAATACCTTTGTAGGTGTTCTTTACGTAGTATGCGTCAATACCGACAAGTTCGGGAGTTGGTGCGACTGGTTCGAAGTCATATGTCTTGCCACCGAAGTTCAAGTTGTCAGCAAGGACGGTGTAGCTTGGATTGCTACCGCCAACATTTAACCCAACAGTCGTAACGCGAGCATTAGGGAATTCACCTAAAATTTGCGAGAGAGTGTACACGGGAGAGCCTGCACTTCCCTGAATACTACCTACCGACTTTGACGAATAAAATTTACCGCCACTCACATTCCATGTTTGCCATACATTATTTTGTACCGCGGAGTTTCCTTCGCTGGCATATGGCTCATAAGTTAACGTTGTGTAACCAGACAAACACGCACCAAAGAAGTATGTACCAGATAAACACATCTCGAGCTGATATGCAGGAAGTCCGGCGCTAAACGAAGCTGAAACCTGCTTAGTACTGTAAGACAGGCCTGATTTTACATCATCTAGCTTGATATTAGACGCTGATTTTACATAACGAGCTTTAGCACTACTTGACGCTGTGGTTTTTAGCTCAAGCGCACCAAAGCCAAGTGGGGCATTCGCGTCTTGAACAAAGCTTGCCGTACCGCCTGCTGTCGACCCACTAGTAGACCAGCCTTGGGTGGCCCCGGCGCGCACGATGGTATCACCGAATGAAATCGCAGCAGTATCCTGAGACAAAACAAACGGCATCGCCGCCGTCAAAGTAGATACCGCCAAAATAAATGCAGTCACCATTAAAGTTGATTTCTGAATGAACGCTCGCAACGTTGCTTTCATGTAGACACTCCCTTGTTTTTATATAACAGCCGCTACTCCACCGATGGCCGTCGTACTGAAAGTTAAATTATTAACACAAATCTCAACTTTTGTATTTTTCTTTACTTTAGCACTTTGTCATCTGTTTGGCAATGTTGATTTTTTACTTAAATTGAGCCGTTTGACAGAGACAAGCACACCCGCCAACCCGAGTATCCCAATAGCCCACAAAAACCACGGTGTGCCGGCTATTTTCCAGCCAGTTTCACTGCGCATCAAGAAAGCCTCATCGCCCTGCGCTGGAGTTGAGTAGGCGCTCGCAACAAGTGCGCCAGGAGTCACCCAGTGAGCAACACTACTGACTGTCTTCGTATCCGTCACATTCTCCCCGCCTACCAGTGGTGCGCGGGGGCGTAAGGTGGTGTCTGGCATAGGTAGTGGTTCACCCGCGACACCTGGCTGGGACGCACCAGTATAAGGTGCGGCACTCGGCGGTGTTTTTTGAGTCGAGTCGTTTGTCACTGGTGAGTTTTGGGGTGGCGTTTTAGCAGGAATGCTAGTATCGGTCGCTGCCTGACAATTCGTCAGTAAAGAAACCACAAAGAAACATTTTACCGTTCTAGAAAAAAAGCCCTCGGCATGAACCGATGCGGGCAAAAAGGCGACGCCAAGGCAGGCAATGATCAGGGCAAGGAGTAACAAGATAGGTGCTTTGACTCGCAGCGCACCAGAGGTCGTTAACACTCTTGGGTCCTTGATTCCTGCTATAATGCCCTCCCCGCTCAGACATCGTTACTCTTCTATTATAACACGGAGCATGAGCGGTTTGTCATTTTTAGAGGCTTACAGCTCTTTATGCGCCGGGGTCGCTGCGTTTCTCTAACTGGTGAATGCGTTTATGATCAAGGCCGTAATAATGAGCAATTTCATGCCATAATGTACGCTTAATCTGTTCGAATAAAGTCGCCTCGTCGTAGCCGGCCACCGCTAGGATCGGTCGCTTAAACAGCGTAATCTTATCAGGTAGCACAAACGTGTATCCCGCACCACGCTTTGGGAGCGGAATGCCCTCGTACAAGCCTAAAAGCAGGCTATCTTCATGCAGATGAGATGTCTGGCGCTGGTGCTCATCGGGTTCGTCGGCATATAAAATAGCCACGTTATCGAGCCCCTGTATATACTCTTGAGGCAGCTCGTCCATAGCCCGTGAAATCAGGCGATCAAACTCTTCGTCAGACAAATCCATATGTACCAGTATAGCGGCTACGCTTACTTTTCGCTGCCCGTATGGATGGAATCTGAAATTTTATCCCACGCCTGAGCTAAATCATCACCGTTTGGGTCTTGGGTCAGGTCGAAGGTTTCATCAGCTTTAAATTGATCAAGGTCACTAATAGTGCCGTCGTCTTGCGGGTCAATTGGTTGGAGTTGTAGGTATGAAAATAATGACATGTTTGTTTTTGATTGGTTTACTTCTTTATTTTAGCATAAACGTATTAAAAAGTCAATATCCCTGCCCCAAAAAAAGAAGCGCCCCACGGGCTCTCGCCTCTCGCCATTTCGGCGGTAGCAAGAGCCCATGGGGCTATGTAGTGATTCCTCACGAGCGACTAGCTACTTTCACGCAGCCAATCGATTTCGTCATCTAGGTCCTCCGACCGCTGTTGTTGGATGATGCGCTCCATGTCCGGCGACACGGTCACGCAGACATTCCGCCCAACAGGTCCATCAACCTGAAAGAGGACGGTGATGTCGAACGGCTTGCCATCCGGGCGAAGCCGTGCCACTGTTGCAACGATGGTATCACCGTTGGGTTGTACGAAATCGGGTTGACGACCGGGGTCGACGCGATCCACGATGAGGTCGAGCGGCAACTCGACGTTTTGCTGATACGGAATGGGTACCCGTAGGCTCAGTGCGAAACTGTGCCCGCGTGCGCTCCGCTCCGACTCAGAAAGATACAGCTGGGTTGCGACTTCGACTGCATCCTGGACCGTCATAAAGCGCGTTTGGTCCACGATAGTTCGTCCTCTCTTGGTAAAAGGTGCAAAGGTGCGTTGGGAATCAAGAGTTATAATAGCATAAAAACAAATAAAAATCAACCCAGAGCGGGTTGATTTTTACGATTTAAGCAAAGCTTACTGACGCTCGCTCGCCTTCGCGTAACGGTCTTCAATGGCTTGTTTGGCTGCATCGTACCGATCCTGCGGCCAACCTTCGCCACTAGCGGCAGCCTGCTCTAGGCCGAGTAACTCATTCCGCTTGGCAGCCTCGAGTGCGGCAAGCGCAGCCTCGCCTGAGTATTGCGGTTCTTGTGGTTGCGTAGCATCCGCTACACCCTGGCTATCTGTTTCGGTTGAAGCTGTCGCAATACCTGCAAGTTGCGCCTCTTGGTGGCGGCGAACCGCATCGATACGACTTTGGTCCCAATCGTCACCTGGGGCGCTGGCTGCTCTATCGAGTGCCAGAAATCCTTGCGAACGCATCGCCGATTCGTGGAGTTCTTGCTGTGCGTCTTGGATCCTATCGACGATTTTCTGACCTTCGGGTGAAACCGATGGGTTTGTTGCTGCGCTGTTTTCGTTCTCGATAGCCATGTTTGTATAACCTTTTTATTTTTAGTGGTGTTATGACGTTAGACTAGCATAAAGAGTATGGTATGTCAATGCTTAACAGGGGTTATCTAGGCTTTTTCGAGCGAAATAACTAGTGCTGCACCCTCAACGGTAACCTCTGTCGTATGAGTGTACTCACCTGTTTTTATAGCTGTTGCTAATGTTTCGGTCGCAATGACGGCTTCATGCTCAACAATTGCCTTAGTGAGGTCGGCGTTCTTGGTAGTAAGACTGAGTTTGATGCGATCGTCGACATTCAGCCCAGCGTCCTTACGAGCTGCTTGTACGTGGCGAATGACCTCTCGGGCTAGACCTTCGCGACGAAGTTCGGGAGTGATGGTTTTGTAGACCGTACTATATAGCGTCGTCTCATCAACTACATATGCCACCTCTTTAACATTTACCTCTTCTCTAATGATTGACTCGTAAAAATCGTCTAGCCTATCGCCCGCTTGGCCACCATACGTAAGATACTGTAGCGGCTGACGTACTTTGATTTGTGGTTCTCGCATGCGATCGGCGAGCCCCTGCTCGATGATTTCGCGGGTACGTGCCATGCGCTCAAGTACAAGAGCGTTGGCGTTACCGACATTCGGCCAGTCTGTTAAGTGGACACTTTCGCCACCGGTGAGCTTGCGGTAGAGCTCTTCGGCCATAAATGGCACAAACGGCGCAATGGCTTGGCTCAGGCGCACGAGGACGTAGTGGAGTGTGCGGTAGGCATTGTTTTTGTCGGTGTCATCTTCCGACTTCCAGAAACGGCGGCGACTGCGGCGCACGTACCAGTTAGAGGCATCGTCGAGGAATGGCAAAATTGGCTTCGCTGCGTTGGCGACATCATAAGCATCCATATTGGTTTCGATGTCTTGAATCAGCTGGTGAATACGACCAATAATCCACTGGTCAAGCGGGTTAGTCACATCGGCCGATGGGTCAACGAGATTGCCGTCGAACTCCCAGCCGTCAACTTCAGCGTACATCGTAAAGAAGTCGTACATGTTCCAAACCATACTCAGCTTACGTGCAACGTCACCCACTTCTTTATCTTGGAGAACAAAGTCTTCACCAGAGAGTAGCGGGCTTGAAAGTAGCAAGAAACGCAACGAGTCAGCGCTAAATTTGTCCATCAGTTCGTTAGGGTCGGTAAAGTTGCCGAGCGATTTAGACATCTTGCGGCCGTCATTACCAGCGACGTTACCAGTAACGATCACGTTCTTAAAAGCGTTGTGTCCAAACAGCCCCACGTTTACCGCGTGAACGTAATAGAACCACGCACGCACTTGACCGACGTACTCAACAATGAAGTCGCCTGGAAAATTGGCTTCGAATTTTTCGACGTTTTCAAATGGATAGTGGAATTGGGCAAACGGCATAGAGCCAGACTCAAACCAGCCGTCGAGGACTTTGTCGATGCGAGTAAAGGTTTCGCCGTCAATTTCGAACGTCACATCGTCAATCCACGGGCGGTGATAGTCTGGTAACTCTACCCCACTGAGTTCTTTCAACTCGGCATAGCTCCCGATCACCTGAACGCTACCCTTGTCGCCCTTCCACACTGGCATGGCCGTCGCCCAGAACCGGTCACGGCTGAGGTTCCAGTCTGGTGCAGATTCAATGGTCTTTTCAAAACGACCATGTTTAATATGCTCCGGGAACCAATTGACGTGCGCAGTGTTTTCTTCGAGCATTTCTACGCGCTGCCCGTCGATATCGAAGAACCAACTTGGGTGAGCACGGTACATTAAACGGTGGCCAGTGCGCGGGTTATGTGGATATTCGTGACGAATATAGTCGATTTTCCAGACCGTCCCCTCTTCTTTGAGTGTTTTCGCGATAGCCTTATTGTTCTCCCATACCTCGAGCCCCTTCCATGGACCTTCGGTGTACACACCATATTCGTCCAAGGTATGTACAATCGGGATATGTTTTTCCTTTGCGAGCACAAAGTCTTCTTCACCGTACGCTGGGGCAAGGTGCACAATACCTGTACCAGACTCGGTGGTAACGTAGTCGGCTGCCCACACCTTGTGGGCGTTTTTGCCTCGATCTTCAAATAATGGTTCGTACTCGAGACCCAAAAGGTCTTTGCCAGCAATGAGCTGCGTTGCCGTGTATGGCAGGACAGCGTGCTTTTCGTCGGTGAGGACTTTTTCAAGGAGTTCAGCCGCCAGGATAAACTGCTGTCCATCTACTTCAACCAATTGGTACATAACCGACGTATTCACCGCGAGTGCTGTGTTACCTGGCAGTGTCCACGGGGTGGTTGTCCACGCAAGCATGAACACATCGCCTGCAAGCCCGAGTGAATCGGTCGCATCTTTGGTGAGTTTGAATTTTACGTAGACACTAGGGTCGGTGACGTCAATGTACGCGCCGGCGTCCATAGTGACTTCGGCCTTGGAAAGTGGTGTCGCCCACTTTGTGTCGTACATCAGGACTTTTTCGCCCTCGTAAATTTTACCTTTTTCGTATAATTGCTTAAACGCCCACCAGACACTTTCCATGTACTCTTTGTCCATGGTTTTGTAAGCACCCTTAAAATCGACCCAACGACCCACCCGGTCGATTGTCTCTTCCCACAGGCTCGAGGTTTGCACCATGCTTTCGCGGGCAGTTGTAATGTAATCGGCAAGGCTTATTTTTGTGCCAATTTCGTGGCGGTCGGTAATACCAAGTTTCTTTTCAACAAAGTTTTCAGCTGGTAGCCCGTGGCAGTCCCAACCCCAAACGCGCTCGACACGCTTACCTTTCATGGTTTGGTAGCGCGGAATTGCGTCTTTGACTACCGAGCTAAGGAGGGTGCCGTGGTGTGGCACACCAGTAATAAATGGCGGACCATCGTAAAAGACGTAGGAGTTTTCAACCGGACGCTGCTCGACCGATTTCTCAAACGTTTTATGCTCTTTCCAATAGTTAACAATGTCTTTTTCGTATTCGATTGCACGACGACGACTGCCTGACGTAAACTTTACCACCTGATGCTCCTTCTTTTTTAAATAATAAAAACCCTTCGGCTATCGGAACCCATGCACTATGGGTGGTACCATCCGATTTCCGAAAGGTTGAACTTTCAGCACTTGGTTTGTCGCTTTCACGCAGCGTACGCGTCGGGGTCTAGTAAGCTTTATGGGCGGTTCTTCCCGAAACTTGTGGCTGATAACCACTCGAACGTTTCTAGGGTTATTGTAGCGTAAACTGATTGTTTTTTCAACGAAGGACTTAAAGAAATAGGTCGGTGCCAAACTTCAGGAACACCAGAGCGATCATGAGGACAACCCAACTTGCCACGACCAGCTGGTGATAGCCACCTTTTAAGAACTTTTGGATTTTTTCGTTACTTTTCTTACTGAACTTCAGCATATTGTCGCGAAGCGTGATGTGCGTACTGGCTGCAAGGAGCATGGTACAGCTAAAGGTGACGATGAGGCACCATGGGCATAAAATTTGAATGACATACAGACTGTTGAAGAATAGCCAGTAAGCGAAGATGGTGCCAAGCAAGATGCCGCCGTTCATTGCTAGCAAGAACCCCCGCTTAAACCGCGCGCCACCCCATAAAGCGGCGACTGTCACCGTAATGAGTACGGGGAATGCCATGAGGCCGATAAACATATTTGGAATCCCAAAGAACACGCTAGCCTGCCAGGTTTTCATGACACCAGCACAGTTAAGCACCAGGTTAAACGAGCAAGAAAGCGCTGCGTCTGGTTCTTTTAAGAGGTGGGTTTCTTCAAGACTTAACACAAACGAGGCCGCCAAAGCGACAATAGCAAAGACAAAAATAACCACAAAAGACTTATGAAGCGACTGCTCTTCGCTGCGGCGAAAGAACCCCGTGACTTTCTCAAGCATAGTAGCTGACCTCGCTAATGGTCGGCAGCGGCATGCCTCGCCAGACGTTCTGCACCTGCCCATCGTCGGACAGTGCTATTAAGGTGGGGTATTCTACAATATCGTAGGTTTGACAGAAGCCGATACCATCACGTGTCTCTGGGTCGAGTACCTGTAGCTCACGGCCCGTCTGGCGACGAAAGCTCTCGAGAAACTCATCAACCTGACGCGTCACATCGGTTCGCTGTTTATAAACCACCACAACGCGCATGTCGCCTAGCCCTGCTGACCTTGTTGTTTCTGGCGTCGTTCTTCAAGAATTTGCACAAAATCGTCGAGAGTGGTGAATTCTTGATACACACTCGCAAAACGAACGTAAGCAACTTCGTTACGGGCAGCCAGTTCGTCGAGAACTTTGTCACCAATTTGCTTGCTGGTAATTTCGCTTTCGCCAAGGTCGTACAAACTATCTTCGATAACGTCGATCATTTCTTCAACTTCAACTTCAGAAGTAAAGAACTTCCCTACCGAGCGCTTAATAGCCGTTGAAAGTTTTTCGCGGTCATAGAGTTCACGAGCGCTATTTTTCTTAATGACAGCCAGGTTTGGCTTTTCAATACGCTCGTACGTGGTAAAACGAGTGCCGTCCGGAGCCTCACGGCGACGACGGATAGTCACCCCGTCACTTACTTCACGCGACTCAATCACTCGACTATCGCCAATGACGATTTTTGCCATATAGGGTTACGCCTCCTCGTTTGTGTCGTTTTTCTTGTTTTTCTTGTTCTTGCGACGGCGTAGGAATGCCGGTGTGTCAGATTCGTCGTTGTCTTCAACGGCTTGGTTCCACATACTCTCGGTGTCTTCCTCGGCAAAGATAGCGGCCGATTGACTATGGTCGAGGTTCATGTCGATGTCTTTCACTTCGGTTTCGTCAATGGCAGCGCTCATTTTGTCAGAAATATCGCCTTGCTCAATGGCAGGGGTTTCATCTTGGAAGTAGGCGCTGTCGAAGCCGGTCGCAATGACCGTAATGACCAGTTCGTCTTCAATTTCAGGTTTTAAAGTTGCACCAAAGATAATGTTGGCGTCTGGTGAAACGGCACTGGTAATGATTTCGGCCGCTTCCTGGATTTCAGACATGCTCATGTCGTAGCCACCAGTAACGTTAAAGAGAACGCCTCGGGCACCGTCGATAGAAACTTCGATAAGTGGCGATTCGATAGCCTGCTGTGCAGCCTGCGAAGCACGGTTGTCGCCACTGGCGCGACCAATACCCATGAGTGCTGAACCAGCGTTACTCATGATAGCCTTCACGTCGGCAAAGTCGAGGTTAATGAGGCCATGTTCGGTAATGAGCTCGGAGATACCCTGAACACCTTGGCGAAGAACGTCATCGGCGATTTTGAAAGTCTCGAGGAGAGGCGTGCGACGGTCGATGGTTTGCAGAAGACGGTCGTTAGGAATAGTAATAAGCGTATCGACGTGGCGACGAAGCTGGGTGATAGCCCAGTCGGCGTTTTGACGACGCTTCTCGCCTTCGAAGCTGAATGGCTTGGTGGCGACACCCACAACAAGGATACCCAACTCGCGGGCAACTTCGGCTACGACGTAGCCGGCACCAGAGCCAGTACCACCACCCGCACCGATGGTCACAAATACCATGTCGGCACCTTCGAGTGCTTGCTTGATGTCGTCGCGTGACTCGTTTGCCGCAGCCTCACCCTTAGAAGGGTCGGCACCTGCACCAAGGCCGCCAGTTGTACTGTGACCAAGGTGGATTTTGATGTCTGCTTTACTGTTGTGGAGCGCCTGTGCATCGGTGTTCATTGCAATAAATTGAACACCAGCAAGGCCGGCCTCTTTCATACGATTAACTGCTGAACCACCCGCGCCACCAACACCAACCACCTTGATGCTGGCGAAGGTCTGAATGTCACTCGGTTTTACTTCAGGCATGCCTGTATTTCTCCCCTGATATGCTTATCTGTTACTTCCTATTGTACCACGAGGTGGCGTATGACAATAGTTATGTGTTCGAACAAGTTGTGTACCCTGCTGTAGTAATGTAAATTAGTTGTTCGAGACAAGGCGATTACGGCTTAAACCAGCCGAATACTTTCGCAATGCTACCCTTCACATCTTTCGTACTTGGTGTTTTGAGCTTGCCACCTTTACGGGGTTTATCGTGATGAGCTTGTTCGGCATCAATGAGCATAAGGCCAATAGCAGTGGCGAATTCTGATTTATCAAGGTCATCGGCAACACCACCAAAACCAGACGGCTGGCCAAGACGAGCTGCGAGGCCGAGCGTTTCCTTGGCATAATCGGCCATGTGCTTCAGTTTTGCACCGCCGCCCACCAGCACCACACCACTCGGTAGCTTACCTGCTCGGCCGGCTTTCTTGAGGTGAAATTGGACACCTTCGAAAATCTCTTCTAGGCGCGCTTCGACAATTTCATTAATATCTTCTGTTTTGAAAGTAAATATTTCACCTTCGTGCTTCATGCTCACCCCTGCGCTTTCGCTACTACCCATAGCACAGGCGTGTTTCTTTTTCACTTCTTCGGCGACTTCGGGGTCGGTTTTAAGGCCAATAGCGAGGTCGTTGGTAATGTTATTGCCACCAATCGGGACAACACCAACGTATTGAAGGTCGCCCTCTTCGTAGACTGCAACACTGGTCGTTGCACCGCCAAGGTCAATGACGGCCACGCCGTTTTCAATTTGCTGTTCACTCAGTACAGCTTTTGCCGCCGCGACTGAGGTAGGAATCACCGCACGTGGTTGCACTTCCGCAGATTCGGCGGCTTTTTCAACGTTGACGAGATATGGCGTTAGTGCCGAAATAACGTGTGCGTCAATTTCTAGGCGAGTCCCTGTCATGCCAATCGGGTCTTTGATGTTATCTTGGCCATCGAGCTTATAGGCGTGTGGAACCACATCGAGAATATCTCGGTTTGCCGGTACTTTTCCTGTTGTCGCTACATCCTTAAGACGCTCGAGGTCTTCGTGGTTAATTTCGTGGTCAAGCGCACCAACCGCAACCATACCGTCGGCATGCGTGGTAAGAATATGCGCACCATTGACGCTGACTGACGCCCCGTGGACTTGGTAGCCGCTCATGCGTTCAGCTTCACCTAGTGCGGCGTCGATAGCCTGCCCAGGACCCTGTAAGTTAACGACAACACCCTTGCGCATACCGGTATTTGCCGCCTGGCCAATACCAACAATTGTTGGTACCCCGGTCGAACTATCAATATGCGCCACAACGGCGCGTACCTTTGAAGTTCCTATATCAAGACCAACGGCATACTGAGAGGACTCTTGCATAGAGTTAGTATAACGCTTGTGGTAGAGTGCGACAAGCCTTTCGAGAGAGCGGCTACAATTTCGTTAAGATTTCAGCGCCGTCTTCGGTGATAAGTACTGTGTGTTCGAAGTGAGCCGCTAAACTACCGTCCCAAGTACTGATAGTCCAGCCGTCATTTTCGGTCGTAATCTTCTCGCCACCAAGGGTTGCCATCGGTTCGATAGCAATCGTGTCACCGGGGGTAAGTAGTGGCCCTGAGCCTTTTTGACCATAGTTTGGAATTTCTGGCGCTTCGTGCATTTCGTGCCCCACGCCGTGCCCAACAAGCTCGCGAATCACTCCTAGCTTCGCCTCTTTCAGCACCTTCTCGATAGCCGCACCTATATCACCGATACGTACCGGCCCTTTAATCGCATCGATACCCGCATACAAACTTTGTTCGGTGGCCTGAATAAGGTGTTTTTTGGCACCATTCGGCTTGTCTCCGACGATGACCGTAAAGGCGCTATCGGTTTTCATATTTTTATAGGTAATTACTAAGTCAAAGCTCGCGACGTCGCCCGCCTGTAAAACGTAGTCAGTCGGAATACTATGTACAATTTGTTCATTGACCGAAATACAAATGACTGCGGGGAAGTTTACTTCGGACGTTTTATAAGTAGCGATTGCGCCGTGTTTTTTGATTTCAGCATCAACCCAGGCGTCGAGTTCTTTCTCAGAAACACCCGGCTTAATTTGCTGCTTCAAGCCTTCAAAAATAGTCGCTAAAATCTTGCCACCTTCGCGCATGGCTTCAATTTCCGCAGCTGTTTTTGGCTTTTGCATTAGCCGACAATACCTCGTTCTTCAAGTTCGTTATAAATACGGTCGTGCACCTCGCCTACCGAACCGACACCGTCGATATGCACCACTGGTACATGGTTGTCGGTAAAAAGCCCCAAAATTGGGTACATTTCTTTACGGTAGATTGCCAGACGGTGGTCAATAGATTCTGGCGTGTCATCAGCCCGACCACGAATACTCAGGCGCTTTAACAACTCACCTCGCGGCACTTCAAGAACAACGGCAAGGTCGATTGCGCGCCCGTGCTCGGGTTGGCTATTAATGAGCCACTTCGCTTGGTCAACGTGGCGAGGAAAGCCGTCTAAAATCACACGGTCAATGTCCCCCGCGCCAGCAAGTGCCCCGCCCATAATGCGAATAATCGCTTCGTGCGGCACAAGGCTGCCTTCCTGCATCACTTGTGTTAATTCAGGGTCGCGCGTATCACGCAGTAGCTGGCCTGCACTTAACCAACGCCACCCGCGGCGTGCGGCCAACATTTGGCCTTGCATACTTTTTCCAGCACCGGCTGGACCAAAAAAGATAATCATATTTATTTATAATAAAGGGTTTTAACGATAATGCCTAGTTTAGGCGAGAGATTCTTTGACGAGTCGGGCAACGGTCGCGCCGTCGGCACTCGTGCCAAGCTTACCTTTTACCGCACCAATGACCTGCCCCATTGCCTGCGGGCCACTGACACCAAGCGTGGCAATCGTTTCGTTGATGACTGTTTGAATTTCATCTTCAGATAATTGCTCGGGTAAGTATGCCTCAAGAATAGTCGCCTCAGCCTGTTCGGCCTCGGCAAGCTCAGGGCGTTCGGCGGCAGTGTACTGCTGAACGCTATCGAGGCGTTTTTTTACTTCACGCGCAATGAGCTGTTCAAGCGACGCGTCGTCGATACCTTCGTCGCGAATACCTTTCGCCACCTCTTCGTTAAGAATCGCCGCCTTTAGGTTACGGAGAACATCGGCACGAAAACGATCGCCGCCCAAAAGAGCGGCTTTAATATCGTTTTCAATTTGTGACTTTGAAGCCACCCGGGTTACCTACTAGCGAACGCCCAGACGAGCTTTTGCAAGCTTGTCGGCCTTACGTTCTTTACGGATGATTGCCTTTTTACGGCGCTCGACCTTGCTAAGTGGCTTTGAAAAGCGCATAGAGGCCTTAGCTTCTGCTAAAACACCGCTCTGCAATACCTTTCGGTTGAAACGGCGAATAATGTTTTCGCCTGCTTCGCGTTCGTCTTTACGTGTTACTTGTACCATATGGTGCTATTTTAACAGATAACACCTCCTAAGACAAGTGTTTTACTGCTTCGCCCACCGTAAGCATCATGTATAATAAAAAGTCATGAAGCAACCGATTGTGAACATTGAAGATTTCAGCCTGACTATAGGGAATAAAACAATTGTCAAAGATATTTCATTTGACGTCATGCCAGGCGAAGTGTTCGCCCTCCTTGGCTCGAATGGGTCGGGAAAAACCAGTACCATTCGCTGTCTTTTGGGTATTTATCAGGCAAGTGGTGGCACATTACTGATTAACGGTAAGAAACTCACCCCTGAAACAGCGGCAGCGGTTGGCTACCTTCCTGAAGAGCGGGGTCTTTACACGCGCTCGAAAGTGCTTGATACAATGATTTATTTTGGCGAGCTAAAAGGCATGAGCCGCGACGACGCCAAGGCTTTTTCACTCGAATTCTTAAAACGGGTTGAACTTTCCGACAAAGCAAACGTAAAAATCAAAAAGCTGTCTGGTGGACAACAACAGAAAATTCAACTGGGTGTGGCGATTATGGGCGACCCTCGCCTGCTTATTCTAGACGAACCAACCAAAGGCCTTGACCCAGTTAACCGGAAGCTCCTGCTCGATATTGTTGATGAACTCCAGCAAAAAGGCGTGGCAGTTATTTACATCACGCACCTCATGGAAGAGGTTGAGCGCCTGGCCGATCGCCTTCTCATTTTGAAAGACGGTACTGTCCGTGCCTACGGTAGCGTGACGCAAGTGAAAAAAGAGTTCAAGTCCAAGTCGATTGAAGATATCTTCGTCAAAATCTACAAAGAAACCAGCACGGGAGTTGCTCATGTCTAAATTACCTAAAGTAATCCGTCACGAATACTTAACTATTGTGAAGCAGCCAAGTTTCTGGATCGTCATGACGGCAATTCCGGTACTGGTTGGTGTGATTATGACGCTTTCCATCATGGGTAATGCCTCAAGCGAAAACCGTATTAAAGAAATGGCCAACGACCTGAAGAATGTGGCGATTATTGATGAAAGCGGGCTTATCAGCAAGGACGTCGTCCAGTCGGCCAAGCTGACCGTGAGCCCTGCCGATACCACCGAATCGGTTATCGAACAGGTGCGTACGGGCGAGAAAGAGGCGCTTATTCTTTATCCGACAAGCCTCAAGCAAGACCGAACGTACAAGCTGTACCTTAGTTCAAATGACCTCACAAAATTCGGGAGCGTTATGTCGCTGGCCGATACGCTTTTAAAGACGAGCTTATTCCTGCCGCTTGGGTCAGCCGAAATCATCGCCCTTGCCCAACAAGGTGCTGCTGCGGATACGACTATTTTTGAACAGGGAAAAGTATCGGGTGGATTTAACGAATACATTGCGCCGGGCATTTTCCTCGTGTTGTTCTACATTATCTTCGCTTTCTCAATTAGCTACATGCTCACCAGCGTCAGCGAAGAGAAAGAAAATCGCTCTATGGAAATGGTGCTCACCTATGTTGAACCGCGCACCTTAATTCTTGGTAAGCTCTTGGCGGTCAGCCTAGTGACGGTGACGCAGATTGCGTTTTTTGCCCTTCTTGGCCTTGCAGCACTGCTGGTGATGCAACAGTTCGGCACTACCGTCACACTGCCGTTTGGGCTTGACCTCGCCAAAATTGTGTTTGATCCAATGGCAATTTTCTTTGGTGCAGCCTACCTTATTACCGGTTTCTTAATGTACGCCGGTTTCATGACCGCAACCGCAGCGGCAGCGCCGTCTGCAAAAGAAGCCAACAGCTTCTCGGCAGTGTTCTTTATTGGCGCTTTCGTACCGTTCTACTTTATTGTCATGCTCGTCACCGACCCGCAAAATCCCGTGGTGCAGTTCTTGACCTACTTCCCGCTTACCTCGCCAGTTGTTTCATTAATTCGTAATACCGTTGGTAGCCTTAGCCCACTCGAGTCTTGGCTGGCACTGGGTGTGATGGCCGTATTTATGGTCATCAGCATCTGGGTCGCTGTTCGCGCCTTTAAGCTTGGCGCACTAGAATTTTCACAGACTATTAAATTATCGAAGCTTTTTAAGCGCTCTTAATTATTCGTCGGCTGCTTCAAGGTGGAGTAGCCGCCCTTCGACACTGCGCCTCCCCTGCCACTCGTTAAGTTCCGGGGCATACCAGACAGTCACCTGCGCACCTTGATCGACAAAGAAATACTCAGGCGCATGAAAGGCTATCAGGTCAATCGACACCGCATCGTTCGTCCGAAGGGTCAGCTTTACGTGTTGCCCACTATCACCCATGCGCCGTACACCGTACACCGTCAGGCTTTCAGTACGAATGACCGGTTGTGGGTTACCGCTCCCAAATGGCTCAAGCGTGGCAATACTCGCAATAAGTGCTTCGGTTATTTCGCTCAGATGTGCGTCGGTATCGGCCACCGGTAATAGCAGCGCAGCCTGTTGGCTCAGTTTTAATTTTTTATATAATTCATTCACTCGTTTACGAAATAGTTCAATGTTTTCCGTCGGAAGCGTAACACCAGCGGCAAGCTTATGCCCCCCACCTTTGGTAATAATATCGTCAGCCGACCGAATAGCGTCGGCGGCACTAAAGTCACCGTAGCTTCTGGCAGACCCTTTGGTTTCTTGGCCGTGGATAGCCAAGACGAACGTCGGTTTTCGGTATTTTTCCAGCAATTTTGCCGCCACAATACCGACAATACCATGGTTCCAGCCCTCGGACGCCACTACTAGTACAGGGTCGGCGTGAAGCGACTCGGCCTGAACTATAGCTTCTTTTAAGATTTCGTCTTGCTCTTGGCGACGCGCTTGGTTCATATCGTCGAGATGACGAGCAAACCGAAGTGCCTCCATAGGTTCGGTGGCACGGAGCATATCTAAAGCATGCTGGGCGGTTTCTAAGCGCCCAGCGGCATTCATGCGTGGGCCAAGTGAAAAGCCGAGGCTACGCGCACTAACAGTCTCGGGGCGCACGCCAGCGACCGCCATAAGCGCCTTTAAGCCTGCTCGTCGTGTCTGCGCTAATACTTTTAAGCCCCAAAACACATGAGTGCGGTTTTCGTCGACTAATGTCACCACATCACAGACCGTTCCTAAGGCAACTAGATCAAGCAGCCATTTCTCTTGCCCCTTCGGCAGACCGTCGAGCTTTGTTTGTAATGCTTGCACTAATCTAAACGCTACTCCAACACCTGGGAGGTCGAGAAATGGATAGATTTTTCCTGCCTGCTTTGAGTCGTCTTTGAGTACGTAGTGGTCATAGTCGTCAGGATAGTCCTGCAAAAGACGCTTTGGGTTAATGACCGCAACGGCCGGCGGCTGCTCGGGTGCCACGTTGTGGTGATCGGTAACGATGACCTCGACACCCAGCTCTTTGGCTCGAATAATTTCCTTATGACTCAGACTACCGCAGTCGACAGTAATGATGAGTGATGCCCCCTGCTCGGCAATTCGCTCAATGGCGTCGACAGTCAGGCCATACCCTTCAGTAAAGCGATTAGGGATAAATGCCTCGACGTGCTTGAAGCCGAAGCTCGCGAATGCGTCTAGCAGTACGGTTGTAGCGGTGAGCCCGTCAATGTCGTAGTCGCCATAGATGGTAATGTGTTCGTTTTGCTTGTGTGCTTTGACTAACCGGTCGACTGCAGCCTGCATATCGGGAAGCAGGAACGGGTCGTGGCTAGCTTCGTAGTTGGGCGATAAAAAAGCCGCCTTCTTGTCGGAGGTCGTCAGCCCTCTTGTCTGAAGAATACGGTCGAAGATGTCCATGTGTCGCCCTTATGGCCGCCGGCTAGGCGACATCAGAAGCGGTACGCTTTGGACGTGCAGCTTGCTGCTGCGATTTAATAACAATGCTTTGAAGTTCTTTGAAGATTGGGAACTGCTTGTTAGTTGCGTAAATTTTTGTATTACCCTGTCGCTCACTTGAAAGAAAACCAACTTTTTCGAGCCGCTTAAGCTCACGCTGAATGTTGCCTGGATCTTCTTTTATAAGCTTTGCGAGCCCTCGAACATGCGTACGAAAATCAGGATACTTGGCATACACCACAACAATTTTTCGTCGCACCCGAGATGTAATGAAAACGTCTAACATACTTCCCCTTTAATTAGCCTCTTCAACCTGTTGCTTTTTATTCTACACTTTTTACCATGCCTGGGTCAACGCCAATTCAGGATAATCTTGTTAATCTTGTCGATTGTCTCTTCGTGGGTTGGAATTTCGTTATTGTCGTAATAGTGGTTGGTGTCAAAATAATTCGTTTTGACGTCGAGGATGTGCAGCTCGTCTGCTGTGACGTGGAGCTTATCAACCGCACCCTCTGAAGCAACGGGTGCTGCAATCACCAGACGGTTGATGCGGATTGGCTTTAGGAAATCGAGCGCGACATCAATCACGCCGCTGTCGGCAAACCCATCGTTCACCAAGATGATCGTACGGTCGCGAAGCATATCGTTATCAATAATACCCCCGTCACCAATTAAGCGGTTGATGCGCTGGAACGCTTCACGCTTTTGTTCGGCAAGATACCCGTGATACTCACTGGTGTACTCACTAATTTCACCGCTCGAAAAATCGCTATTGTACGTAAAATTACCGCTCTGCGAAACCCCGCCAAAGCTGAGGCCTTCACCAGGAACAGCGATTTCTTCAACAAGGAGCATCGTTAAGACGCAGTGGAGCGCCGTGGCAATTTGCTCACCGACGATCACACCGCCATCACTTAAAGCAACGACCGCACAGTTTTCGTAGCGATACTTCTCGAGAAGCTGAACGGCAAGTTGCTGGCCAGCATGAATACGACTTTCAAAATACATATGCTTATTCTAGCACAAAGAGTGCTGGTGGCAGCTGGGTGGCGGGGAGTTCGTGTACTCCCCGCCACCCAGCTGCCACCAGCGCTATCTGATGCTATACTTGTAGCATGTGGTTTTATGAGGTTGCTCCTACGAAAATTATCCGCGCTGGTACGTCGGTCTTGACCTACCATACCACCGAGCAGCTTGCGACAGGCCACATTGTTACCATACCAGTTGGCAAGCAGACGCTGGTGGGTGTTGTCATGCGTAAGGTGTCGCAACCCGAATACGAAACGAAGCCTATTACCGCAGTCATTGAACCTACTCCTCTCCGAAGCTCTCTTGTCGAGCTCGCTCTTTGGTTAGCAGACTACTATCGAACACCGTTAGCAACAGTATTACAGACCGTACTTCCCCGAGGACTTACCGTTAAGCGACGCGAAAAAGCCCCCCAGCAACCTCAGGCTTCTATCCGAAATCGAACAAAAATTGTATTCAATAAAGAGCAGCTCGCTGCGTTAGAAACAATTGAACACCATCCGGTTGGTACGCTGCTTTTACAAGGGGTCACCGGCTCAGGAAAAACAGAGGTGTATAAGGAAACGGCTCGCCGCACCCTTGCTGGCGGCCGCTCGGCCATTATTTTAGTTCCCGAGATTAGCCTGACGAGTCAGATTGTCGATGAATTTATACACGAGTTTCCCGATGTACTGGTCACGCATTCACACATGACCGAGGCGGAGCGCCATACGGCCTGGAAAAAAGCCCTTAGCGCCGACACGCCACTAGTCGTCATTGGCCCCCGCTCTGCGCTGTTCATGCCCGTCCCAAAGCTGGGGCTGATTGTCGTTGATGAAGCGCATGAGCCAAGCTACAAACAAGAGCAAGCGCCACGCTACTCTGCCCTCCGCGCCGCTAGCGTCCTCGGTAAGGCTGCCGGAGCACGAGTCATCCTAGGAAGCGCCACCCCTCTTGTGACCGACCGCTACGTGGCCGAGGCAAACGGTTCACCGATCATCACCTTGTCACAACGAGCACGCGATAACGCCCGTCATAGTACGGTCACTGTTATCGATATGAAGAAGCGCGAAAGCTTCAAGCGACACCGTTTTTTTTCGGACCACCTGCTTCAGCAAATCGAACACAACGTTGCATCAGGCCAACAAACCTTGCTGTTTCATAACCGTCGCGGCAGCGCCAGCACGACACTGTGCGAGTCCTGTGGGTGGGCCGCAGAGTGCCCTCGCTGTTTTGTGCCATTGGTTCTACACGCCGACACGTTCGCCCTGTCTTGTCATATTTGCGACCACAGACAAAAAGTACCGACCGCCTGCCCTGTTTGCCACTCAGCCAATATCATCCATAAAGGCATCGGAACAAAGTTAATTGAGTCAGAACTACGACGTTTGTTTCCAAAGGCACACATTGCTCGCTTCGACTCTGACAATACAACTGCCGAGACGGTCAACGAGCGCTACAAAGACCTGTACGAGGGCACCATCGACATTGCCATTGGTACTCAGGTTGTCGCCAAGGGCCTCGATTTACCCAAACTCCATACAGTCGCGGTCATTCAAGCCGATAGCGGGCTATCGCTTCCCGACTACGCTGCTAGCGAGCGGGCTTTTCAGCTTCTCGCTCAGGTGGTCGGGCGGGTCGGGCGTGACGAACGTGACACCAGTGTCATTATTCAATCTTACCAACCGACGCATCCGGTTATAACCTTTGGTGTTCAGCAAGACTACCAAGGTTTCTACGAGTACGCCCTCAAAGAACGTGCCAAGGGTGGTTTCCCACCATTTCGCTATTTGCTCCAGCTGACAAATGTCTATAAAACTGAAGCGAGTGCTGTCCGTAACGCACAAGACCTCGCCCGTAAGCTGCGCGCACAGCTGCCCAAAGGAATTGACGTTCTTGGGCCAGTACCAGCATTTTACGAACGCCAGTACGACACCTACCGCTGGCAACTAACTCTCAAAAGCCCTAAACGTGACGCGCTGGCGCAAGCGCTCGCTTACCTACCGCCTACCCATTGGCAGTACGACCTTGACCCGTCGAGCTTACTCTAGTAGCCCCTGTAAACGTCTGCTATAATAACCCTAGATGACCATGACAAAAGACGATATTATCACTCTCCCGAATGCACACCTCCGCGAGAAATCTGCAAAAGTACGCGAGCTTAACAGCCAAGTCACGAAGCTCATCGATGACATGACCGCAGCTGCCCTCGACTGGGAAGATTCTCGTCCGCATGAAATTAGTGCCGCTTTAGCTGCGGTGCAAATTGACGTCTTGGAGCGTGTTGTCATTATTCGCAGTGACTTTGAAGATAAAGCAGAACGTGGCTTTACCGCACTCATTAACCCCGAAATTGTGAAATATGAGGGCAAATTAATCGACGATTACGAAGGTTGTTTAAGCGTAAAAGACGTCTACGGCCGTATTCCCCGATACTCTAAAATTCGCGTGAAAGCGACTAACATCGACGGCCAAGAAGTTCGCTTTAAAGCCGAGGGTTTTTTGGCGCGCGTTATTCAACACGAGATTGACCATACCAACGGTATTGTGTTTATCGATCACATTAAAGACAGCGCCAAGGCGTTCTACCACCTTGACGAAAAAGGCGAACTGGAGCCGCTCGACTATGCCACACACATCCAAGACAATCGTATTCTTTGGGACCGATAACTTTAGCGCCGCCAGCCTCCGTGAGCTGCTCAGTAAGGGCTTTACCGTAGGCGCTGTCGTCACAAAGCCAGACAGCCCTCAGGGGCGAGGGCGAAAGCTGACAAAATCAATTGTCAAAGAAATTGCTGAAGCGAATAACATTCCCGTTTGGCAGCCAATTCGGGTCGACGAACTCGAGAAGCACATTGCGGCTCTCACTAAAAAAGCTGGTGAAGAGCCAGTTGGTGTCTTGGTGAGTTACGGAAAAATCATCTCGCAGACCATTATCGATATGTTTGCGCCAGGTATTATTAATATCCACCCCTCGCTTTTGCCAAAATATCGTGGACCCTCACCTATCGAGTCAGCCATCCTGAATGGCGATACCGAAACGGGTGTCACCCTTATGCAACTGACAAAGCAAATGGACGCCGGGCCAGTGTACAAGCATGTAACTGTCCCCCTCCTCGATATCGAAACTGCGCCAGAGCTCGAAACACTCTTAGCCGACTTGGGCGCCCAGGAACTTGGGCTGCTGCTTCCAAGTATTATCAATGGAAGCGTGACCCCAATTGCACAAGATGAAAAAAGCGCCACCTACTGCCAACTCCTGACAAAAGAAGACAGTACCCTTGTGACTTCAAAGCTCACCGCCGAACAAGCCGAGCGCCGCGTGCGAGCTTACCTAAGCTTTCCAAAAAGTAAAGTGACCGTGGCAAAGCAACAGGTGGTCATTACAAAGGCACACGTCACCAACACCCACCAGCACCTGCTTGACTTACCGTGTGCTGATGGCCGATTTTTGCGGGTTGACGAACTGATTGGGCCAAGTGGCAAGACGATGAACGCACAGGCGTTTTTAAATGGATACAGCAAACAGGCCTAGCACTGCTGGGGCTGTTGGGATTTCGTTGTCTCGCGCAATAGAAAAAAGCCGTACCATTTGCTGTTAACTGCGGAACTCGCTTTGCTCAAACAGTCCTCGTTAAGGCAGGAAATGCCACGGCTTTTTCCTTTGGCTCACCAAATAATCTCAACAGCCCCAGCAGTGCTAGGCTTGTGGTGGTGTATCGGCCCCTAAAATAGTATCGCGGTTTTGAATAATTTCTTGCTTCAAGCCGTCGAGAGTCTGAGCGACAACATCACGATAATCAGGGCGGTTTACTTCGAGCCACTTGGTTGCAGCGTACTCGGCTTTTGCCCCCGGATGGTCGGCCGCTAGGCCAGTCGCCTGTTGAATCTTCATGAATAATTCATCGGCGGTATAGTTTGGTGCGTATTGCGCAATCCACGCATCAACTACTTCTGGTTTCTTGTCGATAATTGACTCGAATTCTTCGAGTTGCTGGTCGCTCATGCCTTCGCTTAGGCGAATACCCACTTGATATTCAAGTTGATCATAAATATGCTGAAGAAATGGCTTTTTTTGCTCTTCAGGCAGTTCGGCAAGGCCGATATCGGTAAGGAATTGATCGTCGAGTTGAAACATATAATACTCCGCTTACTTATTCTATTGTAGCAGACCGCTAGGCGGCAGCCTGAAGCTCTTGCTTATACTCTGCAAGGGCGGCGTCAATGACCGGTTGTGCGTTCGGCGCATTGAGCTGCATCCATGCAATAGATGCAAACAGCTTGGCCGGGCTATTTTTTTCAGGGTCATCTTCATACCCAGCTTCAAACTCCTGATACACAGGCGATTCTTTGTAGTCGGGCACATTCTGGGAAAGCCACGCGTCAATCACCTGAGTATGATCATTAACAATAGCCTCGTATTCATTCAACTGCGCTTCACTGAGGCCCTGTATAAAAGCGTCGCCAATACGAAGCGTGGCCATCTCGACTGCTTCGTTTTGCTGCATCTCATCCCAGTCTTGAATGCCTAGTTTTTCAATAATTTGATCACGTCCGTACATAAGCCCCCCTATCGAATTGAGTTAATAAAGTCCTGCGCACCCTGAGATAACCAGCCCGAATGTGCAATACCCACGTGGCCGCCATCCATACGGTAAAAGTCATTAGGGAACTGCGCAAGTAATGTATCTTCGTAAGCATACCACTGCGCTGGATCAAGCCCAGCATTTCTGAACAGCTCTTCGCCACCCTGTCCGCTTGGAATATTAAACACTTCCACTGGAATAGTTGGCAACACATCTGGCGTCACTGAGTCGGTGTCGATAGCGTCATAGTTAGTGCCATCCAGTGGTAGCTGGTCGATGCCACCCACTTCTCCACCGGCCCCAGGTGCTCCATGACCACTCCAGAACTCTTGGTTGAGGTCGTGTTCATTTACGGGCGCGGCTCCTGCGCCAATATCTGGACTATTTGCGAGTGTGTCCTGTGCACTAGCATTATCAATTGCGCCAGCAATACCAAAGCCAATGGCGGTCACCGCACCGGCGGCAAGAAGTGAGGCCCCAGCAATAACCGCAATCCTGTTGCGACGGCGCTTGCGCTCTTTGTCAGCGTCTGACATTTCGTCGGTCACGCCGTAATCGAGAACTTTGTCCTTAAAGCCTTGACGAACGCGCTCCCATCTACCAGCGAAGTAGGCTGCGCCCCCAAACTCACGAAAACTTTTTGCTTCATTCTTAAACCACGCCTTCAGCTTATCGAAGCCCTTTAGCTTTTCAGCTTGCGGGTATTCGCGCTGGAACTCAACTTGGTGTGAAAAGACGGTTTCGGTTGAGCCATCGTCAAGCTCAATATCATAGACCTTACCGCCTCGAGGCGTTTCTGTGAATTCCACAATTTTCACCTCTTTACCGCCAAAGGTAGCCTTACCCTCGATTGGCTTGTCGCCATAGTTTTCGTATGGGCGAAGAATTTTATTCTTAATGTATTCAAGCGCACGTGGGTCTGTCCCCTTGCTCTCTTGAAGCTCGAGCAGATCTTTAATGACGCCTTCTCGTGCTGCCATGTCTGGGGCAAGCTTTTCAGCTTTTGCACGTGACATCTTTTTATTTTGCATCGCAACAAGTGCTTCGCCTAGTTCTAAAATAGTGCTTAATTTTGCATCTTTTTTAACAAGAAATTCACCTTCGGTAATGCGACGGACTGTTTCGCCGGCTTCTTTGTCGAATTCTTGATTATCTTTTAAGGCTTCGTCATGCGCGACTTCTAGGATATGCTTTTCGTTTTGGTCTGTACGATATTCGAAGGATTGTACCTTATCATACATATGATCTTTGTAAGCCTCTTGGCTTACCTGGTATCCCGTCTTTACTTCGTATGCACGTCCGTTATGGTGCATGGTGTCACCGTCTTCAGCGGCTGGACGATGCTTGAGGTACTCGTCCCAGGTCATCTCGTTTTCAGGAACATCCTCGGCCTTAATCTCATCATTTGCGCCCCATACTTCTTTTTGCTGCGCTTCAAACTCTTTATAACTCTGCTTCTTAGCCGGCTCAGTGTCAGCAGGCTGGTTATTATCAGTCGTCTCTGCACGAGGTGCAATCGGAGCTTCGTTAACGCTGGCGGTCGCATCGACAGGCTTACTCGTGCCATCGAGAAGATTCTCTAAGTTTTTAATTTGCTGGTCAAGCTTGCGATTTTGGCGTGCACTAGAACGACGTGGCTGACTTTGGCCACTGCTAGAATGTATATTCCCGGCATGTTGCCCCGTGTTACTGTCTCGAGAGCGTCGAGCTGGTTGAGACCTCTCTGGTTCGGGCGCAGACTGTCCGAGTGCCCTTTCGGCAAGTACGGCAGCACCCCTGTGGACAGGAACTTGTTCAGCAGTTGATGGAGCTGCCTCAACTTTAACCACCGAGGGCAGGAGGCTCGATTCAAGATCCATTTCTTCGATAGTAGGCAACGTCATGCTTGCAGCTTGACGTTCGGCTACCTGTTGCGCTACCTGTTGCGCGACTTGATATTGCTCTGGTGGTAGTCTATCCCCAATAGTTGCGCCTGCAGTTTCAGCTGGCCGTGGTGACTCTGTGCTTTTTTCTACCATAGTGTTCCTTGTTTTTGTTTTTGAAGCTTCTTTTGGCTCATAATAGCAAACTGCTTGCGTTTAAGCAAGCAGTTTTCGGTGGTGAGTTGGTGTCAACAACCTTGGCTCTAAAGACGTCGTTCAACCACTTCGCGCGTAAAGAATTCAAGCGTGTCACCAATTTCGAGCATCAGCTTTTTGGTGGTTTTGAGGCTCATGCCACACATGTCGCCTTCGAAGACTTCTTTGGCTTCGACTTTCTCGCGCTGCAAGTTAGTAATTTCAGCTTCACCAAGCAGCTCTTCGCCACGCTTTGCCCGTACCAGAAGGCCCGGGGTAACCTTACCGCTCGCCACTTCACCACCAGTAATGACTTGGTCTTTCATGGTGCGGAACACACCCTTGACTGTCAGGGTACCAATTTCTGTTTCGACAACCTCTGGGGCAAGTAGTTTTTCCATCGAGTCTTTGGCATCATCAAGCAATTCGTAAATCACTTTGTAAATGCGGACTTCGGCACGTTCACGGGTAGCAAGTTGTTTGACGGCTGGCGGGAGCTCGACGTTAAAGCCATAAATGACCGTCTTACCATCACCCGCTAAGCGAACATCGTTTTCGGTAATATTACCGACACCACTGCTCACGACGTGTAATGAAACTTCCCCACCAGTTTCGATAAGCTTCAGGCTATCCATGACAGAGGTCAATGAACCCTGAACATCGGCTTTAATGATAACGTTAAAGTCCTCAGCTTCGTGCTTTTGGGTCATCAGTTTCAATAGGTCGGCGCCGGTCACATTGGTACTTGCGACATTTGCGGCACGCTCCATACGAATGGCGTGCGAGCGAGCGCGAGCTTCTTTTTCACTCTTTACTACCTCAAAAATATCACCGAATTGTGGCACTTCTTTAAAGCCAGTCACTGTCACAGGTGTTGATGGACCGGCCTCTTTAATTGTTTTACCAGCAAAGTCTTGAAGTGTCCGAACCTTTCCGTAGGCAGTACCGGCAACTAAGAACGAGCCCGGCTTTAGCGCACCCTGCTCGACAAGAAGCCCGACAACCGCACCACGGCCAGTTTCCATGTGCGCTTCAATAACCAGCCCTTCGGCGGGAGTATTAATTTCTGCCTTTAACTCTTCGATGTCTGCAACGAGCAACACCATGTCGAGTAATGCATCGACACCCTGCCCTGTCTTGGCACTCACTTCAACCATCACGACATCACCACCCCATTCTTCTGGGTTGAGGTTGTGTTCGGTGGCAAGCTGGGTCTTGACCAGCTGCGGGTTGGCAGCCTCTTTGTCGATTTTGTTGATAGCGACGACTATTTTTGCATTTGCAGTACGAGCAAAGCGAATCGCCTCGACAGTTTGTGGTTTCACGCCGTCATCGGCGGCAACGACAATAATAACCACATCGGTGAGGGTGGCGCCGTGCTGACGCAAGGCAGCAAAAGCCTCGTGCCCTGGGGTATCGAGCAAAGTAATGGTGCGGTCTTTTCGGACCGTTTGATACGCGCTGATGTGCTGCGTAATACCACCTGCTTCACCTTCGACAACTTTTTGGCCGAGAATTGAATCCAAAAGACTGGTTTTACCGTGGTCAACGTGGCCCATAACGGCAACGATTGGTGGTCGCTCGACAGCTTTATCGCTGAGTTCACGCACCTTGCGCTCGGTACCGGCACTGGCGGTTTCCTTCTTTTGGAGCTCAACATCGAGGCCAAGTTCGTCCACAATAATTGTGGCCGTCTCGAAATCGATGCGCTGGTTAATAGTTGCGGCAATGCCGTTTTTAAATAGCTCGCCAACCAGCGTTGTCACCGGCAGATTGAGCACGTCGGCCAACTCGCCTACGGTGATTGAATTGGCAATTAATAAGACTTTCTCTGCCATTATCCGTCGTGCTCCTCTCTGCTACGGTGAAGTAGTTCATTTTCTTTTAATTATGCGGTTTTCTTTGGCTTGCTGCCAGGAAGACCGAGTGAAATCTTGCGATTGTCTTTTTCGATATCAAGGACAACAAATGCCTTGCGCTCGTTGAGCGTAAATACCTTTTCTGGGTCAGCACTGTCGCCGTCACCAAGTTCAGATACGTGAACGAGGGCTTCAACTGCAGGGCTAATTTGTACGAAAGCACCAAATGGTGTAATGCGTGTCACGGTTCCTTCAACGTCGTCACCAACCTTGAATTGGTCAACTTCGCCGAGCCATGGGTCTTCGGTCAACTGCTTCATACTGAGGCTGAGGCGGTCTTTGTCGATAGCAATAATTTTTGCATCGATAGTTTGACCAACCTTGACGTAGTCTGACGGGTTGTTCACACGCTCCCAGCTAATTTCCGAGATGTGTACAAGCCCTTCAATACCTTCGACGTTCACGAAAATACCGTAGTCGACCACACCAGTTGCGACACCCTTGACGCTATCACCAATGGCAAGCTTCTCGAAACGAGCAGCGAGGCCTTCTTTGACAGCTTCTTTTTCGCTAAAGATCAGCTTGTTCGCCTTGCGGTCTGCATCGAGGATGCGCACCTTGAGAACTTGGTTGATCAGTGCGTTAAGGCGCTGAAGAATTTCGTCTTTATCGTTGCTGCCAACACGTGGGTAGTGCTCTGCAGAAAGTTGCGAAACTGGGAGGAACCCGCGAACACCTTCGTATTCAACGAGCAGACCACCACGGTTTGCGTCGTAAGGAGTCACTTCGATAATTTCGCCGCTTTCCAGCTTAGCGATAACTTCGTCCCAACCCTTGTCCTTTGCTGCCTTGCGAAGTGAGAGTAATACGTAGCCATTGTCGAGTTCTGGGTCGACAATACTTGCTGATACCTCGTCACCTTCGTTAAGGGCGCGTGAGAACCCAACCTCACGGCGTGGTACAAGACCAACACCTTGTGGGCCAAGGTCGATAAGAATTTCGTGCTTACGTACTGTCAGCACCTTTCCGTCGATTACCTCTCCCTGGGTTACTTGCTTAAGATTTGCTGCTTCGATTGCGAGCAGGTCATCCATAGTGATTGTTGTTGCGGCTTTTGCCATAAGTCTTTAAAAGACTCCTTCCTTAGTTGTATTTCTCGAAAAAGCCTAGGACTTCCGTTCTGCCACAAGGCACCATGCATAAATGCACACGTAAGATAGGGTTTTTCGTAGATTATCTCTATTCTACCTCAGATAAGTCTAAAAGTCCAGCCGAGGGGCTATAGTGCGACACACCGGACCGCAAACCCACGGTTACTTAAGTCGGTGGCATCAGGGCTCGTTGTGGTCGGAGCGTAAAACATTCGATAGGCAGAGTTACTGGATGCACTCGAGCCAGACCAGTACACGCCGTGTGTGCCAACGCTCGTTCCAAACCCGCCGAACCAGCTACCACTATACTGCGCAAGCCATGTGGTGCGGAGTCCCGTGTCGATAGCCGTCGAACCGCCATTGACTGCAGTGTTGAGCGCTGCGAATTCACCAGATGCTCCACCTGTCGGTAGTCGCCACCCAGCTGGACACACCGTCACAGCCGTATTCGGAGTCGGCGAGGCGTTACCACAGGCTGTGGTCGCTTGCACGCCCATTGCCGCACACCAGTTATATAAATACCCGTATTGTCCCGTACCGTTTGTCGACGTAGAAGGTGGCGTTGGCTCGAGGGTAAAGTTAGTACCTCCTGTCACTACGTAATACCGCGCAGCCGTGAATGTTGCCGACGATGAGGTTCCGTTGACTAATGTTCGCACATCGTTATACGTGGCCGCTCCCCCGCCTGCGTAGGCAAGATTGGTCAACATCCAGCACTTTCCGTCAGTAAGTTTTTGCACCCAATAAGTATGTCCGTCACGCGCATCAACCGCTCGTGTACGAGTCGAGGGGCAGTTGGCATCGGTAATGACTTGTAGGAACGAGCCGTCGACAATAGCACCCGGGCACAGCCCTTCAGTTATTGCCCCGCCGTCGGTGAGATAGAATGATTTACCTGGCAGTTGGGTGCTAGTGACAGCGACACAGAAAGCGCTCGCTTGGTTGTTCGGCACATAAGTAAGGGTGGTTGTGTTAGCGACCTTAATATCATTTGCGCTGGCTGGATAGAAGCCATCTTTGGCCTTTGCTAACTGCACCTGCTTGGCGACTGTCTCAAGCTCAGACTTGAATGCGGCCTCTTTGGCTTGGGTGGCAATACCGTTATAGGCAACGACCGTCACGGCAGCAAGAATGGCAATCACCACAACAACAATCAGAAGCTCGACGATAGTAAAACCGAGCCGAGTATTTTTATCAAATCTAAGCATAAGCCTTTTCAGTATAGCCTCTGCTAGCGAAAAATAATACTAGCTGTTAGCGTGTATTACGGAGTGAGCGACGTGACACAAAGTAACTGGTCGCCGCAAAAGTGACCATCGCAACCGCTACCAGCGACATAAGGCTGTCAACGGGGCCTGTTTGCGGTAATTCCGAGGTGTTTGGTGATTTTTCTGGTGACTTATTGCCGCCATCACCCGCCCCGCTACTGTTCCCTGGTGACTTTTCGTCACCTTTCTTGTCATCAGGATCACCGCTATTAAGCGCACCGTTCTGGCTCTGCGACTCGAGATTCTGCTGGGCGATTTTTACCGCCTCGTCGCGCCGTGCTTGTTCACCGCGCTGCTTGGCAAGCGAAATACCAACCAGCACTACCAGTGCAACAATAATTATTCCAATAATGAGCCCCACCCATGTTCGTGTGATACGTACCGCCATGGCTCTCTCCTACTTTATAGGTCTATTGTACTCCAAGGGGTTGGTTATGTAAAAGGAAGATGGCTGGGGGTATGTTTGAGCGACCTCTGCAGCCTGAGTTGAAATGGGCGTAGAGACCCCATTGAAACCCAGCGCGAAGCCGTCCGAAAACATACCCCCAGCCATCTTCCTTTTACTCGACACCCCTGCTACACTAAGACTCATGATTGTAGCGGTGGACACTGGGGGAACAAAAACACTTATTGCGGGGTACACCGAAACCGGTGAAATTACTGTTGAGTTTAAGTTTGAAACACCAGAGAAACCCTCGCAGTACATCGACATGCTCACCACGCACCTGCGGGCACTGTTTGACCCAAAACAAGTCGATGTCATCGTCGTGGCTCTGCCCGGTATTGTGAAAGATGGGGTGGCCGTATGGTGCAACAACCTCAAGTGGCGTAACTTCAACGCCGCTGCCGAGTTAAAAGGTATTTTAGGAAACGCACCCGTACTCATTGAAAACGACGCTAACCTAGCTGGGTTGTCCGAAGCGCGTCACCTAAAGACTATCCCTCATGCTGTGTTATACGTCACCGTGAGTACTGGTATCGGTAGTGGCATTATTATTAATGGCAAAATTAACCCTGGCCTCCGTCACAGCGAGGCGGGTCGTGCCCTAGTAGAATACGACGGTAAGGTCCGCGAATGGGAGACATTCGCCTCTGGTAAGGCGGTGTACAAAACGTATCGTAAATTCGCTCGTGACATTAAAAGCAAGTCTGCTTGGCGCCAAATAGCCGACCGCATTAGTCGTGGCTTCTTAGCGCTCATTCCTATTTTGCAGCCAGATATTATCATTATTGGCGGTAGCATGGGGACGTACTTCGCCAATTACCGAGACGACCTTCGGGCAATCTTGACCAAACACCTTCCTGAACATATTCCGCTCCCTAAATTAGTAGCGGCGAAATACCCAGAAAAAGCTGTCATTTACGGATGTTACTACTATGCACTCGATGTCCTCGCTGATTCCTAAACTTAAGGGCGACCACCCTCACCTTACTTTCTCTCAAGCTGAACACTTTTCTTGGTTACCAAGCACGCACACTGTTACCTATACCCCCGACTTACCAGACGCGCCAGCCCTCCTTCTCCACGAGTTGTCTCATGCACTCTTAGGGCACCGCGACTACCAGCGTGACGTAGAGCTTTTAGGTATGGAGACAGTCGCATGGGAAAAAGCTCGTGAGCTGGCTACACTCTACCCGGTGAGGGTCACGAACGATGTTATCGAAAATCACCTCGACACCTACCGAGAGTGGCTACACGCCCGCAGCACCTGCCCTGCCTGCACCGCTACCGGCTATCAAACGGGGCGCTCCACTTATGCCTGCCCTGCCTGTACTCATGAATGGCGCGTGAATGAGGCAAAAGTCTGCCAATTAAAGCGCTACACTCTTACTAAATAACAAAAAACACCCCATTCGCGGGGTGTTTTTTGTATAGAATGCGAAGTTACGCTTCTACTTTACGGCGACGTGAGATACGGCCACCCTTAGCGCCTGCAATACGTGCAAGCTCTGGGTTAGCAGCAAAGCCACCGGTGCGGCCGTTGCGGCCACCCTTAGCGCCAATCTTTGCGTAAAAGTCTGGGTCGCGTTGTAGGTTCTTAGCTGCGGCTTTCTTGCCGCCTTCTTTTGTTCCTGCCATGTGATGAATCCTCCCTTCACCGACTGGGCTATTGTGCCGTCGCGGTGAATCCACATTAATTAAAAAGATTTCCACTAGCCTTACGGCGTGGAAACCCTCATTTATACCTCACATACGATATAGGCACCGTGGTGCTTCGCGATGTGTATGCTTTTATATTAGCATAGCTTATGCTTTTTGTCAAGTTTTACATGAGCTTTATTTTGTTGTGTAGTATTGATTGCGTATATCATAGAAAAATGTTTATGCTACTGTTGCGTATATTCGCCCGATGCGATATTATAAATACGCACCTGTTTGAATCTTATCAAAAACAGACAAGATTCTGCACCGAGCGCATTCCGCAGTTACACCCTGCCACCACAAGGTTGTAAGCAGCCACCACGTCTCGGTAAACAAAATAAAACGACCCTATCTGCGAGATGGGTCGTTTTTTATTTTCACCCCCTAAAGGCGACCAGATACTACCAACTGGAGCGCCCGCACCGTATCCCGCTTGAGCCGATCAATAGAAATGTACTCAATTTCACCTTCGAGCGAAGCTATATCAACCTCTTCTCGCCTTACTTCACCTTCGGTGAATGATAGTGGAATGTAGCTATAGACAATAGAAGTAGTGACATCGAGGCCGTTTGCCTGAAAGATGATCATAAGCTTCTTTTCGGAGGCCGTTGAATGATCGATGGTGCGACCACCGCCACAGAAAGTAATCCGACCCTCGTCGAGAGACGTCACTTCAAGCTCAGGATATCTGTCGGCAAGCAGAAGTTCCATTTCCTCTATAAGGTCGCCAGTTACCTCACTAAAAGCATTAATAAAATCATTTTCTCGCTCATCAATATTAGCACCGTCCAAGAGTATCTCAGCCAGCTGGGCATGAAAAAATAGCTCCGCTCGTGCTTTCGAGTTTGCGTCATCAGAAAGAATACCTTCGTTATCGGGAAGCTGCAGCGCCAGCTGGTTCATACGGTCAAGTATTGCAGCGCGCCGGTGTTGTCGCCGTAACTCGGTAGTCTCTTTACTGAGCGACTCTTCGACTGAAGCGTCGAGCAGCCGTACCCTCATATAGTCGTCGTAGGTTTCGTCGCCGACGCGAGTGCGGATATACCCTTCGATGGCCATATCAATCTGAGACAACGCCAAGGAGAGCTCTTTGTCGATAGAAGAAATAGGTAGCTCAAAACGTGGTGGGTACTCTCTGTCGCTCATGGGTATCTCTAGGGTATCATAGTTTTCTCTATAAAAGACAAACCCCCTGGTATTACCAGGGGGTATTGTATAATTCGGCACCGTGCTAGTTTCCCACTTGTGGCAGTATAATCGCCGCTAACGAGCTTGACTTCTGTGTTCGGAATGAGAACAGGTATTTCCTCGTCGCCATGGGCACCGAAGTAAGGTTTTTCGTCACTTTGCGCTGATGTAAACAAATCAGTGGGACAAAAACCTTGCTTCGATGCCAATGCAGGTGCTGATATGAACGTTTGGATCACTCCATAACCCTCACATCTTACCGTTATTGTATCGATGCTTGCTGTAAGAACGCTTAAAAATTGACGCTCTTTGGTGAAATAGTTTGTATAAATACAACGTGGTTTTCACCAATTACTCGTTAAGTCTACCTTGCCACCTCTGTAAATTTCACCCTGTAACGGAAGGAATTTACGTTGATGGTAAGGACATAAAAAGGCAATGGGACTATTAGTACGCTTTAGCTGCACATGTTGCCATGCTTCTACCTTGCGCCTATCAAACAGATAATCTTTCTGTGTCCTCATAGGGAAATCTAATC
>CAYMBV010000001.1:0-428938 GCA_964388795.1 uncultured Candidatus Saccharibacteria bacterium | reverse complement strand
GAGTCTGGGCCGTGTCTCAGTCCCAGTCTGGCTGATCATCCTCTCAGACCAGCTACGGATCGTCGGCTTGGTAGGCCTTTACCCTACCAACTACCTAATCCGACGCAGGCCGCTCCCAAAGCGTCCGAAGACTTTAATCCGAAGATCATATGCGGCATTAGCCACCCTTTCGGGCAGTTATTCCTCACTTTGGGGCACGTTCCCACGCGTTACTCAGCCGTCCGCCGCTCGCCGCCATCTAGTAAACTAGACGCGCTGCCGCTCGACTTGCATGTGTTAGGCACGCCGCCAGCATTCATCCTGAGCCAGGATCAAACTCTCCATAAAAATGTAGTGTTCAACACTACAAGACTCAATATACATAATTAACTGACGATGATATTTATCATCAAAGGCCTCCGAAGAAGCCAGTGTGACAAAAGATTTGCACTACTAAATTGTCAAAGTTCGCGTCTTTTTTCGTTCAACTCCACGTTGTACGTTTTTGTTGCGTTTGCAACCAGACTTTCACTACTATACTCGGTCTCTGTTAAAGAGTCAAGAGTTTCCTGAAAGAAAATGAGCTAGGTTTTTACTTCACCAGCAACAGCCAACAGACCGCGAGGCCAATAGCGACACCAAGTGCAATACCGACCATGACTTCAACAGGGGTATGCCCCTTGGCAACCCGAGGTAACGGCACGACACTTTTTTGCTCTTTTAAGAGCGCGGTTAATGCTTTCCCCTGTTCACCAGATGACCTGCGGACCATCATGGCGTCGTAAATAACAACCGCTGCAAAGGTTAAGGCAAGTGCGAAGAGTGGTGACGCTAATCCATCCTTCACAGCAATGACCACCGCCAGTGCTGTCACGGTAGCACTATGGGCGCTTGGCATACCACCCGACAGATATAATTGGCGCGGGTTCTTTAAGCCCCCTTTGCGGATACTATTGATGACGTACTTTAGGAGCTGGGCAACAACCCACCCACACACTGCGGCGATGATATACGGTGACAGAATGTCTGTCATAGCGAAGCCCTACCCTTCTTTTTTAGTCGTTGTTTTTGCGGTGGTATCGGCCACTTCTTCGGCCTCTTCTGTCTGCTTAGGAACAAATCCGAACGATGAAACAATATCGTCTTCGGCGGTGCGCATAATACGAACACCCTGTGTCGTACGCCCAATGACTGGAATATCCTTCAAGCCAACACGAATTGCCTGACCCTTATTAGAAATGATCAAGATCTCTTCGGTGTCTTCTGCGAGAGAACGCACAGCCACAATTGGACCAGTCTTAGCGGTGACAATAGCCGCCTTAATACCGACACCACCACGCTTATGCGATGGGAACTGCGCTGCTTTTGTTACCTTACCGTAGCCCTTCTGGCTAATAACCAACAAGTTACCTTCGTTATTCGAGACAATATCCATACCGACGACACTGTCGTTTGGACGTAGACGAACCCCTCGAACACCACGGGCCGCACGACCCATTGGGCGAGCGTCGGCTTCGTCGAAACGAATTGCCTGGCCGGCTGATGTTGAGATAATCACATCGTCTTTTCCGGTGGTCTGTTTAATCCAACGAAGTTCATCGCCATCGTCGAGCTTAATCGCAATTAAACCGTTAGTGCGAATGTTTGCGTAGTCCTTGAGTGGTGTCTTCTTGACAGTACCCTTGGTAGTTGCCATGAATAAGTAGCCGTCTTCACCCGAGTCTTTAGCATGCTTGATGATTGATGTAATTTTCTCTTCAGGCTGTAGCGCCAAGAGGTTGACGGCCGCGACACCCTTCGCTGCAAGGCTCGCCTGTGGCACTTCGTACGCCTTCAAGCGGAACACGCGCCCCTTGTTTGTAAAGAACAAGAGCCAGTCATGGGTATTAGCAGGAATAAGCTGGTCAATAACGTCCTCTTCCTTCGTGGTCATTCCCCGCTTGCCTTTACCGCCACGGTTCTGGCGGCGATATTCGGTGACCAATGTTCGTTTGATGTAATTCTCTGTTGTAAGCAACACTACAGATTCTTCTTCAGGAATAAGCTCTTCATCGCTGAACTTGCCCAACTCGTGGTTAATGATCTGTGAGCGTCGGTCATCGCTGTACTTATCTTTCGCCTCAAGAAGTTCGAGCTTAATGATGGCAAGAATTTCTTTTTCGTCGGCAAGAATTTCTTCAAAACGTTGTATTGCTTTCAACAGTTCGTTGAGTTCACTTTCAATTGCATCGCGCTCAAGACCGGTTAGTCGGCGGAGTTGCATGGCAAGAATTGCCTTGGCTTGAATCTCGCTCAGTTTAAACTGCTTCACCAACGCCTTTTCGGCTTCGTCTTGTGTCTTGCTTGCACGAATTGTCTTAATGACTTCGTCGATATGGTCTAGGGCGATCTTGTAGCCTTCGAGAATATGCGCCCGCTCACGCGCCTTACGCAGTTCGAACTCGGTACGACGACGCACGACTTGCTGACGGTGCTTGATGAACTCTTGGAGCATCTCCTTCAAACCAAGCACTCGTGGCTGCACACCATCAATCAGGGCGAGCATGTTGTAGTTAAAGCTGCTCTGAAGTGCCGTCAACTTATAGAGTTGGTTGAGAAGTTTCTTAGGGTAAGCATCTTTCTTAAGCTCAATCACGATACGCACTTGGCCGCGCGCACTTTCATCGCTCAGGTCACTAATGCCATTAATTTTCTTGTCTTTCACCAACTCAGCGATCTTTTCAATCAGCGTTGCCTTGTTAACACCATAAGGCACCTCGCTTACGATGATTTGGTGGCGACCCTTTTTAGTTTCAACAATATTTGCAATTGCTCGCATCATGACGCTTCCGCGACCGGTTTGATAGGCCTGCTTCATTGGCGCGCCACCATATACAGTCGCCCCGGTTGGGAAGTCTGGACCCTTAACGTGCTGCAACAGGTCGTCGATAGTCGCGTCTTCGTTATCAATCAGTTCGACGGTTGCGTCGACCAATTCACCAAGGTTGTGTGGCGGAATATTGGTTGCCATACCCACAGCAATACCAATTTGACCGTTCAAGAGAAGGTTTGGAACCTTCGCCGGAAGCACCACGGGCTCTTGGCGTGAGCCGTCGTAGTTATCACGGAAGTCGATGGTGTCTTTGTCGATATCAACCAGCATTTCGTCGGCAAGTTTTGCCATACGTGCTTCGGTGTAACGCATAGCGGCTGGTTCGTCGCCGTCCATCGAACCAAAGTTACCCTGACCCTGAATGAGCGGATACCTTAGTGCCCATGGCTGTGCAAAACGCACCATGGCGCTATAGATAGAAGAGTCACCGTGCGGGTGGTACTTACCCATGACATCACCGACGATAAGCGCGCTTTTGACAAACTTCGCTGTCGAGCGGTTGCCGTTTTGGTCCATTGAGTACATGATACGGCGGTGCACTGGCTTCAGGCCGTCGCGAACGTCTGGCAGCGCACGGTCGATAATGACACTCATTGAGTAGCGGAAGAAGCTCTCCTCCATTACCCTTTCGACTGTCTTATATTCGATACCCGGCGTCTCAACGGTGTCTTCAAGCACGACGCCGTCTTCAAATGGTGTTTCATCGATTGGTGGTGTTGTAGTGTTGTCGTCCATCATGTACCCCTAAATATCTAGATCCTCAAGTTTTGCATTCTTTGCTTCAGACTGAATGAAGTTTTTGCGCAGCGCCACGTCATCACCCATGAGCTTCGTAAAAATAGCGTCGGCACGTTCGGCGTCGTCGACCTTCACCTTGGTCAGGATACGGTGCTCTGGATTCATGGTTGTTTCCCATAGCTGGTCGGCATCCATTTCACCAAGACCCTTAAAGCGCGAGACGGTCACACCGGCTTGCTTAAAGCGGTCGTCGTTTTCGTCGACAGCAACACCGCGCTCTTTGCGATCGGCAATAATATCGTTAATTGCCTCGTCAAGCGCAGCTTCATCGTACACATACTGCTTTTTCTGACCCTTATTAATACTGAATAGCGGCGGTTTTGCGAGGTAAACGTAGCCGCCCTCGACAATTTCTTTCATGTAGCGGAAGAAGAACGTCAGCAGAAGTGTGGCGATGTGACTTCCGTCGACATCGGCGTCGGTCATGATAATGATTTTGTGGTAACGAAGGCCATTAATGTCGAAGCTATCGCCAATTCCCACCCCAAAGGCTTGGATCATGGCAACGATTTCTTTATTGGCAAACATTTTATCAAGACGAGCGCGCTCGGTGTTAAGCACCTTACCACGCAGCGGCAAAATAGCCTGCGTCTTGTTGTCGCGACCTTCTTTGGCTGAACCAGCCGCCGAGTTACCCTCGACAATGTAGATCTCAGAATCGGAAGGGCTCTTGCTTGAGCAGTCCCAAAGCTTACCGGGTAGCCCCATACCGTCGAGCGCACCTTTACGTAGCACGTTGTCGCGGGCCGCGCGGGCCGCTTTACGAGCACGAGCCGCCAGAAGCGCCTTACCAACAATTTTCTTGGCAACCTCTGGGTTTTCCTCGAGGTAATAGGCAAAGTACTCGTTCATGACCTGCTCGACGTACCGACGAACTTCTGGGTTGCCAAGCTTGTTTTTAGTCTGGCCTTCAAACTGAGGGTCTGGAAGTTTTACAAGAATAATTGCCGTCAGACCTTCACGGATGTCATCGCCCGTTAGGTTGTCCTCTTTTTCCTTCAGGAGACTGTTTTTACGAGCATAGTCGTTAATGACACGAGTGAGCGCGGCACGGAAGCCAACTAAGTGCGTTCCGCCATCTGGCGTCAGGACGTTGTTAGCGAATGGCTTCACTAATTCAATGAATGTATCGTTATACTGAACGGCTATTTCTACCATTGAGTCTTCGACTTGGCGCTCGACATAGAATACGTTATCGGACACGACATCTTTACCGATGTTAAGGTGTTTGACGTAACTTTGGATACCACCCTCAAAGTAGAAAGCGGCACGCTCGCTGGTGCGCTCGTCGAAAACAGAGACGTAAATACCTTTTGTGAGGTAGGCCTGGTGACGAAGGTAGTCGACGACCCATTTGTAGTCAAACTCGACTGTTTCTTTAAAGATAGTTGGGTCTGGATAGAAAGTAACAGTCGTACCGGTTGGGCGGTCAGTTGGGCCAACCTTCTTGAATGGCACCTTGACCCCACCGCGTTCGAATTCGATGCGATACAGCTGACCTTTTTGAACAACTTCGGCAACCATAAGCGTCGAAAGTGCGTTAACGACACTTGAACCAACGCCGTGCAAACCAGAAGAGACCTTGTAACCGCCGCCGCCAAACTTACCACCGGCGTGCAGAACGGTCAGAACCGTCTCGAGCGTCGATAGGCCAGTTTTTGGGTGCTTGTCGACTGGAATACCACGACCGTTGTCGGAAATGGTAATACCGCCATCGGCGAGAATTTTCACCTCTACCTTACTGGCGTAGCCAGCGATTGCCTCGTCGATTGAGTTGTCGGCGATTTCCTTAATAAGATGATGGACACCATCGTAGCCAGTACTACCAATGTACATGCCTGGTCGCTTACGTACTGGTTCAAGTCCTTCCAGAACTTGAATCTGAGAACCGTCGTATGAATTGTCTGTTTTTTGAGCCATTTCTAACCTTATCTCCCCTGATACTGACTATATTGGACGCTCACCCGCCTTTTTTGCTGAGATAATTATAGCACACCCTAGTGAGGTCTGTCACGAGTTGTCAGAGAGGGCCGGGAGCTGGGGTAGTTCGTTGGTTCACGCCGCGCAGCTGTGGCGTGGCTATTCGTTGCTGACTGCGGAACTCGCCGCGCTCAGACATTCCTCGTCAGGGCAAGAACAGCCCCGCCCAGCTGGCGGGTTCTCCAAATACTGCCCCAGCTCCCAGCTCTCTCTGACAATCCGCATTGCGCCCCACTACGTGAACAAAAAATTTCTACTGTGAAAGGCTTGCATTGAACATATTTCTTATGCTAATCTTAGAGCAAGAGGTGAAACTAGGGTAAAAAATAAAAAAGTATTATGTTTAAGAAAATCGTATCGCAACTATCCTTTAGCCCCGCACTCGTTGGGCAGCTTGGCTTTTATGCGCGTCGACTTCGTAAAGAAGAAGCGACTCGCCGGCTCGGCTTAGTGTTCGTTGCGCTTGCCCTTGTTGTTCAGTCACTGGTTGTCTTCCAGGCCCCAGAACCTTCTAACGCTGCCAGTCCTAACGACTTTATTTACGGCGGCCTCGGCCTTGGTTCGGCGCGGTCTCTTAATAAGTTCTTAGGGCCATACGACCGTAACGAGCGGCACCTTCAAGAGGTCTTTAATTACTTTGGTATTACTCGTAGCGAAATTACGGCGACTACCTTTGGGCACTTCAAGGCTGCGGGTAAAATTAGCTTCGGATACGGCACTCGTCCTGGTGGCACAACAGTTACTATTACAGATAAGAACTACCAGCCGCTCATCGATATCTACGGTCGCCCTATTACCGCTTGGGCTGCGCCATCTGAAAATATCTACGGGTACATTGGTCACTCGAGTAAATTGGGCTGGTTTGCTATTATGCAGGCTTGCGGCAACCTAGTCACCGAGCGTATTCCACCAGTTCCAACGCCTCCTGCACCAGCAAAAATTGACGCCACTAAGTCAGCTATTAACACCTCTCAGGCAAACATCGATGCCACGAAAACAACCGCTCAGACAAACGATAAAATTACTTACACCGTTTCAGCGGCAAACACCGGTGGTACGGCCAAGCAAATCGAGGTAGTCGACAACCTGCGCGATGTCCTGACGTTCTCTAAGTTAGTCGATGCCGGCGGTGGTACTTTCGACGAAGCAACCATGAACCTTACCTGGCCTGCAACAACACTTAACCCAGGTGCAAAAGTGACCCATAGCTATGCCGTCCAGATGAACAGCAGCCTTGTCACGCCTAAACCAGACTGTCAAATGCACAACTTCTTCATGGACAAAACAGTCACTATACCAGTGGGCTGTACAACGCCTCCAGCAAAAATTGAACTATCAAAAACAGCTATTAACGTTTCGCAGGGCAATATCGACGCGACCAGTAAAGTCGCCAAAGAGAAAGACCGCATCACCTTCACGCTTACCGCCTCGAACGCTGGTGGTACGCCAAAAGAGTTTGTCTTTGAAGATGACCTCGATGACACACTCGAGTACGCCAAACTTGTCGATAACGGTGGCGCTAGTCTTAATAAAAAAGATAACATCCTCAGCTGGCCTGCAGTGACACTAAAGCCAGGCGACAAACAAGTGCGCACCTTTACCGTACAAATCCTCGACACTATCCCAGCAACACCACGAGGACTCAGCGACCGCAGTTCATACAACTGTAAGATTGAAAACGTTCTTTACACTGAAGTGGTGAGCATTCCTGTTGACTGTGCGATACCGCCTAAGGTGGTTGAGCGTGTCGTTACCGAACTGCCAACCACGGGTCCAGGCGAGAACATCCTCTTTGCCGGTATCGTCCTTGCAGTGGTTGTCTTCTTCTACCTACGTTCACGACAACTCAACACTGAAGTACGCTTAATTCGTCGCGACTTAAACGGAGGATCTATCTAATGGGAGCTGAAGAATATCACGGCAATGGGGCTGAAAAAGCCGTTGAAAACAAAGAGCTGACCAACGAGCAGCTCGAGCGTCGCGCTTCACTTGGCGATGCCTACGAACGCGCTGCCGAAAAGGCTTCTATTGAAAACGGCGAACGCTCTAACGAAAAAGCTAAGGCCGAAGCCCTTGAACATGCTATTAGCGTCGAGCGTGGAAGCGCCGAAAAGAAAACTAAAGAAGCATCTGCTTCACCAAAACGCCGCCATGGCGTAGTCAGCAAGAAAGAACGGGCTGGCAGTTACAAAAAGCGCATGCAGTCAGTGCAGGCCGAGCTACCTCCAGTACAACGGGCATTCAGCAAGGTTATTCACAACCCTGTTGTCGAGAAAGTCAGTGACATCACTGGCGCAACTATCGCCCGGCCAAATGCCATCTTACTCGCAGCAATTGTCGCCTTCTTTGCCGTCCTTATTGTTTACTTTACTGCCAAACACTACGGCTATCTCCTCTCTGGGTTCGAGACAATCGGCGCGTTTATTGTTGGTTGGGTCTTAGGTATGCTCTACGACTTCTTCCGCGTCATGGTTACTGGCAAGAAATCGTAACTCTTCTATCGCAGTTTTACCGAGACGCCATCGCTTCCTTCTGAAGCGGTGGTGTCGTTGCGTACTTGGTACCTATCAGGAGCAACCGGCGCTGTTGCGGGCGTCGCCGGTGCGACTGGTGCTACTGATGGTGTTGAGACTGCTTGCGCAGGTTCGCTACTGACAGGACGCGGCGGTGCGGCAACGGTTGGACCGTAGGCAGGGTTGGCGTTTGGCGCTGGGGTGGCTGCGGCTGTTTTCGGTTGCGATGAGATTTGCTGACGCTTGGCAAGCCAGTCATCCAGGAATGACGGTTGCGCAGGGGCTTTAGGAGCGCCTGCACCCGGCAATACACCTGCTGGTGCGCCAGGATTCATTCCAGCACCAGGACCAGCCTTAAACGCGGCCATACGCTCTTCCTGCGCCTTCTTCAGGGCGTCTATCTTCTGCTTTTTCATTTCGTCACCAATACTCATACGCTTAAAGAAGGCCTGCTCGACTTCAGCACGTGGCTGCCCGTATTTCGTCGCGCTAAAGCGCTTCAAAGCGTCCCGAAGCTCTGGGTTAGACTGCCCCAGCGGCGGCAAGAGTGACATACTAAAGGCCGCCGACGGCACGTCGTGAATCATCACCGAGGCGATAGTCTGGAAGTTTGGAATGCGCGTTAAGTCTTCGGCGTCAAAGGTTGGCGAAAACTTCTTCACAAGCATCTCGGCGTCGGTAATACCGATACGCCCACTAATAACCGTCCCGACGTTACCTAGAATTGCTTCGCGAATCTGGTCGGTGAGCTGGGTCATGAACTGGTTGGCTAGAATAAGACTCAGGCGATACTTACGTGCTTCAGAGAGAATGGTCGCAAAGCTATCGCTGGCAAAGTTCTGGAACTCGTCAACGTAGAGACTAAAGTCTTGGCGCTGGTCTTCTGGCATATCAGCACGTCCCATTGCGGCGGCGTTAAACTTCATCACAAAAATCATACCGAGCAGCTGCGAGTTCAGCTCACCGGTACGCCCCTTAGAGAGGTTCACTAGCAGAATCTTTTTATTGTCCATAATTTCGCGCAGGTTAAAGCCGCTCTTCGTTTGGCCAATAATGTTGCGCATCATGTCGTTCGCCAAGAATGCACCGAACTTACTGGCAAACCAGCCCAACATTTCACCCTTAGCCGACTCGGTGGTTTGCGCCATTTCCTTGTGCCAGAAATCAAGGACGGTTTGCACCTTGACGTGCTTAATCTTCTCGTCGGCAAAGGCCTGGTCGATAAATACCTGCTGGACATCGAGGAACGATGACCCATTCGGGTCTGACATCACCGTCAAGGCGGCATTACGGAACCATGACTCGAAGCGTGGCCCAATGATGCCGGTGTGCCCTGGGTCGTACAGCTTATAAAGCATGGCGATGGTTTCTTGGATAATAAAGTCACGTTGGTCTTGGTTTTCAAATTCAAAGAGGTTTAAGCCAATTGGCATTTCCATGTCACCTGGCGAGAAGTAGATCACGTCCTCGACGCGCTCTTTTGGTACCATACCCATCAGCTCTTCAACGACGTCGCCGTGCGGGTCGATAAAGGCAAAACCTCGGCCGTCCATCATATCTTGGTACGCCAAGTTCTGTAGGAAGCCAGTTTTACCAACACCGGTCTGACCAATCATATACACGTGGCGGCGGCGGTCTTTCACCCCAAGTCTAATTTGTTTCTTCGTCCCGCGGAATTCGTTGTACCCCAGCAAGAAGCCCTCATCCATGACTGCCGTTGGGCCATCGACCTGCTTCGTCGCCTGGCGTTGTACTTGTGAGGTTGGAATAGAGTCTTGGGTTGGTAAGTGGAAGACGGTTGCTAGCTCGACCGTATTTAAGACGTTTTGGTTAATTTCCTGCGGGAAAAACCTAAATATATAAGCTGTGACAAATTCTTCAATATTTTTTGAGATCGCAAACTTAAACCCGTTATATTGCGGCGAGTCAAACATGGCAAACGCCGACACCACATTATTAAGGAGTGCCTGCGACCGTGCAGCGGTGTTTGATGAGGTGACAACACGAATCAGCGTTTCATACCCAGGGTAGCGCGTCTTGTCTTCGATTGCATCAATCTTGGCCTGTTCCACTGAACTAAGCTGTTTGTCCTCGACTTTTACCTCTTCAGCTGATGGTGGCTTCCAAAGCGCCTCGGCCAGCCCGGTCATGACAGTATGAGAGGCCGATTTTTTGCCTTTATCCTTGCGGATACTCTCTGCGATATCGGCTGCAACTTTCGCCCAACCCTGTTCGGCTGGACGAATAAGCATCTGGATACCGACACCATCCTCACGCGATGCACCCGCTAAAGCATTGAGGAGTGCGCGGGCAGCGTCACGCTTCGACTCTTGGTAGGTGGCGATTGGATAAGCGAATTCTTTTTTTAACGTAAATTCGCCACCAATGGTTGCGCTCATGCGCCCCACGGGGCTGAAGATGTTGCGCTCGCTCACCTCTTCAAGCCGCGCCGCTGGGTACGCAGCTGCAACCGCCTGCTTCACAACATCGATTAACGAAACCGGTACAACCGCATAGTAATGTACCAATCCTTCATGGGCGACAATCTCGAGTGATAAGTGTCGTTGTCCGTAGATACGGCTTTTGAAGCCTTTCGTGACTGTACTGGCAATAATGCTATACATTACCTGCGCCTGACTCAGGACCTCTTCGTTGAGGTCGCGTTCGTCACGGCCATTACCAGTAATGTCGGCGCTCATTGGTGGGATATGGATATATAGAGGCACCATCTTTAAGCCACGCTCGTAGTTTTTCGCCTCGCGAAGCACTTTACGGTACTGCAAGAAACCAAACGCAGCCAACCCTGCGACAAGAAGCAGGACAATACTGACTGTAATAATGATTCCTAACACCTTCCCTCTTCTCTGTAATCTATTTACTTTGCGTCGATTACTTTACCGTACCGTTTTTGCAGATAATCGCGCTGTAGTTCGTTAACCTTGGCGGTGCGAGCATGCGGATCGTCTTTGGTCTGCTGGATAATTTCTTTCGCTTTGTCGACCCACTCTTTCTCGATCAGGTCTTCATCGGCGGCAGCCAGTGGCGTGGCGCTCTGGGGGACGGCCGTATCGGTCGGCGCCTGCGGTGGCGCTACTGGCGCCGCGGCCACTGTCGCCGCATTCACCGATGCAGCCGCATCGCTCAGTCGCGCTCCTGCCTCGGCAGCCTGCTCGCTACGCTCCTGACCCCTTTCGAGACCAGTCTCGAGTGGTGGCAGCGAAGGGATATTCTCTGGACCAATAGCTGGTGGCATTGGCAGGCTTTCAACGCCTTGCGGCGCGCTATGAGAATTCTCGGGTTCCATATCTGAAATTATAGCACAGGAGGGCTGTTAAAAAGCATATTGTCTATGCTTTTTACTTCAGGCGTCGACTCACGTAAAGACAGGCGACAATTTCGAACACTACGACAAGGATAAATTCATAAATACCCACCGACTGAACAGATTGTAAACCGATAAGCATGACCGGTGCAGCAGCAAGTACCGTACTAAAATAGTAGGCACGGCGAAACTCCATACGCTGCATGGGTTTTCGTAACGTCATACCAGCCGAAACCATGACAATCAGCCGGTTTATACCAAACAAAAAAAAGCTTATCAACCCCACAAAGGATAGATAAGCCGATATAAAGAGCAACAAAAGGCCGAATGGGCCGGCGGTCGATGGCGAGGTAAACGTCATGACCATAGCTAGCACGCAGAGGCTTGCTAGAGAGATAGTGGCAATTGCTCGTGGTAACATCACTGTTATTGTAGCACGCCGCTTACGGTTTTTTTGGAGTCTTGGTGGAACGCACAATGTTCAAGGTTGCAAACAGCGCCGCTAAAAACAACTATTAGGCGTGTGAACCAGGAACGGCGAACCACCGAAGACTATCTGACCGCTCCGGGACGAACCCGGGGCAACCGTGCTTAGGGACCATGAGTCCGTAAGCATTTGCTCATAGCCTCTCTTCCGCGTCTCACGCCAAGTGCTTTACCTACTTTACACTTCTCTTTTTCAGGATCACAGGTTCAGTCGAACCTCACCGTACTCTGGTGTAAACCAGGGATTTACTTGGCGCGAAACGGTACAAAGAGGACAAACGCTTTGGACATTCGCTCTCGAAAGAACGAACGTTTTTGGCGGAGCATCGGTGATGCCATCAACTAATAAACATTTATTTTGGAGAAATATGTGTTTGTTTTAGGAGGAAAGATCAAAAGGTGCGTTGCCCGATTGTGTTATCTAAAGCAGATAAAAAGTAGGCAAAAGAGATCAATCCTTATAAAAAGATTAGGAGACGTCACCGACTTTTCCGTCAAAAAAAGTTGGTCTATTTTTCCGTAACCAAGCCGAATTGTTAAGGTGTGCGTGAAATCGTCATAGCTCGATTTCTGTGTGGTGGCTTTTTGAATTTTGTTGTTTTTGTTTTTCTAAAAGCTTGGACTCAATATAGCATAAGTACTTTGTTTGGTCAATACTCTCCCACGTTCTTTTTGTTGTAATTAGCACATTTCTTATGCACAACAGATGTATTTAAGGTGTAATTTTATATTGTTGATTTTTTAACATCGTTGTATATATTGCTTTTTCTATACAGTATTCGTGGGGTTTTCCTGCTGTTGTAACGATAACACGTGCTGTTCAACCTCCCGAACGATACGTCGAGTCGTTGGTTCGTCTTGGCCCTTCGGGTCGTCAACATGCCAGTAAGTCACCCGCGGATCGTGCTTCAGCCATTCGGGCCAAGTTTCTTTTTCGGCCATAACAATCAGGCTATCAAAGCCCTCTGCAACGTCTGGCGTTAGTTGAGTGCGGACATTGTCGATCATGTCGATATTATGGTCACGGCGCATAATGCCCACAATAGTTGCTGCGCCTGGTCGTTCGGCAAGTGTCGCACCTGGCGTATCGACTTTTGTGCCGGCTGAGGCAGCATCGCCGCCCTTCGCGCGAAATAGTTCCATGGCCGCCTGACTGCGACCCACGTTTGCTTGGCATATAAATAGAGTCTTCATATACCCATCATACCATCAGCGGGTCATGTCATTTTTACATAGCATACGTATCGGCTCTGTCCACTTGCCTATGGTTTGCCCGCAAAGCAAGGCCATATATATAGTGTTCGGCCTGTAGGTGCTTGAGGACAACTTGTTGGGGCAAAAAGTTGTAGTGTTTTTTACCCAAAGAATCTTCAAAAAAGGTATTGACGTAAGCGGTTTAGAGCCTTATTATAGGGGTAGTCTCTGAGTAAAAAAATTATACAAAACAACTCCGGGGCCAAAAACAAAAATTACCGCAAAAACTCCACGAAATCGACCGTTCCTCGCAGGCGGTCGATTTATTTTGGCCCTCACACTACCCAATATAGACAAAAAAGCACCCAATGCCTGGGTGCTTCAATACTATGCGTGGTGGAGCTGCCGGGTACTGCCCCCGGGTCCAAAAGGTAACCTGATATTCGTCTACAAACATAGTCTTATTTAATAATTAAGAACGTTTTTAGCCTCGAAATAAGACTAAAATGGCTAAGATCGTTCCGCTGAAAGGTTTCCTTGCATCTGGCAGCTGCCCCAGAGGTAAGTAATCCACGTAAATATAACACCGACTCCCCTACGTGGCGTCAGGAAGAGCGATGGCTACTTAGTAATTAAGCAGCTGTCGCAAAAGCGAACTGCTGTGGCGCAAATGCGCTCGCAACTGTTGCTTTTACTTTTGCAATGAAGTTTGCAATTAAATAAACACCTTACGGGCGTCATACGATTTGCAGAATATCCTGTTAAATTCCTCTCGTCGAAGCTATAGTCAGCCCCACGCGTTCTTTTATTATAGCATACTCACCCCTGTTATGCTAGTGGTTACTCGTTGTCTCTATTTTAGGTTGAAAGTTCATAATGATTGCCTGCTTTAGGGCGTATCGTAAGGGCATGGGTACGCATAATCACTCCAGGGTCGCCAGCGTTACATCCGTTGCTCTCAGCGGTTTTTATGGTGTCCTTACAGAGGTCGAAACCGACATCAAAGCCGGGCTTCCAGCCCTACAGGTTGTCGGTATGGGTAATAAAGCTATCGACGAAGCTCGGCAGCGGGTGCGCAGCGCCATCGCCAACTCACTCCTCGAATTTCCTGCGCGCAAAGTCATCGTTAATCTGGCGCCAGCCGAGCTACCTAAGGATGGGTCCTATCTCGACCTCCCTATTGCACTCAGTATTCTTGTCGCTAGCGGTCAACTGAAGCCATCAGAGACCGCAGGTGCTGTTTTTGCCGGTGAGTTAGCCCTTACGGGTCATATCCGTAGTATTCGTGGTGCCATCGTGGTAGCCGAGGCTGCCCGCAGTGCTGGTGCGCATACCGTTTTCGTCCCCCTCGAAAACGCCCCTCAGGCACGGCTGGTAAGCAATATTACCGTTATAGGGGTCAGTTCCTTGCAGGAGTTATTTCAACATTTACGCCACATTACCCCCATTACCAACAAAACGACCGTCGCAATCCCCTCTAGCACCCCGCACACACCACTAGCGCCTACCTTCGATGACATTACCGACCATCAACAGGCCAAACGCGCACTCATTATCGCCGCGGCGGGGCGGCATAATATCTTACTGAACGGGCCACCCGGTACGGGTAAAACGCTGCTCGTAAAGGCTTTAGCAGGGCTTTTACCGCCACTAGCACCGCAAGAGGTCATCGAGGTCACAAAACTTCACAGCCTGTCTCGGGCAAATACCAGTACAATCGTCACTATGCCGCCTCTGCGCGCTCCACACCATTCTGTCACCCTAACAGCACTTATCGGGGGCGGGCTACAGCCCCTCCCTGGCGACATTAGCCTGGCCCATAAGGGTGTTCTCCTGCTCGATGAACTTCCTGAGTACCCCCGCGCGACCCTCGAGGCGTTACGCCAACCCCTTGAAGATAGGTCCATTAGCCTGTCTCGGCTACACGGTCGCATCACCTACCCTGCCGACGTTCTTCTGGCCGCGACCATGAACCCCTGCCCATGTGGCTTCCTGGGTGACACCGCCAAGCCTTGCACCTGTACTGCCCTCCAAATCGCTCGTTATCAAAAACGGGTCTCGGGGCCGCTATTGGACCGTATCGATTTACGCCTAACCCTCTCAAGGGTTAATACCGAACACTTTTTTACTTCACATTCGTTGGAAAATAAACAACATTTAACTGCAGTAGAGCTTATCACAGAAGCGCGTACTTACCAGCATAAGCGTTATAAACGTAGCGACATTTACAATGCTTATGCTTCATTTCAAGACGCAAAACAACTATTCCAAATTGCTCCTGCTGCCCAGCAAATTGTTAAAACTGCCGCAAATAAGCTATCGCTATCCAACCGGGCAGTACTCCGTGTCTTACGGATTGCCCGAACAATTGCCGACCTTGAAAAATCAAAAACCGTCGAAGTCTCACATGTCGCTGAGGCTTTGCAGTTTCGTTAACTCTCACCCTTGTATTCTTCGCTAAAATTTGCTAAAATAACCCTTGAGTAATAGCTCAGAAACGGCCGTCTTCAGAAAACTGCAGGGCAACCTACAGCAAGAAGCGGCACTGTTTTCGTAAAAATCATGCACTAAAGGAGAGTATATAAACCAATCCACTCGCATCAACGGGCAAATTCGTGCAAACGAACTGCGTGTTATCGGAGAATCAGGCGAACAGCTCGGTATTATGAGTCGTCAAGACGCGCTCAAGGCAGCTGAAGAAGCCGGTTTGGACTTGGTTGAAATCTCACCTAACGCCGACCCGCCGGTTGCAAAAATCGTCGACTGGGGTAAATACCAGTACCAAAAGATGAAAGAGGCGCAGAAAAACCGCCGCAGCAACAAGCAAAGTGAACTCAAGCAAATGCGCTTCGGGCTGAAAATTGGACAGGGCGACCTCGACATTAAGCTCCGCAAAGTACGCGAATTCCTCGCTGAGGGTCACAAGGTTCGTATTCAAATCTTCTATCGTGGCCGCGAAATGGCTCACAAAGAACTTGGGTACGACATGATTAACCGAATCGGTACCTTACTAGAAGAAGATGCTGTTTTCGAGCACCAGCCTGTCATGGCCGGCCGCAACCTAAGTGTTGTGATCCGCAAAAAGTAAGGCTGGGTTGGTTCGGGCAAGAAGCCCGATAAGTAATAAGGAGAAGTAAATGCCAAAGCTCAAGACCCACAAAGGGACTGCGAAGCGTGTAAAGGTTACCAAGACTGGTAAGATCACCCGCCAACGTGCCTTCGGCGCTCACCTTCTTGCGAAGAAAAGCAAGAGCCGTAAGCGTCGCATCAACACTACCGCTACCGTTACTGGTGGCACCGCTAAAAATATCAAGCGAGCTCTGGGCGTCTAAGAGGACCTTGTCCCGCCTACGACTATAAGGAGAAAAGACTACTATGCGAGTAAAGAAAAGCGTCCAAGCACGCAATCGCCACAAAAAAATCTTAGCACAAGCAAAGGGTATGCAGCACAACCGCACCCGTAGCTTCCGTCTTGCCAAGCAAGCCGTTACCCGTGCACTTGAATACCAATACCGCGACCGTCGTAACCGTCGCCGCGACCTACGCGCCCTCTGGATCACCCGTATTAATGCGGCCGCACGTCTTGAAGGCACTACTTACGGTAAGCTTATTGCTGGTCTTAAAGCAGCAAACATCGAGCTCGACCGTAAGGTACTAGCTGAGCTAGCCGTTTCTGACCCCAAGGCATTTACTGCCGTGGTCAAGGCAGCGACAAAGTAAATCCTTATTACTCAACAAAAGGTCGCCATATGGCGACTTTTTTTGATATTAAAAAATCCCTTTCGCAAGGGGTTCTTTAATGGCAGTCAGCCTGTAAGCCGGGTTTTGTCGAGGACGACCATCTATCTAGTTATACCATTGCTGGAATAATCAAGCGGGTATCGGCCAGCGAGCGGATCGCTCTTTGGTGCTGACCTCCTTGCAGCCGGCAGGGTTTACCTTCTCCATGTGTCGCCACATGACGCTGTGGGCTCTTACCCCACTCATTTCACCCTTACCTCCGGTAGCCACCGAGCCCATTGGCATGAACCTGATGACACCTTTATGTGAGGCGGTATAGTTTCTGTGGCACTTTCCCTAGGGTTACCCCCGGTCGCCGTTAGCGACTGCCGAATCCTGTGCTGCCCGGACTTTCCTCTTGCTTTGACACAAGCGGTCGTCTAGCTGACTACCGCTTCCATTTTAGCAAGAATAAGCGTGATTTCCTAGAGACGCACGCAAGCCCTATTCAGCGACTTCCTTCTTATGGGCATCCAGCGTCTTATTTACCATACCATCGGCAAGTTGGTTAAACTGACGATTCACGTGAGTAAACGTCACCCGATCAAATTGCTCCATTAAAATACGGATGCGTTCGTGTACTGGCCATAGTTCACGATTTTTAATTTTATATGTACCTTTCATCTGGTTCACCACCAGCATACTATCTATCTTAAAGTCGACTTTCTTGTACCCAAGCTCGGCTGCCTTTTCAAGCCCTAGGCGCACGCCCTGGTACTCAGCTTGATTATTGGTGGTAATCCCTAAGTACTCACCTCCCTCGGCAACAACCTCTTGGCGATTATTCAGGATGACATACCCGGCTGCCGACGGCCCAGGGTTGCCCCGGGAGCCGCCATCAGAATAGATAACAACCACGTCATTTGATGATTTATTCACATCATTTAACTCGGTTATGGCTATTGTCTTATCTGTCAGCTCGCCTTGTTGAACAATACCCAGGAGTAGTTGGGTCAAATCTGTGAGTTCACTTTGTTGTATATTAGACATCGAATGCCATTTGTATTTACTATAGTTTCCGCTCAGTTTCATTGGATGGCGTTGGGTCGCAAGTGTCACCAAGTAAACAATAACGCCGTACTGGATCGCTCGATCATCGTAGTCGATATATGTCACTGCATCAAATAATTGCGCAGACTGAATATGCAGCCCCGCGTCGTCATGCAGGTACCGTCGCAGTGCGTCTTCGGGTTGTTCGCCGTACGCTAACTTACCGCCAGGCAATTCATATTTTCCAAGGATGGTTTCACGTCCGCTATGACGCTTCAGTAGTAACGCCTTACCCTCTTCGTTAATAATTGCCCGTACCGATAGCCGTTGTTTCATAGTGTTTGTTTGATACCTTTTATGCTTTCAGTATAGCATAGTGTAAAATGAGCACAGATGTTCATACAAGTACCGACCGACACACCCTTACTACCTGTTGCCGACACTATAGCGCGGACTATTTTAGAAAAACTACAAAGTGGACAGCCTGTTTTATGGCTCCTCTCTGGCGGCTCGTGTATCGCAGTTGCCGCCGAAGTCGCCACACGCCTGCAGGGCACCCCCTTGCACGGACTGACCGTCAGCCTTATTGACGAGCGCTATGGCCCCGATGGTCACGCACACTCTAACTGGCAGCAGCTACAAGAGGCTGGATTCAGGCTTGAGAGCGCAACCTTGGTGCCGGTACTTTCTGGCAAATCGCTCCACGATACGAGCGCTCGCTTTCAGCAGTTTCTTACCACCCAACTCGACAGCGCACCATATATTCTCGGGCTTTTTGGCGTCGGCTCCGACGGCCATACTGCCGGCATTTTACCCCACTCATCTGCAGTGACGGCGGTCGAGTTTGTCCATACCTACGACGGCGGCGAGCATCAACGCATTACCACAACTTTCCCATTCTTGAAGAAGCTCGACGAAGCCGTCGTGTATATGGTTGGCGAGGCCAAGCGAGAAGTACTCGAGCAGCTACAGCAAACGACAGACCTCGACACGCAACCAGCTCAGGTACTAAAACAGATTAAAAAACTGACCATATTTAACGATTACAAAGGAGACAAACAATGAAAATCGCTATCGCCGGCCTTGGCCGCATGGGTATGCAAATCGCCCGAAAGTTAACCGAAGACGGGCACACAGTCATCGCCCATAACCGTAGCAAGGCACCAGTTGATGAAGCTGCAAGCTACGGGGCGACGCCTGCCTACACAAAGGACTCGGTCGTATCACACTTTAGCGACGGCGAACCGGTCGTACTCTGGCTCATGGTTCCCTCCGACGTTGTCGATTCAGAACTTGAGGCCTGGCTGGCGCTCCTGCCGAAAAACAGTATTATTATTGACGGCGGTAACTCAGACTTTCGCCTGACAAAGCAGCGGGCTGCCCTCGTGAAAAACAGCGGCTCTCTACTGGTGGATAGCGGCACTAGTGGTGGTGTTTGGGGCTACCAAAATGGCTTTTCAATGATGGTTGGCGGTGAGGCGGATGCCGTTCGCACCCTGGGCTCGGTGTTTGACAGCCTTGCAAAACCAGAGGGTGCGTGGCGACATTTTGGCGATCCCGGCAGTGGCCACTACGTTAAAATGACCCACAATGCTATTGAATACGGCATGATGCAATCACTCGCCGAAGGCTACCGACTCTTAAAAGAAGGCCCGTATAAGGACCTTCGTTTGGAGGATGCTGGTGAAGTCTGGCAACATCACAGCGTGATTACTTCTTGGCTCAACGAACTGACGCGTGACGCCCTCCGGGAAAACCCTGAACTTGAGGGCATTGACGGTTTCGTGGCGGAGTCGGGTGAGGCCCGGTGGGCTATTGAGACAGCAAAAGAGGCTGGTATTCCCCTGCCTGCCATTGAGACATCGTTTGATGTCCGACTGCGCAGCCAACAAGGTGAGGTAAACTTTGCCACTAAACTACTGGCAGCTATGCGCAATAAGTTTGGCGGCCACACTTTGAATAAACAATAATTTCGGTAACATAAAACCCAGGAACTCTGAGGCCTTGGCGAGATGATATTCCCCGCGTAAATGCAAGGTGGATGACCGCAAAGTAACTCCACGGAGTTAAATGATTAGGTCTTCCTCATCTATGATATCGGAAAATCATGTACACCAAGGCTAGAGTATCCTGGGTACTTCTTATTATAGCACTAGCAAGTAAGGGCGAAAAGTCTAGACGCGGAAAATAGCCGTAAAGATATCGAAGAAAAACTGAATTGCCCCAAGCATATATGAACCGATAAACGTACTGAAGAGCAGGACGATTGCAAACACCAAGATAATGCCGTACTGCTCAATAAAACGCATGCCTGTTCGGACAAACTCTGGCGCAAGGGCGTACAATACACGCGAGCCATCGAGAGGTGGTATTGGAAGAATATTAAACACAAAGAACCCAAGGTTGACGGCAACAGCCGTCGTGAGAATTTGCGCGCCAAGCCCCGCCTGTGGCGCACCTACAAGCACCCAAATACCGAAAACAATGAAGGCAATTAATAGGTTGGTTAATGGACCACCCATTGCCACCAAGGCTGCCCCCCAATCACCACCCTTTACTTGGTCGGGGCGGAATGGCACCGGCTTGGCACCACCAAAAATGGGGCCGCCAAGAAACGCCAGTACAAGTGGCAAGATAATCGTCAGGAAGGGGTCGATGTGCTTAATTGGGTTCAGTGTTAACCTCCCCTCTTTTCGCGCCGTATCATCACCAAGCCAATAAGCCACGAAAGCGTGCATTGCTTCGTGTAGCGTCATTGAAATCAGAATGACCCCAAGCACAATCGCAAGCGTGACGATACTAACCATATATATGTAGTATAGCAGGTTGAAGGTGCGCCACGCAGCTATTTACCGACGGAATTTGCGACGAAATTTTGGCTTTGGCTTATGAAAATGACCTTTTTTACCGCGCTCTGGTAACGGTTGTCGCCGTGGTGCACCGAGACTATAGACGAAATCATCGCCAAAGTAAGTCTCGAGTTGCGACAAGGCAATAACCTGCTTCTTGTCATCTGAAGCAAGCTGATCAAGGGCGACAATATTCGGCGCCAACCGAGCCAGCTCGCGCTCCACCTGCTTCAGGCTCACCGCCGGAACCCTCCGATGAAACCTTTGGAGGCGTTGGCGCTGTTTATCGAGCTGATCGTACGTCCACTTAGTAAACTCGCGCTTAAACAATGCTCTATTGTCTTGCGTATCCTCTAGGCGTGGTGCGCCTGGCACCTCTAAGGTGCGCTTGCCGAAGGTGATGCGCTGATAATCCACAAGCGTCCCAGTGCGCGGGTTATAGGCAACCCGACCTGGTTTACTACTAAATAAATGTGGCGCTAGTTCTAGCAAGACGTCAGTGTTAACGACGGTCGCGCCAGTCACAAGGTGCAACACCTCGAGCCCACCATGCTTCAGCGGGACCTGCAAATCGAATGGTGTACCGGTAATAATTGTAGGGTTTTTAACAACGGTATTACTCGATAATTCACGTTGCTGGCCACTAAAAACATGTTCAACGGTGTTATTGTCGTCAATACTACACCATATTTGATCAACTTCACCTGCTGTAATACACCGTAGCAACGCCGTTTCCTCGTGCAGGGTAATTGCCGTCAGTGCGCCGTCGCCCAACCCAAGGTCGTGATGCAGTCGTTCGATCACTTCGGTGGCTTTCTCGACATTTTTCGCAACAATACCCAACTCTTCGTACTTCTCTTCAGGGATTGTTGGTAATGCCAAATACACATCATACTGCGCCAATAAGTCAGACTGCGTCTGCTTGGTGTAGCTGCGCCAGCCAGTAAACCGCGGCCCACCCTTCACAATGTCGCCCACTTCCTGAATCGCAATCACCGCTGCCAGCTTCGCCTGTACTTCTTTAGGGAATTGCAATGCCTCGACCATCATACGGGCATAGTTCGACTCAACAGGGAATCGCTCCATTTCACGACCAAGCCCTGTCACCTCGCCCTCTGGAGTCAGTGCACCGAGCGCCATAAGAGTCTTTTTGGCGCGCTTGATTGCCCCGCGGCTTGGTGCATGGTAAAACTCGAGTGTTTCAATATCGATACCAACATTCGCAAGGCGTAGCACTAAACGGTCAATATGTTTACGAAGAATTTCAGGGATAGCGTAAGCGGGTCGGTCCTCAAATTTGGCACACGGCATGACATCGTATTGGGCTAACACATACTCCCCGGGCTTTGTACGCCCCGCTCGCCCAGCGCGCTGCAAGCTATCTGCTTGTGAAATTTGGGCAATAAATAACCCTTCAACACCACTACGAACCTCGGCCTGACGCTCGAGCCCGCTGTCGATGACCATATCGATATCGTCAATCGTGACGCTGGTCTGGGCAATGTTTGTTGCCAGAATAATTTTTCCATAAGGGTAGCTCGCAAACGCTTTTTGCTGATCTTCAGCTTCGAGTTGGCTATGCAGTGGAATAATCGGCACGTTAGCGGCGGCGGCTTTCTTTTCGAGCGCCTCGGTCACTGCTTGAATCTCGGCTTTACCAGGAAGAAATGTCAGGATATTCTTTCCTCTATTATTAAGCTGTTCGAATAGCTCGCTCAGGACGTCTTGCCCACGGCGCTTAATGACCTCAAAGTGACGCCCCGGAATATCAATCACCGCATCAGACTGAAAATAGCCAGCCAGTGCATCGGTTTCGATGGTTGCACTCATAATCACCACCTTGAACCGTGGCTCCTCTTGGCAGCGCTTTTTTGCCCACGCCACCAAAACCTCCATGTTTTCGTTCCACTCGTGGACCTCATCGAGCACCAACACCTGACGCTCGTTGATACCGGCGCCAGTAATTTCGCGCACCAGCTGTAAGCCGTCGGTACAATATAGCACCTTTGTCTTGCCGCTGTCGTCTCGCTCGTGCGCAGTGCGATAGCCGATAACCTCGCTCGCGTCTTCGGTATTGCGCAGTGCCCACTCTTCACGGACACGCTTCGTTAAATTACGCGCCGCCAGAATACGAGGTTGCGTGACAATGACGCGGTCATAGCCATGCTCGGCGAGATACTGGGGAATCTGAGTACTTTTTCCGGCGCCTGTTTCGGCCGTAATAATTGTTACCTGGTGCGTATCAACCGCATCAAGAATTTGCTGATGAAAGGCCCGGACCGGAAGGTCATTGAAGGTGTGTGTGTTTGTGTGAGGTGTCATTCCCTTTATTGTACCATTACCTCTTGACTCTAGGGGTGAAAAAAGGTAAAATAGACGCTAGTGTCCTGATAGGCGCCGTTAATAATCGCTGATTTCAGGGAAAGAGAGAACAAATTATGACAGCACGATGCGAACTCACCGGTAAAGGCAAGCAATTTGGCAACAATGTTAGCTTTTCTTTGCGTCGCACCAATCGCGTGTTCAAGCCGAACCTCCAAAAGAAAACTTTCACCGTTGACGGTCAAAAAGTAACTATGGTTCTTAGCACTACTGCGATTCGTACTCTAAAGAAAAAAGGCATTCTCGCCTAAGTTTTCTGACGCAGCCAATAAAAACCTCCGACTATCGGAGGTTTTTTGTTGTCAGATGATTCGCGGTACACCTTACGCTTTTAAGCGCCATGCCCACTACTGCCGTAACCGCCAGCCCCACGGGCAGTCTCGTCGAGTGCCTCGACTTCGTTCCAGCTCACCGTCTCGTAACGCGCCAATACCATTTGGGCGATACGCATTGCTGGCTCGATAGTAAATGGCTCTTGTGAAAGGTTAATCAACAGAATACCCAGCTCACCACGATAATCGGCATCGATAGTGCCAATACCATTAACCATGGTGATGCCATGCTTAATACTCATGCCGCTACGGGCGCGAATTTGCACCTCAAAACCTTCTGGAATAGCGAGCGCAAGACCCGTAGGAACCATGCGACGCTCGAGTGGCTGCAGGATAATTGGTTCATCAATACAAGCGTGAAGGTCGGCACCAGCCGCACCGGCCGTTTGATAAGCAGGTAGTATCGCCTTTGGATTAAGTTTTACAATATCGATGTTCATGCGGGACACCTATGCGCGAGCTAGTTTATACACAGTGAGTGCTGGTGGCAATGCGCCAGCGCCCTTCAGCTTTAGCTTCGGCAGCTCTTCAACCGGAGCGCCTAGTACGGCGATAAATTCATCGATTTCAGCCTGTGGCACTTCGTACTTCAAGGTTGGGTCATGATAGTGTACAGGGATAACTGCTTTTGGCTCGATAGCACGCACAATCGCCGCAGCACCCTCGGCGTCGAGTGTATAGCCACCACCCCCAACCGGAAGAATAACAACATCGACTATACCAAGGTGTTCAAGTTGGTCTTCATCGAGTTTTTCATAGATATTACCAATAAGAGCAACCCGGATTTCGCCTGTATCGATACGGTACATGGTCGATACTTTCGGGTCAGCCTCGGTATCAAGGTGGCGTTGCGCTGCCACCCCGCGAATGTCAAAATCAGCGATACCATACTCGCCTGGCCCTTCAACGACCAGCTTGGCATCGTCAGAGTTAATTGCAAACCGAGCTTCTGTGGCAAGTTCGATTGCGTCCTTAACGCTTAGGTCTTTTAGCCCAATGAGTGATAGTTTTGGGTCGACAACGATTGACGCTTTTTTTGTCGAGAGTACAACACCATTTCCACCTTTGTATTCAATTTCAAACATATTCTTCTCCTTTACTTACTATTTCAGCCGTACCGACGGAAGTTGCTTATTTATTCTTTCACACCAAGCACTTGGTCAACATCGACGGGGATGCTATGCTTTGCGGCCAATATCTCGCTAATGAATTTATCGCGCACGCTGAGGCGATAATAGAACTCGTCGTAGGGCAGGACCGTATAGTTAATTTCGCGACCTTCGAGCTTTTCGATCATCGTCATGGCAGCGCGTACTTTTTGTGCCGAGGCATTACCCACCAAAACAACGTCAACTGGTGCAGTTGAGCCTTTCACCAGCACACCCGCCATAATGGCAAGGCGCAGCGATGGAATTTCTTTTATAAGATTCACGACTTGCTCGTTGATACCCGTACTAGTGACTGCCGTTGGTTGCTCGGCGGCAATTGCCTCCCCTGCAAAGATTGCACGCAGGGCGGTGTAAAATTCGTAGCGTTGGTTCACCTGATAATATAGCTTGTTGTCTGCATTGTCGCTTGTAATAACGCCGACCTCTAACATATTGGCAAGCTCGCGGCGGACTGAGTTAATTTGCTCGTCAATAAGACGAGTAATTTCGCGAACGTAAAATGATTGTCCAGGATGGTTCATAAAAAGGTGCAATAACTTTACTCGTGTTTTTGAGCCGAACAATTTATCAATCATATCCCCTATTTTCCTTGTTCACTTTGCTGCTTATTATAATAGCATACTAGTGTTATGAGCGCCAAGAGAACTGAGTAACGTAATGTTTCAAAACCGGCTTCACGCCGGGTTTCAATGGGGCCTCTGCGCCCATTTCAACTCGGGTTGCAGATGGTGTTTGAACATTAGTTACTCAGTTCCCCGCACCTATCGCAATCGCTCTTTAATATACAAATAAGCATCATCAAGACTTGTCCAATGAATAAATGGGTTACGCTTTAGCCATGTCAACTGCCGTTTAGCGAGCCGCCAGTCGGCCGTTATAAACTTTTCCTTGAGTTCGGTTTCGGTCAGCGTTCCGTCTAAAAATTGCTTGATCAATTTGTAAATATTGCCAGTCATTGCTTCAGAATTCCAGCCATATTTTTCGCCCAACATTTTGGCTTCTTTGACCACTCCCTGTTCAAACATTTGTTCGCTACGGTCTGCAATACGGCGTCGTAATTCATCACGGTTTGTGGCAATTCCTACAACGACCGTATGCTCGAGGGGGGTCATTAACCTTTTATTGTTTATGCTTTTCTGTTCAATTGCGCGAATAACGTAGCGGCGATTTTGTTGATTTTCCGGCAACGAAATGTTGTTGTTTGCACAATATTCTTTTAAGGCCTCGAGCGATAACGACTCCAGCTTTTTTCGTAGTTCCGGTTGAGGTTTGCCGAATTGATAGTCAAAAATAATGCCGTCAACGTAGAGCCCAGTCCCTCCCACTAATAGCGGAATCTTGCCTCGATTTCGTATATCAGCAATTGCTTTTTGGGTGTATTTTTTGAAATCTGCAGCCGTAAAGCGCTGGCCTGGCTCAACCAAATCAAGCCCCCAGTGTGGGACCGTGGCCTGCTCCTCTGCGGTAGGTTTCGCTGTACCGATATCCATACCCTTATAGACCGTTCGAGAGTCTGCACAAATAATTTCACCATTAAACTCCTGAGCAATACGGATAGCCGTGGCTGTTTTACCGCTTGCGGTTGGCCCAACGATCACTATGAGAGGTTGTACTTTATGAGTACTTTTAGTGTTCGCTGTCTTTTTTACAGAGGTCGCCATCGAATCTCCTGGAAATTATCAACAATGTCGTTTGTACAGGTCACACCCTCAGACGCAAGGTGTTCCGCCTGGGCTCGTCGCCCGCCGTGATAGCCTGCGGCAAGCCCGCCAAACCGGTTAACCAGCCGATGCCATGGTAACTCGGGGTCGCCATAATGCGCCATGCCGCCAACAATACGAGCGGCATAAGGATGGCCTGCAAGTGCGGCTAAATCGCCATAGGTTGTCACCCGCCCTGCGGGCACTTGCGCCATGAACGCTTCGACTTGTTTGCGAAACTCGCTAGACTGCATGTAATAATAGCTCCCCCACTTCACGCCATGTATAGCACCGTTTCATGTCGTCTGGTGCATGTTCGTTCCAGCCGTAGTTGCCGAATAAAATGGCGTCAGTGTCGTATTCGAGTGCGCTCATGCAATGATCGATATTGTCATCGATGAGAAGCGAGACGCCCAGCTCGTGGCAAATTTCACCCTTCGACTGTAAGGTCTGCTGCAGCGCTGGGTGTGCTGCTATATATAATGGAATGTCCGTGCCAATATGTTCATCGAGCCAACGGCGCGTTTCGTCTTTTTGCGTTGCAGGGCGGGCACTAATAAACACGATGTCGTACTTTTCCCTTAAAGCCTCTATGACCTCACGAGCATCTTCTTGTACGGCAATATGCGTCTGGCTCACCGCCATCTTTTCAAGAAACACGTCGAAGTTGAGCTGGTCGCCAACACCATGGCGCTGCCAAATTGCATTGTAGTAATTCCAATAGTCATCGTCGGTATGATACGCCTCGTCGTCAAGTGCAGCACCCGTTTCCCTATTCGCCCACAGTCGAACGGCATCGATAGTATTTGCGACGACATCATCAATATCAATGGCGATGATTTTTCGTCGCTGGGTATCACTACTCACCACGGCCTACTTGCCTGCAGCCGCAAGGTCAGTTAAGTAAGTCTGCAAATTACCCAATGCGACCTTCTCTTCGCCGCTTTGAGTGCGCACACTCACCTCGCCAGCCTCAACGTCTTTTGGACCAACGATGAGCTGTACAGGAATCTTAAAGGTAGTCGCTTCACGAATCTTCTTACCGAGACTTTCGTTGCGGTCATCAACAGCAAAGCGTAGCTCGTTGTGGCGCACTGGCTGCATAAGCACAGTGTCGTGAAGCACTTTTTTCACCTCATCGACATACCCCAGTACAGTATCGTTAATGGTAAGGATACGAATTTGCTCTGGCGCAGCCCAGAACGGGAACCATCCGGCAGTGTGCTCGATAAACACACTCAAGAAGCGTTCGATCGATCCTAAAAGGGCGCAGTGAATCATAATCGGCTGTGCAGCATTACCCTCAGTGTCGGTATAGGTCAGACCGAAGCGCTGAGGCTGTACGAAGTCGAGCTGCACAGTGGCAACCTGGTGTTCGCGGCCAATAGCGTCGGTTGCCATAAAGTCAATTTTTGGACCATAAAAGGCCGCTTCACCGTCTTGCTCGAAGTATTCGAGTTCGTTCGTGATGACCGCTTGTTTCAGTTGCTCTTGGGCAGAGTTCCATAACTCACGCTCGCCCAAATAGCCCTCGCCGTCATCGCGATAACTTAAACGCACACGAAGCTTCATGCCAATTGACTCGTATAATTCACGAGCAGCCGCAAGCAGGTTATTTATTTCCTGTTCAATTTGATCGGGTCGAGCAAAGACGTGGCTGTCATCTTGGGTCAACGAGCGTACACGGTTAAGGCCGCCCAGTTCACCCGTTTTTTCATCGCGATAATCGGTAGTAGTCTCGAGGAACCGCACCGGCATGTCTTTATAGCTGCGCGGCTGCGAGCTGTAAATTTGTGTGTGATGCGGGCAGTTCATTGGCTTTAGCGCAAACTCGTCGCTGGTTTCTTGGCTCGTCACGAGGAACAGCTCGTCACCAAACTTTGCCCAGTGACCCGACGTTTCATAAAGGTCTTTTTTAGTAATGTGCGGCGTCCAGACTTTTTGGAAGCCATACCGTTGACGAAGCTGGTTTGAATAGGCAGCCATTACCTCGCGCAGGACGGTGCCGCGCGGAGTAAACAACGGTAAACCCGCACCAACTAATGGCGATACGGTGTACAGGTCAAGTTCCTTGCCTAGCTTACGATGATCGCGCGCCTTGCCCTCTTCGAGCATATGGAGGTACTGGTCAAGCTCTTCCTGTGTTGCAAAGGCGACCCCGTAAAGGCGCTGCATCTGGGCATTTTTCTCACTCCCGCGCCAGTAGGCACCTGCAACGCGCAGTAACTTGAAAGCACCCACCTCTTTCGTATTGGCCACGTGTGGTCCTCGGCAAAGGTCAACAAACTCACCATTCTTATAAAATGAAACGTTCTCTACGGCTGCATCACCCTCAATGGCCAAGCCAAGCTCGTCGGCGTCTAGGTCTTTCGCGATTGTCGTGCCGCTACGTTTCAGATCGTTCAATAATTCTTCTTTATACGGCTGGCCATTCGCGCGCGCCCATTCAATGGCCTCATCGACTGGCATTTCAAAACGCTCAAAATCTTGCCCCTGGTTAATGATTGTGCGCATTTCTTTTTCAATTTTCTTGAAATCCGATTCGGAAATTTTCTGCTCACCTAGGTCGATGTCGTAGTAAAAACCGTTCTCTACCACTGGTCCAACGCCAAATTTTGCGTGTGGCCACAGTTTTTTCACCGCCGATGCGGTAATATGCGCCAAGCTGTGCCGCATTGCGTGTAGATGTTCGTTATCACTCATAGTCTTCTCCTTCTGCTGACGAAGCGCGTCTTGCGCCTCTTGTTAATAAAAAGAAACATGCAATCTCGGGTTTAATACATTAAAGCCTTCAATTGCATGTCTCGGGTCGTGGCTATGTGTTACCGCGACGGTTCCACCGGACGTTTCGCTTGTGAATCCCGTTAACGCACAGGAAACTCCCGCGAAGCTCGGCGGGTGGTTGGGCCGCGTCATTGCTTGGCCTTATTTTACTCCATCCCCCGCCTGGCTGCAACTTACCACTCTGTTGGAGACGAATAACCCTTTGAATAAAGTGCGTTACCGTGTATAATTACCAGGTAATTACGGGTCCTTAGCTCATTTGGCTAGAGCGCAACATTGACGTTGTTGAGGTGAGAGGTTCGAATCCTCTAGGACCCACCAAGTGCATATTTACCCCTCTTTACAGAGGGGTTTTCTTATTACCCACATATCCACCATACTTTTCCACCACCCTAAACGCCGCCTACTGCCCTTTTACATATCATCCATGATATTCACGTGAAAGTATGTTCTGTTGACAATTCATAACGTTTATGCTACAATGAAAGTATGAGTAACACTCAACAGATTAAAACAAAAAATACCAATCAAGCAGTTCCCCAAAAGACATCTGCCCTAGAGCGCTTTTCACTCGGGTTCGAGTATAACAAGACGCTACAAGAAATTAGGCGCGACGTTCGGAACCGCACCATTTAATCTAGGTTTGCTCCTACTAAGAAGGACCTCCTCATTGCTGGGGGTTCTTCTTATTTTTAACGGTAGCGACGACTTCTTATCGAGTTTCAGGACGTTCAATGTCTAATTCACTCACTCGAGTGACTTCTTTAGACGATGCCGACTTTTTCAAAGCATCACGTGAGGCAACGGTTGCCTTGTTCGTGACATCAAACTTCACTAAGTAGCGAGCAAATAATAGACGCGCCTGTGCATTAAGTGCCGCAAAGGACAAGAATCCAATCGCTGTCAGAGGCATGATAACCCACTGCGCCAACATCCAGAAGGTGCGAGTACGCTTGTATCGCTCGGGGCGAGGTGGCAACAGCTTAAATGACAGATAGACCATGACGATAATACCAAGGAGGGCAATCTGTTGAATACGGCTGACCATATCTGGTAACTGATGTGCAATAACGTCACGATAGGCGTGACTGTTGAGCAACAAAGGTATCCACCCCCCTATAGCAATAATAATAGAGGCGCTCGCGGCACTGACGTAGCCATCGAGGGCGCGCACGAACCAGACAAAGCCTGGCCAGAACGGGACATTACGCTTGCGGGTAAATAAGTGCGTTGCGACATAAGCGACGTCTGAGGCGCCGTACATCCAGCGGCGCAATTGAATAAACTGCGCCTTGAAGGTTTTTGCGTAAGTATCGTCTAGGACAGCATCTTGGTAGATTGGTACGTACAGGGGGTGTACCGAGTAGTTACCGCCAAAGTAGAAGTAGCTGCGCCAGAACTGGTGGCCATCCTCGACAACCGTGCGCGTACTCCAGAAGTCCATCTCTACCAAAGCATCCATAGGTTGCGAGTGCGACGCAAAGTTACGCAACAAGTGCGGGCGCATTGAACTAATAATATTCCAGAAGGTGTTACCCGTTGCTACGACACGCATCGGCGCTGGGACGTCCCAGATATTATTCAGGAAAAGTGCAATCGGCTGGTACGCTAAATGCTTACGATCTTCGTTCACGATGTATTCGTACATAGCGTAATCGAAGTAAGCAGCGTGCGGGCGGTTATCCGAGTCAAGGGTGGTCGTGAGGACGTTTTTGTACTCAATCCCCTTTTCATCTAGCCACTGTTGCATGTAGCGAGCGGCGAAGGTAATGTTACCCCCCTTCCCGACGACCTCACTTGGTAAGTCACGGGGGTGTTTAATGGTTTCAAAGGTTAAGAACTGGTGAGTAAATTCTTTCTTCAGTCGGGCGGCAGTTGCGGCAATCTCATCACCACCACGCTCTTCGTACGCTAAGGCGATAATCAACTTCTTTTTATCGTAGGTTGTTTGGGTGAGCGAGTGGATTGTCGACTGTAAGACCTCGTAAGATTCGTTATACGCCGCAATAATCACTAAGTTGTAGACCTCTGATGGCTTAGGGAATGCGGCTGGGTCGGCGGCCATAAGACGCAGGTTTTCAATGTGCTGCGGCATGCCATAGCCACTGTGTCGTCGAGATTTACGATACTCGTAACTCTTTTCAGGATCTTCAAGTTCAGCCAAACGCTCTGCCCAGTGAACGCGCTGCGCTTTTACGAGCCGGTTATGTCCACGCAATGTGTGGTAAATAACCCCTACTGCACGCACCAACAGGGCAATAATAATTAACATTAAATAAATTGCCGCCAGTAGTGGCGACACCAGTGACAAGATGATCAGGACAATAAAAGCCCCGTAACTTAAAATGGCCGGCACCATTTCAAAAAAACGATACAGTTTTGTGCGTTTTCCAAGCGGGAGTTCAAAGTCTATCATAATATGTTCGTCTATACCAAGGATAAGATGTTAATAATCCAGAAACTCGTTACCCAGGCGAAAAGTATAATACCGATACCCAACCAAGCGAACAATAGCGCTAGTGGATGCCCCTTAGTCATAAACATCTTGATTGACAGCGCAATATGGAAAAAGGCAGCAAACAATACAAAACCACCGAACGACAGTAGGTAGAACCACTGGTCACGGTAGAGATGCGTGACGCCGTACGCCGTATAGTGCGTCACTACCTGCAGTTCACTAGGGCGAACAGCAAAGGCAATATACACCACAAAAGCAATTGCGAGGACGACCGTAATAATACTCAGTGTCGCTAAGTAGCGATTAGTGAATAATTCTTTTATAGAGGTTGTGATACTGTTCTTTAGCATAATATGTACTATGTCTCGGTTGTATGGAGCCGTTATCCGGGCTTGAACCGGAGACCTACGCTTTACGAAAGCGCCGCTCTACCAACTGAGCTATAACGGCATGGGTGCCCGCTTTTACTTTAGTCATTATACCACGAGGAGGCCTCTAAAAAGAATGCCTTCCCTTTTTCAAGTCATACCCTACGTTACAAGAAACTCCCCCTATAGATATTGCGCGAAACCCCTAAAAATGCTATCATCATTTGAGCTTAGGTCATAAAGCAATCGCCGTGGAACACTCCAATGCGACAATTACGAGGGCTCGTAGTGAAGTTGGCCTATCACGCCTCCCTGTCACGGAGGAGATCGCCGGTTCGAATCCGGTCGGGCCCGCCAAATTGACATTTTACCATTTTATTGTTATAATATAGCCACCATCGCCCCGATGGTGGTTGTTTTTTTGTGAACAACACCTTAACAATCTGGAGGTTTCAATGCATGACCACGACCTAAAGTTCAGCGTTGCTTTTTCGCTGCCCAGCCCTATGGAGCACGTGGCGCTCGCCCATCTTATCGAGATCATCGTGAGAGATGACAACGAGCAGCGCGCCCGTCGGTTTGGCACGCACCGCCAGCTGCACCTCGTCGACATGCCCAGCCCATTCAACCCTGCAGTGCAGTGGGTCGGCGTCACCGCACCCTACATGCACGGCATGCTGCTGCTGTGCGAGCCGCACTCCTCGGAGTATGGTATCGCCAACGGCGCAAGCTACACACAGGTGAGCCTGACCTACTTAGGCACTAACAAGTCCGACACGCCGCTCGAGTGGCGTACCGAAAGAAAGGTACTCGAAGACTTGCAGTTTCTCGGACGTGCCCTGCTGACGGCGGTCATCTTCGCCTGAAGCCTCCACCCTACTCGTCCTTCGAGTCGTTGTGAGTTCGCTCACCATGGGGCCCTACGTCAAGGGGCCTCTTAAATTTACCCCTCTTTTGAGCTGTAGTCCTGGTAACGTGACTCGGCTGTCTGCCAATTAACAACTTTCCACCAGCTTTTTATGTAGTCGTCGCGGCGGTTTTTATAGTCTAAGTAGTACGCATGCTCCCAGACATCGAGGCCCAGAATTGGCTCGGGTTCACCGTCGCTCAATAAAGAATCTTGATTGGCGGTGGTGATAATATCCATATTTGGCTGTAGCCACACCCAGCCACTCCCAAAGAGTCCTAAGGCTTTACTCGTAAATTCATCGGTAAAAGCCTCGAAACTACCATAGCGCCCAATAATTGCGTCAAAAAGTAGGCCCGACGGCTGACCGCCACCGCCACTTCCTTGGGGCGCCATCCATAGCCAAAACAAGCAGTGGTTGTAGTGCCCACCACCGTTATTGCGAACGGCTGTTTGAATATCCTCCGGTAGCTGACGTAGGTCGCGCAGCAAGGCTTCAACCGAACGATCGGCAAGGTCGGGGTGTTTTTCTATGGCGGCATTTAATTTACTAACGTAAGCCTGATGATGCTTATCGTGATGAAGGCGCATAATTTCTTCGCTAATTACCCCTTCGAGTGCGTTATAGTCGTATGGCAGTGCCGGTACGCTAAACATAAGAACCCCCTACTCTGCAGACGTAAGATCTTCGACTGCAATAAATTTTGTTAACTTCCCCGCTGCCTTAACCGATACGAGTTGGTCTTCAAAGGTAGTGAGCGGTACGAATAACACAGAATACTGCACCTGCGTGTCGTTGCGGTCAATGAGTTTCACAAAGTAATAGCCGTCGCCAGTTGTCGTTTTCATAATAGCCCGTGATATTTGACCTTTTTCGAGCTTTGCGGCAGCCGTGGCTAACCCACCGTCACGATTGTTTTTCGGCACCCATTCGGGCGCACTGTACACAACCGAGCCTTCCTTTTGCTTATTCAGGGTAGCGGTGAGTTTTTCTAGGTCGGTGGTGCCGTCAGTGACGAGCGACTCGATTGAGTCGGCAGTACGCTTGGCGGTCTCGTCGACAGCAAAAGCAACTTTCTGGCGCAATAATTTACTCTTCATAACTTCGCGGTACTCTTCGGGTGACCAGCCGTAGTAATCTTGTACAACACTGTTGTACGATGCTTCGGAAATTTCCGTACCATCACCCGATTGGCGCTGCTGTTTTAAGAACGTCTCTAGCTCGGCCGCGGTTACCTCGAGTTTTAGCTCGCGGGCGAGTTTTGCAGCATAGGCATCGGCAACGACATAATCCATTGATTGACTTCTGACGTAGTCGAGCTGGCGCTTGCCATCTTCGCTGCGCGTGTCGAGCTGCCCTTTTTCAACCAAGTAGTGGACGCTACTGCGGTATTGCATAAGGTAATTACTATACGGAACAGACTGACCGTCGACGACGGCAACTGGCACTGGAAGCGCACGTGTGACACGGTACATAAATTCGCTACTATTTTGCGCTGGGTATAACAAATACCACCCGATAGTCACCAGCAGTATAATGGCCGCAACGCTAATAATAATTGTGTTAATAACAAGCTTGTGACGCTGATACTGAACTGGGTACTTAAACTTTCGCCCGCCTGCCAGCACCCTTTTGCGGTGTTCGGCGAGTGTATCGGTGGTAATACGGCCTGCAGGCTCTTCTGGCTGCTTTTTGCGGCGGACTTTAGTCAATAATTTCTTCATGTTCCCCTTGTGTATCAACAGATTCGTTGACTGCATCTTGCAGTTTATTATAGGTACGCTCTGGACGCTCGGCGTACCGAATGACAAGATCACCAACGAAAGTCTGAATGACAATGGTGCCAAATCCAAGAATCTCACCGGTAAACCCAGGTATATTATAGCTTATGTTTTGAATTTTTGACAGGCGTAGCTCAACAACATCCTTCCCAAAGAACCCCCGTTGAGTAATCTGGCGAATACGCTGATTAGTCACGAGATACACGGTAAAATACCACATCATCCAGTGGTAGAAGAATAGCAGTAGCCCAAGGGCAAGCCCGCCGATGGGTAGCCAAAGTAATTCAAGGTTATCCTGCCAGATGAGTGGTGGAATTGCGGTAATGACCAGTGGAATCAGGAGCAGATAAAAGCCTTTTCGCATGGCAATAATATGCCGGCGGAAAATGAAAATGACCTCTTCGCCAGGTCGTTGACCTTCGAAGGTAAGCTGTGCTTCAGATTTTTTGCTTTTTTTGGACATATATCCCCTGCCCACAGTATAGCAATTGTTGACAAGCTTGCAAAAGCCCCTAGAGGAAGGCTAGTTCCAAAACCTAAGCTGGCGCGGCAAGGGAACGTTAATGCGACGAGCCTCGGCGCGCGCTTTGAACCACCACAAGAGACGACGGGCGCCAAACCATGCAAGGATATACAGACCTGCGCCCATCATAACAACCGCTAAAGTCGTCAGCACTACAAAGAGACCTCCTGGTATTGTGGCGTCAGTCATCACAACAACAAACATAGCCACTCCCATGACTATCGACACGGCGCCGAGAAGCATTTGAAAGAATGGATTGGTTGTCCGTAGCTGCGTTAAATTAAAACCTGTTGTTTCAGGACTTCGGTTTGGGTCGCTCATGCCTAATGACTTTGAGATCATCATGAGACGCAACAAGTCAGTCGCTAGTTCGATATCACTTCGATAAAAATCCTTAAGTGTCACTGTTCCAGAGCCATCGGTGGGATGGGTATAGTTAAAAACCCCTGGTGTATCTGTTTCTTTGACATCGAGATGCTTTACTGCCTCGAATACCGATTCGGCGATTTCTTTCCACCCCTGCTCTGTCACCTTTTGCTGAGTAACAATGTCGACAGGTTCACCATTGGTATTTTTTGTTTGACGAAATTCAAGTGTTGCGACCTTCATACGCCCTACTATACCCACAAAAACAGGGAAACTCAACAAATTACCATACCCGGCATACCTCTGGTATAATCAGCTTATGAACCCAGAGCAGCCAACACAAACACCAATTAACGACACGCAAACAGCCACGACACCCCCGCCCCTCGATACCACGCCCCCCGCTCCACAGACGCCGCTAAAGTTACCCATCAGTAAACTAGGCTTATGGAGCTTCCTTATCACCGTTGTGATCGTGCCAAGTCTCTACATACTCGGCCTGCTGCTGGGTATCGTCGCTGGTGTCTTTATCTTTGACGAGAACAATACAACAAAAGCACTGTCAGGGTTCATGAGCCCCGTTTACGGCCTGCTGGTTGCGGCATTTATTAGTAACATTGCGCTGCTAGCTGCGATGGGGCTTGGTGTCGCCAGTTTATTTGTTAAAAATAAACGAAAGATATTCGGTATTCTTGGACTCGTCTTGGCCACTATTGCACTACTCTTTACCTTTAGTGTTCCGACGCTCATAAAGTCACTTTTTTCGTAAAATACGTACTGGTACCCCGGGCAGGAGTCGAACCTACAACCTTATCCTTAGGACGGATCTGCTCTTCCAGTTGAGCTACCGAGGCATACATTCTATCTTAACAGCTCTCGACGCTTTCTTCTACCTCCGTCGCGCAGCGGGTGCCAGAACTTATAGCATGAGCCATACCGCTCATGGTATTATGAACCTAGGCACATTATGCAAGAGCAAACACAATACCGAACAGGCTTTACCCTCATAGAACTCGTTGTAGTGATTGCTGTTGTTGGTATCTTGGCATTAGTCAGTGTCGTGGGATATGGCGCTTGGCGCGAGTCGGTCATGCGAAAGGCGGTACAATCCGATTTACAGATGGCCGCTCTCGCAATGGAAAACGCGAAGAACTTTAGCAGTGGCTACCCTAGCTCGGTCCCCACAACATTCCAGGCAAGCTCAGAGGTAACGGTTACCTTTAGCTCGGGCAGCGACACCGCCTTCTGTCTTAATGGTCGCTCGACACAAAACAGTGCAATTCAATATTACATATCAAATACAGAGAAGCAGCCGATACAGGGCTCGTGTGCTGTAGCGGCTATCCCCATTCAAACAGTCACCGCTGCCAACTGCTCTACGGACCGTACCCTCACGTTTGATGCACGAGATAATCACACCTATTGGGTACAGAAGCTTACTGACGGAAAATGTTGGATGCTCACCAACCTCGCCTATGCTGGTGGTGGCACGAATACCTACAGTGACGTGAAAAGCATCCAAAACGGCACCAGTGACGCCGCCCGAGTGTACGACAACCCTCGATACTTTATTTACCCAAGTGCTAGTCCTACCGTCAACCCAGCAACACCAAGCATCGATATTTCCGGCAGTGACACAAGCTCTTACGGATACCTGTATAACTGGTGTGCTGCCATGGGGGCGCAACTCGCAACAGCTGCTTGTGCCAATGCCACCACACCCGCACCAAACGTCGCTCTCTCTATCTGTCCCTCTGGCTGGCGCCTTCCTACCGGCACCGCTTCAACGGGTGAGTTTACGCAGTTAAATGACACCGTCAATGGGGGCCAAACCACAACAGCCGATGGCCTGCGCGACACCTGGCTTGGGCAACGAGCCGGACGCTGGAGCGCCGGGTTTATTAGTGCCAACGTTGCCTACTACTGGTCATCGACACAAAGCTCGGCGACGAATGCAACCTATCTGAATTTTACAACCGCTAGCGTCGTTCCATCTCAAGCGAACATTAAAGGCTACGGTCTCTCGGTACGCTGCGTCGCTAATTAAAAAGAACCCTGTATATACGGGGTTCTTTTTAAGCTATAAAGGCAAATACTAGCGAGTAAACTTCTCGTTCAACGTCTCATAGCTATACAGCTCTGTATCCGAGAACCAGTGAGAAATTTCTTGTTCAGCTTCTTCAGGCTCGCCCGAAGCATGGATAAGGTTTGGAATACCCTTGTGAGCGCTGTCACCATAACCAAAACTCATGTGTGAGTAGTCACCGCGAATCGTCCCTGGAGGCGAAGATTTTGGTTCGGTGGTGCCCACAAGCTTACGTACAAGCGCAACCGCCTCAACACCCTCGAATACCATGGCAATGACAGGCCCCTGAAGCATCATATCGAGGGTCACATTAAAGGTGTCCTCACCACGGCGCGTTACCATTTTGCCAATTTCTTCGTAGTGCTTGTAGTAGTGCTGCTTGTCAGGTGCGATCATCTTGGTAGCAACAATTTTTAGGCCGACACGTTCAAAGCGAGTCAGAATTTCACCCACCAGCCCACGTTGCACGGCATCTGGCTTAAACACTACTAAAGTTTTTTCAACGTCTCCCACAGGCTATTCCCCTTTTTCTGTATTATGAGATTATTTTATACCCTTATTGTACCAAAAGAATGACAGCAAGTACGAGTGCAAGGCCAATTCGGTACCAACCGAAGACCGCTAGTGAGTGTTTCGAGAGATAGCGCATCAAGAAACCAACAGCGAGCAACCCGCTCACCAGCGCTGCTAAGTTCGAGACAAACAGCACACCAGCATTTGCCACTAAGTAGTCGGTATCCGTTAAAAACACCTTTAAGGTGACACCAACCATAATTGGTAGTGATGCCAAAAAGCTATACTCTGCCGCTTCGGCGGCCGAAAGCCCCATAAAGCGCCCAGCGATAATGGTCGCACCCGACCGTGAGGTGCCAGGAATCAACGCCACCACTTGGGCAAGACCCACTAGCAAGGCGCGTTGCCAACTCAGTTTTTCACCGCTCTGCACCGGCGAGAGCTTTGGCAGCTTCTCTAGAACAACCAGTACAAAACCGACAATTGCTAAGGTAAACACCACCACTACGGCACTGGTAAAAAACGGTGTTTTTTCAATGAAACCAGCCAACAGAAACCCAACAACACCCGCTGGAATGGCCGTAATAAGAATATTGCGCGCTAAACGGTAGTTCTTGTGCTTGAAGACGTCGGTTATGATGGCAAGAATTTTTTTACGGAAAAAAATGAGCAACGCCAACATGGTGCCAATATTAATAAACTCTAAAAATAAGTGGTCGCCCGCCCCAGACATAAAAGTCTGCGCAATGACCAAGTGCCCCGAGCTACTAATCGGGATAAATTCAGTCAGCCCCTGAATCAGCCCTAAAACGACCGCTTGCAACCATTGCCATAGGATATCCATATCTGCTTATTCTACCGTCTTTGAAGTATTTAGGCTATGCTTAATGTATGGGTAGTTATCAAGACGAACAGCGCTTTATCTCTGACTATATTCTCGACTTTATCGAATACCTTGAAGTTGAGGGTGGCCGCATGCCGCGCACTGCTGAGAATTACGAGTTCTACCTCACCCGCTTTGTTGAATTCGCAGGCGATATCACCCCCGATGCAATTACGCCCGAGCTGCTGCGCAAGTATCGCCTCTGGCTCAACCGCTATAAATCTGAAAATGGTGAAGCACTCGCCATGATTACACAATCCTACCACCTTATAGCCCTCCGTGGTTTTCTGCGATACTTCCTTCGTCGCGACATTCCATCACTCTCACCCGATAAGATTGAACTACCAAAAGTACACCGTAAACAAGTCACTTTCCTGCACTACGATGAAGTCGTACGCCTTCTCGACCAAGTCGACACCAATGACGAGGCGGGTCTCCGTGATCGAGCAATTTTAGAGCTACTCTTCTCGAGTGGCCTCCGTGTTTCAGAACTCGTCAACCTTAACCGAGACCACATTAACACCAAGCGCCGCGAGTTTATGGTGCGCGGAAAGGGCCAAAAAGACCGACCCGTCTTTATTAGCCAATCTGCCGCCGACTGGGTCGAGCAGTACCTTGCCACTCGTCAGGACACGCTCGTTCCCCTATTTATTAGCTACAGTAAAAATGTGACGCCTGACACCAGCGGTGACTTTCGTCGCCTGTCCGCGCGTAGTATTCAGCGCATGATTAACAAATACGCCCGACTGGCAGGTATTACGAAACACGTCAGCCCCCATACAATGCGTCACAGCTTTGCAACCGACCTCCTAATGAACGGTGCCGACCTCCGCAGCGTGCAGAGTATGCTAGGTCACAGCAATATTTCTACGACGCAAATTTATACACATGTTACTGATGCGCATTTAAAAGACGTTTACGAAAAGTTCCACAGCGAAGCGCGCTCAGAATAAATCACCTAAGGCGTACAGCTGTTGGTCGAAGTATAGGTTGCTGGGTCATCAGAGACCCCAAAGTTCTTACAAAAGTCACCGGTAATGTCTACGGTTGCATCTGGATACGGGAAGTCTGTATTGTACAGGTTGACACGGCTCTGAACACGGCGGAAGACATCGCTTGCGCGACCCGTCGAGTCGACGATTGGCTGCACGTCTTTGAACTTCACGACATTCGCCCCGCTCGCTAGTGGCACGCCTTGCGAAAGGACAACTTGGTAGTGGGTTGCGTTATAAAATGGCGTGAGGCGCATAAAGGCGGTACGGTCGCCACCACCAATCGGTGCTGGGAGAGCTAATGACATTGCACAGGCGTACCCGCCAGTCGCAACACTCGCCTGACACCTGACGCCACGAGGGGTCATAGCCGAAGTAGCAGGAGCCGGCTCGTCATTGGCGGTTTCTTTGCGGTTATCAAGTGCTGTAAAGGCGTCGCTCGTTGAGCCAGCCCCTGATGTCGGGTAGAGAAAGACCGTGCTAGAGTTATTCTCGCCTGCACTATTGGTAATATCGAAATCACTCAGCCTAAAAGAGTCGCCAAACTGAATGAGCTGCGCCCTTAGAACTGACGGTGTATTGACACTCCAGCTACTCTGTACCAAAAGTGAGCGACCAGCCGAAACACCAGGCAGCGTCACCGAGCCGTCGGCTGTCGTCAGGTCGTCACGACTGTACCAGCTGACCGTCACTGTATCAAATGCCGACTCGCCAATAAGTGGCACGACCTGTGACTGACCCGCCGTCGCAGCACCAAGGTAGTCGTTGGTTTTCAGCTGCATCGTGACACACGTATAGGCTTGGTCGAAGGCCGTATCACCAGTACTCGTCGACTGCTGGACTTTAATTTCACCCGTCTGTCCGCCACCGCCTCCCGATTCATCACCTGGTCGCACGACATCGCCGATACGCAGCGCTGCATTACATTCTGAAGTCGCCAGTGCGTCCCCTAAGGCATCGCAGCTAGAGGGTTGTGTTGAGCATATTTGACGATACCGTAGAAGCGAGCGCTTCGCATCTTCTACGCCAGCCTGTGCAGAGTCGTAGGCACTTTGCGAAAGGTCGTTATCGGTTGCTTGGCGCTGGTCTGACATCATCAGTCGCAGGAAACTCACCGTTACTACCGTGACCATGAGCATGGCAAAGACAACCACGAAGAGCGACACCGCCCCTGCCTGTTTATTGATAATTGGTTTATTGCTCATGCTTTTCATAGTATCTAGTTAACCTTATTCCCCGTGCGTAGCACAAGGCTAAATTGTTGAACGGTACAGTAAGTAAGGTCTGAATCAGGGTTGTCTGGCGGTAAACAAGCAGACTGATCGGCGTTCATGGCGCTTATTTCACCAGTGCCAAGGGTGTACTGAAGAGTGTAGAGCGTCTCGCCTGTGGTTGAGTCTGAAACAACTGCCGATGGCAGTAAACTCAACTGGGTCATACTTAGTGTATGGTCACCGGCTGGAAGTAATTCTCTAGCGCTCGCTTCGTCTGATTGCAGGATTTGCTTATACACCAATGCGTTAGCTGGCGTTTTGGCACAGTACAGCTTGACCTTGTCGACTACTTTCACTAAACGAAGTTGTTTGGTGGTCTCGGTGGAATACGTTGTAACGTTAACATCGTTATTCTTCAACGCATTAGCCGTATTCCAGATATAGCTATACGTACCTAGGCACAAGCGCCCACCGGCCGTCGTAACGACATAGTCAGCATCGAGCGTAATACTTTCGGCAGCACCAGCCGTGCGACGAAGGTCGTCCGATACAGCACGTCCCGTTTGGTTAATTTCTTTTATGACCATGCCCTTATTGTAGATAGTGCCAATTTGGATAAGCAGTAAGGCAATCGAAATCAACAACACAGACAAGAAGGCCATCGCCAGCATGAGCTCAATAAGCGTAAAGCCTGCGTTCTTATGCGCGTGGTTCATACAACCTCACAATCGTTCCCATGCTCTTTGGCTGGCTCGCACCCACGGTATCCCAACAGGCGCGAATATGAAAATCGATATAACCCGTTTTTGCCTGCGCAGGGTCGGTGGTATTAGGGACTGAACGCACCGCCTCGATCCATAGCCCTGCACTTGCTGTTAGTGAATTTGGCGTAATGGTATCAAAAACAAGCTGCGCATAAGTCGCTGGGGTGGTAAAAATAGTTTGGTTTGTTATCACTGCGCCGGTGCGCGTATTTAAGACAAAGCTCCCATTTGGTGGCGTTGGGCACACACTTATGCCTTCGATAGGCGTCGCCGACACAATGCCAGCGGCCTTCACCGCTTGGATAATTTTATAGAACTCTCCCGTAGGCCCAGTAAGCGTCAGGTTCGGGTTACTTTCGTAGCCCGTTTGATAATTAGTGACATAGGCTTCATGCAAAAACCGTAATGTTTCTGCTTGGTTGTCCATCTCTTGTCGGACGAGGGTCATTTCTAGCGAACGCTGCGCACTGGCAGTCCCCTGGTTCATCAGTGCAAGCGCACTCACAACAATCAGTGCAAAAATAGTAATCGCGAACAATACTTCAATGAGCGTGTCGCCTGCTTGCCGCCTTGCACCAGAAAACCTTAGCATTGCGTTGGGTCCTCTCCCTGCACACCTTCGTTGTAGTCATTAGTGCGGGTCTCGATACTGGTTGCTGCCGATGCGTACGGTGCAATATACAGTGCCATGTCTCCATTCACAAAGAGGCCACTCGATTCAATACACACCATGCGCTCTTTTTGCCCCGGCACCACCTCACCTGCCTGGAGCATACCTGTCAACGCTGCTTGCGTCACGCCGTTCTTAGGTGGCACTGTGTCACTAGTGAAGGTGTAAACTAACCCGCTGTCGGGAGACCGGACAAACAAGACCCCTAAGGCGCGCGGTGTTCGAGGTACTTTGGTATCAAGTGGCCCACCAACCGCCCAAGCAATCTGCGTCCCCCACTCCATGGTGCGGTTTTCTATCGCCTCGGCGACATTGAGATTGTAGTTCTTTGATAAAGACTCGACGTCGTTGTACACCCCAGAGGCTTTTTGGGCGGCAACAACCGAATACACCCCAATGTCTCCCCCTTCAATGCGTAGGTACTTGCCTATTAGGAAGCAGCCACTTTGGCCACGCAGCGTGTCGTTACTGCCGTTCTCGGTGATAGCCGCTGAACTATTACAGGTCCAGTTATTGGCGCGACCATTTTGCACGTGCGAGAGGTCGGCGTACTGCTGTTGCACTAATGATTTAAACGACTCGGTTGCATCACGATACCGCTGCACATTGAGCGTCGCCCCTGTCCCGGCAACCATCATGACAATAAGTAACGCGCTGGCAGCAAGAAACAGCGTCGTCTCGATAATTGTAAAGCCCTCTTGTCTACGGATGCCCATATCTGGGGTTTATTATAGCATGAAGCTTATGTTTTATATGCCAATGAGACCGAGGTATCCGTCGAGAATAGCCCAGCCAAAGAACCACGCAATGACCGTTCCAGCAATGAGCATTGGGCCAAACGGCACCCGTGATGTCCGTTTGAGCTTTTTCGTCGCCAAGAGCGGAATAACCACCAGACAACCAATAAAGTTCGCCAGAAACAGCGCAACAGCTGCGAGCTGCCAGTCTACCAAGATAAGCCCCAAGCCAACCCCAAGCTTTACATCACCAAACCCAACCCAACGCCCCTTTGAGAAGGCGAAGATTAAGCCGTAGAGACCAGCCAAGACGCCTACCGACCCGATTGCCGTCAGAATGGTCGCGCCAATCTCCTGCGTTTCAGCCGCAGACACCGCCACAATGGCTACGCCGACGACAACGAGCGCAAGGTTAAGCCGGTCGGGCAGCAAGAACCACTTTTGATCGTAAGCCAGCAACATCGCCATAATGACACCTGCAACCAGCCATAGCACGAAATGGGCAATCTCGAGCCCCGTCTCGACCCCACCTGGCCAAAGAATGTACGACAGCACGAAAAACGCCACCATACCTACTTCCATGGCTGGTTCAAACCAGCCAATGCGGTGCTTGCAAGAGCGACAGCGCCCCCTCAGTGCCACCCAGCTCACAATAGGGATAAGGTCGTACCATTTTAGCTCGTAGCCACATTTAAGGCAGCGAGAACGGTCGCTAAAGGCTTTCTTACCAAGTAGCTTTTTTAACTTCGAGTACTCTTTGTGATCGTACGGTTCTTTATTCGCCTTATCAACATAGAGTTGTTTTGCACGCAGCCGCCAAACGGTTGCCGCCGCGAAGCTTCCTAGACACGCACCAACCAGAACGAGTGCGAGAAATATGACCACTTGATTCATAGCACTTATGATAACAGACTTTTATGAGTCTTGGCAGAAGCTTGTGCCGCCGCCTGATTCGAGATACGTCGTGACTGTGAACTGTCGAGCTGTCCCCTTGTTGAGCGTCTGCTGGGCTTCGCCACCGTTCGCCGCACCTGTTGCACCACAAGTTGCTGACTGGTTAATGACAATTTTACCTTCCGTCACGGTGACTCGTGTATCAGCGCTTGATACCTTCGTGCCAACAATGATAGATGTGGTGTTTGTCGAGACTGATTTGACGTACCCTGAAAAACTACCGTCGCTACCAGGCAAGCCGTCGCTGGTGCCAGTCAGCTTTGCTGTTGTTGGAAATTGCCCTTTGTTGTTGCTGACATAAGTAGAAACCGAGGACGCGACCGTACCGACATCTGTCTTGCGAGAACTATCACGCTGGCCACTTTGTAGCGCAGGCCAGGCAATCAGTGCCATCAGCAAGATAAGACCAGCGATAGCAAGCACCAAGACAACCTCGATGATGGTGAATCCTTTTTCTGTTTGTTGTGTGTTCATTAGTGTTTCCCACCTTTCGATGAACCAGTTATTAAACCGCTTACGTTTATACTAAACCACTTACGGGTTGTTGTCCAGATATCTTGTCATGACTTAGATATTAATTCCATTGACGAGGCCATAAATTGGGAACAATACCGCCCCCACCATACCACCGGCAACGACCGCCAAAACAACCATCAGAATTGGCTCAATAGCAGTCGAGATGGTGCGCATTTGCTCATCGAGCTCGTCTTCGTAAACCTGCGCTACCTTCCCCATCATGTCGTCAATTTTACCCGACTGTTCACCAATTTTAATCATCTGTGAAACCAATGGGGCAATTACCTCTTCTGGCTCTAATGCTGCCGACAGCGCTTTACCGCCCTGCACCTTTTCGGCAGCCCGCATAATACTTTTCTCTATAAGCGTATTGCTCACCGCGCGGCTGGTAATTTTGAGTGAGTCGAGCATACTAACCCCTGTTGAAAGGAGGGTCTGGCCAGTGCGCGCAAAGCGGGCCATGTATAATTTCTGAAACATTTTGCCGAAAATTGGCACTTTTATCTTGAATGTATCTTTAAAGCGAATCCCCCCTTCGGTGCGAAGGAATTGCATAAAGAAGTAGATGCTAATACCGACAATAACAAGTACCAGCCACCAGAATTGGCCGATAAAGTGGGCGGTGTTGACCATGACCTGCGTGAGAATTGGCAGCTGCTTGCCTAAGTCTTCGTACAACGCTTCGACTTGTGGCACCACCGTAAAGAGCATGAAAAGCATCACACCCGTAATAACGAAGAGGACAATAACGGGGTACGTTAACGCGCCGCGAATTTTACTGACAATGGCTGCGTCTTTTTCCTGCTGGTCGGCAATACGCTGTAAAGCACCATCGATTGTTCCAGAGAGTTCACCAGCGGCAATAAGAGAGATGAACACTTCGCTGAACACCCGTGGGTGCTTCCCAAAAGAATCAGACAACGAACGGCCACCTTCAACAGAAGCGGCTATATCTTGCACAACAGACTGCAGCTGCTTGTTTTGGGTCTGCTCCATAACAGTATGCAGGCTTTGGCTAAGTGGCAGCCCAGCGCTAATCAGCGTCGCTAACTGACGTGTAAAGACGACTTTATCTTTTGTGGTTATACGCCCCGTAATGCGATCGAGTAGCCCACCGTTACCAATCTGTTCTTTTATAGTCAGCGGTACAAACCCCTGCTTAATAAGCAGGCGGGCCGCTGATGTTTCCGACTCGGCTTGAATTGTCGACTTTACTACCTTATTGGTAGCTTGGTCGCGCGCCTCGTAGGTAAATTTTTTCATGCTTTATTAGCCCCTCATTAACCGTTCAAATTCGACTAAATCAATCGCAAATTCGCGGGCGTTGTCGTACGTCACCGTCCCAGCCTGCACCAGACTTGCTAGTGTGCGGTCCATCGTTTGCATACCTTGATCGGCACCAGTTTGGATAATTGCATCTAGCTGGTGTGACTTCCCTTCGCGAATAATATTACGCACCGCTGGGTTTGCAATAAGAATTTCCGCTGCGGCAATACGCCCACCGCCAATAGACGGTACGAGCCGTTGCGACACAATCGCCATGAGGATATTTGAGAGCTGGGCACGCACCTGTGGTTGCTGGTGCGGCGGGAACACGTCGATCATACGGTCGATAGACTGAGCGGCGCTATTGGTGTGGAGGGTCGCAAAGACTAAGTGCCCAGTCTCGGCGATAGTAATGGCCGCCGAGATTGTCTCAAGGTCACGCATCTCACCAATCAGCACGACATCGGGGTCTTGGCGAAGGCTCGAACGTAGAGCAGCGCTAAATGAATAGGTGTCGTAGTGAACCTCGCGCTGAACAATGACCGATTTCTTAGATTTATGGGTAAACTCAATCGGGTCTTCGATAGTAATAATATGGTTGGCTTTTTCGGTGTTGATCTTGTCGACCAAAGCCGCTAATGTTGTCGACTTACCAGAACCGGTTGGGCCGGTCACAAGCACGAGCCCGCGCGGGAAATCAGCAAAGCCTAATACCACCTGTGGCAGGCCAAGCTCTACTACCGATTTAATTTCGTTTGGAATAAGACGAAGCGCCGCCGCTAAGTTACCCCGTTCATGAAAGGCATTCACACGGAAACGACCAAGCGTTCCAAAGGCGAAACTGAAGTCGAACTCTTTGTCTTTTAGAAGAATCTGCCGCTGGTCTTGGTCGAGAATGGCGAACACGAGTGTTTCAATACCGGCTTCATCAAGCGGGTTAAACCCGGCAATAGGAACAAGTTGCCCATCAATACGTAACATTGGTGGCAAACTAACCTGAAGGTGGAGGTCGGATGCTCGACGCTTCACAACTTCTTCTAGCAGTACTTCGATTCTGAGATTTTGATTATTCATAATGCCTACCCTATTCTTTTTTGCTATTCTCTATGCTGTATCTGATGTGACACGGTTTACTTCTTCGAGTGTGGTAATACCAGCCAGTGCCTTGAGGTACCCGTCTTGACGCATGGTGATCATCCCTTGAGAAACTGCCAAGCGCTGGATCTCTGAGCTGGTAGAATGCTTGACAATCAATGCCTGAATGTCCGTGTTAACGTCCATGACTTCAAAGATACCTGCACGGCCACTATACCCGTGTGGCGCCTGAGGGCTGTCGATGCCTCTCACTAAAGTATAAGAGGTTTGGCCCGCTAATGGTAGGTCTTTATAGCCTAAATCGGCAGAAACCCGTGCCACTTCCTCTTTAGTCTTTGGGAGTAAGTGCCCAATTGTCGAGAGGATGTTTTGTGTTTCAAGGGGACTCGACTGATAGGTTTCGCGCTTTGTCGCAACGCGCCGCACCAACCGCTGACCAATAATTGTGTTCACTGTGCTGGCGATAAGAAATGGCTCGATACCCATATCAAGTAAACGTGGTAAGACTCCAGCGGCGCTGTTGGTGTGAAGGGTGCTAAATACAAGGTGCCCCGTCAAAGCAGCCTGCACGGCCAAATTGGCAGTTTCGGCGTCACGAATCTCACCAACCATCACGACATCCGGGTCTTGACGCAAGATAGAACGTAGCCCATTTGCAAAGGTAAGTCCAACCTCGGCGTTGACCTGAATCTGGTTCACACCGTCCATTTTATACTCAACTGGGTCCTCAAGGGTCACGATATTGACCGAGTCGTTCTTAATTTCTTTAATTAGGGCATACAAACTGGTCGACTTACCCGAACCAGTGGGACCAGAAGTAAGCACCATGCCATTCGGACGTTTCACACCGTGGCGTATGACCCGTAGCGCACGCCCCGCATAGCCCATTTCCTCGAGATCAAACGAGTTACCCGACTTGTCGAGCAAACGAATGACAATTTGCTCACCCCACACGACCGGGCTAATGGCAATACGCAGGTCGACCTCTTTGCCGGCAATTTTCACCGCAAACTGACCGTCTTGCGGGACACGGTGTTCGTCAATCTTGAGGTTCGCCAAAATTTTCACACGACTCACCAGGGCTGGCTCGATACTTTTTGGCAGCTGCATAATTTCACGCAGTACACCGTCGACACGACAGCGAATTTTTAAGGAATTCTCGAGTGGCTCAACGTGAATGTCGCTCGCCCGAGACTTAATGGCGTACTCTAGAATCTTACTCAGTGCTTGGCTAATTGGCGAGTCTTGTACGATTGTCTTTACGTCACTGGCCTCTTCGGCCTTCTCTTCATCTTGGGAGGCCTGGGCAGCCTGGTTGACACTTGAAAGGTCGGTCTTGTACTGGTCAAGGACATGTCGCACGCCAGTTTCAGACGCCATAAAGACCTTCAGAGGTCGCTGAATACGGTTGGCCAAGTAGTCGACCGCCTGCACGTTATTTGCGTCAATCATGGCTACAGCAAGGCGGTTTTGCACCTCGGCGAGTGGTACTGCCATAAAGCGCTCGGCGATATCTTCTGGAAGCAAGCTCAAAATATTTTGATCAATAAGGGTATTCGCCAAGTTCACATACGGGACGCCCGAGACTTGTGCGATAGCGTGTGTCAGTAGCTCGTCATCAACAATTGCCCTATCGGTGAGCAGCGTAAAAAGTGGCTTGCCGACCTTCGCCGATTCTTGTTGGGCTAATTTTAGGGTATTCGCATCAACCAGCCCTTCATCAATCAGAAGGGTGATAAGCTTTTCCTGCATGTCGTCAGTAAGAAGTGCCACGCCTTACCTTCGCCTACTCACCACTCGGGGTAATCTGCACCTCGACGGCCGGGTTAATAGCTTTACTGTTGAAAATAGCTGTATCGGGTTCGGTAATCGTTGCATCAATTGACTCTATCGACTTTACCCTGACGGTTGTGGTTGCCGAACCACCAAGAAAAGCGCGTGTGATGAAAAACGCAATCATGACACTGGCAATCGCGATAAGAGCTACCATGGCTAAGTCTGTTTTTTTCATTGCACCACCTTTTCCTGTAGTTCAATTGTCTTCGTTGGCTCATAGAATGCCCGGGCTTGCACGGTCATGACCGGGCCTTTCGACTGAATTTCTATCTTGAGTGAGTCGATGTGAATAGTACGAATAGAGCGCTCGAGATTCTGGAGAACCTTTTTTAGTTGAGCATCGCTGCCGCTAATAATAAACTGGAAAGTAATTGAGTTATCGTCACTGCTCACAGCATCGCCACCATTTAGTGATTCAACGCCTGATACTGGCGTCACCTGCAGCGACTCGAGAGTAATGCCCCCCACACCAGCAAGGAGTTTACTTTGCAGTGAGGCACCAAGCGCCAATGAGTTTGCGTCCGATGGCAGTGCGTCGAGGATTGATTGCAGCGCTTGGTTGTTTTCGTTCGTCTTCACTGAGGCAAGCGCCTCATTGGCATCGAGTGCGCGGATTGCCCTTTCGAGGTCTGTGACGACAGCGTTATTGCTCGCTAACGTAGAGACTGTTTGCTGTTTCGCAGCCAAAACCCTCTCGTTATAAATCAGCTTTTGGGCCAAGAAGATACTGACGACTAGCGCCGCACCAACAAGTGCCGAGGCGATGGCAATCCATAAGAACATCGTACGGTTTGCCTTAGCAATTTGCGTTCGCTTTCGAATTGCTACATCATCTGGTTGCATATTATTCATCCTTTGCCCGTTCCGTGAATAAGCTTTTTGGAATACCCAAATACGAGTCGGTGACGTTACCGTCAATACTCAGCTTGAAGGTTGGGTTTTTCGTTGCCGGAGAGAAAAGTTCTGGTGGGTAGGTAAACGTCAAGACAAACCGAAGCACTTTCTGGTTTTCTGAATTTTCGCCAAAGCTAATGTCACCCGAGCTGACCTCGCTCGCTAAAGGCACTGTTGTCACCTCTTCGTTGTCGACATACTCGATAATGGCGCTTGTGACAGTCTTCTTGAATACCTCCATAGTATCGTAGGTGCTCGTTTGACCTTCTAGGCGGATGCTCATATTTTCGGCATCAACAGTAATTTGCGAGAACCGCACTTCGTTCTCTCCTGGTGGCGTCACCGCTGAGAGCATGTCGAAAATGCGCGAGTCCATATTTTTATTCGCATTCAACTCGGAAATTTTCGTCAGCTGGTTTTGAATGGTAAGCATTTTTGAAAGGTCTTCAACCTGAGAAAGCTTTTTCGCACCATCGTCAATTTGCCCATCTAGAATACTACTACGTAGCGTTTGGCCACCGAAGACGTAGAGGGCCAATACAACAACAAGCCCGCCAGCAATAATACTGACGAGAATTGACGCCGAGATAACCGCCGCACGAGTGCGCTGTGCCTTTAAAAGCTCTTGTTTGACATCAGGAATAAGGTTGATTTCTATCATAACTTATTCCTCCGCTCTGCCAACCCAATGACAGAAGCGAACTCGGCTGCGATTGGCGCGAGCTGCTGCTGATCTTCTTGAGATACACGGACTTTTTGCCATGGGTTAGCCATTGACGACTGAATGCCAGTTTTCGAGCTAATATACTGCCCAAACCCAGGGACAACGGCGCTGAAACCAGACAGCATAATACCCCCAACTGGAGTGCTTGGATAGCGCGTTTGGAAGAACTTAATTGACTTGGTCAGTTCGGTCGAGAAGTTATCGAGTGTACTTTCAATGGCGCGGTACACCTGCCCCTCAAGACGGTCGGGGGCAAGCCCAAATTTCAGAATAAATTGGCGGGCTTGGTCTTCTTGGACATTCAAGTTCTGTACGGCTGCCTTGACCAACGAACGAAGCCCTGTTGGGATAGTACGTACCAGCCGCGGAGCGCCCCCATACGTAATAGCAAGGTCGGTTGACTGCTCGCCCACGTCAATAATAAGCCGCGCGTCAGGGACACCCTCTGGAAGAAGCGAGCGCACCATTGCAAGTGGGTCTGGTTCGGCGGCAATCACATTGAGCCCCAAACTTTCGACAAATTCCAGGCGTTCTTCGGCGTATGCGTTGGCGGTACTGGCAATAAGGACTTCTTGCATTTTAGGGTCGTGCAGTGACGTCCCAAGGAGTGCCCAGTCAACCTTTGCCTCGTTCACGGCCATTGGAATGTATTGGTCTACTTGGTATTTAATGGTGTTGCGCAGTTCGTTCTCGGCCATGGTTGGCACTTCAATAACAGTCGTAAAGGTTTTACTAGACGGTAAGCCGATGACCACGTTGCGCGTTTTGATACCACTCTGCCCCAGGGCGGTCATAATGACTTCGCCCAGTTTGCGACGAGCCTCTGGCGACGATGCGAGGCTGGTTTGCTCATCGAGTGGCGCATAGCCAAAGTGCGCTAGATTCCAGGTATCAGGCCCTGACGAAGAAAGCTGAACTACCCGAACAGCATTAGTGCCTATATCTAGTGCAAAGAAGTCGCCCACGCCATGTACTGCCATATTGCCTCTCATTATACCGAAAGCGTAAGCGGAAAAGCAAGGAGATTATCTCTAGAAACAAGGCTTTTTTAGAAGCGCGGTGGTAGCTCTTTACTCGACACCGTCGGTAATTTGCCTTCGCGAATGTTATAGTTGGTGCCCCAAATGAAGGCATCAGCGCGTAAGTTAAATACTTCAGCAGGGTCACCAGACTTATCGCCTGGCTCAGAACCAGCCGTGCGGCGCATAATAAGGTGGTTTGCGATGACTGGACCATTCACAATCAAGCGCTTGTCGCACTGTTGATACGTCAGGGCGCTCGCCTCGCCGACGCCATCGGTACCACAAGTATTAACGCGCCCGTCTGCCCCTGAACCGGTTGTCACAAGCCACGCATCGAGCTGTGTGACGTGCTGCCCAATAATGATATTCTTTGCAATAATAATGACCTGCGGTACAGCGCCAAGAGATGAAAGTGGCGACGAAGTATAGGTAATATTTCCGGTAATCCTCACCGTCAGCTCGGGTGCGTTAATTACGATAGAGCGCCCAGCTGGAATTGAGTTACCCCCAGTAATCGTCAGCCCTGTGGCACCCTTTTGCGGCTGATACGTGCCCGAAAGCGTATCTGTGACCAGGTCGATAGTGCTTTTCGACAGCGCAGCTGGGTCGGCTGGTTGACTAGATGACGCGTTGTTGGCAGAAACGTTAATTGGGAACCGCGCTGCCACAGCAGGGGCTGTTGTTGTCTGCGTATAATGACCGATATCTCCACAGCTTGCACCTGTTGTTGCACCTGAGGTAAATGTCAGCAGACTCAATATACACAAGTCGGTCGCAGCAATGCCTCCGGCATACCCAGACCCCGAGGCCATCCCCGCTACTGAACCGGTGGCAATAATGGCATACTCTGCCCACGAGCCATACATTCTGCCCAGTTTTGTACTCACCGAGGTGTCGACTTTTGCGACTCGCCCAGGATTATACAGCGAGCTTCGCCCCACCAATAAGTCACTTCCCACCACCTGTACCTTTGGTTTCTTGGCAATAGTCACACAAGCTGGCGTGCTATGATTCCACCGTGCATCACCCTGTGTATAGGGCTGCACTGACAAGGCGTAACATACCTTTGTCCCCACTTCATAATCCTGTAGTGTCTGTGAAGCGGTGGCTAGCGCTGTCACCCCTCGAGGAAAACTCCTCGTACCGCTTGAGAGTATTTTTGCCCCATGACCATAATGCGTCAACGGCACGGTCCCGTTGAGCCCCCCGGTTGGAACGGTCTCGTCTCGGTTCACCACAAACGTCGTCACTTGCCATTGGTTATTCTGAGAAGGCGTTGAGCCAGTGTTGTTCACCGAAGGAGCTGGCCTCACCACCCCTTCACCTTCCGAGATTGTCGGAGTGACTGAGATAGTTGGCACTAACCGGTAGTCCATACCTTGGTAACAAAACCAGCCGAGTGTACTCGCCCCATTCCAGTTATACCCAGATGTCTGACCAAGACTTTTAGCCTGATTAAAAGCTTTTTCAACTGCATACCAGCTGTAGTCACCGCCGTGACTCGGGTTAGTCGGGATTGGATCTGACGGGTTACTATACACCCGATAGTTCGTCCAACCACCGAAGAACACGCTACGGTTCCCTGAATTCCCGTCAACAGGACCAATCTGCCAAGACCGCACCTGGCCTGGGTCATAAGGATAGTTCTTATGCGGGAGCACGTAAGCAAAGAAGCCGCCGTACACAGCACAGCCTGTCGCATAGGTATAGCCAGCGCCGACATTCTTAATGGGGTAGGCATTATTGCCTGTTTTATAGTACCGCCAGACGGCACCAAAACATGTACTGTAGTTAAACGAGCTACATCCCGAACTACCGCCACCACCTCCAGAACCAGCCTCAGCAAATACTGGTCGGGATGTTGCCACTAATGCAAGCCCTGCCATCAAGAACAAAGCGACAGGAAGGACGATTAATAGCCTTGTTGCTTTTTTCATTAGTTCCACCCTTGCGTTGGGAGCTTGCTCTGGTATTCGTTCGCTTTATCGAGGTCATCGAGCCAACGATACGCAAGACTCATAGAGCCATAGATTGCCGTCATGTAAGTTTCGTTACTGGCATATTTTTCACTGAGCGGCGTTAAGATAGTATCGAGTGCCTCTTGTGGCCTGCCGTGCACCGACAAGAAATCGGCTTTGGTCAGCTGCGCCTCCACCGAGTAATCCTCGTTTTGGCTTTTTTCGGCCTTTTTTACCTGTTCGTTAATTATTTCTTCGGCCTGTTTTATAGATTGTTTATTGCCTGTTGCCGCTAGCCTATTGGCGTCCGTGACTGTTTCCTTCAAAGATTCTTTATACGCTTCTTTTGTAATTGGCTGCGTTGAACCCTGCGGGTCTTCTGTTTGGTTGGCGGTATTGCCAATAAGGCTAGAGAAAATAAAATAGGCACTCACACCAAGCGCAACAACTACCAGTACGGCGACACCAATTAATATCTTCCTATGAACAGCCCAAGCCATGTGTAATAAATTCCTTTGTACTTTTCAGTATAATATACGGCTTATGCTAATACAATTCGTATCTGTTATGTACCTAGAAGCGTGGTGGCAGTTCTTTTACCTCTGCTGTTGGTAGTTTTGTCGAACTAAGTTCCTGGCCAATTGCCCACAAGTACGCATCGCCACGCAAATTAAAGACTTCGGCAGGAACATTCGGGCGCATGAACTCCGCTCCGTGGGTCCGCCTTAACATAAGATGATTTGCCGCAATGGGGCCATTTACCACAAGCTGCGCTCCGCACCGACCGAGCGACAGCGCCGTATTTCTTCCGACAGACCCCGCGCCACACGTATTTAGGTAACCATCTGCCCCTGAACCTACGGCAAACAACCAGGCGTCAATTCGCCCCACTGAGTCAGCGACAATAATATTTTTAGCAATAATAACCAGCTGAGGAATTGTCGCGAGACTCCGCAACGGGGCGTTCGTGTACGTTAAGTTACTCACAATCGTCACAGTAGTATTGGGCGCATTAATCACCGCCCATTTGCCCGCCGCTAGCGCACCCGTGCTAGAGAGTGAGAGTGTCTCCTGAGACGAGGTATAAATACCCTGTACATTCGCACCCGTCACATCAACCACCCCCGAGAGTCGAGGTGTCGTACTGTTAACCTTAAATCTCTCACGAATCGACGGGATTGACGTGCTAAACCTATACGCACCAATGTTACTACTGCTACAGTTCCCTCTGTCCGCATTAGTGAATGTTAACAGGCTAAGCCGGCAGAGTTCGCCGGTACTTACTCCGCCAGCATATCCAGAGGCCGATGCCATCCCCCTTACCAGACCGCTGGCTGTGATACCGTACTCAGCCCAGGATCCATAGTAGCGACCATTATCCACTCGCGAGACTGAAGTATTTATATTACTCACCGCGGGAATATTTCCTAATGAGCCCCTGCCAACCAATAAATCATTCCCTAAAATATGTACTTTTGGATACTTGCCAACAGTAACGCATGCCTCGTTCGACTCTTTAACACCGCTATCAACATTACTGCGCGGCGCGGCGCGCACCGATCGACATATTTTTTTACCGAAATCCGATGGCTGGATTATATAGGTCGAAGTCTTCGTAGCTTTTGCCCCGCTTTTCGTGTCACGGTCAAGGACCCAGCTAGGACCGCTAGTATTCGGCCATGCACCCCTATTTTGATACCGCCAGGTAATATCTTTATTTGTTGCGTTTGGACCGTCGTTTACGATGGTGTGCGTCCACTTCACTTGATTGCCCACCTCTGCAAATTCCTTATCCACACTAGAAGTAACGTTGATTACCCACGGAGGGTTGTCATTCCAACAAAACATTCCAACGTTGCTTCCAAAGGTATAGCCACGACGAGCAGCCGACGAAAGGCTATTAAACATTTTCTCTGCAGACGCCGTAGTCATCGAGCCATTAAATCCGGCCCAGTTATCAGAAAATTTGCTGTAATTGAAATTATAAATATAAGCAGTCTTCTGCGTCCTTTCGCCCGTAAAGACCAGGTACGCAACAATATGTGTTGCACCGTCTTGACGACATGCCCGTACACCACCGCCCCATCGTCCATTACCGCTAGGGCCGTTCGCATCGTTTATGCTAATTTTGCGCCAACCATGACCATTGCTTGTCCACGGACACCCTGCAATACCACCTCTGTCGCAACTCGAATTACCACCAATCGAATCGCCCCCCGGTAAGACAACGTCTGCCCTGACCGATGGTGGTGACATAAAATAACTGACCACGACGCCCATACCCACCGTCAGCACTGTCGCTATTACTACGACCCTCACCCAACTGACTAGATAGCCCTTCATTGTCAGTAGCATAAGCTATTTTGCCAATAAAGTATATATTCTAGGTGTTATAACCGACACTTTACCCCTGTTATGTTATACTAAGGGAAGTATGAGCCTCTCAATTGGTATCGTTGGCCTCCCGAACGTCGGTAAATCGACGCTTTTTAATGCGCTGACAAATAACAATATTTTGGCAGCAAATTACCCCTTTGCTACCATTGAGCCGAACACGGGTATTATTGCCGTGCCCGATGCTCGCCTAGCGGTGCTTGAAAAAATGTACTCAGCGCAAAAGACTATTCCTGCAACGGTCACCTTTGTCGATATTGCCGGACTTGTTGCTGGTGCAAGTAAGGGCGAAGGGTTGGGTAATAAGTTCTTAGCAAATATTCGCGAGTGTGATGCTATCGCCCATGTTGTACGCGCCTTCAGTGACCCCGACGTGACCCATGTTCACGACCGTGTCGACCCTAAAGGCGATATCGAAGTCATTAACACTGAGCTTATTTTGGCCGACCTACAAAGCATCGAGCGCCAACTGCCCAAGTTAGAACGTGAGGCAAAGGCCAACCCTCTCGCCCGTTCACAGATTGAAATGCTAAAAAAAATCCAGGTTGAACTAGAGGCTGGAACATTAGCTTCTGAAATAGAAGGACTGGATAAAGAAGTTATTCAAAGCCTACAGCTACTCAGTTCAAAGCCGGTTATTTACGTCTTCAATGTCGACGAAACGGTTTTAGCCGACGAAGCGCGCAAACAAGAGCTCGCTACCCTTGTTTCCCCTGCAGACTGCGTCTTTATTTGCGCAAAACTCGAAGAAGAACTGCGTGGCCTCGCCGATACCGACGCCCAGGAACTCTTAGAATCGTACGGTGTCTCCGAGTCAGGCCTCGCACAGTTAGGTCGCACCGCCTACCACACGCTCGGGCTACAAAGCTACCTTACCGCCGGGCAAAAAGAAATCCGGGCTTGGACTATCAAGCAAGGCTCCACTGCACCACAAGCGGCGGGCGTGATTCACACCGACTTCGAAAAAGGCTTTATTGCCGCTGCCATTGTCGACTTTGATGATTTAGTCATGGCTGGCTCCGAGCAAGCCGCTAAGGCTGCTGGTAAACTCCGCACCGAAGGGCGCGAGTACGTCATGCGGCCTGGTGACGTGGTTGAGTTTCGATTTAACGTGTCGAAGTAGTCAGTAAGTAGAACCGCTCTCGGTTGCCTTTCGAGCCAGCAACGTCACTATCGCGTTTATCTTCAATGACAAACAAGTCTTTGGCCCATAGTTCAAAATCTTTTAAGATTTGTCGACGGACGCTGTCATTTTTTATGACCCCTTTATTCGTTTGGTGACGACCGGCTTCAAATTGCGGTTTCACCATAGCCATAATTTTGGTCTGTTTCCCCGCCACGCTTTTGGCGAGGTGCGGAAGGATTTCACGTAGGCTAATAAACGAGACGTCAATAACAATAATGCCAGGGGTGACGGGTGGAATAAAGTCACGAATATCGGTTTTTTCGTGCAGCTCAATGCGTTCGTGGTCATGGAGGCTTGGGTGAAGCTGGTCGGTTCCAACATCGACGGCGTACACTTTCTCTGCGCCATGCTGCAGCGCGTAGTCGGTAAAGCCACCGGTACTACTGCCAACGTCTAAAACAATCGCATTTTTGAAAGATACATTTAATAATTTCGCCACACTGGCAAGTTTCAACCCAGCTCGGCTCACGTACTGCTCTTTAGTGTGAAGCTTGATTTCAGAAGCCTCGGTCACGAAGTGCCCCGATTTTGTAATGGTCTTGCCATCGACAGTCACCTTACCGAGCTTTATCCAGCTTTCCGCCTGAGAACGGCTTGTGACCAGCCCGCGAGCGGTCAGTTCGGCATCGAGACGGCGCTTCACGAGCGGACCGCCCAAGCGGCAGCATCACCCCATACACCAGCCGTTGGTAGCTGAACGGCGTACTCAACGCGCTTACTACTGTTACTCATAGCATCCTGTCGAGAAATAAGAGCAAGCGATGAAAATAGCACTAGGTCGTGTGGCTGTACGGTAACGCCCTGTTCGTGTGTGATGTGCGGACGCCAACCACGTGCGTATTTTTCGTATCGAAATACCCCCTTATGGTCATCTACCCACTGCAGGCCGGTTTCATAAATTGCGCGCGTCCCCACGAGCACTCGGCAGGCTGGGATATTTTCGTGAGGGCCAAACTGCACCAGCTCGATACCCGTGGCGTGACGAGTGGCAGCGCCCTGAGTCTCGACGAGTGTATCGAGCACAGGAAATAAACCATCAATAGTCGGGCTATCAACAGAAAACCACGTCAGGTCGGTCATATGTGGTGGAATTTGGTTGAACTCTTGGCCAGTTTGCACTGGCTGGAGTGTTCGGAGAAGTATAAACTCCTCACTTTTACTCATATTAGTCCTTTTTACGCTCGCGATAAGCGCCAGTTTCGGTGTCGACCGAAATAACGTCACCAACTTTAATAAACGCAGGTACTTTTATAACAAGGCCAGTCTCGAGTGTCGCATCTTTCAGGACGCTACTAGTAGTGTCACCCTTCACGACGTCTTCAGTGTACGTCACTTCGAGGTAGAGGTTCTTCGGCAGTTCGACGTTGATGACGCGACTTTCGAACGTCTGTAGCTGCAGGTTGTCACCTTCTTTCAGGTACGGCGCTGCGTCCTCACAGACATCGGCAGGAAGCTGGAACTGTTCAAAACTAGTAGGGTCCATAAAGTAGAAGTTGTCGGCATCTTTATAGAGGTACTGCACCGTTTGGTAGCTGACCTCTGCTGAGTCGACTTTTTCTTGACCTTTATAGGTTTTAGGGATAACCGCACCATCAATGAGGTTTTTCAGGCGTACGTTAACAATGCTACCGCCGCGCCCCATGACCTTTTGATTGTAGTCGATAACCTTAAAAGGCTTGCCGTCAATTTGAACGACAACGCCTTTTTTAAGATCGGTAGGTTGTAGTTGTGCCACGTCCGTACCTGTCCCCTTCTTAGCCTTGCGCTACGAATGGTAATAGTGCGAGGTGACGAGCACGCTTGATAGCAACAGCTAGTTGGCGTTGTTGCTTTGCGCTCAGGCCAGTCTTACCGATTGGTTCGATTTGGCCATAAATATTTACGTAACGCTGCAAAGTTTTGACATCTTTGTAGTCAAAGTATGCAGGCGTGTCTTTCTTCATGCGTTTTACCATGATTGATTTCTCCTAGATTGCAAAATATTAGTACTACGACCGATTAGAATGGAATTTCACTTAGGTCGATTGGTTTGTCGTCGATATCTTCGATCACGACGTCTTGAGAAGCTGATCTAGAGGTTGATGAACCTGCGCTAGCATTGCCAGCCGCAGCACCACCATCACCACCACTCGGGCCGTCAAGGAATGTGACGTCGGTTGCGACAACCTCGATGCGAGATTGCTTTTTACCGGTCTCTTTGTCGTCCCAGGTGTCTTGGCGTAGGCGACCTTGTACAAGGACGCGGCGACCTTTGGCAAGGTACTGGATGACCAATTCACCAAGTTTCTCCCATGCGGTCACGTTAAAGAAATCTGCAGCGTCTTCTTGGCCACCACGGTCGACTGCAATACTAAAGCTTGCAATTGTCTTACCAGTGGTCGTTGTGCGCTGTTCTGGGTCTCGTGTTAAACGGCCCATCAGGATAACCTGGTTGATGCTCTTTGCCATGATGATTCTCCCTCTCTTCTCTGTGTTGTATCTTATTCTTCTTCAGTTGTGTCGTTTGAAGCTTCGGCGCGCTTGGCTTGTTCAGCAAGAGCGGCACGGGCTTTAGGGTCGACTTTCACCAACAGGTAGCGGATTACTTCGTCGGTGATGTTCAGCGTGTTGCTGATTTTGAGCGGTGCGTCAGCTGGAAGCTCGACGTCCATGTACACGTACACCGCAAACTCTTGGCGGTTAATAGCGTACTGAAGCTTTTTCTTTCCCCAGTTGTCTTCGTTGGTGATTTTACCACCAGCACTGGTGACGATGTCGCGTACTTTCGCAAGTGGCGCGTCCAGATCTGCTTCGAGGTCTGGGTGGATAAGAACGGTAAGTTCGTATTCCTTCACTAGATGTCTCCTTTTGGAATCCTGCTTTGACGCCTAGTGGGGCGCTTGTAAAGCGGATGCTTGCCCTTCTCCTGTTTCCGGGTGCGTGTGTTCGCACGCGGGCGGCAAGCTTGAGTTGATAACAGTAGTAATTATACCTTAGATTGGCATAATTAGCAAGGGCTTGCGGCTCATCGCCAACGTGACGCCCTACAACTAAGTATGACAAGGTATTCTTTAATCGTTATTAACTTTTGAGCGATGTTTCAGGTTAGCCAAGTTCTTCAGTATCGTCTTCGGCCGTCGCATTACCACCCCCAAACACATCATCTAAGCTTGAGACCAACACATCACGCGGGCGGGCGCCATCGGCTGGGCCAATAATGCCCTGCTCTTCCATTTCTTCCATTAAGCGGGCGGCACGGGCGTAGCCAACACGCAGACGGCGCTGCAAGAGGCTTGCCGAGGCTTTGCCACTATCAACCACGACGCGTACAGCATCCTTGAACATGTCATCGTTACCGCCAGCAGCGTCGAAGTCCATCACGACGCCACCCTTGCCGTTTAGTTGCACCGGCTGGCTGACCACTTCGTCGTTGTACTGTGGCGGTGACTGCATGCGCAGGTGGTCGGTAATCTTCATGACTTCTTCGTCGGTCACCCAAGCACCCTGAATACGCTTTGGTTTTGGCATCGACGCAGTACTCATAAGCATGTCACCTTGACCAAGAAGTTTCTCGGCACCAATTTGGTCGAGAATAGTGCGGGAGTCTACCTGAGACGCCACGGTAAAGGCGATACGCGCTGGAATATTAGCCTTGATAAGACCGGTAATAACATCGACAGACGGGCGCTGGGTCGCCAGTACCAAGTGAATACCGACGGCACGAGCTTTTTGTGCCAAGCGGACAATCAGCGCCTCGACGTCGCGGGCGGCGACCATCATTAGGTCGGCCAACTCGTCAATGACAATGACGATGTATGGCATGGCGCCGTTTTCGTGCTGCTGTTCAGCACCTTCTTCGTCTTGAATGGTAATCTTTTTACGCCCATTGTGTATGAGAGTATTGTACGTTTTAATGTCACGCACCTTGTGTTCGGCAAGCAACTTGTAGCGGCGCTCCATTTCGTTTACCGCCCACTTGAGGGCGCTGATAGTTTTTTCTGGCTCGTTAATAACAGGGGTAATAAGGTGTGGAATGTCTTCGTAAGGCGCCATTTCCACTTGCTTAGGGTCAACCAAAATGAGCTTCATTTCGCTCGGGGCGTTACGATACAGCAAGCTCGTGAGGAGCGTGTTAATCATGACCGACTTACCAGAACCAGTTTGACCGGCAATAAGCAGGTGGGGCATTTTGTTGAGTTCGCCCACCACCGCTTCACCAGCAATATCTTTACCAATCGCGAAGCCGAGTGCCTCACTGTTTGTCGTCCACTGCTTGCTGGTGAGGATTGAGTGCAGGCGTACATCGGCCGCCTTGCGGTTCGGTACCTCAATACCCACTGCTTTCTGGCCAGGGATTGGCGCTTCCATACGCAGGCTCGTTGCGGCGAGGTTAAGAGCAATATTGGTTTCAAGCTGAGTGATGCGCGTCAGCTTGACACCACTTGGCGGACGAAGGGTGTACTGCGTGACCTTTGGCCCAATATTAGCGCCTTCCATATCAACCGAAATGTTAAATTCTGATAAAGTGTCCTTAATAATTTGGGCATTTTGCTGCACATCACCAGCATCGGCTGGTGATTGCTTCTTTTCCAGTAAGTCGATGTTTGGCGCCTTCCAATTTGGGTCACTAACAGTCACCAGTGCTGCTCGTTCTTCGGCAGCCTTGTCTTTTGTGACGCTGTTTTTCAGCGAGTTGAGGTGCGCACCCTTCTTACCTACTTCGGTTGGATCGAGGGTTGAAACACCAGCGTTAACCGTAAAGTCGGCCATCGCGCCTTTTTTCAGGGGCGCATCGAGGGTTGCGGCGTTTCGCATTACCTTCACGTTCTCTTCTTGCTCCGAAGTATCACGGCGCGACACTTCCCAGAGACGTTTAATAATAGTAAACGGCGAGGTGCGGGTAATAAATAAAGCGGTTAAGAGAATCAGGACAACATAAATAAAGGCTGCGACGCCCGATTCAACGAGCATGAGCATACCGCTGTTGACGGTATCACCGACAAACCCACCAGTGGTTTTACCTTCGTTTTTCAGGAGGCCAAACAAACCAGCTACCCAAACAAGTTCTACGGCAGTGGCTAGTTTCATAACAAAAGGAATACGGTTTTCTTCGGCGCGGAAAATTTCAACAGCAACATATATAAAGACAACCGGTACAACGTACACCCCATACCCAATGGTTGCCTGTGTTGCGTCGTTGAGCCAGTCGAGAATTGGGCCACCAAGCCCAAACCAGCCAAGGATAATCAAAAGTGAAAAAACAATTAAAAGAACTGCCCCTACCTGCGCCCAAAAGCCATCTGGGAGGACGTGCTTTGGACCGGTGTTAATTGGCGCTTTTTTCTTTGCCGAGCTCTTACGTTTCTTTTTTGCCATCTGTGTCTATTATACGGGGTTACGCCCCTTATGGTTATAGTTCTATTGTAGCACAATTTACTACGTTTTGCAAGAGGCTTATGTTTTCCCTACGAAGAAGGCCTCGCAATGTAAGCGAGGCCTTCTTGTTTGACAGTGTTTAACCTAGAGAGTGCGCCTAGTACCCACGGCTCTCCGTTTTAGCACGGAGGTGAGGGTCAGTGGCATCACTGTCTGGGGTCACAGGGTCTGGAAACTGCTTTGGCGCCGGTCGCTGGAATGAGCGATCTTGGCCGTTACCCTGCGGTCGTGGTGGACGAGCATCGGCGCGTTGCACGCGACCTTGTGACTCGCCTGCACCGTTCTGCTTACTACCGCCACCGCCACCAATTTCGTTAATCACAGGAATAACGATTGGGGTACGGCGCGTTTGGTCATACAGGACATGCGTCAGTTCGTCTTTTATCTCTTTCTTCACAACGTCAAGGTCAACTTTTCGGCCGCTAAACGTACGAGCCACCTTCTGCTTCAGGTATTGGCGAATAATACCCATGAGCTCTTCACTATCACGCAGGTAGATAAACCCACGGCTAATGATGTCAGGGCTGGTGAGTAAGCGACCGCTTCCCTTCTGTACGGTAAGGACAACGACAAACATGCCTTCGTTGCTCATGTGAATACGGTCTTTCAGAACAACTTCGGAGACAATTTCACCAGAGTCATCGTACATGACACCGCCCACTGGCACACGGCCAGCTTTCTTTGCTTGGCCTTGGCTAATTTCAATAACATCACCCGAGTCACAGACAAAAATGTTGCTTTGCTTAATGCCACATTCTCTTTCGGCTAGCTCGGCGTTATGCACCAGCATGTGGAACTCGCCGTGGATTGGCATGTAGTACGTTGGGTTGAGCGCATTAATGAGCTTGACGTGGTCGTCGTAATAGCCGTGCCCCGAAAGGTGAAGCGGACCAACGCCAGTCAGGTGGGTTTTACCGTTTTGGATAACACCACTCCCCTCACGCATCAGGCCGTCGACGGTCCGGACGACGTACTTTTCGTTACCAGGAATTGGGTTTGAACTAAAGACAATTTGGTCACTGTTCTTAATTTTAATAAACTTGTGTGAACCATTAGCCATACGGTTAAGAACGGCGCTAAATTCACCCTGTGAACCAGTACAAATAATGGTCACCTTGCCGTCGGGGAACTTCACGATGTCTTCCATTTTAACGATGACATCTTTTGGCACCTTAATAGTGTTCGTGCGTAGTGCTACCTCAACGTTTTGGATCATGCTGTAGCCGGCAAAGGCCACCTTACGACCGTGCTTCTTGGCTTCGTCGAGGATAATTTGCATACGGTGAATCTGACTACTGAAACAGCTAATAATAAGGCGACTGTTGGCGAATTTCTCCATCACCTGCCCAATGCTCTGCTGAATTTCGAACTCACCGTGGGTGTGCGTACCTTCAGATTCACAGTTCGTCGATTCGTTCATAAGAAGCGTAATACCCTCTTTGGTAGCGATTTCCGTCAGTCGGTCGAGGTCAAACTTCACACCGTCGACTGGATTTTCTTCGAAACGCCAGTCGCCAGTATCAACCAAGACGCCTTCGGGGGTGCGAACAACAACGGCCGTCGCATCTGGAATTGAGTGGTTCACGCGGACAAGCTCGATACTAAAGTTGTCGCCGAGGAATACTTGCTCGTGCGCCTCAGGGTCCATGACGTGGTAGTCGGGTGCGTATTCAGTGGTCGCTTCTTCCATGTTCTTTTGGACCATGGCAAGGGTGAACTTCGAGCCGTACACTGGTGCTGGAAGCTGGTGCAGCAAGTGGCGCACTGCCCCAATGTGGTCGAGGTGACCGTGGGTAAAGACAATGCCACGAATTTTGTGCTTGTTTTCAAGCAAGTACGTAATGTCTGGCACGATGTAGTTAATACCAGGGTAGTCGGCACCTGGGAACAAGAAGCCCATGTCGATAACAACAATGTCGTTATCGTACTCGATGGCCATCATGTTTTTACCAATACCCATTTCGCCAAGCCCACCAATAGGAATCACGCGGAGGCGTGGACCTGGGGTACGCGGCTGTTTCTTTTGGTCGGCAATGCTAAATTGCTTACCAGCGTAGCCGTTATAGACCGACTTGTTCACCGGGACGTTAATGACGTGCTGGCTGGCACGGGCGTTAACATCGTCACTGGTACGACGCTGCGCGCGGAATACTTCGCCGCGACGTGTTTGTGTATTCGCCAACACCGTATTGTTTTGTTTATTGTTGCGGTTGCCACCGTTTTGGCCATTTTGACCTTGGCGGTTACTGCGTGGGTTTTTTGAAGCATCATTTGCTTCGGGGGTTGCGAGTCTTCGTCCTCCCATAATTTTTGTATGTCTCCTTTTTGTTAAAAGAATTCTTTCAGGCAATGCTTTCTTATGCGCTGAAATGCTTTCTTTTAGTTAACATTTAATGATTTCTTAATTAATGAATAAGGGCGGGGTTGTCAGAAATATACGTGGATTTCCCCTTTGAAAGTACCCTTATTATAGCAAACCTGTGCAAAAAGGGCAAGATGCGGTTCAGGGTTAGTGACTAATTGACTAAAACGCATAAAAATGCTATAATAGAAAGACATCCCCTCTCTTTGGAGGGGCGTACCTATAGAAAGGAGACTCATGTCCTCATGGGTTGAAATGTTGGTCGCGGTTGCAGCCCTGCTGTTCATCCTGGACCAGATCGGAAAGCACATCAGTGCCGTCATCGAGAACACGGTGAAGCACCGCTTCGCCGCGATGGAAAACCTCCACGCAGAGAGCTTCGAAGCAATCGAGGCGCCCTTCGAGCTGTGGTGGGACGACGGCCCGAGAGAGACCGCCGTCTCGAAGCTGCGAGAGAACATGCAGAACGAGATGGCTGGCAACCTGCCGATCGCCATCCCCGAGGAAGTCCTCGAGCACCTGCTGTTCGCAACCAGTGGACCGATCATCGATCAACTACGCGATGATGCGCTGCACCTCGCGGTGCACGCCCACATGAAGGACCGCGAAACAGCACTGCTGCGCAAGCTGCCGAAGATCAACGGCTTCCGCCAGCATGCTCTCGAGTACCGTCAGGAGCACGAGAAGTCGCTCGACGACGAGCGCCGCCAACTGGTCGACTTCGGGATCAACCCCGTCGCACTCGAGGAGTTCTTCGCCCAGCGCACCTAAGGGTCGAGGGGGCGGTCATAAGCCGCCCCCTCCCCTTGGCCCCTCTTAGGAGGGGTTTTTCTTTACTTCTTTTATTTCGCGCGCAGGCCAACTGCCTGTTGTACACGCAGTAATGTCGCGTTCGCCGTCTGAGAAACTGCACTTTCAGAAGCTTCAAGCTTTGCCAGTAGCATGTCGTCGGTAATAGTGCCTAGCTTTTGATGGAATTCGGTTAAGAATGTGGCTACTTCATCGGCAACGGCGCGCTTAAAGTCGCCGTAGCTTGTCTGGCCTTCCCACTCGGCGTTCACTTCGTCTTGCGAGCGTCCGCTCAACAGTGACAGTATTTGCAGCAAACTAGTAATACCAGGCTGGGTTTCCCAGTTAAAATGGATTTCACCAATACTGTCGGTAGTTGCGGACATAATTTTCTTGCGCGCAACTTCTGGGTCATCGGCCAAGAGAATTTTTGACTTTTCGTCGCTTGAGCTTTTGCTCATTTTTTTCGCTGGGTCGGTGAGGCTTCGAATACGAAGGCCCTTGTCGCGGTGCATAAACTGCGTTTGCTCGCTGGTGCTTTTAGGAATAGTAAAGATTTCGTCGTCAAACTTATTGTTAAACCGTGTCGCGATGTCGCGGGTAATCTCGATGTGCTGGAATTGGTCTTCGCCCACGGGGACATACTGAGCGTTGTACAGTAAAATATCTGCTGCCATTAATACGGGGTAGTTGAAGAGCCCCATGGTCACACTTTCAGCGTGCTCGCCAGACTTTTCTTTAAATTGCGTCATCCGGCTCATTTCGCCAACGTAGGTAAAACAATCTAAAATCCAGGTTAATTCGCTATGTGCAGGCACATAACTTTGGCGGTAAATAAACGTATCGGGGTTGTTGATATCAAGCCCGGCAGCAATAAAATATTTCAGATTTTGCAGGGTCTTTTGATACAACGTTGCGTGGTCGACTGGCGTCGTAAAGCTATGGAGGTCGGGTACGAACATGTTGATTTGGTAGTCGCCCGCATACTTTTGCTGCATTTCTACCATAGGGACAAATGCGCCCAGGTAATTACCAAGGGTGGGTTCTTCGTTGGATCGGATGCCGGTAAGGATGACTGGTTTGCTCATTGTGTTTCCATTATATCATCGAGCTGCCTGATTACCTCTGGTACTTTCAGGAAGTCGTCAATTAATGTTTGGCGTAAGCCACCATTATACAGCGCGGCTGCCGGGTGAAATAACGGCATGATAACAATTTTATGGTCACCAAACGCCAGACGTTTAGGGTGTCCATGCACGGCACCAATCTTCATATCAGGCAAAAAGTACTCCATGCTGTGCCGACCCAAAGTAATCACAACCTTCGGGTTGATGATGTGAAGCTGGCGGAGCAAATAAGGCCAGAAGGCGGCTTTCTCGGCTGGCAACGGGTCCCGGTTATTGGGCGGGCGGTATTTAACAATATTCGTAATATAGACGTCGCTGCGATCCATGCCTGCAGCGGCAAGCATTTCGTTCAGAAACTTGCCGGCTGCCCCTACAAAAGGCTTCCCCTGCTCGTCTTCGTTTTTTCCCGGTGCCTCGCCAATAAAAACGATATCGGCAGTCGCACTACCATCTCCCATGACGAGCTGGGTCGCTTGCTCACGCAGTTCGGGGCAAACGTTTTTATCGAGTATTTCACGCGCGAGTGCATCGAGCTGCGCTTGGGGTGACACCATGACTACCTCCGGTATTACAGCGAGAAGACGCTCGCTTTTTTTGACAGGTATTCATCGAGGGCTTTGGCGGTCTCGGTAATATCGACTTCCGCACGGTGGGTTTGAAGGTCTTGAGAAAGTGTGCGACTAGCGGTATTTAAGCTGTTAATACTACTCCCCCGTTCGTCTTCGAGGGTCGCTTGACGCTGTGCATCGGCACCCTCTGGGTGTTTTAAGGCAGCTGCGATGGCTATATTGGTCGCCAAATCAGTGTAGTGAGTAATAAACGAGTCGAGCATTGCTTGATAGTCGGCATCGGGAACGCTTCCGACCGCTTTCAATCCTTTTACGCAGGCCCGTAGCGCAATAGCGCTAGCCTTATCTTCACTCAAACGAGCGGACTTATTGTTGCACTCGTACAGCACTGGGCGAAGCTTGCTGATTGATGCAAGGATATCGGTATTGTACTTTGTGTAGCGCTCTAGTTGCGTCATGAAGGCCTGGTAAAGCACCTTACCCTCGCCCTCTTGGACTACCGCTTGCTTTCCAAGGGCGGTGGCCGCTGCCTCTAGCGCCTCGAGTTTGGTTTTGGTCGCTTCAATGTTCTGCTTGAACTGCTGGTCGGTTGCCGTACTTGTGCCTAGTGCGGTGCCGGCTTCGGTGAAGGCAACGTTTGCGTTATAGACAGCCTGATACTTTGCGGCCGCATCGCGGTACGGTTGCTTTGACGGCGAAACGAAAGCGGCATACACCATAAAAATGGTCACAAGACCAAGAACAGCGGCGGCAATATACGGTAGAGACCTTTTTGTTTGAGACCTCGTAGCGGTTGCTTTTATATCGGACAATTGACTCACAGGAATTCCCTCTCTTTATGCTACCGCTGATTATACGCTATAGCTGCACCACTTCGCCACCCAGTTGTTTGCGGAAATGCGTATCGTGTGAGATGTACAGAATTGCGCCCGCATAATGATTGAGGGCATTTTCCATCTCCTCAATGCTCGGCAGGTCGAGGTGGTTGGTTGGCTCGTCAAGCACCAGTAGCGACGGGTTGTCGGCTAGCATATCAATAAGTTGCAGGCGAGCTTTTTGGCCACCGCTGAGTTGTTTTACAGGGATATTAGCATCACCAGCGGTGAATAAATAATCGGCCATGAGCTGGCGTACTTTAGTGTCACCCACTTTCAACCCACGTGATAAAAATATGTGTTCAATAGCTGCCGCCAGTGTTTTTTCTAACATATCGCTGCGAGTTTCTTGTTCGTACACCCCTACACGGATTTTCTTATCGACATCAATATGACCGTCGAAGATTTTAGCGGTCGTTAATGATTTCGCGGTACTCTTTTGTGCCGCTTCAATGGTAGCGAGCAAGGTTTTTACCAATGTCGTTTTACCAGCACCATTGCGCCCACGTAGCTCTAACACCTCGCCTTCACGAATTTGAAAACTGGTAGTTTTGAAAAGTGGCTTTTCGCCGTACCCTAGCGACAAATTGTCGACCGTCACGAGGAGCCGACTAAAGCCCTCCTCACCCGTCACGCCGTGCAGTTTAATATTTTTCGCCTTATACTTTTGATACTGCTCGCCGGTTTTTAGACCCATATCTTGTACCGATTCGCGGTCAACCCAGAAAGTTGGTTTCTCCAACTTCTCTAGCTGCGCTAACTCGTCGCGCGACTGCTGCTCGAGGCGCTTAAACCGCTGAATAGTGCTCGGGTGGCGAGATTTCTCCTTATAGCGTTGGTATTCAATTACTTTTGCCTTTAGGTTCACGATGCGGCGCTGTGTCAGCTCATATTCGTTCATCGAAGCACCGGTGCTACTTGAATTTTGACGAAGATAATCGCTGTAATTTCCCTTGTAGCTAAGGATTTTCTGGTCTTTAATTTCAAGAATGCGGTCGACTTTTTCCAGTACATCACGGTCGTGAGTAATGACTAACATGGCACTTTTCGCCCCTGTCATCCAACCTAAGAATTTATCCTTTGCTACGTAGTCCATGTGGTTGGTTGGCTCGTCAATGAGCGCAAGCTGGGTGTTGGAAATCATGACTTTAGCGACTTCAATCAGACGTTTCTGCCCACCAGACAAATCACCAATTTTGTCGTAGGTGCGATCGCCCAGTTGAAATGAATCGAGAGTCTTTTGTACTTCGTTTTCTACCGTGTAATAGCCCAGGGCATCGAATTGCTCGAGCGCTTCGGAATATTCATTAATCAGGCGCATGTTCTCGCCCATCGTTTCTGGAAGCGTTTCAAGTGCATGCTTCAGCTTCGTGTACTGAGGGAGGTCTTGCAGGATATATTCCAACACCTGCATCTCTTCAAAGCCATGGTGCTCCTGGCGGGTCGCAATCATCGAGACGCCACGACCCAGACTGACGTCACCTTGAAAATCTTTGTCGTCACCCGAAAGAAGGCGGAATAAGGTGGTCTTACCTTCTCCGTTGCGGCCAATCAGGCCGACCTTCTCGTTGTCGTCAACAAAAAATGAAGCTTCGGTTAAGAGTAGCTTGTCGCCAAAAGACTTTTCATGAATAGTAGCGGTCAGAATCATACGGCCTCTTATTATACCATTAGCTGTCGAGGTGACGCGGGGTGATACAATCAAAGCATGAGCAAAAACAAAATCATCATGACAATCGTTATTAGTATCGTCGCTTTGGCGGCGGTTGGCGCAGGGCTTTTTTTCATCAAACCATGGCAGCCTCCGGTGCCCTTCTTTAGCTTTCAGAACGAGCAAGCGACTGGCTGGTGGGGCGGTACAAACGGCAATCCACGCGCCAGTACCACAGAAGACTACTTGGGTGAGATACCGCGAGAAAAACTCGGCGTCGCCTACACTACCATTCTGCATGGCGAAGGTGAAGGTAAATCTGCATCCGATAATTGTTTCTTGATGTACTCGTATTACGACTACGCCCACGAGAATTTAGCTGGCGAATACGAAGCCTACGAACGGGCTAAGACCTCGTTTGGCGATGCAGCCCTTACCCGCACGAACACCACTCAGCAGACCATCGCTACGTTTGAAGGCGAGCGTTCTTATGAACTGCGTCAGTACGCACTTGACGGTACGTCGGTGAAAGATTCACTGAAGGGATACGAAATTGGCTATGTCAAAATGGACAATGGATACATACGCATAGAGGGTGTCTGCGCCACCGCCGAACAGCTCACCGAAACGCTGCGCGTCCTGCCTTCTGTGCAACTAAAACGATAGCTTGTTATTCGCTGCGCATGTCACGCACAGGTGGGCGTAGGACATTACGAATGAGCGGTTGGATACTGGCAATAAGGCTCACGACGAAGATAGACATGCTCCCCAGCCCCTTGCATTCTGTTTGGTAGTATAGCAAGCGGTGGTGCATTTTAATAGACCATAAGCGTTATTGACAAATTAGTAAAAACGTGCTAGAATGAGGTTATAGTCAAAACAAAATAAAAAGTACGTCACAGCTACTTAGGAAATTAACAAATCGCCATGCTGCCCCTTCAAATCATTTATGTCGTCTCTGGTTTCGTCGCCCTCAGTGCGGGTGCCTTTCAGTTAACGAAGTTGTTAAAAAAGAAGAATTCCGATGAATTCAACCTGGGCACCTGGTTAATGTGGGCCTGTACACAGAGCGTCAGTACGGCTTACGCGGTTTCGCTCGGCGACCCCCTCTTGGTGGCGATGAGTGGCGCCTGGGTGACCTTCTATGCGTTTATGTCAGTCTTGATCGTTCGCTACAGTTCGTCGCGCGCCACCCTGTTTAAGTCGGTGCCCTCCCCTCACCCGGTGACGGTGACAACCGAACAACCCCTCACCGATGTCACGCTCGATGTTTCGCCCGAACCTGTAAAATAACGATACGAAAATACCCCACGCATGGTGGGGTATTTTTTATTTGAGCAAACTGGCTCTTTAGCGATTGGCTTCTTTAAGACTGAGGCTTAAGCGACCCTTTTCGTCGATACCCGTCAGCTTCACTTTCACCACTTGACCCATCGCCAGGACGTCCTCTACCTTTTCAACGCGCTCGTCGCTGAGTTGAGAGATATGCACCATGCCGTCGGTGCCAGGCAGGATGTTAATGAACGCACCGAAGTCTTTAATACTGACAACTTTACCCTCGTAAATACGGCCCACCTCTGGCTCTTCGGTCAGGCTGCGGATCCAGTTAAGGGCTTCCTCGATTTTGGCGGTATCGGCAGCGGCAACAGTAATCAGGCCGTCGTCCTTAATGTCGATTTCAGCACCAGTTTCAGCGGTAATCTTGTTAATAACTTCGCCGCCCTTACCAATGACTGCCCCGATCTTCTCAGGGTTGATTTTGATCTTCTCGATACGCGGCGCGTATGGGCTGAGTTTTTCACGTGGTTCAGCTAAGACAGTCAGCATGTGCTCAAGAATATGCGCACGGCCCTTTTTAGCAGTCAGTAGTGCTTCACGGAGGATTTCTACCGGCAGACCATGGACCTTCATGTCCATTTGCAGCGCAGTAATACCCTTGCTTGTACCGGTCGACTTAAAGTCCATGTCACCAGCAAAGTCCTCGGCGTCGGCAATGTCGCTTAAAATGTGCGGTGTGTCACCGTCCATAATGAGCCCCATAGCGATACCAGAGACCGGCGCCTTAAGTGGCACGCCTGCATCCATGAGCGCCAAACAACTTGAACAGGTTGCCGCCATACTGGTTGAGCCGTTTTGGCTCATGATTTCGGTGACGCTACGAATAGCGTAGGGGAACTCTTCTTCGGTTGGGAGCACCGGAATCAGCGCACGCTCGGCAAGGTAGCCGTGACCAATTTCGCGGCGGCCTGGACCACCAAGGCGCTGCACTTCACCAACAGTATAGCCTGGCGCGTTGTAGTGGTGCATATAGCGGCGTTCGCCGTCATTGACTTCCATAGTATCAACGAGCTGCGAGTAACTGAGTGGCGCAAGCGTCACAATGTTCATACCCTGTGTCACACCACGAGTAAACAGTGCTGAACCGTGAACACGCGGCAAGATGCCAACTTCACTCGAAAGTGGACGAATTTCGTCAAACTGGCGGCCATCTGGGCGGATTTTATCTTCAACAATACCACGGCGAACGTCTTTATGTACCGCCATTGTAAAGGCTTCGTCGTACTTGTCACGCACCGTCTTGTAGTCGGCGGTCTCACCGTTTTCTTCAAGGTATTTTTCGGCGAGCTCTTCGTGGAATGCCCAACGAAGCTGGTTAATCATTTCGTTACGCTCTGGGTATGCTTTACGCACAGCCTCACCAAGCTTGCCTTCTACCCAAGCGTCGGCAACCGTTTGGACTTCTTCGTCAGGAAGAACCAGCGTATATTCTTGGGCCGCTGGTGCGACCTTTTCGGCGAGTTCGCGCTGGAGCTTAATGGCTGGTTGGTAGTGTTCGTACGCCCACGCGAGTGCATCGGCAACAACTTCTTCCGGTACTTCGTTTGCACCGGCTTCAACCATCGTAATACCGCTTTCAATACCAGCAACCACGAGGTCGAGGTCTGACGCATCGCGCTCTTCAGGGCTTAAGAATGCCTTGAACTCACCGTTGACGCGGCCGACACGCAGACCGGCGACTGGGCCGTCAAACGGCGTACCGGTGAGCATAAGGGCGCTTGAAGCGGCGATCATCGCAATCATGTCTGGGCGGAAACCAGGGTCGAGGCTGAGGACGGTTGCGACTACCTGTACTTCTTGGCGGTAGCCCTTAGGGAAGAGTGGACGAATTGGGCGGTCGATAAGGCGGCCAATAAGAATCGCTTCGTCAGAAGGGCGGCCTTCACGCTTAATAAAGCGGCTACCACTGATTTTTCCAGCTGCATAAAATTTTTCTTCATAGTCGATACTCAGCGGGAAATAATCGAGCACCACCGGGCGGCTACCGACCTGAGCGGTACCAAGTACGACAGTATCGCCGTAAGTCACCAAGACTGAACCGGTGCTGCGAAAACCAACACGGTTTACTTCCAGTGTTAATGGACGGCCTTGGTATTCGGTCGTCACGGTAATAATGTCCTTGCCAGTCGGATTAATCGTTGGCATATAAGAACCTCCTTATTGTTGGCCCACTCTTCTAATATTATGAACGCTGGGCTTTCCAAACGTTCGAGCGAGTAAGTAACGGGTACAGAAACTCGGGAAACGAGTTGCTCTATCCAGCACTTAGTCGCGCGTGGGTGTCTCTATTATACCACTAAAAGCGTCAGGCCCTGCTATGCAGCAAGGCGTTCGGCGCTACGCAAGGTTTGCTCGTACTGCTCCTGGCGCTCTTCAGGTGTTAGTTGCGTACTTTTTTCCGTCGTTAAGCGGGCGTCCATAGGGGTCGCCAAGGCTTCGGCAGCCGCTTGCGCTTCGACAAGGGGGTCTTGTGCAGCGACGTCGACTTCAGTCTGGGTATCTTCGACATGTTCGGCTTCTTGTGACTGTTCGGTCGCCTCTTGCTCACCCGCCTCTGCTGCGGTTGGTAGCTGGGTGGCTTCTTGGCGCAGCTGATCAATCACCTGACGTACCCGGTTTACATCGTCGATATTCGTGACGAGTTGGTCACCAATCATAATTTGGGTTGGGTTGTGCTTAACGGTCACCGTCTCGTTGGTTGCGCCAGTTGAGCTATCTTCAGCATCAAGACTTAAGTGAATCAGGGTACTCTCGCCGTCGCCAGTCGTCACATGTTCGACGCTTGCGCCGTCACCAAAATCAGTTTTAGAAACTTCGGCAAACTCGCCGTTCACTTCGCTATTTTCCACGTTAGTATCGGGGCGAAGTGCGGCCAGGGTACCCGACAGTTCAAGTGCCCTATCGGAAACATTGGCTATTTCCTGTTGTAGTTCGGAAGATCGTTCAGCAGCATCACCTTCAAGTGCTTCGGCACGAGCGTCATTTTTAGAGAAATCGGTTGCTTCTGGGTTGACCTGCGCGTCGCTGCGCGGGGTTTGTTCATGGCGTTCTGCTTCTGGTGATGGTGTCATGTGAAAGTTCTGTTTATTTTTTATTGGCTACTATTGCTAGAGTAGCATTTTTTACTTTATTTGTCAAGATGCTTATGCTTTAGACTCAGGAGATTATTCACCGTTTCGCGGTATGGCAACGACATCAATATCAAAGACTAAATCACTGTGTGCCGGAATATTTGGTGCGGGGCTTGAGGCACCGTAGGCTTGTTCTGCAGGAATAACCAGCCGACGAGTGCCCCCTACTTTCATACCTGGGACACCCTGCGTCCAGCCTTCAATCACTTGATTCAAGCCAAAAGAGATAGGTTTGCCAAAATCGTGGCTACTCTGAAAAATAACACCATTTTTCACTAAGGCGCCCGTGTAATGAGCGGTGATGGTTGCGCCCGGCTTTACCTCTTCTCCAGTACCCACCTCGACGTCAATGACCTCCAGTGCAACAACTGGTTCGGTGCGTGGTTCAAAGTTATGTAGTTTTGTACCTTCGTAGGCCATAGGGACTCCTTATGCTTTAATGTCTCGTCGCGGAAAACAGAACCAGGTAATAGCGAGTGTCACGACGATGCACGTCGCATAAAAGATGACATTCGTCCAGTCGATAGTTCCCTTCGCGATATCAACCGCTGGGAAATAGTGAAAGAACGACAGTGGACTATATGGCTCAAGCCAATCAACAGCCTGAGCAAACGTCGTGAGTAGATAGCTACCGACAGTAAAGGTAACGGCAAGCGCAGTTGTGAGGGCTCGCTTGCCAGTCGAGAGCCCTATCGCAAAAATAATCGTCGCCAAAGCAGCCACAACCAACCAAGTAAAGACACCTAGGCGCACCAGCATCATCTGGTCGACGCTCTCGCCAATACCAAGCAGCCCAAGTTCAACACCGACCGCTGTTGCAAGCGATGCGATGCCGCAAATAAGCACCATGGCAAGCCACTTTGCGGTAATAATTTTACGACGACTGAGTGGGAGCGAAATAAGTGTGCGTAGCTGCCCCTTATCTTCCTCACCCACAGTGAGCCCAATAGCCAACAAGATTGCGAGGACGCCAATAATAATAGAGAGTCGTACATCAAAAATCTGGCTGCCTAGGTAGCCTGGTAACTCGTGCCAGTCTTGTAGGTCGCCCACGAGCCCCTGTAAGGCTGGTGGCATGCTTTTCAGTAGCTCATCTATTTCTCCCCCATTAAATGAAGGGTACAGTGATGTCATCGCAAAACCAAGAAACGCCAGACCTAGTGACCAGCCAAGAATAAAGTAGCGTTTATCACGCAGTGTTTTCAGAAAAAGATGAAACATTACTCGGCCTCCTGTTGGTATAAATCTTCAAAGGCAGCCAGGGCGCTGTCATCACTGATAGTCAAATCGTGAAGGTTCGGTAACGTTCCCAGCCACTCTTGGAGGCGTTTGGCGTTGTCGCGATACACAAACTGCAGGACATGTGCGCCGTCGCGATCATCACGCACGATGAGTTCGGCGCTTTTTGGCGGTTTAACCTGTGCTTTTGTAACGGTGCGCACCAGTTTGCCGGCCGTTCTTTCAAGTTGAGAGGCGGGCATATCTTTGACAATCTTCCCCTGTTTAATAAGCAGGATGCGCGTACAAACATCGACAACCTCATTGAGGTAGTGCGAAGACATAAAAATGGTCGTTCCCTTCGCAGCTTCTTCGCGAACCAATTCAATAAAGTGTTGCTGCATTAAAGGGTCGAGGCCGCTGCTCGGCTCGTCGAGAATAACGAGTTCTGGTTCGGACATAAACGCAGCGATAAGGGCTATTTTTTGCCTATTTCCCCGAGACAGAGAGCTGAGTTTCTTGCTTAACTGTGGCTCGAAGCGCGTCACAAGTTTTTTATACTGCGGCGTATCGAGTGCGAGCCGATAGGTGCGAGCAACAAACCGAAGGTACTGGGCGCCAGTCATGCCATCGAATAGGCTCATATCGCCCGTTGCAAAGCCGATTTTTGGGTGACTCTGATGCGCGTTTGGCAGAGTCAGTGACTCGCCGAATAGTGCGATTGAACCTTTGGAGGGTTTTTGAAAGCCCATCAACATATTAATAGTCGTGGACTTACCAGCACCGTTGAGGCCCACGAAACCGACAATCTCGCCTTTCTCAATTGAGAAGGTGGCATTGTCGACAGCTGGTACGCCCCCGTACACCTTAGAGAGATTTTTTGCCTCAATGATAGCGGTCATGGTTTCAGTATAATACAGGTTGCATTTGTTTGTTAGTAACTGGCGCGATAATTGACGCCATAAAAAATATATGCTATAATAGGCAAAGATCCACCTCCTCTACCCGAGGTGCGTCCGCACCTCAGAAAGGCACACTCGTGCTTACCACCCCCCTGTCCCTGTCCACCCTCGACTTCATCGCGGTGCTCCTCGTGGGCATTCTGATCGTCCTCATCGTCATCTTCGTGGCGCTGTGGCGCCGGAACCATATGATGGCGCGGCCCCTGGCTGTCGACTCCGTCAGCCTTGCGAGCGCTCTCGAGCAGATCAAGGAGGCGAGCGCTCACGCGGCGAGTGTGTCCGCCGTGCTCTCGCTGATGGACCAGCTGGAGGACAACCCCGACGCGCTGGAGCTGATCAAGAGCTACCCCGAGACGGTGCGTGCCGCTGCCTGGCTGCACTACATCAACATCCTCGGGGCGGACTTGCAGGCGGCGCAGGTGCAGTTGTCCCACGCCCACCGTGGCACGGGCCCGTACCAGCACTATTCGCCGACGAGCCTCCAGCAGTTCCGCATGGACTGCCAGGATCAGGTCAACATCATCCGTGGCAAGCTGGACGCCGCCATCAAGGCGAGCGGACAGACCGGACTGCGGCCGGTGTCGTGAGGTGCGGGGCGGAAGAGGAGTACACCCCTCTTCCGCCCCACAACTATTTTTGCATCGAACTTACTCCACACCTGTGGAGTCTTTTATTTCCCAAGAGCTATCATCATAAAAAAAGAACCCCGCTTATTTGCGGAGTCCTAGTTTTGCGACAACGGCTTTGTAAGCTTCGAAGTCTTTTGCCTCAAGGTATTTCAGGAGACGTTTGCGGCGCCCTACCATCTGCACCAGGCCGCGGCGAGCCATGTGGTCATGCTTGTTGAGCTTTAGATGCTCGGTGACCTCTTTGATGCGCGCGGTTAAAACTGACACTTGGGCTTCAGGGCTACCAACGTCGGTTTTGTGCTTCTGCGTCAGGGCAAATGCCTGTGCTTTGTTCTCTGCTGTAATCATCGAGGGTGTATTGTATCAGAGTTTTACACAGTTTTCAAGGGGTCTTCTTGCGGGACACTGAAAGTCATCGCTGCGAAATCCACCTCATCACCTAGTAAGCAATACTTCCTTGTATTTTCGGATGTTCGTCGGTATTTACCACCCCCCTGTTTCCTTATGCTGCTTAAGCATTGACTTTTTAACTGATTAGTGCTATAATAAAAGAGTTATGGAACTTGCGAGGTTTCCTTCGCGGGGAGGGTTCTCCCTACGAAGCATATTTACTTTTGCACTCGCCGTCCTGCTGACGGTACTTATAGGGGTACTCTTCTTGAGTCCTTCTGTGCATGCTGCCGACGCCACCTGGGATGGCGCCTCTTTGCGTTACGATGGTAACCAGTACATTTCCATGGGGAACGCTCCGGCTGGCAATAGCATGGGTATCCCCGATGCAAGCCCTTATTACGCCTATATTGAATCGCCGACACAGTCCTCTAGTGGCGCAGCTCCGACGACGCAAAAGGCGTACGTTATCTACTTTGCCGCCGGCACTAGCCCTCCAAGCGAAACGAGCGCATCGTACGCAGAATACGACTACACCGCCAATAGTAAAACCTTTACAAACGCAACAAACCAACAGTCCGTAACGATTGCAGCGAGTACTACTAACACAGGGACGTCTTGTGCAATCGAGGGTATTGGTTGGCTGGCCTGCCCAGCGATGACCTGGTTAGCCGATGGTATGGATAACATCTTTACCCTTATCGCCGGTTTCATGGAAGTACAGCCGCTGCAGACTAATAACACCGATGGCACCCTTTACACCGCCTGGAATACGATGCGAGGCATTGCTAATATTGCCTTCATTATTGTCTTCTTGATTATCATTTACGCCCAACTCACCAACGTACAGCTCAGTAAATATGGTCTCAAGAAGCTCCTGCCTCGCCTGATTATCGCAGCGATTGCAATTAACGTCTCCTACATTGCCGCAGCCGTGGCAGTTGACGTGTCGAATATTCTTGGCTACTCAATTCAAGACCTTTTTATGGCTATGCAACGCGCTATAGTTGACAGCGGTACGGTTGATCCTGCGGCGCAAGCAAGCCTGAATAGTATTCAGAGCTGGGGCGGCTTTACTGCCTTTGCCATCTCTGGTGGCGCAGCAGCGGTTGTCGGCGTGAGTACAGCAATGGCCGCAACTGGCGGTACTATTGCCGCAGCAGCTTACCTCTTGCTCCCAATTCTTCTTGGTTTACTCCTTGCCCTCATTCTTGTACTGCTGATCTTGGCGGCGCGTCAGGCAATTATTATTATCTTGGTGATTATCGCTCCACTAGCGATTGTCGCCTATCTACTACCAAACACCGAAAAGTGGTTTGAAAAATGGCGTGGTCTATTTATGACAATGCTGATTTTCTTCCCAGCTTTCGCGGTTGTCTTTGGAGGCGCACAACTTGCAGGGGCGATTATCATCAAAAACGCCAACTCGGTCACGATGCAATTGCTTGGTATGGTGGTGCAGGTCGCTCCACTCGTCATTACTCCACTACTACTCAAGCTGGGCGGTGGCGTCTTGGGTAATATCGCGCGTATCGTTAATGACCCAAAGAAGGGCCTGATTGACCGCACTCGTAACTGGTCGCAGGGCCATGCCGACTGGCACCGCCAGCGCGGTATTGGTGGACTCGACCGTCACGGAAATCCGATGAACCTCACTCGTCGCAACTTCCTACGCAACTCGGCGCGGCACATGGATCAGCGCAAGAAGCGTTTGGCTGACCGGACGGCGAACGCAGCCACTGCAACTCAGACGGCTTACGAAAACAGCCACCTATACACCGCTCGTCCTAACAGGCGTGGTGCGGTACGCTATGACATGGCACAACAAAAAGCCCGCTTTGAAGACGAAAAAGCAGCAACCCACAGCCTTCACGAGGCGCACGTTAACGACGCGCGACGCGTACAAGGTTCATTGGTGTACCAGTCTGGTATTAACGCCCAGACAGCGAAAGACCACGCGACAACCTCGCAAAACTACACTGACTCTTTCTACAATAATGCCCGTCGCGACCAACGCATTGCCGCAGGTGCATTGCACGCAAGTGGCTATCGTGTGGAAATGTCAAAGGACCGCCTTGCGACAACCGAAAACCTCAAGACTGCTTACTATAACGACCAACGAGCGCAAGCTGGCACCGACCTGAACGCTTTGGCGCGACCGCTTGAAACCAGCAAGCTACGAGTTGAAATTGCGCAAAACACCTACTCGGCTGCGGTTGAGGAATGGAAGGCTATGCCAGGTACGGGTATCAACTTGGCTGCACAACGCGCACAATCAAGCAAGGACCACTTAGAAGGTGCTCAGGCCCAACTACAGGCTTTCTTTGATGCGCAGCGTGCCACCCCAGGTAGTATCTTGAATATGAGTACGCTGCATTTTGAGCAGAGTAAGTCTGGCGCCGAAATCGCAAAATCACAACTTACGACTTACCTTACTGCACAACGAACTGAAAAGACTGGTGCACTACGCTCCACTACCCTAGATACTGAGCGTGCCAAAGGTAAGCAACAAATAGCCGAAACGCAACTCACGACCATGATTGACGAGTTTAAGGCTGGTAAGCGCGCCGCTAGCGACCTCAACACAGGCGAAGCGGTACTCATGAATGAAATGAAACAAGACACCATTCGACTTGCCGCCGAGAAACAGGCTGGCGTATCGGCTCAATACGAAATACAGCGCAACTTCGCTGACGTCATGACAGGATCTGGTCCACTCACCGATGCCATGCTTGATATTGCTCAGGGCGTTGGTGGCGAGACTGCGCGTGTGCGCGCCCAGGCGCAAGCAGTTAAGGCTGCAAGGTCATTAGATAGTGACGCACTGGCCGCAAACGTCGAACTTCTGAAAAATGAGGCTCAACGTGCCGGTACAAACATTAAGCGCTACTCTGCTGGTGTTGTCGAGGCGGTTGAAAATGGCCTCTCAATGTACGAAGGACAGTTTATCACTCCAGAACGCCTAAAAGCAGCCCTTCAGGCGCAAGCTGAAGAGAAAAACATTCCTCTCTTCGAGCGCATTAAGGGTAACCGCCACTTCGACCAGGCTATGATTAACGAAATTGTCGCCCTTAATAACACGAACTTCAAAATCGCCGGTGGTTTCGGTATGCAAGATGACCCTACCCTTAATATCGATAACTTTGCCACAGAAGAAGACTACTGGCACGCGCTTCGTGTACAGCGTATCTCGAACTTGGCGAATACCAACGCAAGTGGCCTTTCGAACCTAAAGTTTGGTTGGGTTGCGGGTAGCCTTGCAGATGTCAAAGAACTGCGGCTAAACATCGAAGCAGCGCTCCTTGACGTTGCCAGGGGTAGCGAGCCGGGCGCATCTGAACAAGACAAGAGGGCTGCAGCAGCAGCAAAGGCCAGCCTACAAGGCGCCTACTTCACTGTTCGTGACGCCCTGCTAAACGACGATATTCGTGCAACTATGACAGATCGCGAAAGTTCAATCCGCATCATTGAGGCAGAGCTTGCCCGCATCCACGGTCGCGATGCAGTCCCAAGTGAACCACTTGAACTTAAGGTTGATGCAACCAGTTACAGTACGACAGACGAGACAGACAAATAACTCAAACGCTAATACTCTCGGCGTCCTCGACACTCCACTCACCCACCTTAGTGCGGCGCAACTCCGAGCAATAAGCACCGGTCCGAAGGGCTTTGCCGATATCTTCGGCTAAACTACGAATGTAAGTGCCACTCCCTACATGCACGCGAATGCGTAGCTCTGGGTAAGTGTAATCCAGCACCTGGAGCGAGTAAATCATCACTTGGCGTGAGGGCATATCTACTGCTTCGCCTTTTCGTGCTAAGTCATACGCACGGCGACCGTTAATTTTAATAGCGCTAAAGGCGGGTGGTGTTTGGGTGATTTCACCTTGAAACTGCTCCAAGGCTTCCTGTACCTCAGACAACGTCGGCTGGTTAGCAGAGACAGGAGTCAGCTCACCCTCTGGGTCGCCTGTCGTGCTAGTTTCGCCAAGGCGAATTGTGGCTTCGTATTCTTTATCAAGTTTTGAATAGTTCATGGCGTTACGGCACTCTTTGCCGGTAACGATAATCATTAAACCGGTTGCAAACGGATCAAGCGTGCCGGTATGGCCAACTTTGGCTTTCTTCCCTAGCTGTTCAGATAGACGGCGGCGAATTCGCGCGACGACACCAAAGCTAGTAATACCAGCTGGTTTGTCGACCAATAAAATATCGTCTTCTTTCATACTGAATGAGTATAACACCCTTTCCCTAGACTTGTGGTGACTGGCCGGGAATCTGGAACTGGCCAGGATCGGCTGGACCACTTGGTACGAGCGGAGATGGATTAGGAATCACTGACGCAACGACTGGCTGTGGTATCGACGGCTCGGGCTGGAGTTCAGATTGTGGAATAGAAAGTTGCTGGGCGCTGGCTGCTGGCTGCGCAAGGTCTACAGGCAACGGTTGCTGAGGTAGAGCGCCCTGTTCAACGCCAGGGAGTGGCTGTCCACCTTGACTAGGCTGCTCTGGGGCGAGAATGTCACCAAGAATTGGTGGCTGTTGAGTAGGCGGCAGCGGAATAGCCGGTGGTGGCGTTCCCTGAGAGAAGTCTGGGAGCGGCGGCGGTAATGGAAGTCCTAAATCGGCAGGGCCTGGCTGTGGAGCAACTGGAGGTTGCTCAAGCACGGAAGTTAACGAGACCGGTTCCTGCGTGGCATACGCCGACGAAAGTGGCTGAATGACTCGAACACCACCGACGGCCGGAGCAGGTGTTGTTGGTTCAGCAAGAGGAGTCTCTGGAGGAGTTGCTGGTGTTTCGTTTTGCGGAGCGGCTACAGGCTCAGGGGCAGCAACCTCCTCTTCCGGAAGTGCATAAGCAGAGAGTGGCGCTGGGGTAGCTTGTGGTGCTGGCGACTCGTGTGGAGCCATGGCAGTATCCGTAGCGGATGGTTCGCCTGTAAGATAACTGTGTTTCAGAATTGTCTTATTCTGGGTTTCGTCGGCTTCGCGACGAGCGTCGTCGGCAGCCTGCTCGGTTGTTGCACTCAAACTACCACCAAATGTTGGCTCTTCGGCGGGGTCTTCTGTCAACGCATAGGCAGAATGTGGGGTTGCATTGGTAATCACGGCTTGTTCGTGCTCGGCGGCCTTCTCTTTTGCCAGCTCAACCGTATCCTTTAAGTCAGCCTCTTTCGTTGATGCACTGTCGGTAGCTCCCCTGTCTTCACTGCGTACACGCTTTTCAAGCTCGGCAATTGTTTCACCCTTCGGGCTACCCTTGTGAATCGAGAGCCCTCCGTCTGCATCAATACCGTCAGTGGTATCGTCGACCGCCTTTGGCGTGTCCGGCTCTGTGACCTCCTGTGTTTTTTGCAACTCGTTAGCAATGAGCTGCTGGTCGGCGCCAGCCGCCATTAAGGACGCAGCGACGGTCATCACCTTTGAGCTCGTTCGTTCGTTACTGAAACGATCGGTTTCGGCAACAATACCTGTCAACAGTGCGGTTGCAAGCGGACCATCGAGTAATGGATTCTTTTTGTCACTCTTCATTGCCTCGGCAAGGCCAGCGACCATCTCACTCAAGCTGCTCGAGCCGGCATCGTGCCAGTCAATACCACCAAGGGTACTGGTTTCATCGCCAGCGGTCATAGTAATAATTGTGGCATCGTGAAGAATTTGCCCGTGGTTTTCAAGCGCAGCATCAAGGTCATTCTGGTCGGTCACACCAAGGGCAATCACCAGTTCAACGTTATAGTCGCCTTGGCTAAAAACGAGGTCCTCCTCTGTAATCGTTGTCTTGTATGGGGTAACAAAGATCTTTACTGAATCCCCTTCTACCTTGTAACGAAGGTGGTCAGCTTTTTCTTTGTTTAGGGCGATAATAAAATCACGAAGGCTATCAGTCGTGTCGTCAAACGTTTTTTCAGGCTCAAGAAACGCAATAGCTGGTGGTGTTTGGCCACTAAATAACGCTGTGGCGTATTTCTCTTGCTTATCGAGTATCATGGTAAGGCCAATAGCCGCCGAAAGCGCATCAACAGATGGGTCTTTAGAGACCGTGACCAATATTTTGCCGACTTCTTGAATCTTTTCGACAACCTGTTGTTTGGCTTTTATTTCGTCCATGGTGTATTGATTTCTTTTTGTGTTAACTTGTCTTTGTCGAGACGCGTTTGCACTACTATACCATAAGTGTTTTCAAGGCGTCAACAAGAAAGTAAAGAGGTGGCAGGCTGGGGATATGAGACGGCTTCGCGCTGGGTTCAGTAAGGGTCTCTGCACCTTACTCCACTCAGGCTGCAGATGTCGTCATATCCCCAGCCTGCCACCTCTTTACTTTTCGAGACTTTTCATCTATAATTACCCCTTGATTGACATAATAAATCTAAGAAAAAGGAAGTCACGTGCCAATTATCAAATCCGCAATTAAGCGAGCTAAACAAACCGTAATCCGTCGCGACCGTAATGTTGCAACGAAACGCGCCCTGAAAGACGCTGTAAAGGCGTTTACTGCAAAGCCTACCGCTGCTACTCTTTCTGCCGCACAGAGCGCTATCGACACTGCTGTCAAGAAGAACGTTCTGAACAAGAACACTGCTGCTCGCCGTAAGGCACTGCTTTCTAAGAATGCAAAAGCTGCTGGCGTTAAGCTGACCGCTAGTGCTAAAAAAGCCGCTCCTAAGGCAGCTCCGAAAGCCACTGCTAAAGCACCGGCAAAGGCTGCACCAAAAGCGGCTGCAAAGCCTGCTGCGAAGAAGGCCCCTGCGAAAAAACCGGCTGCAAAGAAGTAATTCTATCAGCTACTGGCAACTTTAAGTAAAAGCTGCTCAATGAGGATCCAAGGTTCTGCCTTGGATCTTTTCATATCGGCATCGGTCTGTGCGAAGAGGCTCAGTAAATGAGTCACTTTTTGCTTGCCAAGTTTTTTGGCATGACGAGCCATTTTGGAGGCAACGAACGGATGGATGGCGAAGTCTTTAGCTGGCGCATCCCCTTCGGCCGCAAAGGTCACCGCAGCCAGCGCGAGCGCTTGCGATGAGAGGAGTGCAAACATAGCGTAAGGGTCTTGCTGAAGCTCAAGGGTGCGCACCATTTCGGCCGCCTGCGCCGGACGGCCATCAAGGGCTGTTTCAAACAATTGAAAGATGTTCTCTGCTGGCTGCGCAGGAATACTGTTGTCGATCGCCTGTGGTGTTATTTCATCGAGCAAGCTGAGTATGTCGAGTGCCTGCGCAAGCTGCCACTGGTCAAGACCAACACGTTGCACAAGGTGCTGGGCACTGCGGCTATCAAGTGTTACACCTTTTTGCTGGGCACGGGCACTCACCCACTGCTGAGCTTTTGCTTGATCACGGTCGCCCCAGATTGGAAATTCATGCAGATCAGCAACTGCCTTTAAGGCTTTATAGCTTGTTGTGCGTTTATCTGGCTTCGTGTCGACAAACACCACGTGAATATCATCATTAATGCGTGGCAGCCAATCGGGAAGCTTTTCCCAAAGATGGCTATTACTGGTGATGTCATGAATAACCACCAACCGCTTGTCGGCAAAAAGGCTGACCCCCATGAGAATGTCAGGAAGCTGGGCGAGGGACAAGCTGGCTGCATCAACCTTTTCTGGCGTACCGCCAAAGTCGGCCTCTATGCCTGAAAGTGCCTCACGAATTTCAAAACTGTTCTCACCAACCAACCACGTAATCATTACTCTAGTATAGCGTGCCTTATTTGATTAGAGAACGCTTATAATACCTGGCAGTACGGGCAGCTATGCGTCCCCCTGCCTGCAACTCGTGTTTTCTCAATCAGCGTACCGCAGCGAGGGCACGGCAGGCCTTCACGCCGAAAGACGCGCGCAAAATCCATGTAACTCCCCTTTTTTCCTTCGGCATTCACATACGTATGGTTAGACGAGCCGCCCTTTTCAACCGCCAAGTTCATCACGGCACGGAGCTCATGATAGAGTGTCGACATTTCTTGTTCGGTAAGGCTCTGCACCAAGCGTTTTGGGTGAAGTTTCGCGCCCCATAAAGACTCGTCGGCATAGATATTACCCACGCCTGCAATCACCGTTTGATCAAGGAGCGCTGCCTTAATATTGGTCTTGGGTCGGCGTGCGAGACGTTGGATAAAATCTTTGACTGCAAATTCGTTACTCAATGGCTCGGGGCCGACCTTACGCATAAAATCTATGTTCGGAATTTCGACAGTTGGCATGAGGCGCATCCAGCCGAATTTCCGCTGGTCGTTAAAGAAAAGATGGGTATGATCGGCAAAAGTGAGCGTCACGCGAGTCGATTTGTCAGGAAGAACGCCAACTAAACTGTCGTTTGGGTGTCCCGCACCAAAACGGTCTTCTGGACGTGTGCCGACAAACACTAACTGGCCGGTCATTTTAAGGTGGATAAGCAGCGAATAGTCGGTCGAAAGGTCAATCATTAACACCTTGGCTCGACGACGGATATTAGTAATGGTTGCTCCTAAGAGAAACTGTTTGACGTCAGTAGGTGCATTAGGGAAACCCTTTTCAGTATCATGACTTTCGGAAGTCACTACTTTACCTATAATAAGCTCTGCTAACCCACGGCGAACAGTCTCTACTTCTGGAAGTTCTGGCATGAAACACCTCCTTCTAAGGCTTAACCGTTACCCTGCCACGAGCTATACAGACAAGCCGCGCAGTAAATCGCGAGCGTCTGGAATTTGGCTTTGGAATAGCTGCGAAAGCTGCGTCTCGTTTGCCTTAAGCGAGCCTTGAGAGCCACTACAGGTTGATGTCCAGAGTGTTTGAACGACCTTGTTGTCTTTGAGGACTTTAAACTCGTAGACGCGCCCGGTCGCACAGATACCACGAACATCGTTTTTTTCATCAGCAAGCTGCTTGCCTGACGACATGTTCGCCTTATCAAGGGCGTGAACAAATTCGCTATAAGCCGCTGTGTTATTACCCAGCTTGTCCTGTTCGAGCACTTTTCCAAGATAGCCCGTGTATGTCTTCAACGAGCGCGCATTCGGCGTGATAGTAATACTATAAGAGCGGAAATTCTCATCGGCAACAATCGGGCCGCGAACTGTCATACTCACTGCACTACCAGCAGAGGTGTCGAGGAGCGATTGGCGACTTGTGTCGACTTTGCTTTCCTCTGCAGGCCGAGAAGAACCTGAGAAGAAGATAAGACGCGCAAGCGATACGAGTCCGACAATAGCAATAACGATGATGACTACAGTTAAAATTGTTGGGACGATGCGTGTATTTCTGCGATAACTAACCATGGCTCTACCTTATTCTTTTTCCGTACCTCTGTCAATGAGGGCCGTGACATCGGTCATAATTTGGTGATTCGAAATATATTGTACCGCCTGCATTCCCACGCTGCGTGCGCCCTCACAAAAGTCAGCGATGTCGTCAATAAAAAGACACTCGGACGGCAGTACACCCAGTCTGGTGGCGGCAATTTCGTAAATCTCTGACTGCGGCTTCACATACCCCTCTTCACCAGAAGCGACGACGGTATGAAAGATTGCATCAAGCTGGCCTGGAGCAAAACGAACGCCAAGTCGTTGGCGACTACTCACGTTACTGAGCATGCCTACTTTAAACTTTTCACGTAGCGTGGCAATAAATTCCAGGAGCTCGGTATTAGGGACCTCCAGGTGATCTTGCTCGGCTTGAAATTCCTCGGGGTCAACACCGAACAGTTCGCTGGTCGCCTGAATGATTTCTTCATTTGTCAGAAAACCCCTGTCGGCTGCGCGATAAAAAGCGCGGATTTCCGCTGCTTTTTCTGGGTCGGTTTGATCAATTTTACTCAGACGCAATTGTTTCGCATCTCCTAGGAGAACGCCAAAGCAATCAAAGATAATGGCTTTTATCATAACCCTCCCCAGTTGTCGCCAGTGTGTACATCGACCTTTAACGCAATGTTTAATTCTGGGGCAATGCCCTCCATGGTTGTTTTAAGAATCTCGGCCACTTTCTCGGCGTTTTCTTTCGGGCATTCTACTAAGATTGAGTCATGAATTTGCAAAATTTGTTCACCTAACGGGTCGCCGTCGGTGGCTACCAATTTTTCATCAACTTGGAGCATAGCCCGCTTCATCAGGTCGGCTTCGGTACCCTGAATAGGCATATTTGCAGCCGCACGTTCAGCAGCCGCACGGACCATAAAGTTCGAACTCTTCACATCTGGAGTTGGCCGGCGTCGGCCATAGTAGGTTTCAACGTAGCCCTCGGTGCGCGCTTTTTCGAGTGTCGTGTCGATAAATTTTCGAATCGGCGCGCGTAACTCAAAGTACTGGTCGATAAATTGCTTTGCCTGGATGAAGGACATGCCTGTATTTGCCGCTAAACCGTGCGGGCTCATGCCGTACAGGACGCCGAAGTTGATAACCTTGGCATCGCGACGCTGCGCTTTTGTGACGTCGTCCATTGGAATGCCGTACACTTCGCTGGCAGTTTTCGTATGAATATCGACATCGCCATTAAAGTCGTTTATAAGGCTTTCATCGTTTGCAAGAATTGCTGCCAGACGGAGTTCGAACTGTGAGTAGTCGGCACTGACTAACACCTTGTCACCATCGGTAATAAACGCCTCACGGATGCGCCTCCCCTGTTCGGTGCGAATAGGAATATTTTGTAAATTTGGCGCAGTACTACTGAGCCGACCAGTCGCCGCGACGTCTTGGTTGAACGTTGTATGGATACGGTTGTGCGCATCGACAAGCTGCGGCAAGGTATCAACGTACGTATTTTTTAATTTTGCCAGCTCACGAGTCTTTTCGATCAATTCAATAATTGGGTGCTGGCCGCGAAGCTTATCAAGCTCGGACTGCCCGGTGCTATAGCCTGTCTTGCCCTTTTTTATACCTTGAGTCGGTAGTTGTAGCTTCGTAAATAACACTTCTGAAAGCTGGGCGGGACTGCCAATATTAAACTCGTACCCGGCCATCGCATACATTTCTTGTTCAAGCTTAGCGTGCTCTTTTCCTAACTCTTCACTCAGGCTGTGTAACTGCTGCGGATCAATCTTTACCCCTCGACGTTCAATCTGAAACAGCGTATAGGTTAAGGGGAAATCATAGTCGTAAGCAATCGTTGCGAGTCGCGGTTCGGCGTCGAAATGGGTTTTTTGCGACATATATGCAGCAACGAGCCCTGCGAGTATCTCGAGTGGCTCGGCTGTCTCGCTACCCACTAACGTAGCGACTGAACGGTCTCGTGCCAGTGGGTCAAGTAAAAATGCCCCCTGACGTAAGTCGTGCACATCGCTGAACCGAACAGAGACACTATGCACATCAAGTGCGTGATAGAGGGCCTTCACGTCGTAACTTACCACCGTCGCCAACTCAAGTGTTCGCCAAAAGGTATTCTCTACGTCTGCAACTGGCTTTTTATACGCTGTTTTACCGTCGACCGAAACATAAAGGGTCGCCTCGAATAGCTCGACGTACACAGGTCCGTCAATCAGGAGCTGTTTTGGCCATGGACTCTCTTTGAGCGCAGCAACCGGCACAATTTCGACAGGCTCAGCACTTGCCACAGCTTGCATGTGTTTTGGTAACCGCTTTTCGAGTGAATGGAACTGTAAGCGTTTCAAGATCGCAGCCACCTTTTCAAGGTCGGTGTCATTGACATCGGCAATATCCCAATCGAGCTGAACGGGTATATCACACCAGATTTTACCTACTTCTTTTGTTATGTAAGCAAGCTCTTTACCAGCCTCGAGTTTTTTTGCTACCGACGGTTTGATGCTGTCGAGGTTTTCATACACCCCATCAAGGGTCTTGAACTCTTGTAGTAATTGAATGGCCGTTTTCTCGCCGATACCCGGTACGCCCGGTAAGTTGTCCGACGAATCACCCTTCAGTGACTTCAGATCGAGGAATTGTTCAACCTCAATACCGTACTTCTTCTCAAAAGCCTCAACATCGAACTCTTCGATATTGGAGAGGCCGTTTTTAATCGCGTAGACTTTTGTGTGTGGACCAATAAGCTGCAGTGAGTCGAGGTCACTAGTCAGAAGGTAGGTCTCTATCCCCTTTTCGGCTGCCTGGACGGCAAAAGCACCCATAATATCATCGGCCTCATAATCGTCAATTTCATAAAAAGGCCAGCCAAAAGCGTCGAGCAGTTCGTGCAAAATAGGTACCTGAGCATAGAAATCGGCAGGCGCTGGCTTGCGACCTGCTTTATACTCTGGATATATTTCACGGCGTTTGCGAATATTCGTTTTTGGCTTGTCCCATGCAACCGCCACGTAGTCTGGTTCAAGTTTTTTAATGAGCTCGATAGCAATAGAGGCGAAGCCATACACACCCCCAGTCGGCGTACCGTCGGGAAGCGCCAAGCTTGGCATGGCGTAATACCCGCGATAAAAGACTGATTTTCCGTCGATGACTGCCAAACGTTTCATACGTTTAGTATAGCACCTCTAGCGCTCAAGGGCCGCGCCGCCTACGCGACGGCTACTTGCCGCCCGACGCCTCAAGGCACGTCGCTCGCCCTCGGTCATACCGCCCCATATCCCAAAATTCTCCCCGTTCTCGAGAGCATACTGCAAACAGGCCTCACGCACTGTGCAGCGCCCGCACACTTTTTTCGCTCGAGCAATCGCCTCCTGTGTCGTATGTTGCGGAAAGAAAATCTCTGGATCCGATGTTTGACACTGCGCTTTACTTCTCCAGTCGGCACCCACATCGACAGACCGAGCATCGACGACCGCCTGCGTCTGCGCCATACGACGCTCAAATGCCAGATCTTCTGGCTGTTCAATGAGGGGGTATTCACTACGGTCGGTCATTACCTTTATAATAAGGTGCTGCGCTGGGGTACACAAGCAAAAGCACTTTATCTGTTACAATGACTCTATGAAGCGTCACGATAATCTAAAAATTCTTGCCTTTGTTGGACTTGCCGGCACAGGTAAATCAACGGCTGTTGCTCACTTTACCGAAAAGGGCTACCCAAAGGTATATTTTGGTGGCGTTATTCTTGATGCCATGACTAAGGCGGGTATTGAGCATACCGAGGCAAATGAAAAGCAATTTCGCGAAAAGTTTCGTGAACAAAACGGTAAGGATGCGGTCGTCAATAAAATTATTGAACAAATTCACAATTTAGCCGACGCTGGTCAGCACCGTATCATAGCAGATGGTCTGTACACCTGGACCGAGTACAAAGCGCTTAAGCAAGCATTCCCTGGCGAGCTTCAAGTTGTCGCTATCGTTGCGCCCCGCCGCCACCGCTACCGTCGTCTCGCACAGCGCCCAGTTCGCCCACTGACGGCAACTGAAGCGTACGAGCGTGACCAAGCGGAAATTGAAAATCTTGAAAAAGGCGGCCCTATTGCGATTGCCGACCATTATGTCGTTAACGATGAGTCAACTGAGACATTCTTTAAGCACCTCGATGCGGTTGAAGCTACGCTTGAGTTCGCGAATCGCTAATTGAAACTCGTCGCACACCACCTTGACGATGAGCCACCTGAAGTAACACCTCTCTCCCATCAGCAAGATGTACCGGCCCTTGCTGATGTATTCGCTGCTGTCGCGTTAGTGATGTGACGTATGGCACGCCTTGGTCGTAATGAAGGCGCGTCTCTGCGCCACCTATAAGTAATGTATCGGGCGATTGTTCCTGCAGGACGATACGATCTTCGTCATTAAAATATTTTGTAATTGATAAGTTAGTGCTATATAAATAACGACTCAACCGCTGGTCAATTTCGTGAAGACTACGGGTCACCTTGGCATACTGTTCAACAAGGTCACGGATATGCGATTTTGTCAGATCTTCTGGTGCATCGTGCTTTTTGTAAGCCGCAAGTACTTCTGGTAGTGTCCGCTTTGCGTACCACTCAAGCTCATCGGCAATGCTACGCATCGCCCGCTGGACTTCACCTGGCCTCTCGAGCGCTTGCCGTACGAGTAACTTCCTTGTTGATTCAGGAATCTGCTCCCGCCAGACACTGCGTATCGGTTCGCCAACGGGAATTGTGCCAAACTTCAACTGTTCATACTCAACCGCCTGGTCACCTTCAATACGAGAAAAAGCCAAAGACCCCTGCAATAATTCGTTTTGGCGAGCATATTCACCAACAACTTCAGGCTCAACGAGTAAAACATGGTCGACGACATCATGACGAATAAAGTCTTTACTGCTCTTGATTTGTGTTTCATACCAACGAGGAATACCTGCAATAAAGCTCCCTCGCTTCATTTTTGCTGTTGATCTATCGCTGACAGTGCGCGTTGTTGACGTCTCATCTCCGTGGATGTTGCGGTATAGGGTCTTGCGCGACCGTGGTGCGGTGCCGATATCTTCGTACACTAAATCAATCATTCCTGAAGTAAAATCACGACGTAGCGCGGACTCTTCGTCGGGAAGTGGTGACGTAATAATAAGATTATCGAGATGAATATTAAGGGCGCCGAGAATCTTCCGTGCTACTTTACGCGCTCGTTCGACACGCTTCCCGTTAAGCGCAAAGGTATCAATAAAATCATACAGTGGCTTCACCTCGGTACGTGCCGTCTCTTCAAGGGCGACCATGATGTCGAGCTGGGCAAGAAAATCATCGTTCGTTGTTGAGCGAAGAAGCTGCTTCCACTCATCACGATCTTTGATACGAAAATCCTGCAATCCCCCAGTATCAACTGCTGCTGCAATCAATGCAGCGCGAGCCATATGCTGAATACCTCTTCCAGGACGACTCGCCTCGTGCAGACCGCGAGCTAATTCTGGGATAACAGGGAATGCATCCATACTAATACCTGTCACCGTCGCACGATCGTCGTCGTCAAGCGCACCAAGGCGCGCCAAAGAATCCTCAGCTTTTATAATTTCTGATGGCTCAACAGGGTGTGGAATATAGTGGTTAATATCTCCAAAGCGCCGATCGAGCGCCGCGACCGAAAGAACAACTCGTGAAAGGTTGCTGTTGTAAATTTCAGGGGGTTCATGCTCTTCACGTTCGCTAAAAGACCTAAATTCCATCTGGCGAACGTCAACGCGCCCACCTCGACGCATAATCAAATCGTCAATGACCGTGGTCGGCTGCGCCAAAATACCAATTCCGCCCGGAACGTCCCTGCCAGCACGCCCAATCTGCTGGATAATACCCGCCTTTGAAAGATAGAAGCGCTTCAACCCAGCCGCACCGTCATCATCGAGTAGTGAGCGGTTAATGGTACCGTCTGTCACCACAAGCGTGACGCCGGGTATGGTGATGCCCGACATTCCCGCCGGAGACGAAACCACCACTAAACGGTGGTCCGGTGGAATTGGGTCATCAATATGCGAAAGCTCTATTTCGGTTAAATCGCCATGTAATTTTCGGAAGACAACAAATCGTGAAGAGCCTTGCTCGTGGGCTTCAAGTTCACTGATAGTTTGGTCTATAATATGATCAATCTCGCGCTTGCCTGACGTAAAGATCATCGCTTTTTCATGGTCACGCCCATACTGCGTATAGGCTTGCATAGAATTATATTCCGGCGACTCGTGCAACTCTACATTAAAAGGTCGACCCTCAATTTCGACACTGGGTACGTGGCCGTTGTTTATAGCTTCAAACGGTACTTTGAGCGTCTCGGCATTATGGGTTGCGCTTGCGGCAATGAGACGCCATGAATCGTTATGAGCTACCGACATCGCTGCGACACCAGTGGCAATTTCGGTAAACAGATTGGCTTCATGAATTTCGTCAGCAATAATAGCGAGCTTCTTACCGTCAAATCGCTCACGCAACTCCGACTCCATCTTGATAAACGTATTTGGCGTCATAACCATAATTTTATTGTCAACGTGCCGCTCAGTGCGTTCGCCATGAACAATACCCACGACATCTTGTGGATTAAGATCGTTAATTTGCGAACCAAGTTCATCACGAATGCGCTCGCCTAGCCCGTCGGCAATAACGCGACGCGGCACGAGAGCAATCGTCATATCATACCCCGCCTCGTAAAGATATTGGGGTAGCTGTGTACTTTTGCCGCTCCCGGTTGCACCACCGACAATCACCGCTTTGTAGGCCTCAATTGTCTGAACCAACTCTTGTTTATGCTTGTAGACAGGTAAGTCTTTATTGCCCAAACCCGTCTCTAGCTCTTTAATCTCGGCTCGAGTAGCTGCCCGTTCTTTAACAAGCTGAATCAGCCTCTCTTTATCCCGGCGCGACTGTTCTTGAGCATACGCAAAGTTGAGGTTTGGAACAGGAAAGACACCACGTCGATCGCTGCCATGGCGACGACTGTAGGGTGTCTTCCCGTTATACCTCTCCGTCATTAATGACTATAGTATCACCTCTAGCGTCAAGGTGAAACCATAAGCTAGCTTAGATAATCGTGTAGCTTCTTTGAGTCTTTGTGTTTACGGAGCTTGGCGAGCGCCTTAGCTTCAATTTGGCGAATACGTTCGCGGGTCACGGCAAATTCTTGCCCTACTTCTTCAAGCGTGTGACTCTTGCCTGTTTCGAGGCCAAAGCGCATTTTAATAATTTTCTGCTCACGGTCGGAAAGTGTCGAAAGGATTGCTTGCACTTGTTCCTTAAGGAGCTGTGATGCAGCAGACTCTTCAGGAGTGGCGCTGTCCTCGTCTTCAATAAAGTCACGCAGGACAGAATCTTCTTCGTCGCCGTCACGGCCGACACCGGCATCAAGCGAGGTGATGTCCTGCTTGATTTTCATAACATATTCGACTTTTTCTGGTTCCATTTCGAGCTCTTTGGCAAGCTCTTCAATGGTTGGCTCGCGGTTGAGCTCTTGGGTCATACGGCGCTGCGTTCGAAGGAGCTTGTTAATAGTTTCAACCATGTGTACAGGAATACGAATGGTGCGAGCTTGGTCGGCAATGGCACGAGTAATCGCCTGGCGAATCCACCACGTTGCATAGGTACTAAACTTAAAGCCCTTGTCCGGGTCAAACTTTTCGACCGCGCGCAGCAAGCCGGTGTTTCCTTCTTGAATGAGGTCAAGGAAATCAAGGCCACGCCCACTGTAGCGCTTGGCAATCGATACCACTAGACGCATGTTAGCTTCAGCCATTTTATCTTTCGCCCTTTTCTCGCCAGCAACGACACGCTGTGCAAGCTCGAGCTCTTCTTCGGCATTGAGTAGTGGAATTTTACCAATTTCACGCAGGTACAAGCGCACGCTGTCGTCACTTGCGTCGTCAAAGTATTGCTCTTGGCTTAAAAGATCTTCGTCAGTATCGACTTCTTCTTCAAGCTCATCGGCATCTGGGCCATCAAATTCGCTTGGTATCGCCTCTTCAAGCGGTACAGTTGCCTCGTTGTCATCTTCTACAATGGCATCGTCTTTTGTTGCTGGTACGTCTTTTTTCTTACCTTTTGGCACGAGGGGCCTCCTTTATAAGTTCGTTGAGTGCTTGTCGCAGTCGCAATGCTTCGGCATCATCGCCATTATCCTCGGCGATGCGTAAAGCACTGGTTAATGCATCTTTCTGTGTTTGCTTGTGTTCGGTTATGATGAGGCGGACCAAGCGGGCGGCTTCGAAGTAGCGGTCTTCACTACTCCAGTCTCCGTATCGTGCGTCGGCCTTTAATAGTAATATTTTGACATACGTTTCGTAATTTTGCAACTCTTTCGGGACAGTTTGGGTGCTTTCCCGAGAGGTACGAATATACTTCAAAATATCGCGACGATCATCGGTGGCGAGCATTTCATCGGTGAGGTCTACCAATAGGTCACGTGGTGCCGCATCAAATAAGAGGAGTGCCAAAAGGCTATCTTGCTGTATGGCTGAATCGGGCTGCCTCTCTGAGCTTCCCTCTTGGGCTTTAATAGGACGTAGTCGTTTTTCTTCAGGAGCATCCCCTGCTAAGAATTTTTCCTTGACAGCCTCGAGTGAAGTCGAGGTGTACTGAGCAATTTTTTGTAGATAGTGTTCTTGCTCGACCGCATCTTGCAAGGCACGTACAACCGCCAGCGCTGCCGTGGTAAAGTGACGTTTGCCAATAGGTGCAGTCATGTCTTCGCGCTTCGTGTACTGCTCGAGAAGCCAGTCAATCACACCCTCGGAGGTATCGATTGCCTGTTGCCACAAGGCAGGGTCTCTTTGAATCAGCTCGTCGGGGTCTTTTGCGTCCGGGGGTAAGCTGACGATAGTCAGCTCAACGCCAACGGTTTGCGCAATAGGAATAGCTCGTTCGGTTGCAGCCAGTCCGGCAGCGTCGCCATCAAACCCAAGGCGGACGTTGGGACTTAAGCGCACCAATGCCTTCAGGTGGGCTTCTGTCATGGCCGTACCGGCAGTTGCAACCACCTGAGTCACGCCAGCCTGGTGACTACTAACAACATCGAGGTTTCCTTCAACAATGACAGTGTAATTACTCTTTCGTATTGATTCTTTCGCCTGGCTCAAACCGAAAACGTGGCGACCTTTATGATACAAGGGTGTTTCGGGCGTATTGAGATACTTAGGCGCGTTAGGGTCGTCGATGATAATGCGCCCAGTAAAGCCAATCACCTGCCCCGAAGCATCCATTAGAGGAACCATCATGCGACCACGAAATAAATCGCCACCATAACGGTTGGTAAGCCCCCCTTGGGATAGCTCTTGTTTGGTGAAGCCCTTTTTCGTTAAGAACTGCACTAGCGCATTGCTAGTATCTGGTGCGTAGCCAATTTGAAATGTTTGAACAATATCTTTACTGAGTCCACGCTTCTGAAAGACATAGGCCAGTGCACGCTGATTGCTGAGTAAACTTTGCTGATAGTAACGGGCTGCCAACTGATGCGCTTCAAGCAAGCGCCGCTTTAACTTAGCAGCTTCTTGACTACCCTTAGAGTTATGGACAGACAGGTCAACGCCTGCACGCTGTGCGAGGAGCTCGAGTGCCCCTCGAAAGTCTAAGCCCTCCACTTCCATAATAAAACTAAAGACATCACCGCCTTTATTAGAGGAAAAATCATGCCAAATATTCTTCTCGGGACTCACATAAAAGCTTGGGGTCTTTTCGCCACTAAAAGGACTTAACCCTTTAAAATTACGCCCGGCACGCTTAAGTTGGACGTACTCGCCAATGACGTCCTCAATATTCAGCCGAGCGCGCACCTCTTCTTTTGCGTCCTGCATGTCCTTAGTATAACTCACAGAGGCCAACGAATATAGCATCTTTACCTCTGTTATCGATTATGCTTAAATGGGCGTATGACTCAGCAGCCGCAAACCTCTCTTGACTATCTCAACCAAATTGCACCAGTCACGCAAAAAAGTAGCCCGTTTAAATCAAAATTAAAGCTACTTATTATTGCCTCGGTTGCCGCAATTACTATTGTTATTATTCTGGCCGTCGTGGTTGGCAGTATCGCCAGTGGCAATAAACGTCCGTGGCAACAGCTTTCGCTGCGGCTTGAGGCGACGACAACAATCGCCACAGATGCGACCAAGAATATTAAGAATGGCGATCTCAAGTCACTCAATAGTAACTTAAAATTATACCTCGCCAATACCTCACGCGATTTCACTACTCACTTAACAACAGCGAAGATTGATATGAAAAAAGTACCGGCGTCTCTTACTGAGTCCGAAAGTACTACCGACCTCACAACCCGCCTCGAGGATGCTCGTCTTAATGCGAAATTCGACAGCACCTACGCCCGCGAAATGAGTTACCAACTTGCAAAAATTCTTTCGCTGTACCAACAGCTCTACGCCAGCACGAACGACCAAGCGACCAAAGAATTCTTAGACACGGCTTACGACAACCTCTTGCCCACCCAAGAGTCACTGGCAAGCTACAACGCTTCTAACGAGTAGTTAGGCTTCGGTGACGAGGCGATAGCTGAGTAATGCGAGGTCTTTGATTTCATCATTTCCTAGCTGTCCTGTGCAGATAATTGTATTCCAGTGCTTTTTATTCAGATGATACCCAGGTACTACCGTCTCGTATTTTTCTCGAAGCGTCTCGGCAAGCTGCGGGTCACACTTGAGACTGACGCGGAGCGGCTTACTGCCATCTGTAATGAGGGCAAACATTTTTCCTTCACCAGCAGCCTTATCGCCTACTTTATAGACACTCGTGCCTTCACCGAAGGGAAAATCGAGCCATACATGAGGGAAGCTAAGTAAATACGTTTCAAGTTCTTTATGCGTCAGTATTTCAGTCATAATCCTAGCTTACAGGGCAGACTGCGGTGCTTGCAACTGGTTCATCGTTGTTTGCCAATTAAGGCGCTGTAACACGCCATTCTGTTGAGCTGGCGTCGCAGGCCTGGTTACCTTATTAGCGCTATTACCCGCAACAACGCCGTACTGGTAGGTGAAGGTAAGTTTCTTTAGATTCTCTTCTTCTGCCTTTGCCAAGCAAGTGTCTTGATAGGTTTTACATGTGTCGCCTAGTTGTAACCATTGTGCAAGTTCCGATTCGGAAGCATCTGTTGTTTTCATTACAACGCGAATACTTGCCGAGCGGGTCACTTCTGCATCAAACTGTTGGTCAAAAATGAAGTTACCCATTGAGTAGGCGATGAGCTTGCCTTTGTATGCTTCGCTAGACTGCACCCAATGCGGATGACCACCCAGTACCATGTCGGCACCGTAATCAATCATCGTGCGATAGGTTGCCGTCTTCAGTTGGTCGGGGCCTGCTTGATATTCGGTACCCATGTGCGGCATAGCAATTACTGGCATGTATTTACTGTACTCGCTAATACGCTGGAGTGTTGCGTCGGGCGGAATCATAAAGACACCATTATAGCCACACATGGCGACAGGCAGGTGCTGCTTTTTTGTTGACTGGTCACTATACGTCACGGTGACTGGTAAGGCAATGACATCACAGGCGTCGTCAGCTTCTCTTGGGTCGTAGTGACCAAAATATTGCATGCCTGCTTTATCGAGCTGCTCTTTCGTTTCTGTAAAGCCTTCTGCGCCCCGATTGTCAGTATGATTATTCGCTAATGAAACGATTGAAAACCACTTGGCAGCCTCTGAAAGATACTCGGGGTTACAGTTAAACGACAGGGTTGCTTCTTCTTGAGCGGGAGTCTGGGTAAACCCAGCGACCGTTGGGCACTCTAGGTTGGCCACCCATGAGTCATAGCTGCTACGGTCAAACTCATCGAGTTGCGAAAATGGATAGGCTGTTTTTAGGTCGCTCGACATTGACCATTGATTAACCATACGACCCCAATAAATATCGCCAAGAAAGAGTGTGTTGGCCGCGATACTCACTGGTTTCGGTGCGGGCTTCTCTTGGGCTGCTTGGGGTGCTGGCGCCTCATTCTGAGAGCCAGACAATACTTTGATTGTCACAAATGCCGCAAGGGCGACAAGAACAATAGCACTAAGAATAATGATCCATTTTGGTACGTGTCGACGGCGCTTCACTTTCATACGCTTATTGTAGCACTACGGGCGCTTTATTTTCTTCAGATAGTACTGCAGTTCTTCAATACTGCCGCGGATATCGTCAAGTGCGCGGTGGGCTTCGCGTTTTGCAAATTTCTTCCTATACTTACCCTCGAAAACCACCTTCCAGGCAGACACGTCGAGCATACGATAATGTAGGCGCTTTGCAAGGCGTGGCCATTCTCGGTCAATAAACTTTCGATCTTGATGAATAGAGTTGCCTGCTAAAAGCACTGGGAGTGCGGGATCGAAATGTTGGTCGAGAAATACCAACAGTTCGTTTTCAACGGTTCGCGCCGATTGGCCAATAGCTATATTTTGCGCAAGCAGCGCATCGCGAGTAGCGGGTATTGAATTCCAAAACTCGGCCGCCGGACCTTTTAACATGCGCTTTTCAATAAGCCGCGGACCAACCTTTACCGCCGCCTCGTAGGTTGCGATTTCTTTAAAGTCCCAGTCGGTCGCAATTGCCGCCACTTCAAGAATGCGATCTTCGATTGGGTCAAGGCCGGTCATTTCAAGGTCAACCCATAGCACATGCTGCGGGCGGGTATTGGCGAGCTTTTTGTCCATCGTTACTTCTCTTTCTTTTTATCGAGCTTGTCGAGCTTGAATACATGAATCAGCCAGTAAATAACTAGCGCTGTCGCTACCAACGTAATAAGCGATGAGACAGCGGCGCCCCAAGCGAAGTCCGCCGTGCGCCCAAAGAGCTCCAGATGCCAGACCGTACTGGCAAGCCCGTCGTTTGAGCCAACAATAAACTGGACTATTGGGTTAATAAACCCTTCAACAATCTTACGGACAGTGTCTCCTGCGGCGGCACCGATTGCTAAACCAACCGCTAGGCCAATAACCCCCTGAGAACGAATAAAATCTATAAAACCACCAAAATGTCCTTTGACGTGACCTGCACTCGATGCCGCAATCTTCTTTGCCTTTGTCGTCATATGCTCTCCTTCGCTTATTGCTGTTTCACCCTTTCGTTTCAGTATATCATCTCAGTAGAAAGACAATCAGGAGGAATAGCTAGGGGTGGGGCTCGATGGACTTATGGCCCAGAGCCCCACCCACACATCAGGATTCGAGAGAATGCTGATGTGTCTCAGTGCATGACGTCCCGCGGACTGGCTGCAACGCCAGCGGGGGTACATACCACTTCGTAGGTGCGAGGTCCGTAGTGCGATCGAATGGAGTGCGGACGGTAGATTCTTAGCACACCATAACGATACTGCAGGCTGCGCAGCGCCTTACCGAACTGTGTACAGCTGACCTCGTCCATGCCGTCGATCTTCCGCTTGAGTTCGTGTAGTGTCTGCGCATTCACACTCCCTTGATTCTGAATACTGCTCAGAATCAAGGCGCGAAGTTCGGGCTTGCTTGCCATTGTCTTCCTCCTGATTGTGTAGGTACGAGCCGTACGGCCCTTTGGGTACTTCGCTATCATAAAAAGCGCCGAGGTGATTCCCTCGACGCGTTTCTTTGACTACAAAGTAAATTTACGACGCCGAGGACGCATGAAGCATGAGACCAATGAGGAGACATGTTTTGTGCGTTACGACTATCATGCTGGATATTATACTCCCTTCGGATGAGGGGTGCAAACAGCGCCGCTACATCTTCGAAGGGACTTCAATACCAAGCAAGTTCAGCCCATGCGTAAAGACGTGCGAGGCTTTAGCGAGAACACCAAGACGTGCGTCGCGGATATCCCCTGGAACGTCACCAACAGCAACGGGGGTCGTTTCGTAGTAGCGATTCAGTTCGCGAGCGAGTTCATATAAATAGTTGGCAACCTTATGTGGCTCAAGCTCTTGGGCGGCGCGTTGCACCACCTCTGGGTACTCAAGGAGTTTTGCGATAATGGATTTTTCGGCAGTATAATCGTAGGCTTCGTCAAGCGGGACGCCAGAGCCGTTGTCTTTCAAGATTTTATTCACACGAACCGCCGCATACTGCACGTACGGGCCGCTCACCCCTGTTAACGCAAAGATTGTATTCCAGTCGAACAAAATATTAGTTCGGCGATCTGAAACGAAGTCAGAGAACTTAATGGCGCCAAGAGCAATTTTCTTAACGTCTTCTTCGGACACATCGCGACCCTCCACCACCTTGCGTGCCTTCTCTTCGGCCTCGTCAAGCAGCGCCTCCATAAGTACAACACCCTTACGGCTGCTCATTTTCTCACGGGTACCGTCTTCGTTTAATTGGTCGATAACACCAAACCACAGGTGGTAAAGGTCGGTGGTGATACCGAGTTTCTTGGCCATGGCAAATAACTGCGAGAAATAAAATTGCTGCTCGGCACCAACGGCATAAACAACCTTGTCCGGGTGCCAGTTTTCTTCGCGGTACAAAATAGTTGCCAAATCACTGGTTGCGTACAGCGCCGCGCCATTACTTTTTTGCACCAATAACGGCACATCAAACCCGGCGTCGTCAAGCGGGACGATAATTGAACCGTCTTCGTTTTGCTTTGCCACGCCTGTTTCTAAAAGCTTTTGGACGGCAGCCTTACCTTGTGGCGCAAAGAAGGCCTCACCAAGCTCGTGGTCAGTCGAAATATGAAGGCGGTCCATAACCGTGTGGATATGGGCCAGCGAGACAGTGTTGAAACGGTCGCTGTAGGCCTTCGCTTCGGCGTCACCCGCCTCGTACCGCAACAACCAGCTCTGCACTTCATCAGCCAAAGTCGTTTCACCACGCTCGGCCTCTTCTTTAAGAGCTTTTTTCGTGTGAATATACACACGGCCTAGTTCGTACACACCGTCTTTTTCAAGCGCTTCGTCACTGCTAAACCTCAGAAAACCTGTGATCCAAATGCCTAGTGGTGCGCCATAATCACCTAGGTGGTTATCGGTAATGACCTTCCAGCCAGTTGCCTCCAAGAGCTGCTTGGCCGCCCAGCCTTGATTGCCTGGACGAAGGTGTCCGACACTGTATGGCTTCGCCATGTTTGGGCTTGGATATTCAACAACAGCCGTTTTACCCTTGCCTTCGCTGCTCTCACCGAAGGTGTCGCTCCATTCATTCTGCAACTCGCGCGCAACGCTCGCGCCAGACACGCGTACATTAATAAACCCTGGGCCAGCAACGGTCACCTCCGAGAAGTCACCAGTTTCGCGTAGCTTGGCGGCAATCTCTTCGGCAATTTCGCGTGGATTTTTGCCAACCGGTTTCGCTAATTGCAAGGCCACGTTAGTGGCGTAATCGCCAAATTCGGCTGCAGGCCGCGAAATATGTGGCTGTAGGTTAAGCGTATAGAGTTCGGAAATAATTGAAGCAAGTTTTTGTTCCATCGTGACCTATTATAACACTAGTAAAGTTGATTATTGTTTTGCAGCGCGAATGAGCCCAACAAACAGCGGGTGCGGGCGGGTTGGCCGACTACGAAATTCGGGGTGTGCCTGCGTCGCAACAAAATATGGGTGGTTCTTAGCTTCGACGTACTCAACCAACTTGCCGTCTGGCGAGACGCCCGACACCACAAGTCCACCTTTTTCCATATCCTTGATAAACTTTTGGTTTACCTCGTAGCGGTGACGGTGACGTTCGGTCGCTTCAGTGGCACCATACGCTTCAGCGACTTTCGATTTCTTCGTTAACTTCGCCCTGTAGTCACCCAGTCGCAACGTACCACCGGTCGACTCTTTACCCTCTTGTCCGTTCATAATATAGACAACGTCATTTTTAGTTTCTGGGTCGAACTCAGTGCTATTTGCGTCCGCCAGGCCAGCACGGCGAGCAGCGGCAATAACCGCCACTTGTAACCCCAGGCAAAGGCCAAGATACGGTTTATTATTTTCTAGTGCAAATGTTGCAGCCTGTACTTTACCCTCTATACCACGCTTACCAAAGCCGCCGGGCACTAATACACCATCAAGGCTTGCAAGATCATCGGCAAGCACGTCTTCAGCGTCAATCCAGCGTAGGTCGAGGTTGACTTTTTCATGCCACGCAGATGCTTTTAAGGCCTCAAGAACCGAAATATAAGTGTCCTCGTTATCTAGGTATTTAGCAATCATGCCAATTTTTACTGTCTGAGGGAACCTTGTCTCCTGGGCTTCGGCCAGCTCGCGCCACTTTGTCAGGTCGGGTGTTTTCATGTTACCCGTAAAGCGCTCTAGGACAGGCCCGATACCGCTGGCATACACCGTCAAAGGCACTTCATAGACCGTCTTGGCATTTGAAAGAAGGATGACGGCATCTTCAGCAACACCGCTAAAGCGGGCGATTTTTGCAGCAATATCGCCTGGCGCTGGCTCTTCGGTGCGCACAACGACACAGTCGGGTACAATACCAAACCCACGCAGGTCATTGAGTGCATTCTGGGCTGGCTTTGACTTAAACTCTTTACTTGTCTGAATAAACGGTACATAGACAACGTGTACATAAAAACAATTCTCGCGGCCAACTCGACTCGAGAAATCACGAATTGCCTCAATAAAACTCAGCCCCTCGTAGTCGCCTACAGTGCCGCCAATCTCAACAATATGAACATCAGAACCGTTCGCTGCTACTTGAATGGCATCTTTAATAGCACCGGTGAGGTGCGGTACAAGCTGGATTGTCTGGCCATTAAACTTACCGGCACGTTCGTCGGCAATTAAGTCGCGTAGCAAACGGCCCGAAAGTGTGGTATTTTTTTGCGTCAGTTCAATATCAAGAAAGCGTTCGTAATGCCCAAGATCAAGGTCGGTTTCGGCGCCATCCTTGGTCACAAAACATTCGCCATGCTCCCGTGGATTCAAGAGACCCGCATCTACGTTAAGATACGGGTCGCATTTTTGGATAGACACCTTTAGACCTTTGGCTTGCAAAATAGCACCAATACTTGCTGCTGTAATGCCCTTGCCAACCCCCGAAAGCACTCCTCCAGTTACAAAGATATATTTTTGTTTATTCCCCATGTTAGTCTTCACCTCCATGGGACTTTATTGTATCATCTTTAAATTGCTTTGCGCTATAGATAGAGTGTTGTAGTATTGTCACTACACCACATATAGTAGGTGAGGTAGCGGTTGAACGATGTCTCTAGAATTGTTATAGTTATGCTTATGGCAAAAAGGGATAATCGCAGAGGGTTTGCACTTGCAACAGTACTAATCTCTTCGGTTGTCCTTTTGGCAATTCTCGTCAGCGCTATCAGCACCATTGTCGCCGTCCGCTCCTCGCTGGACGATCAGCAGTACACTCGACTTGCTGAACTAGCAGGGCAAGCTGGAAGTGCGTACGCAAAAGCCTGTATGGCTGAAAATAGTGGTCAGGCAACCTGGACTGACGCAAAGCCCTTAAAGCCAAACACTAATTGTAACGGCGACATTGTCGGCGGACTCTCGGAGTATGTGTATCAAGAAGACAACAAGCGAACCTACTTTATTGTCCCAAAACCATTAACCGATACTATTAGGTCTAAGGGGTATATTGAGGTAACACGTACCAGTAGCGGTCTCGCCTGGCGCATATGGAGTAGCGACGTGGCCATGGCAGCAGGTGGTGGCGGCACACCAATGCCGGTCGGCACTTCGCTTGAAGGCTACTGGACAACCGCCCCTACAGGCTACCTCCTCGAAGATGGTTCGGCCGTTTCACGCACAACTTATGCCGCCTTATTCGCTGTCATCGGCACCACCTATGGGGCTGGCAACGGATCGACCACCTTTAACCTCCCGAATTCTCAGGGCCGCGTAGCGGTGAATCAAAAAAATAGCGAGGCTGAGTTTAACACCATTGGTGAGACTGGTGGCGCAAAAACGCATACACTTACCGTCACCGAAATGCCTAGCCACACGCACACTCAAAACGCGCACAGCCACGCCAACCCCGTGGCGGTCACTTATGGTGGTAATGCGGGCACATATCGTTCCATCTTTGCAACCAATTCCCCGTTCTGGAGTGGCGCCGACTGGAATAACCCTACAAGCGCCGCCACGGCAACCAACCAAAACACAGGAGGTGGTGGCGCGCACAACAACCTTCAGCCCTACATTGTTGTCACCCGCGTCATTAAGTACTAGGTCATGAAACTACGTAATCGCTCCGGCTTCACCCTGATAGAAATGCTGGTCGTTGCACCGATTATCATTCTTTCAATTGGTGCTTTTATCGTTGTCATCGTCACCCTTAGTGGTGAGGTGCTGGCGACACGAGCCAAAAATGTTCTCACTTACACTATTCAAGATAGCCTCGACCGTATCGAGGCAGATATAAAACGCTCAACAGCTTTTCTTGCCACTAACGAAATTACTCCCCTTGTTTCTCCGCAGGGCTACGACGATGCGACGGAAAACTTTACAAATAACGACAGCGTAAAAGGCCAAATGCTTATTCTCGAACAAAACGCCACCATCACTAATCCGCTGACTGCACCAAGTAACTTCGTGTACCAAAAGGACACCCCCCACCCATGCGCAGACCCACTCATCCGTGAAAATGATCCTTTAAAGATTAACATTGTTTATTTCGTGAAGAATTCGTCTTTGTGGAGACGCACTATTTTACAGTCCGACTACGCTTCGACTTCCGTCAGTTGCAATACACCATGGCAAAAACCAAGCTGCCAACCTCCAATCGGTGGCTTCTGTCAAAATCAAGATATAGAACTGATTAAAAATATCACAACCAGTGATTTCAGTGTGGAATACTTTACGTCAGCTACCGGCACACCCGACCCTACCCCTTCATCATTCGACTCCATTACTGGCGCACGCGTCACCCTTCATGCCGAGCAAAACGCCGCCGGCCGCCAAGTCGACTGGGAGGCATCTGTGTACGCCTCTTACGATCAGTAGTTATCGAGCGATACCCTCAATAGAGGTACCCTGAGGATAGGTCAAAAGCGGGGCCTGTTCCATGTGCCAAGCCTGTTGCAGTGGCGCTAACAACTCCCAGGTACGCAGCACCTCTTGCCCACTCGTGAACATGTCTTGATTGCCTTTCATTGCTTCAATAAGAACCCGTTCGTAGGCATCGAGCGTATGGTCGCCCTTAGTGCGCAGTACCTCTGCCTCATCGAGGGTACGCGTTGATCCATCGGTATAAGTAAACTGTATATACGACCGTTTATCTGACAGGGCCTTACCCGTGATTAGCTTGATTGATACCCCCTCCCATTCGGGGTCGGTACTGGTCATCGGAAGAGCAACAAAAGTCTCGACTGTACTCTTTGGGGCCGCCACTTCGCTCCGATAGCCTTCATACTGAGCGCGCACCGCCAATTGGGGGTTCACTGGCTGTAGTTGGCTAAGGGCTGCAAAACGCTGTTCTGAGAGCGGTGCGTCGGTAGGTTTGCGTATGAGTACCAGCGCCAAAAGCTGCAAAAGATGCCCCTGAACAAAGTCACGTAGCGCACCGGTTTGTTCATAGAACTGCACCCTCCCCTCAATACCAATTGTTTCAGAGGCAACAATCGTGACCGATTGAATTTTTTTCCGAAGATCGGCGTCGGTTGCTTCGCGGCGAATGCGTAAAATTTCGGTCGCAATTTCTTTTGCCATATAGTGGTCAATACGGTACAGCTGATTATCCTGGAAATAACGCCCCGTGCGAGCAATGAAGTCTTGAGCGGACGCAAGATCGAAACCAAACGGTTTCTCGAAAAGTACTTTATGTCGCGGTGAATTTAAGCCTGTCTCTCCCAAAAAGTCGACGATACTCGCCGCAGCCCCTGGCGGAACCGCCAGGTAGAAGAGTGTTTGATCGGCACCCGCGGCTTCGAGGTGACCCCTCAGCTGGATGTACGCCGTCGAGTCGGCAAGGTCCATTGTATAAAGTGACGTTCGCCCTTGTAGCGCCGGTAGGTGTGCAATGAGCTCATCGACGTCACCTTCTCTTCGCGAGATACCAACAATAGAAAGGTCCTGCGACGAGTGGTTTTTTACGACTTCGTTCAATGCGGGTAATAACTTCCGCGTCGCAAGATCACCAGTGATGCCAAAAATGACGAGCTGTGTTTTCATGACCTTTAGTGTATCACCCTTGTAGTGACACCGCCTCGACACCAAGGCTGGTGAGCGCTCGTAAAGCGAGTTGCTTTTCGTGACGAAGCTCGCGAATGAGCGAATGGTTACTTTCGTGACCTTCGTGCTCTAAGTGTCTGTGCAGTGATGTTTTAATTTGGTGATAAATTTCGTGGGCTATTTCTTTACGTCGCTCGGTATCGTCCTCGGTTCGGGCTGTCATGTTTTCGTAGGTCATTCTTTCTTCTCGTTTATATTTGCTCAAAATAAGTACACCGCCTTTTCAGCGGTGTACCGCCGCAATAACAAGCGTTATTACGATATGATTACTGGCAACCGATACACATGAACATGTCGGCAGGGTCAACCGGTGCTGCAGCAGCTGTTGCAAATTTGCCAGTAGCCGTACCCTGCTGGGCGTCATCGCTGGCGTTTGCCATTGCAGCAGTCATTGCCGCATCAATTGCAGCAAGTTTTTCGTCGAGGCTCATCTCTTCGTTGATTATTGCGTTTGCGTTCATGTTTGTTCGTTCCCCTTCTTAGTTTTTGGTCGCACTGTAGTGCTTATGTTTACCTATTATACGCCATATATAGCGCCTGTCTACCCATTTTTAGGTGTAAAAATACCAACAGTTTCGTGTCGACTTACCCCTGTTATAGTTGCCAATTTGAAGCATATATGCCGTCGCTGTATCAAAAATCGGCGGCAAAGTGGTCAAACGAGCGACAACAACTTGCTTGGCGGCAGCCGTTTTACCGGCATCGAGCATCTCGGCGCGCCCATTGAGATACACCCCCTTAGGCCCTTGGCTTTCGTCGGGCGAAAAAAGACTAAGGCTCACCCGAGCGTCTCGTGCAAGATTCAGCGAATGTTGCGTTGTCTCGTGTGAAAACCAGTACACCGCTTCATTCGCCTCGTCGTAAAAGACATGTACGGGCGTTGCCCATGGCGAACCGTCCTCGTTCACAGTTGCAATAGTACCAAGGACGTTATTTTGCAAAATTGCGCGCGCTTCGTCGGTCACGATATTCTCCCCTATTTCGTTGCGCCGTTCACTTCGTAGCTAGTATTCGTGCTCTCAAAGAAATTTACCAATTCGAGCGTATCATTAGCAGCCGCCATCCACTTTGCGGGGTTAGAAACGTGGTACTCCGGTTCAAAGCCAAGCTCTTCAAGGCGTCGGTCGGTCATGTACATGACATACTGGTTGACGTAGTCGGCGTTGAGACCAAGGATACCTTTTGGTAGCATATCTTCGTTGTATGCTCGCTCAAGCTCGACAGCTTCAAGGATGAGACTACGAATTTCTGCAGCAAACTCTTCGGTTTGTAGATCAGGGTTTTCGTCCATAATAGTGAGGAGCAGGTTAATCCCAAAGGTCAGGTGAAGGTTTTCGTCGCGGGTAATCCAGTCAAGAAGCGAGCCGATGTTACGGAGTAAGTTTCGTTGGCGGAAGCTCATACCAACCATGAAACCACTGTAGAACCAGATGCCTTCCAGGACGATATTGTATGCAACCAAGCTGCGCACAAACGCCTTCTTGCCTTCTGTTGTCGTAACGTCAACATTTCCTTCAAGCATCGGGTAGAGGTTGCGGTTCTGGAACTCTGCCTTGTCGGCAAGTGATTTTTTCCCAAAACCAGCTGCGTAAATTTCTTCACGGTCAAACGGAAACGTTTCAATAATATACTCGAACGTCATGAAGTGGTTGGCTTCTTCCCACATTTGTTTTGAAAGATAAATGTGAGCCTCAGCAGCATTAATGTACGGGTAAATACCAAAAGCGAGCGACTTATTAATAAGAAGTTCGTTTGGGTTGAGGTAGCTAATGACAGTCTTAAGAGCGTGCTTTTCTTCTTCGGTCAGCTTTTCAAAGTCCGCAAGGTCGCGCACCAGCTGGACTTCGTTTGGAAACCAAGTGTTTGCGACTGCTTGGTTGTATAGGTCATACGCCCATTGATAGCGAATAGGTTTCAGCTGCAGCCCTTCGCGAAGGCCCTGGCCTAGAATACCCGTTGGGTGATCGACCGCATTGTCTGCTTGTTCGGTGATGTTTGCCATACTTTACTCCTTACTTTCTTCTTGAATAATGCTTATCAATGGAATGTTGTTATTTTTACAAAATACTTCTATGCGCTGCAGGTGCTTCTCGAGCCGCTCGACTTCATGAAGCTTGCGGTTCGTTTCGCGTGCCGCCTTGTGGTAGTCGGCGAGTGCTTCGGTGTGCCGCTCTAGATAATCGTGACGCAGTTCGGTGATGATGCGACGAATCTCTTCACGGTCTTTGTTGTCAAAGGCGTCCCCTGTTCGTTGTGGTGGCGCATTTGTGAGTAGAACCATCGCAGTACCCCTTTCTTATCTGCTTACTTCACAGCCTTTGCAAAGCCGAAACCGACCTTACCGCCACTTTGCTTTTGAATCTTCTCTGACTTGTTAGACTTCACTGTTGTTTGTTCAGATTGGTGGCGCGGCTTGACGTGTAGGTAGTAGGTTGTCTTTAGGCCACGTCGCCACGCTTCTGTGTAAATTTTTTCGTATTCGTCAATGTCACGGGTCTCAAGATACATGTTTCGACTAATAGCTTGGTCAACCCACTTCTGCGCACGAGCGGCGACTTCGATGAATGAGTAAGGTGATAATTGGAAGCTCGTTTTGTACACGTCCTTTAGGTGCTGCGGGATTGCGTCAATTTCTTGAATATCACCCTGATTAATAAGCAGCTCATCTTTTACTTCATCCCAAATGCCGAGTGCCTTTAGGTCTTTCACTAGGTTAGTGTTCACTTCCAAGAACTTACCGTTCAAGGTTGAGCGACTAAAGATTTGTGAGAACTGCGGGTCGAGACCAGGGGTAGTACCAGCAATGTGGGCGATGTTTGCCGTTGGGGCGATCGCCATTAATGTTGCGTTGCGCATACCCTTCTTGACCTTAGTGCGAAGCTTGTCCCAGTCGAGACGTTGCTTACGGTCAATCTTCACCTTCACCTTACGGTTTTCAGCTAGTTTGTCGATGGTATCAATCGGTAGAATTCCCTGACTCCACCCACTTCCCTTAAACGCTGGGTAGCTACCAAGCTTCTTAGCAAGTTCGGCCGATTCATCGATTGCATAGTAGCTAATGTATTCAGCAATCTGGTCAACAAGGTCGTAGGCTTCTTCCGATTCGTAGCTAAAGCCAAGTTTTTCAATTACGTCAGTGAAGCCCATAAATCCGAGGCCGAGGGCACGAGTTTGCTTGTTGGCGTTCATTGCTTCAGGCACTGGTAGTTCAGTAATATCGACAAGCGCATCGAGCTGACGAATAGCGCTACGCGAAGACTCTTCAAGACGCTTCCAGTCCCAGGTACCGTCGGCATTTAAGTGCGCCGAGAGGTTGATGCTGACCAAGTTACAAACAGCAATGTTTTCGTTGTCTTGCGGAAGAGTAATTTCGGTACAAAGGTTTGATAAGTGAATGGTACCGGTGTTGTTGTTCAAGGCGCGAACGTTAATAGTGTCCTTCCAGGTGAGCCACGGGTGACTGGTTGCCTGGAGTTGAATGAGGATTGCCCGGAATTGTTCACGAGCCGAGATTTTCTCAAACCTACGCATTTTGCCAGCTTCAGCCAATTTCACATATTCTTTGTAGCGTCGGCTAAATTCGTCGCCGTATAGTTCGGTCAGATCCATGACTTCTGCTGGGTCAAACAGGTACCAGTCGGCGTCTTTTTCAACGCGGCGCATAAATTCGTCACTAATAAATGTCGCTGTGTCGGCAAAACGAGTACGTAGATATGGGTCACCAGAGTTCGCTTTTAGGTCGAGGAATTGCGGAAAGTTAAGGTGCCAGTTTTCCATATACATTGCTGCTGCACCGGCCTTTTTACCTTTACGGCTGACGGCGAAGAGTGCGGTGTCAATCATCTTCATAAAAGGAATTGGGCCGGTACTTTCAGTGTTAGTCGTTTTAACAGGGCTTCCTGCAGCGCGTAGTTTAGTAAAACCAATACCAATCCCACCAGTCCCCTTGGCGATCCACATTGTGTTACGAACACTTTGCGCAATCGACTCCATGTCGTCATCGACGTTAATGAGGAAACAGTTAGACAGTTGCGGGAAAGCACCACCGGCATTCACACGAGTTGAACCGCCCGGTACGTAGTCGAGATGACTCATGTGTTCGTAGAAGTCGAGCGCTGCTGCAGTTGGGTCTTCGGCGTTGATAGCAAGACCCATGGCAATACGCATGTGCGTGTACTGTGGCACCTCAATCGGCTCGCCACTCCCCTTGCGTAGTGCGTAGCGGTTCTTGTTCGTAATGACACCAAGGTACTTTGAAAGGTCGTCGAGTTCGGGCTTCAATGCCTTAGCAAGTTTGGTAAGGTCGTAGCGACCGTCGGCAAGCCGCTTATCAAGAAGGCCGGTCTTTACACCATCTTTAATATACGGCGCAAAGTGCTTCTCGTGGAGTTTCTGTAGGTCTGTGTCGGTGTCGTAGTCGCCAAGAATGTTCTTGTATAAATTCTTTAAAAGCAGGCGGGCTGCAATTTTATCGTAGTCTGGGTCGTCTTTAACGTTTTGCAGTGCCGTTTGAATGACCGCCTCGTCGAGCTGCTCTGATGTAATACCATCGAACAGTGTCAGCTGAAGCTGTGTTGCAACTTCTACAACCTTTGAAATTTGGTCGTCCAGACCCTGACTTGCTTTTACTAAAGCTAGGTTAATCTTGTTGGCGTCAAATGGTTCGCGGGTTCCGTCGCGCTTGACCACTGAAATGTTTGTCATTCCCCTATTTCCCCTACTCTATCTGTTATTTATTGTTTTTTCTCCCTGTGTAGCGTCTCTCTTTGCTGCCAAGGGTATCCGCCGGTTTTGCGGGTGTACAAGAAAAGCGCTGCCAGAGCGTTGCACTTCACCTCTCTTGTAAATGTCTGTTTTTGTATCACTCCCAACGTAGTGCTTACTGATGACTATAAGCCCCTATATATGGTTTGACAAGGTTTTATGCGGGTTTTTTTCACCACATAGCGCGTAAAGTACTATGACGCTTACGTTCACCTCTATAAAAATATATATAGCGTTGTGTTTGTTTTTTACAACGCTATATATAGTGTCTATTCAATGCCCGTTACGTTCCCGATATGGCCCATACAATGAAGTAGATTAGCACCCCTGCTGCAACAAAAGCTGGGATAAGAATCGCCGCAATAGTGCGCTGCGAACTCGCGAACGTCGTACCCTTCATCGTGACAGACAGGCCATGCTGCTGTAAGTACTCCACCCAAGCCTTCGAGAGGTAGAATGCCGTCCGTTGTGACTGTGTGACCTTTATTACACCAACAAGTTTACCGAAGCTGCCAATAAACTGCCCTGCAACGCTTCCTACGAGCACAGAAAGGTCTCTTACGACTGCACCGCTCACTAGAACACTTGCACCTCTTTTAAATTGTGAGGGTATGGCTACTTGGGTATCAGTCTCGGCAATTTCTCGAAGCTGCTCGTCACTAAAGTTTGGTGCAAAGACACCGGCGTACCCGCCCGTCACAAAAATAAATTTTTCGGTACCACGAAAAATCGTCAACGTACCATAGCGAGAAAACTCAGCCCGCAATTCGCTTACAGGAGCTTCAAAGAGACTGCCGCTAACGGTGCGGAAGGAAAGCACCGTGTCGGTGAGTGTCATAATACCTGGCGTGACGACCGGGCCTTTCCGTAAATACAACCCCGCCTTTGCACTAGCCATTAATACGGGCCTCGGCGGTAGCCCAGAAAATAAGCTGGGCAATAATTAAAATGATAATCAAAATGTTCACGCCAAGAGCAATGCCCCCGAAAAGACGCCCTTTCCCACCTTTAATGAGCGCGACGATACCAAGAATCAATGAAGTCAGCCCAATGGTTGGAAGAAGAAAAATCTCAAGGGCAAACCCAGCGACCGCCAAGAATGCTGCTCCACTAATAGCAGAGGCTGTTCCTTGATACTCGACCGGTGTAGGAATTACAAAAGCAAGCCAGTGAACAATTGGGGCCACTAGTGCGATAAGAGCAAACACAAGTGCTAACACCCCTAGCACTACCCCGCCTTTTGCTTTTACGGGCGACTGGCCAGTTGCAACAGGCGTAGGTGGCGTCGGCGTGGCGATCGACACGGTTTCAGGGTGTGTTGTTTGGGGTGTCTGTTTATTCATAGCTGTATTATACCTAATTGGCGCAACACGACGACCTGCAACCTGCGCTTTTTCAATATAAATAAGAGGCTTAAGCCTCTTATTTAGTGTACCCTTCAACACCTAGGACACGTCTACGATTGCAGCCGATGGTGCATTAATCTTGACCCAGTTTACAGAGTTTAAAGCGCCCTGTTTCGAGCTGTAAGACTCGCTGCTACGGGCAACTATTTCGTTGTTTCCGTCGGAACGAAGTACCCAATAGTAATAGCCCTGGTTATCCTTACGGATAATGAATGTAGCCATAGTTTCTCCGGCCATCTTCTCTCATTTGGCGGTTACTTTTGTATTTCTATATGGTAAAATGAGGAAACACAAGTCTTCGAAATTTGTACGAGAGAGCGTCCTTCGGGGGCGCTTTCCTCATTTTTACCTTATACCCACAAGCAGAGCCACTATACTTGGTTACTTCCAGTATAGCACTCCAAGGCGATATTATCAATACTTTCGTGCTGTGATTTTCTCTAAAATGCTATTCTTACGATATTTCATAAAAATATATTGACATTTCAGGCTGTATATAATACAATTGAGATATGGAAAACAACTCTTATCGGTTACTGAGTTTCGCAGTAGAGAACTTCAGGTCTATTAAAGACGAACAGAGACTCACCTTTGGCGACAACAATGTAGTGGCAATCTATGGAGCAAACGCTTCTGGTAAGACCAATATCGCCAAGGCTCTTGGGTTTGTAAGTTGGTTTATACAGAACTCTGCCAATGCTAATATCACCGGGTTACCACACAACCCGTTCAAGCTTAATACAGAAACACGTAACCAGCCGTCAATATTTACGATTGAGTTTGGCGATAAAGAAGATCGCCTCAGCTACAAATTCTCCTTTAATAGCGATGCTATTATAGGCGAGGAGTTGATAGACCTATCGAGTACGCGACCCAAGATTATCTTTGCACGTAGTGGTGATGGACTTGGTCCGAATGCCTCAAAATATGGATTTGGCAAACAGCTATTTGAGTCTACTCGGTCGAATAGCTTGGCTATAACAAAGGCACAAGAGAACAATAATCCTTACGCTCAAAAAGTATTTTCAATGATTCAAGCTATAAGGGTTGTAACCGTGGGTGATGGTCAATTGAAGGGCTGGAGCTCTGACATTGTTAAGAATAATCCGGAGATAAAAGAGCGAGCGGCTGATTATTTGCGACAAGCAGACCTATGGATTCGCGGTGTAAACGTTGAAGAGCAGGCAATGCCAGAAGATCTTATTAAGGCTCTACCGTTCAACGACGAAGAGAAGAATAGAATTAGATCTAATAAGCTCAATTCTGTAAAAACACGTCATGCCATAAGAGATAATGATGGCAACATCACTGGTGAGGAGTGGTTTGATATGGGCAGTGAAGAGTCGGCTGGAACAAACAATTTCTTTGATATGATAGTTCCTATTATTGCGGCCCTGGATAATAACCTACTGCTATATATTGACGAGTTTGGTTCTAGTTTACACCCAGATCTTTCTGAGCTAATTATCAATATATTCAAGCAAAACAAAGTATCTAGTGCACAACTTATTGTCAACACTCACGATACAAACCTGATGAATGAAGATCTATTAAGCCCGCCCGAGATTTACCTAATCCAGAAGACTTATGCAGAGGACTCTATATTAGGCCTTCTCAAAGACAGCCCACAATACAGATCAACTGATAGCAAGAAGCTCGAGAAACGATATCGGCTAGGTCTTTATGGCGGGGTTCCACAAACAAAAAAATTAGGAAACAAAAACTCATGAACTCGTCCGGCCCTCGACTAATCTTAATTTGTTGCGAAGGTCAGACAGAAGAGAACTATTTTACGATCGTCAAAACTATTAGGCGTATAACAAGCGTCCAAGTAAGCGTGGAGTCATTCGATGGCAAGTCCAGCACCAGTTTAATCGATGTTTGTGCTCAAAAAAGGCAGGAGATGAGCCAGCTCTATGATATGGTGGAAGATGAGATAGAGGTCTGGGCGGTATTTGATAAAGATGGTTATGGTGGCACTTTTACTCAACTTGAACAATACGCCGATACCAAGAAAGTAGAGCTGGCGTACTCTAACCCCCAGTTTGAGACGTACCTCCTACAACATCTCAGTCAGGATGCTTCGTCGCTATCTGGAATACAATTAGAGAATCGTTTGACCACTCGAATCGACCAATTCATTAATGCGCCTTTTGGATCTAGCTATGGTGCCTATTCAAAACCAAACCTAGACTGGCTGAAATATCTATTGGATCAAAGACCTAGTGTTACTTTAGAGATGGCAATTACAAACTCTCGAATAAGAGATAATCGAACAAGAACTCCTTTTTTGACGGTTCACAATCTTACAGTAAGGCTGTTACAGTTCGAACCCAAATAGGTTGGAGTTTACTCAAAAAAGCTCCATACCTTTTAGAGTATCCAAGGGGTGAGCGCCGCCGTATTTTCTTGCTTGATAGACTCTAGGAAATGTTCCCGTAGTCTATCTGGCGGAGGGGATGAGATTCGAACTCACGGTACACATTGCTGCGTACACACGCTTTCCAAGCGTGCGCCTTCAACCACTCGGCCACCCCTCCAGGCTTGTTTTATTGTAAGCTACCCGACATCTTTACACCACAGTCCCGCACTTTGTAGAGTATTGTGTTTTCCACTTCAGCTAAAGTGTTGCCTGGGCGTGAAATACCTCGCATACTATAGAGAGTGAAGAAAACGCAAATACCCGAACCCGTCATTGTTTTGAAGCAGCTCAAGAAGCGCTTCGGTATTGGTGATGCCGAACACTATGCAATTGATGGTATCGACCTAACTATCGAAAAGGGTGAATTTATTGCCATCATGGGGCCTAGCGGTTGCGGTAAAACAACCCTTCTTAATATTTTAGGGCTGCTCGATGGCGAGATTGAAGGTGAATACCAGCTTAACGGCAGGTCAATTGAATCATTAAGTAAATGGCGACAAGCGATGATTCGTAGTCGTCATATTGGGTTTATCTTTCAAAGCTTTAACTTAATTAATCGCCTTAACGTCCTCGATAACGTTGCCCTCCCCCTTCTTTATAAGGGGTTGGGGAAACTCACACGTGAAAGGCAGGCCAGTAAAATACTACAGACATTCCACCTGAGCGAACGTGAGTTTTATATGCCGAGCCAGCTCTCGGGTGGGCAAATGCAGCGCGTGGCTATCGCCCGAGCGTTGGTCAACAACCCCTCTATTATTCTCGCCGACGAACCAACCGGAAACCTCGACTCTCAGACCAGCCATATTATTATGGAAGAACTTTCCGACCTACACAAAAAGGGCAATACAATTATTATGGTGACCCACAACCCAAACCTTACGACGTACGCAAGTCGCGTCATTACCATGCTCGACGGCAAAATTGACACTGACACCTTCCGCTTGCCCGTGCCGGCGCGCAAAGACGCAAAACGGCCACTGAGCAAAGATACACCCCAACCAAGTAAAACATCAAGGGGAAGAAAAAAGACCAAAAAATCTCGTAGGAAAGAGGCGGTTTCATAATGCGCTCTTTGCTCCTTATTCATATACAAAACGCACGCCAATCTCTTAAGGCAAATCGCATGCGTAGCGCACTCACCATGCTTGGTGTTACTATTGGCGTTGCTAGTATTACAACGATTCTTGCTTTAGGCACTGGGGCGACGCATATTATCGGTAGCCAAGTCGATGAGCTTGGTGGCAATATCGCCGTGGTTCGTCCAGGTGCGGCGGCCGGCAACCTTACCGATGAAATTATCCAAGCTGGCGGTTCGGGCTATGCAGCCAGTACACTCACCGACGTTGATGTCACTGCTATTGAAAACCTTTCCCACGTACAGGCGGTTGCACCATTAATGATTTTGCAAGGTGCTGTTACTGGAACCTCACCGGCCCCAGCGGCAACACCGATTGTCGCAACGACACCGGCCTTTGAGCAAATTAGTCGTCTCAAAATGCAAGATGGCCAGTTCCTCGACCCGACACTGGCTATCAACACTGCAGTCATTGGGCCACAGCTCTCGGTGTACCTCTTCGGTACCGAGCAAGGTATTGGTAAAACAGTTTCTATAAAAGGCAAGGCCTTTACCGTTATTGGTGTCTTGAAACGCACAAACGACCCAGTTAATTACAACACCGTCGACTTTGATAAGGCGGTTGTTATTACCATGGATAGTGGCCGCGAGCTAAACCAAGGCGCATCGCATATTCAGCAGATCAACATACAAAGCGACTCGGTAGAGAACCTTGCTAGCGTCGTGACACAAGTCAATAAAACCCTTCTTAAAACCCACCTTGACGAGGTAGACTTCAGTGTCTTGTCTGGCGATGAAATTGCTCAACCTATGAGTCGGGTTTTTGCCGCTATCGCCGGTGCTTCCATTGCTATTGCCGCTATCTCTCTCCTTGTGGGTGGTATCGGTATTATGAATGTGATGCTTGTCAACGTTGTTGAACGAACGCGCGAGATTGGCATTCGTAAAGCTCTCGGTGCAACCAATGGTGATATTGTGTGGCAGTTCCTCATCGAGGCCCTCGTCATGAGCACTGGCGGCGGCATTCTAGGCTACCTGTTGGGGTATGGGCTCGCCTTCGGTATTAGCCTATTCTTGACGTTTGACCCAGCAATTACTTGGGAAACGGCCGCTATTACACTAGCAATCTCTGTCGTTGTCGGGTTAGTTTTTGGTATCTACCCAGCAGCTCGGGCTGCTCGAAAAGACCCAATTGCTGCCCTACGACAGTACGAATAAACTACCGTGGATTTTCAGCAAGCTCTTGCTTGAGCTTTTCAATAAGGGCAACTGGCGTCGGGTCAACACCGTTAAGAATTGCCGCGTAAACACTTGCGAAGTCAGCCAGAATACACCCCCATACAAGTTGCCGTAAGAGCGTGTCGCCTTTAAGCTGAATCTCTTTCGAGGCAGGTCGTTTACCGCTCAGAAGGCGGTCACTCAGGTCAAAGCGCTGTAACACGCGCGGGCTATCAAATGAGCTTTTGAAGTCAAAGACGACGTAAGGTTTTTCTATTGGATGCGAAGTCCAGCCCATAAACTCGTTGTGGTTAAATTCTGGGTATTCATTCCAAAAGGCCGTATTTTTAGCCGTCTCATTCCAACTAATTTTCCATTTATAGGCGAGTGGCGCGGTTAATGGGCTGCCATAAAAAACCGGTGTCTTACCCACTGCCTCGAGCGCCAGTTGCTTTGCGTAATTATCTTCAGTCGGCACACTCGGTAGCCACTGTGCACTTTCCTGACTCAACCAACCAGTCATGTCGTCAAGTTGCTCAACCCAGTCGGTACTGGTAATACCGAAGTGAGCCAGTAGCTTAAGGATGCTTTTGAGCGAATAGATCATTGCCATGCGTGGCTGGATACCGTTTGGTACGGCAATATGAGCAATGTCCATACTGGCTGCAATATCGATGAGCTTGCCACCCGAAGCCACAATAGCTACTTGTGCGTTCGCCTTTTGCGCTTGATTGAGCGCGGCAATTGTTTCTTCGGTATTCCCCGAATAGCTACTAGCAATCACCAAAGTGTGTTGATTAACATATGCCGGAAGGTCATACTGCCTGACTATCTCAAAAGGGACTTTTATTTCCGACTGCAGCAACGCTTTAATCACAAGAGCCGCCAGCGCCGACCCGCCCATACCAGTGACCACAACCGAAGTGATTGTCCGCCTGTCGTGTTCGGGACTCCAAATACGTGCATCAAAATTTGTTTGTGTAAATTGCTCGGCAGCAACCCCCAGCGCCCCCGATGGATCACGCTGTGCAATTACATTTGCGTTGTCTAATATATCCGTCATAAGTATTCCCACCAATCTGTATCTATGATACAGTATTTTTTAGTAAGCATAAAAGTTTTTATTCGAGGTGGGCAATGGATATTACTCCGCAAGACAATTCAACACAACCAATTAGTGACGACCAAGATCTCGCAAAAGCGTTAGCTGGCGTTTCACTAGACGAGCCGGCGCCAGCTGTGACGCAAGACGCCGCGACAACAAGCCTCGAGTCAATCGAAGCGTCCGACACAGGCAGTCTGCCACCTGTCGGAAATTTTCAGTTTGAAAATAGCGCAGATACAACCGCCTCACCAGTCCCTACCCTCGAAAGCATTGCACCCGCAACCCCTGCGGTATCTCCTAGCCTGCCTGGCGCCGCTCCTGCTACCCCTGCTGCCCCCCAACTAGGTAGTGAAGCAAGCAACCTTGATAGCATCAAGTCGCAAGCCATTACTCAACTTCGCCCTCTTATGGATAAAGTCGAGCTGCCCGCAGAAGAAAAGTTTGACACCTACCTCATGCTCATTCGAAGTACCGACGACTCATCGCTGATTGCGCCCGCTCATGCCGCCGCACAAAATATCACCGATGAAAAACGAAAAGCAGAGGCATTATTGGACGTTATTAAGGAAATTGATTACCTTTCAAAGAAAAGCGCCTAGTTTTTCATACAGCAGCCACAATTCACAATCCTGACTCATACGTTTACAATAGGCGTATGAGTCTTGCTATGGAAACAGAAGCCCCCGAGCTCGAATCATCATTCGGCAATCGATACGAGGCTATCGATAAGGCAAACGAAACATCCTTTTATATGACCGACCCAAATCGTCACTTCGATGTCTTTATGAGCGCGCATAAAACCGGCGGCCACCACATAGAATACGACCCAGTTACCTCTGCCGAACGCATCATTCGCCATGGGCGCTTGCTGGCTGGTAATGTGAGTGACCTCGGCACGTACGGCCCCGTTGATGCATCTCCCGAAGAGCGTACCGCCGATGCGCGCAATAATATGACCCGGTTCTTTGATTATGTCGACATACCCCAAGAATCTGTGTTTATACTAAACCCCGAACGCGACTACTCGACGCCCCTAAAAATGGTAAACGCTGATGAACAGCTCGTCACAGAGGAAACTACCTGGCCAGTGCGCCTCGATGTATCGGGTGATTTTGTGTATAGCCGAGATCCAAACAAGGTACTTGCAGGTCGCCCCGCAGACTGTCCAATTATGTTTGCCTCGGCCGACACACCAGAGGGTAAAATAAATCTACTTGTTCACTATGCCTGGAAAGGGGCGGCTTCACAGTACGTCAGGCAGACAGCAGCGGCCTTTGATAGCCTGGGTGTAGACCGTTCATCGCTGGAAATTTACCTTACCCCAGGTGCTCATGCCGAAAGTTACCCCTACAACAATTACGCGCAGGATCCACGTGTCGAATTTCCCGACACCGATGGTCTTTTTACGCAAGTCGAAAGCTATAAAAATGACCAAGGGGAAACACGCTGGCGTTTTAACATAGATACCCCTAAGTTTATCTACGATCAAGTCCTCAAGCACCTTAGTGTTGAAACGCGTCAAGTTTTTTGCGATACAAGCGACACCGGCTCTCTTGAGTCGGGATACTCCTCTCATGGTCGATCAATGCGGCTCAAAGACCACGGAGAAAGTAACACGCGTGATATTGTTGCGGCTGTTTTCCACTAGCAGCCAACGACAAGTAAGCAAACCCAATTAGCAGCATATGCAAATAGTACAAAAAGGAAAGTATGATGATAAACAAAACCGTTCTCATGTCCGATGCGCTGAATTTTAGCTCTCAGCAGGCAATTAACCCCTACTACTTTGATTCACACGCCGACGCCACTCTTGCCCAGAAGGAACACACCGCTATTCGTGAAGCGCTCGAGCAAGCCGGTGTTAATGTTGTAATTACCTCATCACCAATCGAAAGCCAAGATGGTGTCTATACTGCGAACTGGGCATTAGTCAGAGGTGACAAGGCGGTTTTAGCCCGCCTTCCAGACGTTCGAAAGGCCGAAGAGCCTCATGCCGCACAGGTACTGCGCGATTTAGGCAAAGAAGTTATTGAAGTACCCGATACTTTACGCTTTAGCGGCCAAGGTGACGCACTGTCTTGCGGCCCTTATCTATTTTGCGGTAACGGGTATCGGAGCGATGAAGCAGCGCAGACGTTTGCCGCTGATGCCCTAGGATACACCCGCATACAACTTCAGACTATTCCGCAAGTCGACGCCGCAGGCAACCCCGTAATCAATGCTGTTTCCGGGTGGCCAGATAGCTTTTTTTACGATATCGACTTGGCTTTGGCGGTGATTCGCCACCCAGACCCGCAGAGTGCACAGCCCGGGCTGATCGCTTTCTGTCCTGAGGCATTCACGCAAAAGAGCCGCGAGACCCTACTGGCACTGAAAGACATTGAAACTATAGAGGTAAGCCTTGCAGAGGCCGAACAGGCCTTTGCCTGTAACTTAGTATCTACTGGTGAAACTGTGATCATGAGCGACAAAGCGCCCGTCTTGCGGGCTGCACTTGAAGCCTGTGGACTGACTGTCGTGACACCTCGTATCGAAGAGCTGGCAAAAGGCGGCGGCTATATTCGCTGCACAACACTAACACTTGATTAAAGCATTACCTAGCGTGAGGTTTTTGCTTTTTACTGCTCTTGTCCAGTAATTCGCGAAGCGCCTCTCGAACAACCCCCGATTCATCCCATGGATACTCGCCATCGGCGCGTTCAATAGTTTTTTCGTGCCCCTTACCCAAAAGAACGACCGTATCATCCTTGGTTGTCGCTAAGGTAAGTGCATAACCAATTGCCTCTTCACGACTATTTATAAGAAAGACGTCTTTCCCTACTGTTTTACCCATAGATTGCGCACCTTGTGCAATCGCCTCAAGAATAGCCTGTCCGTCTTCGTCGCGATCGTCTTCTTCAGTCGCAACAACAATGTCGGCGTACTTTCCGGCGATCTTTCCTTGTTCTGCTCGCTTATTTGGATCACGGCGACCAGCTGATCCAAAGACAGCAATAAGCTTACCCTTTACAAGTGGTCGGACGCTTTCAAAGAACTTTTGAAAGCCGTCTGGCGTACTTGCAAAGTCGACAATCACCTGAAAGTCTTGCCCCTCGTGAATAGCGTTCATACGCCCCTCGACACCTTCTAGTGCGGCAATGCCCTGTTGAATTTGCTGTGACGACAGGCCTAATTTTTGCCCAACAGCAACTGCCGCCAGGCTATTGTAAACGTTAAATTCACCTGGAATGTTGACCGTCATTTCGTTAGTAACGTCCCCGTATGACACTTTGTATGTCGACCCAGCCGCGGTCGGCTTAATAGCCTTTGCGCGCACGTCACCGTTTTTAATACCGTAGGTTGTTGTATTCTTTATGCTATCAAGAAACAGGCTAGCGCTTGCATCATCGGCATTTACTACACCAAACCTAGCCCCGTGCCGATTAGCCAACACAAAGAGTTGCCGTTTCGCTTCGCGATATCGCTCGAACGTACCATGGTAGTCTAGGTGATCGTGCGTCACGTTGGTCATGACAGCAATTTCGTAAGGCACCCCCCATACACGATGCTGCGCAAGGCTATGGCTTGACGTCTCGACAATGACCCATTCAGCGCCAGCTTTTGCAAAATCGCGCAGGCGTTTTTGCAGAGTAAAAGCTTTGTTGGTTGTCATATGAAGCTTCGGGTAGGTTAAGTCGGCGCCAATACCATAGGCAACCGTACTCATAAGTCCAACTTTTATACCTGATTCGTGCAGCATGCGATGAATCATGAACGAAGTGGTCGTTTTGCCGTTTGTCCCAGTGACACCAATAATGCGCACCTTACGACCAGGAAACCCGTACCGAATAGTCGCCAGAACGGATTCTAGAAGATGTCCGGTTGGTTCTATTTTACGAAATAGCTGAGTCGGGATAATTGCTTTAACAAGGGAACGAATATTCATAGTGCCATTATACCTTGCTCTGTTGTTTGCGCGACCCTATTACCTGCTTTCTCCGTCTCAAACACACTACAGCGACAAGTACACCCGTAAGTCCGACGATAGACGTTGTTATTATAACTACATAGTACACAGGGTCGGTATTTGGCACTGCGATTGATGGTGTTGGTGCACGCGGGTGTATAGCAGCTACCTTACCTAGCACTTCTGAATTTTCTCGAGAAAGATTCGTAACGTGCTTCGAGCCAGCCGACGGCCTGAGGGTTGGGCGAATGTCCACCTGCCTACTCGCTTCTTCCACCTTGCCGATGCTCGGCTGTGAACTATCGGCAACCATCACACTATCGTAAAGATCGAGCTGTTCGCCATCTGGTGCGGACCCAATAATATGCATCGAGTGATAGCCCAGGGGTGCGCTTCGTGGAATGGAAATATCACCACGCAACACTCCGTCTTGGTCGACCGTAAGTGCCGCAAGCGCCATAGGCTGAGAGTGAAGCTCTACCTGTACAGTTGTATGGGGCGCAAAAGTTAAGGGTGGCAAGTCGATCGACACGACATCGCCTCGAAAGAGAGACTCGGGGACAATATATTCATCACTTTGCTGACGAGCAGTGTACAACGGCGCTGGCTGTGGCTGCCAGTACGATGACAGGGGTGGTGTCGTTGCTGGCTGGTCGCACCGAATAAGGCAGTGAGCCACCGTGACAGACGATGGATACTGCGCATAAATAGCGTCAGCAATAAGCCGATGGCCAAGAGGTGTGGGATGAAAGCTTTCTGCCCCAAAAACACGCACCGCTGGTAGCAGGTCAACTGGAGCGATGTCGTTCCCTAGCCGTAGGCTATTCATGGCCGCAGTGTCTGTTGTTCCGCAGAGTTCATGACCCTTAAAGGCTGTTTCAACCTCTGCAAAGTCAATCGAGGTAGCGGTGGCGGCAGAGTGAAGAATCTTATTGAGATATGTAATGGACTCTCTGATAAAAATCCTCTCATCACGAGATAAAAGAACATTTACAATAGCTCCACAGTGAGTATTCGTGTCTGTATTAATTATTTGCGGGTAACCCACGAGAATAATTTTAGAACCTGGTGAGACCTGACGAATTCGCTTAATTGTCTCTATTATTTTTATTTGTACGTTAGCAATCTCCTTGGCCGTGGCGTACCGTTTTTGTGGATCTAACGCCCACTCGCAGGTACCAGGACTAAGGCATGCCTTTAGTTTTGCGATAAGACCGGCGTCGTTACCCCCTATACTCAGCGACACCACTGCAGGCTGATGCGCAACAACAAACTCGTTCTGCAGAGCTATACCCGAACGAAAACTATCGATAGCCCTTTCTTTCAGGTGTATGTACTCGGCTATACTGAGTTGCTGTAAAGATTGCGCCTGCCCCCTATACCTCCCCCTGCCGTATATGTCGACTGTCCTCGCCCCGGAACATGCCACACTTTCAGCCTGCAAGTTCCAAAGACTCCCTAAAAGAAATGGGTACGAGCGCCAACTAACATGGCATGGCGTAAGGGTCGTATCTGATAGTAATCGATACTTCGCAATATCTGTTTCGCCCTCTCCGCTAGTAAACGAATCCCCTAGCGCCAGGTAGGGAAGCGTCACGTCCACCGACGCGTCTTGTGCTGCAAGCATAAGACGCTCCGATGTGCCGTCTGTATAAACAAAGGTTATTCCAAGATGATCACCAGACGCACTGAACCACGGCGACGCCCCATGTCGCACTGAAGTAACGTATCGATCTAAGGAGAGAGGGAGTGTTTTGCAATGTATAATTGTCGGCTGATAGTACTTTTGCGTGCCCGCCACTAGCCTATCACCACATGTCTCATCTATAGATATAGCAACTAACCCTGCGTTTTGCCCTGTCGCAACTGCAAGCGTACCATCGTTCGTGATAGTCATTTCGTACGCAGGATTACTCCCAGAGCCATAGGCTGCGCTTGGTGCCATGAATCTCCTGGTATCAAACGTTTTTGTATTCATTCTTAAGAGGCCATAGCCCTTTAATTCGATAAGTGCCCATTCACCATTTGAAGATATGCTCATTTTACCTGTAGGTAGCCATGTGTCGCCTGCTTTCATTGAGTAGTCCGGTTGTGGTGACTGAAATTCATAGTATGGAGACCCCTTGGCGATGTCGAAACGTTTCACTACGTGCCGACTGAATTGTTTATAGGCAACTGCTCCAGCGTGTGTTGAATCGTAAGCCATTGTTGTTATGTAAACATCGGATACTGCCGCATAGACACACGAATGATTTGCGCACACACCTCGAAGTTCGTAAAAAGACGATACTCCTGGAAAAGCAATGGCATAAAGAAACGCGGTACCTGTAGAAAACCACGCAAGGCGCAGGCTGCTTGCATCTCCAAAAACACAGGCATTGCTATATATTCCGTTACCGATGACATCAATGGTCGTTTTCGTGCCACCACAGATAATTCCGTCATGTACGTACCCCCTTTCACTTCGCGACACAAGCGATACCCCACTTTGCCACACCTCTGTGGCTGCCGCGCTGACGGTCGTATTCGTCACAAGTGTCGCCACGACGATTCCCAACACTAAACCACACACCTTAAGTAACCATGCCTGATATTGCATAGATGCCTCCCTTTTTCATTTCTGATGTATTGCTGAGTTTCTGCTTATAATTTTAAGCTTGCTCTCAGCAAACTGCAAGCAGGAATGTTCAAACCACAACAAAGTGGTACAATATAACAGATGAGAATATTGGGAATTGAAAGTAGTTGCGACGAAACAGCGGCCGCTGTTGTTGAAAATGGACAACGGCTTCTTTCGAACGTGGTCCGATCACAAATTGATATTCACAAAGTGTATGGCGGCGTTGTTCCCGAAGTAGCAGCCCGAAGCCACATTGAGGTGATTAATCCAGTCATTAATCAGGCCCTTAAAGATGCTGGCCTTACCTGGGACGAGATAGATGGTATTGCCGTCACTTATGCGCCAGGGCTTTCGGGCTCCTTGCTTGTCGGTACGCTTGCCGCTCGAACATTAGCAGCACAAAAAAATATTCCTCTTTACCCCATTCACCATGTCGAAGCGCACGTCTATGCCAACTTTCTTACCGAACAAAGCGAGGAGCAAGCGGCACGACAAAATTTGACACTCCCCTCGCATCAGCCGGCCTTTCCAATGTTGGCCCTCATTGTGAGCGGTGGCCACTCGCAGCTAGTACTTTTCCGTGACCACGGTGACTACGAGTTACTAGGTCAAACACAAGACGATGCCGTTGGCGAAGCTTTTGACAAAGTCGCCAAAATTATTGGCCTCCCCTACCCTGGTGGCCCTTCAATCGCTGAAGCAGCCAAAAATGGTGATCCAAAAAAATATTCGCTACCTAAGGCAAAGCTTCAAGGTGCTTATGATTTTAGCTTCTCAGGCCTCAAGACAGCCGTTCTAAGGGCTGTTCAGCACGAAGTGGGCGTGGACACATCTTTCCCCTCCTTCCAGCTTGCAGAGCGTTTAAACGACCTTCAGCGCGCAAACTTTGCCGCTAGCTTTCAACATATCGCCATTGAAACACTTGTCGATAAAGCAGAGAAAGCATTTCACGATCACTCCCCTGCTTCAGTCGTTATCGCCGGTGGGGTTGCCGCCAATCAAGAACTTCGTCGCCAACTGAGCGACCGTCTTCCCCTTGCAATTGAATACGCACCGATGCAACTATGTACCGACAACGGCGCTATGATCGCCACGCTTGGCTGTTTCTACGCACAACACCACTCCCCCGCCTCACCTCTGGATCTCGAGATCCAGCCGAGCCTCTCAATGACAAAAACAGCCTGGAAACAGACTGTTTAAGCTTAATATAAGAATTATCTCAAATAGGTTATCGAGTTGGCTTTCGACGTATTCGTTGTACGGCACGTTTCGCAAACGGTAAAGCCTTGCTCCAAAGCGTATAAAGAGGGGATAGGGGTCGATCAAACGTTCCCGCATACACCGTGACCTCTGGTGACCACTGTTGCTTGAAGGTAGACACACCACCCGCCACTAAGCCGCCAAAATCATAGCGCTCCAGGCCCCATTCTTTCATTTGTCGAACCGCATGCCACTTTAAAGCGTAGTTTGCCCGAAGCTCCTGACCCCTTTCGGTCACACCGCCATACAACTCATAGGCCACAGTCTCGCTAATCGCCAGCCATAAAAATGCTACCGGTTCACCCTTCTCGTAAGCCATAAAAACAGGGGAGTAGTCTTGCATCTGTGCAAAAACATCAAGATAATATCGGTTATTATGTAAGTTAAAGCCAGCCCGGGCTGCCGTTTGCTTATAAATCTCAAGACACGTCTCAATTGCTTCACGTGTCTTTACTTGTTTTATTTGAACGTCTGCGGCAGACTTACGAATATATTGCCGGGTTTTCTTTGCCATAGAAGTTAAAAGGTCGCTTTCGGCTTTTTTTATGTCCAAAACCACCGTTTCTGCGGGAAGAATCTTGTTTGTCGCACGAATCCACCCTTGAGGTTTTTCAAACTCAAGTACATCTGGCTCAATCGACAGCCCTACGGCGTGGTGATCACGCTTCACTAAAACACTTAACAAATTCAAAAAGTCCGCCTGATGCTTCGCCGGTACTAGAGGTCCGCGTGGAATATACGCAAAAGCACGAAAAGGTGAGGGGAGCTTACGAACCAACACCTGAGCAGCGCCAATAATCTCTTCACCATCGTTCACATCATAGGCAAAAATACGTTCTGCAACCCAGCCATGACCACTCTTCACTTGGCCCCAAGACCATAACTGCAACGGGTGACCGCCATGCTCAAGAATATACTCATCCCACTGATCTTTATCATTACATCTTTGCAGCTCAATCATACCTCCATTATACAGCCTCACGGTATGCTATACTATGTATCAGTGAAGGGAGCGGTGAACCTCTGAAGAAAGTTCCCGTTTTCACGTGAAATTTTCCCAATATTTTCACGTGAAATCCCATTATTCGGAGAAATTTTCACGTGAAACTAGCAAAAACGTACGAACCAAACCAATACGAGCCAAACATCTATGCCCTCTGGGAAACCAGTGGTGCATTTAATCCAACAGGGGTGGGCCCGACCTATAGTACAATCATGCCGCCACCTAACGCCAACGGAAACTTGCACATTGGTCATGCACTCGACATGAGCTTAAAAGATATTATGGTGCGTTACAAGCGCATGACCGGCCACGACACCATTTACATTCCGGGGGCTGACCATGCCGGTTTTGAAACTTGGGTAGTGTACGAGAAGGAGCTTTCTAAGCAGGGTAAAAGTCGCTTCGACTATAGCCGCGAGGAGCTTTATAACCAGGTGTGGGATTTTGTCGACCAGCAACGGGGTAACATGGAGCTCCAGATTCGGGCTCTGGGCACAAGTGCCTCATGGGACAACCTCGTCTTTACCCTAGATAAAAAAGTGGTTGATACGGTCTACAAAACATTCCAACGCCTATGGAACGACGGGCTTATTTACAGGGGTGAGCGTATTGTTAACTACAGTACAAAGTACCAAACAAGCTACGCCGATATTGAAGTAGACCACAAGCTCGAAAAAGGGAAGCTCTGGCACATTGCCTATCCGCTCATCGATAAAATTGGTGAAATTGTCATTGCCACCACTCGTCCCGAGACTTTTTTTGGCGATACTGCTGTTGCCGTCCATCCAGACGACCCGCGTTATAAAGACATGATCGGCAAGCATGTTCAGCTACCTCTTACAGGCCGTGAAATTCCTATTATTGCAGACGAGTATGTTGACCCAAACTTTGGCACCGGGGCGGTAAAAATTACGCCAGCACACGACCCTAACGACTTTGAGGTAGGGAAGCGTCACAATCTCGAGCGCATTCAGGTGATTGACTTCAATGGCACTATGATAAACGTCCCGCCTCAATTCTTAGGGCTAGACGTTGAAGCGGCGCGTAAACGCACACTTGCCGCTTTGCAGGCCGAAGAGGTTATTCGTAAAGAAGAGGAAATTGAACACACCGTTGGGTACGACTATAAAAGCGGACTCCCGATTCAACCTCTCATCAAAGACCAATGGTTCTTAAAAATGGAGCCGCTTGCGCAGCGTGCTATTGAGGCGATTGAAAACAACGAGATTCACTTTCACCCAGCAGGTCGTAAGCATATTCTTGTCCAATACTTAAAGGGCATTCACGACTGGAACCTATCGCGACAAATTCCGTGGGGTATTCCTATTCCAGCCTTCCAAAACGTTGCAGACGAAACAGATTGGATTTTTAATGAAAATGTTGACGAAAAAACAATAGTTGTTGACGGTAAGACATACCGACGCGAAGAGGACACCTTTGATACCTGGTTTAGTAGTGGTCAATGGCCGTTTATTACTACCGATTACCTGCAAGATGGCAATCTGAGCCGCTTCTTTCCAACAAGTCTCATGGAAACCGGCACCGACCTCTTAGACCGCTGGATTGCTCGTATGATCATGCTGAGTCTTTACACGACGGATAAAGTACCGTTCAAGGACGTTTACCTCCATGGCATGGTACTCGACGAAAACAGCCAAAAGATGAGCAAGAGCAAGGGGAATGTCATCAACCCAATGGATATGGTCGCCGAATACGGCTCTGACGCCCTCCGTCTTGGCCTCATTGCCAGTCGTAGCCCTGGACAAAATCAGGCTTTTAGCATTGACCGTATTATTGCTGGTCGTAATTTTTGTAACAAATTATGGAACATTGCGCGTTTTATAGATAACAAACTAGGGGACGACTACGAACCGGCTACACCCGAGGCCGTCACCACCGCTGACCACTGGATTATTAGCGAACTTCAAAATGCCAGTGAAACCATCCAACGCACTCTTGAAGCCCTTCGCTTTGCCGAGGCCAGCGAGGCCGTGTACCACGTTATCTGGGACAGCGTTGCCAACTGGTATATTGAAGCTTCTAAAGATCAGGATAACCCGCACCTCTTAGCTTGGGTGTTAAGCACCTGTCTGAAGCTAGCGCACCCATTCGCACCATTTGTGACCGAAACTATCTGGCAAACACTCCCTTGGTGCAATAACCAACTCATCAGTGAAACTTGGCCAACTCCACTGGAGTACAGCGATATCTTAGCAGCCGCTTTTGGACAGACACAGCTAGTGATTACCGAAGCCCGTTTCGTTTCAACATCACTGCCGGGCAACGACCGCTACACCATGCTTTACGTTGATAACGGCCTTATTGACGACAACAAGGGCCTCATTAAGCGCCTTGCGAAGTTAAAAGATATTGAAAAAGTCGACCAGCCGCGTGGCCTGCGCCTTGCACTTGCAAACCACGACGCTTGGCTTGATATTCCTGCAAAAACTCTCGAGGAGCACAAACAAAACCTCGAGGTGCGCATTACGACAACTCATCAAGAAATTGCCGTCCTTCAGGGTCGTCTTGCTAATGAAAACTACCGTGCCAAAGCGCCTGCGGCACTGGTCACCGAAAGTGAAAAACAGCTCAAAGAAAAACAGGCGCTCATTGAACGCCTGCTTCACGAATTAGAATTGCTTAAGTAACATCCTGTTATACCGATGGCCAAATATACGTATGGTCATCACCGCCAGCGGCACCTTGTTTCTTGTTCTTGTTGTTATACTCGCGATCATCATCACGGGGAGGGTGCACCTTTGGCAGTGTTGAGTTATGGTGGGCGCCTACCGAGGCGCGCTCAACGTGAACGTGGTCACTCTTGGCAAGTAGCGCGCTCATTGCCATTGCACCGGTTGCTGCCGCTACCCAAGCAGAGGGAGGAACGGTCGCAACCCTAGCAACTTTGTCGATACTCATGTCGTGGACGAGTACGCCAAACATAGTGGCAAAGGTAATGATAATGGGGACTGGTTTGATAAATAACAACATGCTTCTTTTTTTGTTTTTGATTTATGTCTAAAAGCAATACTAGCATAAGCTTGATTATTTGTCAATAACGTATCCCCCTAGATATGTTTTTATGGGGTGGTAAGGAGTAGGTAGTACCTACTCGTGATGGTACGAGCCGCCAGCGGTAATCTGTTGCGCCCGGTATATTTGCTCGGTGAGCATGAGCCGTACTAGCTGGTGAGGGAAGACGAGTGGTGACAGCGACCACACCACCTGGGCGCGCTGGGTTACTGCTACGTTAACTCCATAAGCGCCCCCGATCACAAATACTATTGAAGAGGAGCGGGTAAGAGTAGTGTCGATAAGTGCCGCCAAAGCAGGTGAGTCCATCATTTTACCCCGCTCATCGAGCAATACGACATAGTCGGTGTCCTTTAGACGCGAAATAATCCGCTCAGACTCTTCCTGGCGGGCGCTCGTGCCCTCTAAGCTGGAATGTGGTAAAAGTACCCATTCTACTTGAAAGCCGCCCTTCAGGCGCTTCTGGTAGCGTTCAATACCTTCCGTTACCCAGCTTTCGTGTTTTTTGCCAACCGTTAAGATTTTGAGTGCCATTAAAGGGCAGCTTTCCGGGCAAAGGCTGCAAGGGCGGTATGGTCAGGCTCTTGTTGGTCGCGACCGCTCATACTGACGACGGCTTTAATTTCTTTTGGTGAGTCAAACGGCACGATATGCACATGGGCATGGGGGACATCTGTACCGACAACCATTGTGCCAACATACGGCTTGCCGGTCACCTCTTTTAGACGCTGGGCAATCTTTTTCACTGACTGCATCAAAGCTTGATAGTCGGCGTCTTCTAGATCCCATACAAACTCTACCTGCTTTTTAGGTACAACTAGTGTGTGGCCCTCGGCGGCAGGGTAAATATCAAGAAAGGCGTAGGTCAGGTCGTCTTCGTAAATTTTATGTGACGGAATGTCACCTTTGATAATCTTGGTAAAAATCGTCTCTTGCATAGTTTCATTGTAGCTTAGATATAAAAAACACCCGAATCGTCGGGGCTTTCTGGCGGAGAGAGAGGGATTCGAACCCTCGAAGGCTTTCACCTTACCGCTTTTCGAGAGCGGCCAGTTCAACCACTCCTGCATCTCTCCAGCTTAGTTATTATAGCAAAGCTTCAGCGTCAGCAGGGGGTAGCACTCACCGAGTCCATCATAGAAAAAAGACGAGCTACAACTCGTCTTTTTTCTATGGTACACCCGACAGGATTCGAACCTATGGCCTTCGGCTCCGCAAGCCGACGCTCTATCCAGCTGAGCTACGGGTGCACATACTGTTACTTGGTGATAGCGCCCGTTGTAGAAAGAACGATGTCCTTTTCACAACGAGCCTATCTTTGTAACTAGAAGGTGCTTTCGGCCCGAAAAAATCAGGCGAACAGTGGCAATTGTATCACATCGACAGGGAAAAATCTAGATACAGACCAAGGGTTAGAGGTGAAGTTTTCGTACGATCATGTCGACAACGTCGAGCTTGAGGTTTTCCATTGGAAGACGAGCGCCAAGAATATCAACAATCCGCTCACCGGCGTCTTCTGGAAAGAAAACCGACACACCAGGGGCGAAACGTTTTCGAGGAATCAGCATAATCGAATTATTTTCACCGTCTTTAATAATGCCGAATGACTTAAACTGATCAAACGTATAGAGACGCTGCTCGACATATAACCCTTGTCGAGGACTAAGGGCGTACGTCAGCGTGCGAGGTGGGCGGCGAATATAGATAATGAGCGCAACGGCCATAGCAATCACCAGGGCGGTAAGTGTCCAGGTATGCAAAAAGAGAATATCAAGAGCGATTAACCCTAAAACAACCACGCCAAAGACGACAAACCACACAGGGCCCCTATCGAGGTGAACATACTCTTGTGCAGACCAGGTAATGGGCGGGTTGTCTGGTGTGTCATCCTCAAACGACGATGGAGCCATTTGCGCCTCTGTTTCTGGCAATACCTCTAGATCGGGCTGCTGGTTATCTTGTGTCTCATTTTCCATGCTATTTTTTAGTATAACATGGTGTTTATGCAAAAAAACATCGCCCTTTCGGACGATATTCTCATAATGTTGGCGGAGGAGGGGAGATTCGAACTCCCGCTCCAGGTCTCCCCAGACTAACGATTTAGCAAACCGTCCCCTTCAGCCACTTGGGTACTCCTCCGTATGTTAGAGCTTCGTACTGCCAATAGGACGGTTTCCGTCACATTATTTGCGTATCACGCAGCAGCCACTTGGGTACTAACTTTAGACGATTGTAGCATAAAATAGGGGGTGGGACTAGCGTTTTACGCCACTATTTGCTATAATAACAATATAGTTATGTAATAGGTGTACATAAATACATGAAGAAAGTTTTTGGAATTATCACCAGCCTCACACTCTCAATCGCCGTCGCGCTGACTATTGGGGTGAGCGCGGTTGGCGCACAATCAAGTGTTCAGGCAGGTGCCGAAGCGGCAAGGGGTAACGGTGTACCTGCAACGCTCTTTGGTGATGGTGGCGTTATTACGACCATTACCAATACTCTTTTGTTTGCCGTTGGCGCCTTAGCAGTTATTATGGTTATCTTCGGTGGTTTTCGTTACGCCACTTCAGCCGGTAATGCAGCAGCCGTTACCGCTGCAAAGAACACCATTCTTTACGCGATTGTCGGGCTTATTGTTGCTTTCTTAGCCTTTGCCGCTATTAATTTTGTTCTCGGTACTATAATGCCGGGTGGGTCGGCTGGGTTTACAGACGTCTAATCAAAGTGTTAACTGAAAATAAAAAGAGCCCTACGGGGCTTTTTTAATTGGCGGAGAGGGAGGGATTCGAACCCTCGGTGAGTCTCCCCACGCCGGTTTTCAAGACCGGTACCATCAACCACTCGGTCACCTCTCCATATTGGACTTTGGTTATTTTAACAGATGAACGCAGATTAGTCGAGAGGCTGGTAGGCAATTGCCGCCATCCATATTGGTACGCCTAGCGGGCGTAAAACTCGAGCAGCACTTTGTAGTGTTGCACCCGTGGTGACAATGTCATCAAGGAGAAGAATAATTGTATCTTCTGGCATTGCTTCGTCCGCAAGTGCCTCAAAAGCCTGTTGGGCCGCTTGGTGTCGGTCAGATCGGTTCAGGGTGTGCAGTGTTGCACGGCCGGTTCGTCCCAGTAGTCGTTGTATCGGCAGGTGGCGTAGTAAAGCAAGCTCCTGTGCAATAAGCTCAACCTGATCATAGCCTCGCTGGCGAATGTGTGAACTCACCGTAGGGATTGGTACGAGTATTGTCTTGTTGGGCAGAACGGGCAGGCGCTCGTGGAGCAATAGTGCTAACTCTTTTGCCGCAGCTTTCGTATGGTGAAATTTCAATGCGTCAATAATAGCCCGTAAAACACCTTCCCGCTGACTAACGATGAACGTTCGCGCAATAGGTGATTCGTGGTTCTCACAAACACCACCCCGAGAAGCCCTTCCGCACAAGAAACAGCCGACAAATGGCTCATGCATGATGTCATCTTTACAACGTGGGCATAGTAGGATACCCACTTTCCCACAGCTGTAACAGTGGTGGGGCGCTATGTTTTGTAGTACCCGTTCAACTATTGTATTTTTTACGTTTATACCACCCATTTAGTTGATTATACCTCACATCGTCGGTATAATACGAAGGACTATTTGTCAAATGAGCCTAGAGAAAGTGGAGGATATCATGGCCCGTAAACCAAACGAAGATTTACTCATTGAGGACGAGCTGGCAGCAGCTTTCCTTAGCGACGACGATCTGACACCAACTGACACGGCCGCACCTGCGAGCGACGACAACTGGGATGACAGTCAAGAAGAATTCTTGGGCCAACTGGCCGTAGACGTCTACGAGACAGAAGAGAAGCTTGTTGTAAAAGCCCGCACGGCCGGCGTGAACAAAGAAGATCTCGACGTTAGCATTAGCGACGGCATCCTAACTATCAGCGGCACCCTAAGTAGCGGTGACGACGACGAAGCAACCAACTGGCACATTCAAGAATGTTACTGGGGCGAATTCAGTCGAACACTTGCACTACCTGTTAGTGTCAAAGAAGACGAAGTAGACGCAGTCCTTAAAGACGGCGTTCTGACCATCAGCTTTAACAAAATCAAACAAGAAGCTGCTAAAAAGATTCAAATTCAATAGGCTATTTGGATCTTGCTCTTACGAAAGCGTCCCGAAAGGGACGTTTTCTTTTAGATACTAAAACCCCCGCCAAAAGCGGGGGTTTGTTGTCAAGAAAGGATATCTCTTTACTAGACGAGCTGACCAAGTACCCAGTTCACCACTGCGAATGCCAGGAAGGCAACGACCAAACCGATGATAGCGTACATGATAGTGTTCTTAGCTGCGGTGACGGCTGCAGCGTTACCAGCCGAAGTAGTGTAGCGAATACCACCGAAGATAAGCATAATAACGCTAATCGCACCGATGATAAAGAGCATCACGTTTACCACTGTGGTAAAGATTGATCCCTCGCCAAACAGCTGGTCAGGCACGTCTTCGCCCTTAGCACAGTCGAGACCGGCACTAGCGCCACCGCCCACACCAGCGCTACAGTCTGCTGCGTAAGTAGTAGGTGCTGGAACAAACAACGCCATTGCTGCGAAAATGAAAGCAGCGACGAATGCAGTCAGCTTTTTTGTAAATAGTTGTTTCATTGTTAGTGAATCCTTTCTTATGAAATCTAGGTTAGTTATAGCAGATTTTTAACGGTTTGTTAACCCCTGAGGGCAAAACCGAGTCGTATTAAAACAGTTTCAATACCCAGTTGACGACCGCGTAAGCCAAGAAGGCGACCACTAAACCGACGACTGCATAGAGAATAGTGTTTTTTGCGGCAGTGACAGATGATGCATTACCAGCCGAAGTGGTGTAGCGGATACCGCCATAGATAATCATGACAACCGCCAGGGCACCGACAATAAATAGTAGTGTATTAATTGCGACCCCGATCAGCTTCATTGCGTCATCGTTTTTATTTTTACATACTTCGTTGCTTGCGCTATCAGGAGAACTACAAATGTCTCCTAGTGGGTCAAGTGCATAAGTTGTTGTCGCAGGAACAACCGCTACTGCGCCAAAAACGGCGATCGTTAGGCTGGCGATAAATAGTTTTAGTCGTTTCATTATTGTGCAAAGCTCCTCATTATAAAGTTAGTTATCGCAAAAGCTGCCAGGATTATCACCAAACCAACAATGGCGTAGGTGAGTGTATTTTTTGCTTTTGAGACTTTTCCTGAATCGCCACCAGAAGTAGCGTAGTTAATACCGGCAATAATGATAACGAGGACCGTAATAAGACCTCCCAAGAAGTACACGGTATTAAGGCCACTGTGAAGTAGTTCGGCAGCTGTAAACTTCTGGAAACCATTTGCCGTTGCACCAGATGCAGCCGTCCCGAAGGCATTAAAGACAAATCGAACGATACCAATCGCACCCATGGCGATGACTAGCCCAATGACGGCATTAAAGATAGTCTTACGCGCTCGCTCAATTTGCGTCGCCACGCCACCTCCAGTAATAAACAGGAAGCCACCATAGACAATAAAGACGACGGCAACATAGGCAGCAAGAGTGAGGGCAATGTCGATACAGTTAAGAACAATCGCCCAGATGAATGTACCAAGGGCGTTAGAGTCGCTCGATGAAGGTGCTTTAATCGCACAATCAGCCGCAGGGTCAGCTAGGCCGTAGTACCAAGGGCGGATACCAAGGAAACCACTGCCACAGTCGGCAGGGGTAGTTGAGGTAGCCGGAGTACCCGAAGCACCTGGAGTAGTGGTGGTTGTGCCACCTGTAGCCGCCGGAGGATCTTCAGCAAAAGTTAGGGCTGGAGAAGCGACGACCGCTAAAGAGGCGACTGGCAATGCCAGAAACAACAGCATCGCCCCAGCGGCAATAGTATGTGTCATTATATGTAAGATTTTTTTCATAGTAGGTTAAAGGCTCCCCCCGGAATGAGGAAGTTCAGTAACGCCCACATACCAGCAAAGGCGATGACGCCGATAACAACGTTAGTGAAAATACCGTAGGCCTTTTTTACCTGTTCAGCGTTACCGCCTGCAGACATATAAAGAATAGCGCCGTAAACAATGCCGGCAAGGGCGAGAACGCCAACCCCTGCGGTTAGAATATTAATAGCAATAACAAGAATAGCCCAGACACCGGTTTCGTTATAGCCTACCTTGCCGTCACCGTCTTTATCTTTATTATCTTCGCCACAACTAATAATAGACGTGGTCGCACCGCCACACTGTCCTGCGGCGCTCACAGGGGAGGCCGTCAGTGGTGCGGTGGCAAAAAATAAGCCAAACACCAAAAACGCACCCAGCACTGCATTTCGTATTGTTTGTTTTATGGTTTTCATAGTTATTTATACGATACGGTGTTAGTGGTGATTTTGCAAGTTTTGTGTAGTTATTATATGTATCCTGCTTATCATGAGCCTATTGACTTTTTCAACCATTAGTGGTATATATAGAACAAACAGCAAGTATGTCAACAGTTTTGCTGGTATTAACCCAAACGAGGACCGCCACCACTATGGACCGTCATCAACCTAGTACAGCCGATGTTGCCACTAACGCGACAGAAGCTGGTGTATTCAAGAAGATCGGCAACGTATTACGTCGCCCTGAAGGTAAGATTATAGAAACTGCGCTTGTTGTAGGTATTGGTATTAGCGCCTTAGCTGGCTGTGCGCCTGATGAAGCGCCGAAGCCAACGACGACTCAGAGCCAGGAGGCGACACCAGAGCCAGAAACTCCCGCTCCAGAACCTACCGAAACAAAGCCAGCGACAGAAATGCCCGATAGGTACGATTTCGGTGTTCCTTATTCTGAAATTCAAGCGCTTGAGCCCCTTACCCCTGCAGAGATTAGCGCCCAGAATGATGCTACCCGTGCCCATTATGCGTTAGGCATGGCGCAAAAATTTGACTTAGCTGGGTTTGCAAATAGCTACTACTCTATTTCTGGAGACTTTGCTGATATCAATCTTCCTGCAGCGGTGGGTGAAGAGAACACCCCAGAGCAGGCGTGGGCTTTTATATCTAGCATGCGTGGAATGAGCCTCACTATTACTGACGGTGTAAATCGCACTCTCGACGGTCAAACTGCCCGTAAAGTAATCGCAACCACCTTTCTTGAAGGCGCAAACTCCTCGGGGTACCGCAACCTTGATGCCTATATTAACGAGCTAGGAGGAGACAGCCAGATTGCTGGTACTGGACGAACACTTGCCGCTAGTAGTGCAGGTGGAGTTCCGACGGTTAACTCTGCGTCTGAACTATACAAGGACAGTGCCGGTCTAACTTGCCGTGATACAAATGTCACCGACCGAGTACATACAGAAGATATCACCATTTGTCTTATTGGCGAACCTGGCAGGCAAATCTGGGCAACCAAAGAGTTCAACTAGCCCTTTAGTTATATGTAAATATAAGCAGTAATGTGGTTTAATAGAAGGCAGTTATGCTTAAGCTGTCTTCTATTATTTCTCAACATCTTACTATTAAGCTAATAGCGCTAGTTGTCGCTCTCTTTGCGGTAGTATTGACAAGCTTCTGGGGTGCGCAACAAGCTCACGCACAAGCCGCTTCAGGTACATTCGCCCAAGAAACGAATCTAAATAACATCTCTAAGGCAATAAAGTACTTTTCGCTATTAAGAATCTGTGGCATAGAAGACTCGGAAAATGATAGGGGATTCAAAAAAGAAATTTCCGGTGATGATATTGATAAAGGCCCGCGGTGGTGGATGTGGAACAGTATTGAAGGAGTACACATCGGAAAGAATATTGATCAGTGGGGTGACCAAAACGGTAAAAGTAACTGTAATGGTGAGAAAGATGAAATGCCCGGCTGGATCAATGCAGCTTTCAGCTATCTTGGTGTTAAGGTCGATGGTGGTAGAGCGTCCCTTGAATCACTGGGATATAAATGTGCGATTGAGTCAGGTACCTATAAATGTAAGAATGATCTAGCGAGAGAGCCCTCAAGCACTACAGGGAGTGTATTAAATAAACTTAAATCACTACCTTACCTTGGAGGCACCGACCCAACAGGCTCTAGTACAATCAAGTACAAGGCGGCGTCCTACCTCTCGGCACTTGGCGAACTGAAAACCACCTGTGGAGGTGTTAAGGGTGGCAGCACTAATATCATTAGTATTAAGATAGTTGATAGTAAAACGGGCGTTATAAAAACCGAGAGTTGGGGGATGAGCAACCCTAAAGAAGAGCCTTTATTCATACCCTTTGAACGAAAGAAGGATGTTTACGACTTTAATAACAAACCCTGTTCAGACACAATATCTAGTCTCACTAGCAATAATGCAGAGGCGTACGCCCAGTGGATTGGCATGGATATATGTCGCAACTCTTTCCCAGCTCAATCAAATAACTCTGTATTCATTGAAGCCTGCGCCAAAGGAGCTGTTAACAAGTTCGACTATATCTCTTGTGCAAAGGCGGGCGGCACGGTCAATACCGCGACCGGTGGAGCAAATCTCCAAAATGCCTGCTTTCTAGGGCAAGGGCTGCCAACCGATAGCGGTGGAAAAACAGTAGGGGAGATCTGCTACAATACTCTAAAATACACTGCAGACGGGCTTCTTGGTGCATGTATTGCCGGAGGGGTAAATAGAGACAACCCAAACTACTGTGCATCTAACTACCCTGTAAACGATAACTTGAGTGCAAACCCAAACAAACCAATTGTTGATCCTAATAAAGATAGACGAGAGGCCTGTCTTGAGGGTGCGGCACTAAAGCTGACCGACACCATATTAGAGACAGCCACACCAACAGACCCTGAAGACCCCGCCGCAACAGACGGCACTTCCTGTGGCATAGAAGGTCTAGGGTGGGTTATTTGTCCACTGCTAGGTTTCTTGGGTAGCATCTCTGACACAGCCTTCGACTTCCTTTCAACCAGCTTCCTAGAAACAAGTGCCGACTACGTGCAGGTTGGTGGGCCTGCCTATAACGCATGGGTTGTAATGCGTAACTTCGCCAATGTGGCATTCGTTATCGTCTTCCTTATTATTATCTTCTCCCAATTAACCGGGTACGGTGTCACTAACTACGGTGTGAAAAAAATGCTTCCTCGTCTTGTTATTGCGGCGATTCTCGTCAACATATCATTCTTTATTTGTCAGGTTGCAATTGATTTATCAAATATCCTTGGCTACTCACTCAAGTCACTGTTCGATAGTATTGGAACGTTAGTTCAACCCGCAAGCACAGTATCGGCTGATGCCACAGGGAACGGTCTGGGTATCGCTCTTATTGTTGCTGGCGTCATAGCAGGGGGAGTAACACTACTGTTTTCTATTACTGTTCCGATTCTTCTTGCGGTAGTACTTGCCCTGTTAATGATTGTACTCATTCTATTAGGGCGTACAGCACTTATTATCTTACTGCTTATCATTTCTCCTTTAGCTTTTGTCGCTTATCTACTACCAAATACCGAAGACTGGTTTAAAAAATGGTACAAGTTATTCTTTAGCTTACTCCTCCTATTTCCAATTATCGCTGTCGTCTTTGGAGCTTCAGGTCTTGCTGGAAAGATTATTTACGATAGCGCAGGGGATGACATGGTTCGTCAACTTATGGGAATAGGTATTGCCGTGATACCACTATTTATTGTTCCCTCGCTGCTAAAGGGTGCCCTGAGTGCAACTGGACAACTAGGAGCGAAGCTGTCTGGGCTTGCCAATAAGGCCGGTGGAAATATTGGCGGTAAGTACAAGAGTACATCACGACTTGCCGCACTTAATGAGGCTCGGAGGCGCAATGCCCAGATTCGACGTGCGCAAATTACGGGTGGGGTTTATACCGGAAAGAATCCTCTCTCAAAGTTAAGCTCGGCAGCTAGTGGTGCCTTTAACGCTAGTCGCATTAGCGGTACTGCGGGCACAAAGCTTGCTCAACAATCTGCGGCATTGGCAAATAAGCTTGATGTTGAGGATATAGATGCAGCAAACGCACAGATTAAACAGGCTAATATTTCGGATGCCGACCTGAAGCGCGTTGCGGGTGGTGAGGCCGTAAAGGGAATCAACGGACGAGACGGAGCTGCTCGTGCCGCTGCGATGATGGAACAAACGCGCAGAGGTAACTTCGGTGATTTGCAGTCTAGTTGGAATGGAATGCTTGGAGAAAGTCCTGCGGTTAAGCGGCGTGTTGCTCAAGCATTTTCAAGCTTTGCCGAAAAACCAGGCTTCATTGGACAAGGCGTCCTTGGGCAACTTTCACGCAGTGAAGGGGTTGCGGGCGAGCAGACTCTGGAATACCTTGCGGCAAATGGTGGCGATCGGTACTCCGCTCAAAAGGTTGCCTCTACCTCAAAAGAAGAGCTCGGATACTTACTCAGCCAGCAGACAACGGCTACCGCAACAAACCCGACTGGAGGGATTCAAGGCGAGCTTATCGATGCTGCTAACGAGGCCTTTAGTAACCCAGATATATCAGGACTCATAGGCAACAACCGTAATGCAATTATGGATATCGCTACTAACCCCGCACCTCGCAGGTAAACTCAAGCTATGGCAACCTACAAAGTACCCCAAGACGTTGAAGCAGATGATAAACTCATCGGTCCGTTTAGTTTTCGTCAGTTCGTCTACCTGATTGTCGTCGCCTTAGCGGGGGCGTTAGCCTGGGGTCTCGCCCAGATTTTTATTGGCTTGGCAATTATTCCTTTACCGATCATCTTGTTCTTCGGGGCGCTGGCTTTACCGCTACGTAAAGATCAGCCGATGGAAATTTATTTAGCAGCGCTTATCTCGTTTTACCTCAAGCCACGCCAGCGCCTTTGGGACCCAGAGGGGGTAGAGACGCTCATAGAAATTTCAGCCCCGAAAGTCGTTGAGGTAAAGCGTACAAAAGACTTATCTCAAGATGAAGCGGCGCAACGCCTGACGTACCTAGCGAGTATCGTTGACTCTGGTGGCTGGGCAATTCGTGGGGCGGTTGGCGGGCCGGGGGCCGCAACTTCAATGAATAGTGATGTGTTCCTCGAGGCTCAAGGTGTAACCGATGTATTAGACACAACAACAGGTGTTGCACAAAACTTCGACCAAATGATGGCGCAAAGTACTGAGCGAATGCGCGAAGAGGCAAGGGAACGTATGATGCAGGCGACCCTCACCCCTGACCCAGCAGTAGCACGAGCGTCCGCACTCGACCCCCCCGCGCCACAATTTAATCCCTATCCAGCTATTAACCAGACGGTTATTCAGCCCCTGTCAGACCCTACACACACGACCAATATGGCAGCTCCGCTAACGGTACCTCTGTCTATTGCACCCGCACCCCAGCCGGCTGCACCAAACCCTTACGTCGCACCTGTAGAAGAGGTGGCGCCACCTCAGCCAGCCGAAACACCGATAACCACTAGCGAGACTACTGTCTCAGCTGGTATAATAGAACTTGCAAACAATCCCGATTTATCTATCGCGACCATTGCTCATGAGGCCAAGCGTATCAATAAGAAGGCCAAAGAGGGTGATGAAGTAGTCATTTCATTGCGATAGTTAGACCGGCTAAAGGAGTGGGAATCAGCGAGGGTATGCCGCCTAATAATTTTCCGTTTAACCAACCCCAGCAAAATGGGGTACCTCAACCTGCTGCTCCAGCTCAGGTAGTATCTGGTGCGCCGACACAAATAGCCGGCCCAGTTGTTGGCTCAACTCAACCCGCCAATAAGCCAATGCCTAAAAACGCGAACTCAACACAGAGTACCCTGCAGCTCTCTGAGGTTCGCGATAGTATCGTCATTATGAACGACGGAAGCTTCCGTGCAGTCATTGCCTGTAAGTCTATTAACTTCGACCTCATGAGTGACCGTGAAAGGGAAGGGGTAGAATATAGTTACCAAAACTTCCTGAACTCACTAAATTTCCCTATACAAATTTTGGTGCGTTCACAACGTGTCGATATTGGCCCGTATATCGATAAGCTGGTTAATATTCGTCGCACCCAAGATAATATGCTGCTTGGTATCTTAATGGATGATTACATTAACTTTATCGACGCCCTCGCAGACGAAGCTAATATTATGGAAAAAACCTTTTATATTGTGGTGCCGTTCTTCCCAAATGGTGATGCTCAAAACCTTATCGACCAAGGAAAGGGCTTCTTTGGTAAATTATTTGCTCGGCCACAAAATAGCATTACCCATATTAACGGCGCCAGCTACCAAAAGGCCAAAGATGAAATTAAAAACCGTGTCGATACCGTCATGGCTGGCCTCTTTCAGATGGGTATTCAAAGTGTACAGCTCGATACAAAGTCACTAGGCGAACTCTACTACAACCACTATAACCCCGACACTGCGCTACGTCAGCCGCTTGCCGATTTCGACACCGTTGCTAACACTTTTGTAAAGCGTGGCGGGCCAGCGGCACAACCGGTTGTACCCACAGCACCAGGGGTCGCTAACCAACCGGTAGCAACACCATTTCCACCGATAGCACCGGGAGGGCCTCAATAATGGCAAAGCAAAAATCTGCTAACGATATCGCTGCCGAACAGCGTGCGAACGAGCAGGCTGAAATTGAGCAGGCGTTTCTTAAGGGCGTCTCAACCCTACGTGACCTCATTGCCCCAAGTAGTATCGAGATTCACGCTGGGCATTTTCGGTTAGGTACAAAGTACGGCCGAACACTCTATGTGTACGGCTACCCCCGCGAAATTTATACCGGTTGGTTAAGTCCACTTATTAATATCGACGAGGTACTTGACCTCAGTATGTATATCTACCCGGTTGAAAGCCAGGTGGTGCTAAATAACTTGCGTAAAAAAGTGACTCAGCTTGAAGCGAGCGCCTCTATTAACAGTGAAAAGGGGAGGGTTCGTGACCCAGCCCTCGAAGCGGCTATTAATGACGCCGAGGAGCTTCGTGACCAAATTCAGGTGGGCGCCGAGCGGTTCTTTAGGTTTGGCCTTTACGTCACTTTATGGGCAGACAGTATGGACGAGCTCAACTTTGTGCAGCAAAAAATCGAGACAATCTTTGGGCAGCAAATGGTCTTCAGTAAGGTAGCTTCTTCACAGCAAGAGCAGGGGCTCAATAGTACCATTCCGCAAATGTCCGACCAACTACAGATTCGTCGTAACATGAACACCGGCGCTATTAGCACCAGCTTCCCATTCACCAGTGCCGACCTGACTGATAATTCGGGTATTTTGTATGGTATTAATATGCACAATAACGGTCTGGTTATTTTCGACCGCTACAAATTGGAAAACGCCAACATGGTAGTGTTCGCAAAGTCTGGTGCAGGTAAGTCGTTTACCGTCAAACTCGAAGCGCTTCGCAGTATGATGATGGGTGCCGAAGTGATTATTATTGACCCTGAAAATGAGTATCAAAAGCTTTCCGATGCAGTGGGTGGTGCGTATATCCGACTCAGCCTTAACTCACAAACACGTATCAACCCCTTTGATTTACCTCGAGTCATTGATAGCGACGAAGCCACTGACGCCCTGCGCGCAAACCTCGTTACCTTGCACGGCCTTTTCCGTTTAATGCTTGGTGGTTCGCAGTTAGGTGCAAACGGTATGCCAGTTGCCGCCCTGAGCCCTTCCGAAGAAGCCGACCTCGACCAAGCGCTCATCGACACTTACGCACGTGTGGGTATTACCAGCGACCCTCTGACACACCAGTCACCACCACCAACCATTAGCGACCTCTATGACACACTACTCCACATGGGTGGTAGCGGCCCAGGGTTAGCACAAAGGTTACGTAAATACACAACTGGTACTTTTGCGGGTATCTTTAGTCAGCAATCAAACATCGACATTAACAATCCTATGGTGGTGTTTAATATTCGAGACCTCGAAGATGAGCTCCGCCCGGTTGCGATGTATATTGTCCTAAGTCACATCTGGAACGTTACTCGTACCGACCAGCGAAAACGTATGCTTATTGTTGATGAAGCATGGCAATTAATGAAATATGAAGATTCTGCTAACTTCTTGTTTAGCCTTGCCAAGCGTGCCCGTAAATATTTCCTTGGTTTAACCACCATCTCACAAGACGTCGAGGACTTCATGAGTAGCAAAATGGGGCGTGCGATTGTTTCAAACAGCTCACTGCAACTATTGCTCAAGCAGTCGTCGAGTGCGGTTGATGTTCTTTCAGATGTTTTCAAATTAACTGAGGAAGAAAAGAAACGTCTTGCAAACTTCCCAATTGGTCAGGGGCTATTCTTTGCTGGTCAAAGTCACGTCCATATTCAGATTCAAGCTAGTCAGACCGAAACACAACTTATTACTACCAACCCTCAAGCCGCCCAACAAGAACAGACCGAGCTACAAAAACAACAAACTGGACTATAATAAAGGGTAGTTATGCCAGCGCCGACACTCCTTCCAGACGACCAGAAGCAAGACAAGCTTAATCCAGGCGAACGCCACGCCGACGCGTTAGCTGACTTGGCCGGTGCTGAAAAACGCGGCAACATCAATATGGACGACTTCGAGCGTTCGCTCAAAAACGATACTGCAGATAGCTCGGCAGAAGATGCAAATATTGGGCGAGCTGCCGATAAGCTACGTGAAAAAGAATCTGAAGGTGACGTTCCAGCCGGTGGGTGGGGTGTTAACCGAAGTAATAATACCCAAAGCGTGAAAATACCTTGGTATAAAAAGAAGAGCTCTTGGTTCGGTATTGGCGGAGGTGGCGCAGGTATTGCGGCGCTTCTTTTTGGTGGTGCTTTGATGCCGTCGTTTTTGCTGCCAAACTTAATGCAAAACGGGGTCGCCAAAAACGACACTCGTAGTAGTATTTTAGAGCAGAGGCTCTTACAAAAGCTTGCAACGGTTGGTAATGGTAGTGGGTGCTCTGACTTAAAGCTAAAGCAATGTCGTATGGGAAAGATGCCAAAATCTTTCTTATCAGCACTTGAGAGAAAGGGTATAAAACCCTTAGGCGTTGATTACTCGGGCAATGGCTACGTCGATACAAACCCAACAAGCTACGAAATTGACGATGGTAAAGGGGGGAAGAGGACTATTCTTGCTGCCGACCTTACCTCGGAATATAAGAAGAATCCCGTTTTCCGAAAAGGCGTAAAGGGCGCAAAAAATATGCTGTTCTTTGGTTATAACGGCAGATATATGGCCAAGAACTTCTTTCATAAGTTTGGGTTTAAGCGCAACGGAGGCTTAGCGGCCGATACTGATCTCAAAAAAAATAATATTGGCGATAAAGTGAACGAGAGAATGACACCAAAAGATGGTGTCAAAGGTGAGGGTGCAAAAGGTAAATTCGCAGAACGTATTGAAAAACTACTCCGAAGAGTGGGTATGAAGGTGGGTAATACTGGTGGCGACCCTATACTAGCTATTGGTGTTACGGCCTGCACGGCTATTGCGATGCCTCGCTTTATTGCTGGCACTTTCCGTGCAATTCAGGCAGTACAACTTGGTATTCTTCTTTCAGACCTTATACTTTCACCGGCGGGTGCCCAATCGGCTGGTGAAATTAAACCCGAGGCACTCGATGCTATTGGTTCTTCACTCACTGAAAAAGTCGACGGAAAGTCAGCGCTTGATTCAGCGATACTCATGAGTGCTATTGGTGTCAATTCTAACCGAATCGGTGTATCGACCAAATATGCCCCTGGGTTCTTCTTGCTTTCTAACCCTGCTATACAGGCGACTGGTACTATTGATACAGCGACAAGAGAAGCCTGCGACCTCGTCAGTACACCACAGGCAGCCTTGGCATCGAGTGGTATATGGGCCGCTGCAAGCGCAGCCTCCGGTGGTATTGCCGCAGCTATTCGTGCGAGCTTATGGGCAGTCACAAAAGTGGCTGTTGGCCTCGGGGCGATTACGGCAATTATACACTTTGCAACAGAATCAGGGTTTATAGAGAATATTGCGAGTTTTGCTTACGATACAATAGCACCTTTTATAGGTAACTATGTCACGGGCGCAAAAGGTGTTGAGCTGGGTGATGCACTAGGGACAGCGATGTTAACCTTCTTTCCTATGGCAAGCTTAGCTGGTGGTTCTGCGGTTCTTACCACTAACCAGGTGGCTGGTTTCAGTGAAAGTATGCAACAGCTAGCAGATGAACGCCGTGAGGAAGATATTGCGACATTAAGTCCTTTTGATACTTCGAGTCAATATACTTTTATGGGTAGTATCGTATCGAACCTCTCGCTCTATAGTGTTCCAGGAAATCCGCTACAGTCAGCGTTTTCTATGATAGGCTCGGTCATCAACTCACCGTTTAGCATACTCACAAATAAGGTATCTGCTGCCGATTCAGCAGTATCAAATTGCGGCCACGCTAAAGAGTTTGGTATTAACGAAGAAATCGCTATTAACGCAGCTGGGTACCCTTGTACGGGTATTCCGTCGCAATATCTAGGGATGTCAACTACCGAGGTCTATAACCTAGTTGCTGGTGAAGTAAACGCGGAAACAGGTCAACCAAAAGACGACAGTAACATCATGATGATGATGGCAGATTGTAGTGAAGGTGACCTAGAGTCGGTAACCGGCTGTACGATTAAAGGCGCTAATACGACTTCAACCGAATCAGACGAGGTGTGCTATAAAGAGGACGGTGAACAAACATGCTTAGAGGCAAGGTCGGGTACTATCCCTGGTGTAGATGAAAAAACTCGCGCTGCACAGTCGCTGTATCTATACGACATGCAGGTGGAAGATATTCTTTCTGGAGAAGATAATGAAGTGGGTTACGAAGATAATTCTTCAAATGCACTAGCATTTTACGACCAAACTACCGATATAGATTACTCTCAATTAGCCGAGGCACATACTAACACAACTACTCAAACAGAGACCGCCTCGTTCTTTTTAGATATCTTCTCTAAGGCGGCTAAGAAGATAAAGACCTTTAGTGAGGGCTTTGCAGCGCTACTTTCACCACAATCTTCATTGCCAAATGGGTTACTGGCAAAAATAGCTCTATTTTCCCCAGCTCGTCCTTATATTGCTATAGGGGGTGGAAAATAAAAAATGAAAACGTATCTTAAAGCTTTTCATAAAATACTCACTAAAGCCACTGTATTAAAGGTATTAGCTCTCTTACTTATCGTCGGGTCAATACCAACCCTTAGTTACTCGCAACCAGCTAGTGCTGTCGCTGGGTGTGACTACGACTATTATAGTAATAATAATATTCTTTTTTATGGCTGTGATAGTTGCGCGGTGTCGGGTGGTAGTCTCACTGGGCCAGCGCCTACATCCCTTAGTGGTCAAACCAACCAAGATAAAACTTGGAATTATTTTAAAGATAGGGGACTCACACCTGTCGCTGCAGCTGGGGCAATGGGTAATATTGCACACGAAAGTAGTTTTTCAGCGTCAGTAGAGGAAATAGGCGGTGGCGGTGGGTTAGGTATTATTCAATGGACCGGCACTAGACGAACTGGTTTAGAAAATGCCGCGGCTGCGGCCGGTGTTGACCTTAAAGATAACGACCAGGCTCTTCTATTTGAATTAAACTATCTATGGGACGGCGAGTACGGTGCAATGACTTGGCAACAGCAACTGAATGCCGAAAAGTCAGTTGATGGTGATACAACAATTGCTAGCTATAATAGTAAATTTGCCGCACAACGCGCTAAGTCTCAAGAAGGTAATGGATCAACGATGCTTTTCCATGCCCTTATTGAACGGTCTAATGACGTACCTACCGAAGCCGACAGGGTATCTGGCGCGGGTGTTCTAACTGGGCGTATTGAGAAAGCAAACGAATTTCTTGAGCTTTATCAAGACTCTGGCAGTACTGCGGGAAGTTGTAGTATTGGTGCGGGCGGCCTAACGTTTGATCAAGCGGTTGAGGTGGCTAAGAAGTTAGTTGATAATTGGGAGACTAATTACTGTGCGGGCGATATCCTCACAAGTGATACACCGGACGGGTATTGTTCGTGGACGACAGGGTACTGTACGGCGGGTCCCGCTTGGTTAGTGAAAAGAACCCTTCCGGACCCCTCTAGGTTAAGGGGGATTCCAAACGGTGTGAACGTTGCAGATCAGCTTGTTGCATCGATACCAGAGATATATACATCGGTTAATCCTGATGGTTCTAACCTACAACCGTTTTCAGTCTGGTCTATTGGTGAAGGTAGCTCATCTGGACAACCTGGTCACACAGGAACGATAGTAGGTGTCGGCACAGATGGATCAATCATCTCTCTTGAGCTCAACTGGTCGAGTGGTGATTCAAATGCTACGCAAAGCTTTAGTCATAGAGGTAGTGGACGCTCGGTGACTGTTTACGAATTTCCATCATTTGAAGCATTTAAGTCAATTCACTCCAATAGATATACATATAATAATGTTGCAACACCTTTAGATAGCTCTATTGCAGAAGAGATGGGTAAAAAAATGATGGAGTTTTTAAATAACTAGCATGAATAGAAAAGCCCTACTAATACTTATTGTCACAGCTGCGATTTTTATTATTATTTCTGTTGTTCTAGTGATATATTTTGCCTCGATACCTAAGATACCCCCAACACAGACAGCAGATAAAACAGTCATTATTGATAATTTCTCTGACTATACAACCTATATATCACCAGAATCTTTTGGTTATTTAGGGAACGATTTATATAGATATATAAAAGATCCGACCAAGAGTGTTTATCATGCCTCTATAGTAGACGGGTCGTATAAATACTCGCCGGAGTCGTGGTTCTCCACCTTTACTGTTAAGTTGAAAGATGGAGATACATCCTGGAATGTCTCAATGCAAACAACCAGAAAAGGGGAGATAAATGGCGACACGGTTATCACCTGTCGTACTAGTGACGCCTGTATATCTCTAGAGGATATGTTTGTTAAACCGACCCTTCAGGCGTATTTACCTTTAAGTACTGATGATTACATCATCGCTTACCAAAAAGACAACCAGGATATACTTTCGGTTGTTTATTATGATAAAGCAGGCTTAGGAAAAGAGAAGGCTTTAGAAAAAATATGGTCACTTGGTTTTAAGCCAGAAGACTATACTATTAAATACTTCTACGGCGGGCATTAGTGTCTAGCTCGACATGCCTTAGGCTTTCACCAGCATGACTGGTTGCAGAAGTGATAATAATTTGATGACCTTTTAACTGACTCGTGAGCAGTTTCTGGCGCGTTGCGTCGAGTTCAGAGAAAACGTCGTCGAGAAGGATAATTGGTTGTTTATCAATTAATTGTTCAATAATGTCTACCTCTAAAAACTTCAGGGCTAAAACAATTGTTCGGGCCTCGCCGCGTGATGCAACCGATAGAGCGGGGGAGGTATTAATTTCAAAAATAACATCGTGTCGATGCGGGCCGACCGATGTACTACCTAGGTAGATGTCTTTATTAGTATGGGCGTGTAGTTCGTTTAGGAGTTTTTGTTTTATATCACCAACAAAAGTATGCGAATAGTGAACTGAAACATCGTCGTTTGTGCCGGCTATTTCCTGATATATTTTTGTAAGATTTTGGTTGATTTGTTCAATAAAAGCAATTCGTTGTTCAATAATAAACGCGCCGTGTTCGGCAAGCGATACATTCCAAGCAAAGAGTGTATCGTCTTGAGATGAAAGGTGATTTTTCGCTAAACTTTTAAGCACATTATTTCGTTGTTTTAGGGCACGTTCATATTTTCGTAGCGTCGGCCCGTAGAGTGGGTTAAGTTGACTAATGAAAATATCAATAAACCGGCGACGGCGAGTAGGGGAGCCATGTAATAGGCGTAGATCTTCTGGTTCAAATAATACAACTGGGTATTTATTCTTTTGGGGTATGCGGGCGGTCGTTTTATTGTCGATAGTGAATTGTTTTCGACTGGTTACTTTTTGAGAATCGAACTTAATGGTTCGTATTTCAGAATTAGTAAATTCTGTGTCTATTCGCCACCAGAGTAAGTCTTTTTTTAATAATTCACCGTCGCTACCCTTAAAAGAACTTCCCTGTAATGTGAGGTGTATTGCCTCAAGAAGAGTCGTCTTACCACTTCCGTTTGCGCCGGTAATAATCGTCACTTCTGGAGAGAACTCAATAATATAATCTTTATGAGATCTTAGGTTTTGAACTCGTACTTTCTTGATTGAAGTCATATAGTTGTATTACCTACAACAATTACTTAACTCTTTAGGGGCATAATAACGTGGTAGTAATTAGTATCTTTTACTGTCGATTTAATAATACAAGGAGAGAGTTTACCACTAAAGCTTAGTGAGAGTGATTCAGCATCTAAGACGTTAAGTGCTTCTGTAAGATACCTTGAATTAAGAGTAATTTGACCATCACCAGTAATTGTCGCGTCAAGCTCGGAGGTGTTTTCACCTAGTTCAGAGGCAATAGAGTGAAGTGAGACGGTTTTCTTGTCACTATCGACTGTGACTGTGACGCTACCACCAGACTCGCGAGCAAAGAGGCCAGAGATTTTCACAACCCTATTAAACTCTTGTTTATCCATAACAGCAGTAATATCAGATTTAGCAGGAATTAACTGGCGGTAGTCTGGAAAATTACCGTCAATAAGTCGACTAATTATCTCTGCTTCGTTGATACGGAATCGCACCTGGCTTTCATCAAATAAAATTTCAATAGTGTCGCTGTCATCTGTAAGGGTACGGAGTACTTCCTGAAGTGTTGATGTTGGAATAATCGCAGCTACTTCGCTTTTTGTTTCAACGAGGCGGCGCTCAGAAAGCCTGTAACCGTCGGTAGCTGCAAGGTATATCCAACCCTCGTGTGAGTGCCAATAAACTCCTGTAAGAACTGGCCGTGTCGAGTCGTTACTTGAGGTAATAATAGTTTGAGAAACCGACTGTTTAAATTCTTCACTATTAATAGCGTATGAAACAGAATTTTCTTCATTAATAGTAGGAAGTTCAGGAAAGTCGTCGGCAATTACTCCATTAATAATAGAGTGATATTTTCCACTAGTGATATGCATATTCTCGCCGGTTACCTTGAGTTCAATAGAGCCTTTCGGTAGGCTTGAGATGAATTCTGAAATAAGTCGAGCGGGGATAGTAATTGCGCCTGGTTTAGTGATTTTTGCACCAATATATTGCGTTGTAGCAATTTCCAAATTTGTTGCAGCGATGAGGAGGCGGTTACCGTCTGTCCTTAATAAGATATTACTAAGAATTGGTAGTTGTGTTTTAGAGCTTGCGATTCGACCAGTTGCAGAGAGAGCTCTGGCGAAGTTTTCCTGTGTCACGGTGAGTTCCATACTATTATGATTCCTTTCTTATTTTTAATTCGTCTTACTAATAATAGGGGGTGTGGAAAGTGTGAATAACTGTACGTTTAACAGTGGTAGATTTTCAAAAAAACGTGTGTATAGACTTGGTGTAAAACTGGCTAAAACTTGAGTATAAAAGGGGAGTTGTACACCCATACTACGGTAGCTGGCCTGTGTAGGGTAGGCAGGTGTGGATGTATTTACACGTCCATTACTATAGCTAATACACAAGCTGTACACATTTTTTAACCAGTTATAAACAGGCAAAGAAGAAAATAGATTAAGCATAGAGGCGCTCGCGGATAGAATTTACTTGTTCACGAATCATATAATCAAGCTTAATAGCTTTTTCAATCTTCTCTACAGAGTGGATAGCGGTAGTGTGGTCTTTTCGGCCCAGTTCACCGGCAATTTTAGGAAAACTCATATGGAGCTCACTTCGTAAAAGATACATTGCGATCTGTCGTGGAATAACAATATGTTTATCACGCTTTTCACCGCAAATCTCCTCAATCTTTATTTGGAAATGTTTAGCAGTCTTATCAATTATTTGCTTACTATTAATATGTTGTGGTCGCGAGTGGCGGACGTTACCTAAAAGGCCTTCTGCGGTCGAGACATCTGGCTCAATGCGGTGTAGTTCGGCATAGGCGAGGAGTTGATTTAGCGCACCCTCAAGCTCACGAATATTCGTCTTTATATTATTTGCTAAGAATTCAACGGTTTCGGTATTTAGACTTACACCCGAAAGTGCAGCCTTGGCGGTAATAATCGCACAGCGAGTTTCAAAGTCGGGCATTTGAATATCAATTGTCATACCCATTTCAAAACGACTCCGAAGACGCTCGGTAAGAGTTGGGATACTCTTGGGTGGTTTATCACTCGATATAATAATCTGCTTATTATTTTGATGAAGGAAATTAAAAGTATGGAAAAACTCTTCTTGAGTTTTTTCCTTTCCAGCAATAAATTGCATATCATCAATAATTAACACATCAACATTTCGGTATTTATCAGAGAAGCCCTTTTTCTTAAAACGAATCGACTCAAGAAATTCATTAACAAACATTTCAGAACTTACATACAACACACGGGTATCCGGTGAGTTTTTAAGAATCTCATTACCGATGGCTTGCATGAGGTGAGTCTTACCAAGCCCAACACCACCATAGAAATAAATGGGGTTATATTTTAAACCAGGCGTTGCAGCCACCGCTTGGCTAGCAGAGTAGGCGAGATCATTACTTGAGCCAACAATGAAATTCTCAAAAGTATAACGTGGATTAAGGTTTCCACGAGTAGCAAGTGGTGACGCTGCTGAATGTGATGAGGGGCGAGTACCACCTGAAGGCTGGTGAGTATTTGTCTCTTGGGAGAGAAAAGGTGTATTGTCGAGAGTTGTTTCACGACTGATGCGCGCTTTCTTACTACTTACCGGAACGACGTAAGTAAGAGTAGTAGGGGTGAGGCCGTTTTTTGCAAGCATTTCGCGCATCATCTTGTCGTATTTTGTTTGAAGATTTTTCTGCACGTATATATTAGGAACCTCAAAAATCAGTTCATCAGTACTATAAGACACCGGCGTTGTTTTTGCCCAATAGACAGTGTAATTCGGCGTAGAGAGACTTAGCTCGACTTCGCCTAAGATACCCTGCCAGATTGCATGCATATCTTTTTGCATTGTTCCCCTCAACTCACTTTTTGATTAACTATCTTCTACTATACGTCAGAAACGGGGTTTTCCACAACCATAAATAGATTAGGTAAGGGGAGAGGGTGTATAGGGGAGGAGTTATACACATTTTCAATTTACCTCTATAAACCTGTGGAAAAAACGAAAGGAGTTGGGGATAGTTTTTATATACCAGGCAAGTTAATTTAGAAAAAGCAAGTAAACAGATTGATTAAAGGGGAGAAATGGAGTATAATGATTCAGATATGCCAAAACGAACTTACCAACCACACACTCGTCACCGCGCACGTACTCACGGGTTCCGCGCACGTGTTTCTACAAAGACTGGTCGTCTAGTTTTAAAGCGTCGCCGACTAAAAGGCCGCGCACGACTCACTGTTTAGTAAAATAAAACATCGTGACGAATTCTAAAAACATCTCCGCCCTATTTCGCGGAGATGTTTTATTTACGCTATACTAATAAGTAATGATCTCATCTTTATTTAGATTTCATGGACATAATAGTCTGCGATACGTTTACAGTAATGGCAAGGCGGTTCGGTCGCAATTCTTTACTATTAAGTATGTGCCCAATACGCATCGCAAATATCCCCGCTTTTCTGTTGTTGTGAGTAAGAAAGTGATAAAGTCGGCGGTCGGGCGTAATCGGATTCGCCGCCGTGTTTATGAATATGTTCGCACCCACTTAGACCAACTGAATGGTGTGTATGATGTGGTGATTATCTGTACCTCTGGCGAACTACGAAGCGTCCCCTATGCCGAAATTTCAGAGGGACTCACTACCCTATTTGAAAAAGCTGAATTGTATAAATAACCCGAAAACGCTATACTATACACCAGTAACAAGCGCGAGGTAGCTGAACTTTCATGAATATTTTCGAACTCTTTATTGCCCAACCTATTTTTAACTTGCTCTTAGCAATTTATAGCGTTGTGCCTTTTGCCGACTTTGGTATTGCGATTATTATCTTTACGATTATTGTCCGTTTCGCCCTCTGGCCTCTAGTGGTGAAACAGCTTTATCAAGCGAAGGCAATGCGAAAACTCCAACCTGAGCTCGCACGTATTAAGAAAGCTGCAAAGGGAAACCGCCAGCTTGAAAGCATGCAAATGCTAGAACTTTATAAGAAGAACGAAGTAAAACCGTTTCGCTCAATTCTTATTTTGCTCATTCAGCTACCTATTTTTATTGCCCTTTTCCAGGTAATTCAAATCTTCACCACTCACCGCGACCAAATCGCCCACTTTACTTACGGCTTCATGCAAAATATTGAGCCGGTCAAAAACCTCATTACCGACCCCGACAGCTTCAACAAAATGTTCCTTGGGTTTGTCGACCTCACGTCACACGCAATTGGCCCGAATGGCATAAACTTTGTCCTTGTTCTTCTGGCAATTATTGCTGCTTACACTCAATATATTATCTCTAAGCAAACCTCTCCACAGGGTAATTCCGGCAAGCGCCTCCGCGACGTTTTAGCAGAGGCTGGTGAGGGTAAACAACCAGACCAAGCTGAACTTAATGCAGTGATGATGGGTAAGATGATTAAGTTCTTACCTATCATGATGTTCTTCATTATGATGGGGCTTCCGGGTGCGCTGGCGCTTTACTACGCTACCTCAAACATCTTTGCTGCTGTGCAACAACACTTCCTTTTGAAGCGCGATGTTGAAGAAATGGGCGACTTGGCAGATAAAGAAATTAAAAAGATTTCACGTAAAGCGACTGCAAAAGCTCGTGAACGCCAAGCGCGCGAGGCCGAAGTTGTCAAAGCATCAAAGAAGCCGAACATTACACGCATTACTGCAAAAGACACTCCGAAGACAAGTAAAAAGGAGAACGTATGAACAGAGAAGAATCTGTAGAATTTGCTCGCACGTATATTGCCGACCTTTTAAGTTTTTTCGGTGTTAATGTGTCGGTTGAAGCTTCTATTGAAGACGATGTTATTGAACTCTCTGTCCCGTCAACTGAAATCAACAGTTTATTAATTGGTCGTGGTGCTGAAACACTCCGTAGCCTACAATTCTTAGTTTCTAATGTCCTTCGCAATAAAGAAGCAACACTCACCCGTGTTAACTTAGACATTGCCGACTACAAGCGACAGCGGGCCGACCGTTTGGCTGAAAAGGCACGTGAATGGATCGCAGAAGTTCGTCGAACCGGTACGTCGCACGTTGAACGCTTAAATGCAGCAGACCGTCGGATTGTTCACCAGGTTGCGACCGAATACTCAGACATTAAGACGTTTTCTGAGGGTGAAGGCCTAGAGCGCCGTATTACTATTACCCAAGCAAGCTCTTAGGTAGTTAGAACTTTTTCATACACAGCGTGGGTTTCGCTGGCCATTTTCTTCCATGAATATTTTTTAATTTGTTTATAACCGGCTTTCGAAAGTCGTGTGCGTAGCTTGTCATTGGTTAGTACTTGGTCGATAGCCTCGGCCATATCACTCGTATCAACCGGGTTAAAGTAGTGTGCTGCTTGGCCGTACACCTCAGGGAGGCAGGTTGCATTACTACTCACTACCGGAGTCCCGTACCCCATTGCCTCTAGGCCTGGTAAACCAAACCCTTCCATGAGGGATGGAAATATATACGCTTCGGCGTGAGCATATAACCAGCTTAGTTGGTGGTCGTCGACAAAGTCGGTGAAAAGAATATTCTTATAGTTCCGGTTATGAAAGTAGGTTTCGGTGGTGAGCGCGGCAGCGTTCTTTTTGCCGACCAGCACTAACCCGAGGTCTGGGTGTTTCGCAAGTAAGATTTGGTGAGCATCACCAAGGCGCTTAATATTTTTATAATCAGACTGTTGGCCCACATATAGAATGTACTTTTTAAATGGGAGTGAGTATTTTTTAGGGGCGATTGCAGAAACATCGGACGCTTCGTAGATGCGGCTTATTTTCTCATCGGGCACGGGAGTAAAGGCTTGGAGGTCTTTTTTTGTAAAATCACTAATAACGATAAGGTGGTTATTGTCTGCGGCAACCTTCTTAAAAACGTACTTGCCAATTCTTTGCTTTATATGAAAGACCAGCCAGTTTTTATCTGAATTATATGTTTTTACGAGGGTGAGGTCGTGAAAGGTTGTGACCTTCTTGCCTTTGTAGGCAATAGGCTGTTGTGGCATACAAAAATGGACAAGGTCGGGGCTGAGTTTGTTTAAAAAGGCATTGAACCCGAGCTGCTCACCAAAAGAATAATTGTCGAATTCGGCAACACGGACGGTAAAGTTTGCATTGCGTGGTTTCCAGAAGTCCTTATCTTTTTCACGAACCAGAATAGAGTAGTTATTTGTTGTGTCGATATCTTGTAGGTAGGTAACGAGGCGCTCAACATAGCGGCCGGTACTCGAGTTGATGATGCGGGCGTCGATGGCGATATGGGACATATTAAGACTGACCCTTCTTGAAGACAAGGCGAGAATATAATAAATAGTTCCATATCAAGGAAGCGATAGTTGCGACAAGTTTAGCAGCAAACAAGTTAGCGGCGTCATTAGTGATATATAATTGCAGCGCCGAGGTACAACCCCAAATAATGAGCGGTTGTATCACCCATAAACCAAAAAGGGTAATAACAAGGAAAAGGGCGAATTGCTTCTTGGCGCTACCACTCCTGTGTTTGAAGGTGAATTTTTTATTAGCGAAAAAACTAAACAGTAATGAAAAACCAGTCGAGAAGTAGTTGGCGACGATTTTATCCATACCCGCAAAAGTAAGAATGAAAAGAATAGCAAAGTCGAGGGCGGTATTCGTCCCACCAACAACGGCAAACCTAATTTTTTGAGCGTGCTTTTTTAGGAGTGCTTCCATTATGGTATTCCTCTATTAAATACAACGGACGTTGCTTGGTTTCGTTGAAAATACGGCCAACATACTCGCCGATAATACCTAGAGAGATAAGCTGCACGCCACCAAGGAATAAAATGACCGCCATCATTGATGGATACCCAGCTAAATCGATACCAAAAAGTACCGTTCGTATAACAAGATACATAAGGTAGATGAAGGCCAAAAAGGAGACGATAATACCGGCGTAGGTAGAAATACGAAGCGGCGCCGTGGTAAACGAGGTGATACCATCAATAGCAAGTTCTACTAACTTAACGTAGTTCCACTTTGTTTCACCGGCAGCTCGAGGGTCACGGTCGTAGAGGATTTCTTTTTTATAAAACCCAACCCAGCTAAACATCGCCTTGGTGTTACGTTGTGATTCTCGAAATTGTTTCAGGGCTTCGACGACGCGACGGTCGAGCAGGCGAAAATCACCGGTGTCTTCTTGAATGGGGATACGAGTGACGCTTTGCAGGGTTTTGTAATACATTTTTGAAGTGAACTTTTTAAGCCAGCTCTCGCCTTCACGCGACTTACGTTTCGCGTAGACATCGTCGTAGCCGTCCTCCCAGAGCTTGATCATTTGAGGAATAAGCTCTGGTGGGTCTTGAAGGTCAGCATCGATGATAACCGTTGCATCGCCACGAACGTGGTCAAGCCCGGCGATCATGCCAATTTCCTTACCGAAGTTCCGAGATAGGTTAATGTAGCTGACTCGATTGTCTTTCTCGGCGTAATCACGGATAAGCTCGAGTGTTTTGTCACGGCTGCCGTCGTTTACAAACAGAAACTCAAACTCATAGTCTTTGACGTCATTTGCTAAATTACCCAGGCGCGCCATAAGCTTGTCGAGGACGGGCGCTTCGTTGTAGGCGGGGATGAGGAGGGAGATTGTTTTCACTAAGGGCTATTATAGCATTTTTCTCTGATGAAATAGAGCGACTCTGCTATAATGAGCATAGTCGTGAGAGAGTCTAAATTATACAAAAAATATCGCTATTCGCTGATTTTGTTGCGCGAACTGGTTATTACTGATTTTAAGTTGCGGTATCAGGGGTCGGTTTTGGGGTATTTGTGGGCTCTATTGAAGCCTTTATTTTTGTTTATAATTCTTTATATTGTTTTTGTGTATTTCCTTAAGATTGGACAGGGTATTCCGCACTGGCCGGTCGCAATGCTGCTGGGTATTATTCTATGGAATTTCTTTGCCGAGGTGACAAACCAAGGACTAAAAGCTATTGTGAACCAAGGCGGTTTACTTCGAAAAATTAACTTTCCTAAGTACGTTATTATCATTGCAGCAAGTTTCTCGGCCCTTATTAACCTCGTACTAAACTTGCTAGTAGTAGTGGTATTTATGGTTATTAACAATGTTGAGCCGAGCTGGACAATGTTGCTAGTACCGGTATTTATTATAGAAATATATCTTTTTGGCTTAGGACTCGCCTTTATTTTAAGCACGGTCTATGTAAAGTTTCGTGACATGAATTATATATGGGAAATTATTATGCAGGCGCTTTTTTACGGTTCGGCCATCATCTACCCTATCTCAAAGGTGGTTGAGATAAGTCATGCAGCGGCAGTGCTTGTATTGATAAATCCTGTCGCTCAAGCGGTACAAGACGCACGGTTTGTCTCTGTATCGCATGAAATGCCAACCCTACTGTCTATTAGTGGCAGTCTCGCTATTGCGTTGATCCCTATCGTGATAACAGTAGTTACGTTTTTATTTGGTGCCTGGCTTTTCAAGAAAAAAGCACCTTATTTTGCTGAGGAAGTGTAAGTATGAGTCAAGAAGTTGCTATTAGTGTACAAAATGTAAAGAAGGACTTCGACCTTCCGCGTCATAAAAACAACTCGCTAAAGAGCAGCGTTGTAAAGGTCTTTGAAAAGAAAGATAAGGGTGTGGACACGTTTCATGCCCTGAGGGGTATTTCCTTTGATATTAAAAAGGGAGAATTTTTCGGGATACTAGGCCGCAACGGGAGTGGTAAGAGTACTCTCCTAAAAATTATTTCTGAAATCTACAAACCAACAAGTGGACGGGTGACACACACTGGTAGCCTTGTGTCATTTATCGAACTAGGGGTTGGTTTTAAGTCTGAACTATCAGGTCGTGATAACGTGTATCTTAACGGAGCTTTACTTGGCTTTTCTAAGAAAGAAATTGACGAACGATACGATGAAATTGTTGCATTTGCTGAACTTGAAGCCTTTATGGAGCAAAAAATTAAGAACTACTCTTCTGGTATGAAGGTTCGTCTTGCCTTTGCAGTTGCTATTCAGGCAAAGTCAGACATTCTAGTACTCGATGAGGTGCTTGCCGTTGGAGATGCAGCCTTTCAACGTAAATGTTACGAATATTTTAAATCACTCAAGAATGACAAGTCTAAAACGATTGTTTTTGTGACGCACAGTATGGGGGCAGTTCGTGAGTACTGCGACCGCGCGGTACTGATTAGCGAAGGAAAGGTAGTGAAAGAGGGTGACGCCGATAAAGTTGCCGATGAATACCTAAAGTTATTTAATGAACAGGCTAAAAGTGATAGTAGTACGCTAAACACAGACCGTTGGGGAAGTCGAGAGGTATTTATTGATAATATCGATGCGGATATTCAGTCCGAGACAATAAAAATTGTTGTCGATTTGCAGGCCGGTGACAAGGCGATTGAGGATGTTAAGTTCGGCTTTCGCTTAAAGGATCAGCAGGATAAACTTCTCGCCGGTGCTAATAACCTTAATACTGAAGGTGCCGAGAAGATGAACTTTGAGGCGAACGAAAAGAAACAGCTAACTTTTACAATGCCAAACATATTGGGTAACCAAACCTACAGCCTTAGTGCAACTGTGAACCTTTCAGACGGTGTGACGACCTATGATAACTGGGATAACGCAATGACGTTTAGTAACACAAGGAGTAATGTCCACTACCCACTCCTCTACCCAGCGAAGCTAACTATTAAACACAGAAAATAACGAACTAGGAGATCCTATGAAAAAAGAGGTTAATCCTATAAAGCACACCTACAAATTCTCGTTTGTTATGCCAGTCTATAACGCCGAGCACTACTTAGACGAAACGGTAGAAAGCCTTTTACAGCAAACCCTAGATTTTAAGCAACACATACAACTCATACTTATTAATGACGGGAGTACTGATGGTAGTGAGAAAATCTGCCTGAAGTATAAAAAGTTGTATCCGGAAAACGTCGTCTATGTTTGGCAGGAAAATCAAGGTGTCAGTAGTGCACGTAATCGCGGGCTTGATGAGGTTAAGGGTAAGTATATAAGCTTTCTCGATTCAGATGATAAGCTCTCTTTAGATACTACCGAAAAAGTCTCTCATTTCTTTGATGCGCACTACAATGAGATAGATCTTGTGGCCATCCGCATGCAACTCTTCGGTTCTAAAGAGGGCGAGCATGCCCTGAACTATAGGTTTCATAGCGACCGAGTTATTGATATAGCGACCGAGTTCTCGTCTGTTCAGTCTGCCGGTGGTTCGACGTTCGTGAAGAGTAGCGCAGTTGCTAATAGCCGATTCCGTACCGGTATGAAGATCGCTGAGGACGTGTTATTTATTACGGACATTATATTAAAGAAGAAGAAGTATGGGGTGGTTGCTGACCCCATATATTTTTACAGGAAGCATGATGCTGGCGGTTCAGCGACGGCTGGGCTTTACGCAAAGAAGCACTGGTATATACAGATGCTCGACGAGTTTCATAGTTATATAATGGAACTTTCTCACAAGCCTGTTAATAAAACAATAAAAAAGTATCTGCAGTATCTTATTATGTACGAGATGCAGTGGCGTTTTATGCAAGCCGAGAGTCCAGTGCTTTCTCGGCGTGAAACCGCGGCGTACAAGAAGAGGCTTTATGAGCTAACATCTCAAATGGACGACGATGTTATACTGACGCAGGCCGACTTGCACACCGAGTTGAAGTTTCTTATTTTGTCGAAGAAGTACTCCGTAGATGTTCTTAATACGCACGCCGATGAATCTGGTAGGGTATATTTTAATAAAGAAGAAATATATGACTATAACAAAGAGGGTGTCGTTCACGTAGATATATTAAAGGTATCAGGGAAGCAGCTTGTCATTAAGGGGACGGTTGCCGCTATCTTGTTCGGGAACGTCAGATTCGGCTTTAAAGTAGGAGGTACTTTTTATGAAGCCGAGAAGGTCTTTAGACTAGATACGCAAAAGACCTTTCTTGATGAAGTAATCTTTGATAAGAATTCGTTTACTATCACGGTCCCAATTAAAAACGGCGAGAATATCCAACCGACGTTTTACGCAGACAGCGGATTTATAAAGTATATACCCATGAAGTTCGGGGCGCACGCACGCCTTAGTGATCGCTATCCAGGATATAACTATATTGTCGCTAAAGACTTTCTAGTATGCAGCGCCTCTCCAAGTAAGCTTGTCTTGATTGATAGTACTATCACGAATCGGGCAGTAAAAGAGTTGAAACTTTCGGCACGAATGGCTGCTGGAATTTTGAAGGGTGGCTACAAGGTTGTTCTGCACAGCCTGTTCTATCGCGTTCTTTATTTCTTGTCTAAGATTTTTATCAAAAAACAGGTCTGGATTTTTAGTGACAGGACGGACATGGCTGGTGATAATGCCGAAGCGCTGCTGAAGTATGTGGTGTCTCAGAATAGCCCAACAATTCTTCCGTATTTTGCAATTTCTAAACAAAGCCCAGACTATAAACGACTTCGTAGCCAGTATCGAGTCATTGATAGGTATAGTTTTAGGTATAAAGTACTGTTCTTGCTGGCTGATAAACTTATTTCATCTCAGGCAGGAGATGTGACATTGAATCCATTCGGACGTCACTACAGTAGGATAAGTAATCTGCTTCAGTATGATTTTATCTTTTTAAGCCACGGTATTAACAAGGATGATATATCGAAACTGTATAACAAGTACACGACAAACGCCTCACTTTATACGACCGTGACCCAAAAGGAGTACGACTCCATGTTTATCTATCCGTATGGATTCGATAAGCAAGAGGTTGTACTGACTGGATTTGCAAGATACGACAAGTATGCCGAGGCACAAGTGGCGAAAAATAAAGTTGTCATTGCGCCTACTTGGCGAAAAAATATTGCAGGCGAGGGTCGACAGGACTCGAGTGACAGGGATTATAACGAAGAGTTTCGTACGTCAGAGTACTTCACTTTCTATCAAGGCCTTATTTCTAACAAAACATTCCACCACTTTCTTAAAAAGCATAAACTAAAAGCCGAATTTGTACTTCATCCTGCAATTGCGGCACAAGCAAAAGATTTTAAAGGCAATGCATACGTTAAAATACAAACTCCACCACATGATTACAAGAAATATATTGAAGAAGCGAAGCTACTTATAACAGACTATTCTGGTGTTGCCTTTGATGCTGCATACCTTGAAAAGCCAATGGTGTATGTGCAGTTCGATAAGGATAGTTTCTACGATTCGCATACGCTGTCCGAAGGGTCCTATTCGTATAGCGAGAGTGGGTTTGGTCCTGTCGTAGAAGACGTCAAGGGTCTTATGAGTGAACTCGAAAAGATTGCTAAAAATAACTTTGTATTAGCGAGACAGTATCGAAAAAGGCTGAAGGCGTTTTTCCGGTGGATTGACAGGTCGAACTGTCTTCGCATATACCAATCAATTTTGAGTATTGACCCATCAAGATACATCGACGGAGTGGTAAAAAAGCGTATTGTAACGACAATTCGTACGAAACGTAGGCCGCGTCTAAGGGTATATTGGTGGCGATATAGTTTTCCCGAACAACTTAACTTTGGCGATGAAATTACACCGTATATTATTCGATCTCTATTTGGCCTGAGAGCAGAACACAGCAGTCTACACAGAGCTGATCTTGCCGGGGCGGGGTCAATTATCGAAATGGTTCAACGCGGCGCCGGTGACCATTCAGTAAAGGTGTGGGGGAGTGGCTTTATTCGAGCAGGTGACAAGAATCATCTTAGTTCTATAGATTTCTCTGCAGTACGTGGCCCACTGAGCTTAAAAAGGGTCGATACTACTCATCACCCTGTGGCTATTGGTGATCCAGGCTTGTTAGCAAACCGCACTTTTAAGAAGAGTAGGCGAAAGACGCATAAAGTGGGCATCATCGCTCATTATGTAGACAAAAATCACCCAGCTCTCGAAGGTGTAAAGGACGATCCAGACTACCTTCTGATAGACCCATTACAGACACCCGACAAGGTAGCACGTGACATTACTGCCTGCGAATATATACTCTCGTCATCATTGCACGGTATTATTTTTTCTGACAGCTTTAATATTCCAAACAACTGGATGCCACTGTCCGACAAAGTGACGGGTGGTGATTATAAATTTACCGATTATTATCTATCAACTGGAAGAGAAACTCGCTCTGTTACTCCCTCGATTATTGGCAACACCAAGGCCATACAGCAGGCCATTGATTCCTATGAGCCTGTGGTGAACCTGAAGAGGATGCAACGAAGCCTGATGAAAAGTTTCCCCTTCCGCTAGAGTGACTTATAATGAAGAGTAGAGAATATGAGCAGTAAAAGTCCAATCATTTCCGTTATAATTCCTATCTATAATGTTGCACCGTATCTACGCGCAGCAATAGACAGTGTTATTAAACAAACAATTGGGTTCAACGAGAACGTTGAGCTTATTCTAGTCAATGACGGAAGCCCCGATAATTCGGGCGATATTTGTCAGGAGTATAGCGAAAAGTACCCCGATAATATTATTTATATTAATCAGAAGAACCAAGGTGTGAGCGCGGCCCGTAATAACGGAATGAAGAGGGCGCGCGGTAAGTACGTCAACTTTTTTGACGGCGATGATATATGGTCAGAGACGGTCTATAAAGATGCTGTTGACTTCATGGAGGCACATGGCGATACGGTAGATTTTGTTGCGTCGAAGGTGCTGTTTTTTGAAGCAAATATTGCTAGTCACCCATCAAATTATAAGTTTCACACAACGCGGGTAATAGACCTTACTAAAGATCCCGACAACCCGATATTTCACCTGCCCACCTGTGTTTTTAAAAGAGAGGCGTTGAAAGGAAGAGAGTTCAGCAAAAAACTCAAGATATCTGAAGATGCCAGAATACTCAGCGAGATTCTTTTAAATAAAAAAGCTTATGGCGTCTTGTCGGGGCCACATTATAATTATCGAAAGCGTCGTGATGAAAGTTCAGCAATTAATCGGCAACAAAAAAGCAGAGATTTTTACACGACCGTTCCGAAATATGCGTACCTCTATATGCTTGATTTATGGCGTGAAGAAGATGGCCGCGTCTTGCCTTTTATGCAGTATGAAGTACTAAGCGACCTCGTGTGGCGGCTGTATCAGAAAAAGCAGAACGTCCTTAATATTGACGAAGAGCATGCCTACAAGGACACAATTAAGGGTATCGTAAAGCAGCTTGATGACGAGGTCATTATTAAGAAACGCGGGATTGCACTCCGCTACAGGGTGCAGCTGTTGAAAATGAAACACGGGGCTGCTTACGAGAAGTACTTAGAGGTTAAGAACGGGAAGTATGTCTTTAATGGTATTACTATCGCAAGCACTAAAGACTCATTAGATATACATATCGATTTTATACACTACGTAGGGTCGGGCAAGTATAAAATCGAAGGCTACAAGACAAGCGACGGTGTGAGTAGCCGTGACGTTTTTGTACTTCGTACTTCCAAGGGTGACTATCCGCTCTGTTCCACGAGGCGTGGGCAGCGTGAAGTTAGTTTCCTTGGTGATCAACTGTATAGCGGTGGTGGTTTCGAGGTAACGATTGAAGTTGCTCCAGAAGATTCTCTCAGCGCCCACCTACTTGCTTGTGGTCAGAAAGACACAACTCTTGCGCTCCACACAAACGCCTTTTCTGGGTTGAGTGATCTTCAGCGCACCTATACAAAAAAGGGGCCTTCTATCCTTCGAAGGGAGGGCGAGCTGATCGCTGTGTACCCTTATAGTTCACGGCGTGTCGCCCGGTTCGAACTTCAGTATTGGCTACGCATTATGCGACACTGGAAGTTAAAAGACGCCAAGAAGTTATTGAATCGTGTCAAAACCTATAACCTTGCATCGATTTCACTGAAAGCGAGAGTATTTGAGGTTTTAAAGCCATTTCTTCTCGTTGCGGAGTCTGTCGTTATGATTCCACGCACGCTGCTTTTACGCACGATATATTTCACTATCAAGCCACTTTTAAAGCGACCAATATGGCTCGTCAGTGACCGCGGCACCGCAGCAGGCGATAACGGTGAAGCCTTCTTTCGACATCTTCAGTCACGCCGTGATATCCAGGCAAATGTTTACTTCGTCATATCAAAAAAATCCCCCGACTATAAAAGAGTAAAACGGTACGGCAAGGTGGTAAATCAAAACGGCTTGTATTACCGTATTCTATTTCTCCTCTCTGATAAGGTCATATCTTCACAGGCTGACATAGAGACGACAAACCCATTCCTACGACAGATGAATCACTTTGTTGACTTACTTGGCTTTGATTTCGTTTTCTTGCAACACGGAATTATTAGGCATGACTTATCAACCTGGCTCAACCGTTACAATAAAAACATCGCACTCTTTGTGACGAGTGCGCAAAAAGAATACGACTCTATCTTGAGGTACGCCTATGATTACTCGAAAGAGAACGTCATTCTAACCGGCTTGCCACGCTACGATCTACTAGAGAGCGCGCCGAAAGGTAAGCTCATTCTTGCGCCAACTTACCGTAAAGATCTTGCGAGGATGAAGACCGACAAGAATGGTGCGCGTAAATACGATAATGAATTTAAGAAATCAGATTACCGCGCTTTTTATAATACTTTTATGAACGATAGTCGTGTCTTGGAAGTATTAAAAAAGAATAATATGCACGGTGAATTTTACTTACATCCTGCTTTTGCTGCCCAACGGATTGACTTTGACGCAAATAAATACTTTAGCGTAAAAGAGTACCCGTACAACTATAAAAAGGCGTTTAAAGAAGGTAACCTACTCGTCAGTGATTACTCGAGTGTGATGTTTGATTTTGCCTATTTAAAAAAGCCGATTATTTACTCACAGTTTGATGTCGAGACACTTTACGAGCGTCACACATATGATCAGGCAGACTTCTTTTCTGACGAGAATGATGGTTTTGGTCCGATTGCCTACACCTACGAGGCTTTGGTGAAAGAGCTTGTTAAGGTGATTGAGGGTGGATGTACTATGCCGCAGAAGTATAAAAAACGTGTCGACAGTTTTTACTATAAGAACGACCAGAGTAATGCGAGTCGGGTATATGATGCAATTCTTAAGTATGATGCGAAAAAGAGAAGTATCGTATAATTAGTACAGAATGACTAAAGTTGCAATTATCACACGAACAAAAGACAGGCCCGCTTTCCTAAAAAGAGCATTACAGTCTGTTGCCCGTCAAAGCTTTACTGACTATGTGCATGTCATTGTGAACGATGGTGGCGACGTCATGGCAGTAGAGCGTGCGTATGAGGGTCTGAGCGAGCAGTCCAAGCAAAAAGTCCAACTCTTTCACCGTGAAGTATCGAGTAATGCGCCAGACACGATTTTCAACGAGTCAATTGATCGAGTCAAGTCTGAATACGTTGTAATTCACGACGATGACGATACGTGGCATAGTGATTTTCTTATTCAAACCGTCGCTCATCTTGACGGTCACAAAGATATCGCCGGTGTCGTTACAAGGACTAATAAGGTCATTGAAGAGACTAATAGTGCTGGGGTCATAAAGCAGCTCAAAGTCTTGCCATGGATGCCCGACGTGCGAGCGATAAATCTTTATCGGCAGTGTATTGATAATCAACTGACTCCTATTGCTTTTCTTTTTCGAAGGTCAGCCTACGAGGAGGTGGGTAAGTTCGACAGCCGCCTTCCTGTGTGTGGTGATTGGGATTTCGGTATTCGTTTACTGCAGATCTATGACGTTGACCTACTTGACCCTGGCTTTGCGTTAGCCAACTACCATCATCGTAAGTTTGTTGCTGGTTCAAGTGGTAACAATAGTTTTGGAGAGGGGACGGCGAAGCATCGCTATTATACAAATATGTTGATGAACAAGTATCTCCGTCAGGAGCTTGCCGAGAAAAGGCTGGGTGTCGGTTACATTATGAGTAAGCTGAAGTATGAACAGAGCGCCATGGCAACCATGGTAAAGAGAGTCCTGCCGTCTTTTATATCGAATAGATTGAAGAAGCGCATCCAAAACTAGTAAAGATGTCGCACTAAATACCCCGTAGAAAGTTACTACGGGGTATTTTCTTACTTATCGAGTTTTATGAAGTGAATACTAGACATGCGATACACTTCGGTGCCACCTACATCCATAGGTTTACTTCCCGGGAAGTTGATGAAATAGTCAATGTTAAATTTCTTCAGCTGGTCTGTGTCGAAAGGTTTTCCGTAGCACCTAAGTTCTAGTGCGTAGCAGAAGTAGGCGGCGGCGTATGGGTCGTTTGAGCCAATTCTGTCGCCTTTGGTGAATAACTTGATACTTTCGAGGGTATCGATTCGTTGGTGTACCTTAATACCGTATTCACTTGATTTCACGAATTGAGGTATTTCTTGCCAAATAGTTACCGCCCCAAGCGCGACTAGTACCGAGAACACTACTATTTCACACCAGTGCTTTTCTGAAGAGCGTTTTTTCAGTGTCGATATGTGAAGCATGGTGATTTGAATGAGAGCGACGCCAAATAGCGCATATGCCGGCCATATATAACGGAAACCGCCATAAAGATGCTGTAGACAGTATCCACCAACGTATATTACGCCAAAGAGTAACGAGTAAATGATTATTTTGTCATTCAGCACGTCAAAGAGCTTTTTCTTAGAGCGTATGTAGGCAATCAGAAAAACGGCAAGAGCAAGGAGGATTGGCCATAATATTTTGAATGCAACACGTATGTTAGTTGGGATAACCGATGTAATAAAGTAGCGCATTGCTTCGGAGGATTCGGTTGGTGACCATGGTGAAAACTTAAATACGGTTGGGTCTTCGCGTGCGGTAATAGAACGGTCGTGTGGCGGTTCGAGTAAGCCTAGCGAGAGTACTGGCGGGCGTGGCTTACTTGGACCTACCTGGGCGAGCGAGTAGTCGCCAATTGGGTTAACGGTAAATTGACCATACTTGATTGACATGAGAACGATCCACGGGGCAACAACCAGTAAACAGGCCGCAAATGCTGTAGCAAAGTGAATGATTGTTTTTTTCTTGTCGGCTTTTTTCTGGAAAAAACGGAGGGCAAAGTATAAGAAGATACCAGCGAGTGCAAAGTAAAAGAAGTAGTTCTTGCCGTAATAACCGATACCCCCTATCACCCCCATGAGGATTGCGGGTGCGATAGACTGCTTGCGTGCATACTGAAGTGCAAAGATAAGAAAGAGGAGTATGCAGAAGACCGAAAAGAGGTCTGGCGTGACTGGTGAGAGAATAGAGGCGTAAAAACTGAAAGCAGTCACGAAAAGAAGGCTTCCGTGGTACATAACCTTACTCTTTGTGTCGACCTTTAACTCACGTCGTAAAAGGTAGTCGAAGGTGACGATAACCAGAATAGCGAGACCGACGACGAGGACTCGGAAAAACAAGAAGGGCCGTACGTCTATTAGTAGCGGAATGGTAAAAATCCATGAAAGCAGCGGTGACCAGATGCCATTAATCGCTGCATGAAAGTCTGCCGCCAAGTAGTGCCGTGCAATGCCGACATATTCTATGCCATCAGGATTTAATATCTTTGACGCCTGGATGAGGAAAACGGCAGACGCAATGACAAAGAGTGTTATATAAAAAAGAAGAACACGATGGGTATGTGCGAATTCACGCAACTTGGCCCAAGCTGATGAGTAGATAGATTTTTTCATAACTCTCCCTAGTATATAGCGACAGAGGCTTTGTGTACACCGTTGCTATACTTCATGTGCTTAGTTGTCTTGTGTTTTTCGCTTAAAAATAACGTAGTTAAATAGTAGGTAGTTCCAAACAACAATGAGGGCAATCACAATTACCTTGGCAATGTATGGCTGTACAGCCAGGTCGTTTACTAGCCAGTCAATAATGACATTCGTCACAATAAGGTTAAATAGTGCGACGACAAAGACCGCAACTGTTTGCCAGACGGTTCTGTATTGATGTGCTCCTGCGAATGTCCATAATTTATGGAAAATAAGGCCAGCAACGACACCAATAATAAAACTAATACTGTTTGCGAGCAGTAGGTGATGAAAAACAGCTAATATCAGTGTGAAACAGAGAAACTCTATGATAAATGCCGTTATACCTGAAAGTAGGTAGCGGAGTTGGTTGTGTTGTAGTGCTTTCTTTAACATCTAAAGGCCCCGCCTTACTGCTGTCGCTAGAATCTTGTTAAGTGGGGGGATTGAGAGCGCTAGCTTTTTAAGATCAGACGCCGTGTTGATGTGTCGCATTTTCTTTAGTCCAAGCAAGTTATCTGTCGTGATGCCAGTGTTTACGTTGAGCTTCTCAAGTAGCTGAATGGGGTACAGGAGCAGCTTTCCTGGAACTGGTACGAATATCACACGAGTATCAATCGCCTTAGCAAGTTGCGCATAAAACGTCTTGTACGGATAACTTTCGTTACTGGCGACAGTGAAAGATCCGTGGAGGTTGTCTGTGATTATTTTTTCAATAGCCTGCAAGATTGAATCAACGTCGGTAACCTGTAGGGGTTGCGTACCTTTGTCGACAAGAGGGACAACATGCTTTGTTCTCATAAAATGGGCCATGTTTTGTACAAGCCCTCCATTACCGAGAACAAGACCGGGCCGAACAATGGCGTCATTCCTTGTGTTAAATATTTTCTCTAAAGCGTGTTTCTGTTGTCCATATACAGACTCAGCGTTATATTGTGCCGAGAGGCTCGAGAAAAGAATGTTCTTTTGAACATTTTGCGCGCGACTAGCCCGTAGTAGGTTAGTGGTCCCCTCTATATTTTGCTTCAAGGCTTGCGGGTTTTTAGCGTCGTGCTTGATGTAGGCTGTGTGGATAAGGTAATCGACGTCTTTTAACAGGGAGTTATCAATAGGCTGACTTAAGTCGTATTGTTTAAATTGAATATTACCATCCCAACTATTTTTTTGCGGTTGACGCACAAGCGCAACAACACGCCACCCTTTTTTACTAAAATAGTTTACTATCTGCGTGCCAATAAAACCGTTAGCTCCTGTGACTGCAACCGTTGGGCGACTCATGCGTTTAGTGCATTTTCTGCTACAACATGAGCGTTAGCCATGAGCGTAAAGGTAAGACCCTTCGCGGGCAGGAACGTGAACCCAGAGCCATCTGCAACGAAGACTGTCTTCGTGCCGTGAAGGCGGCCGTTGTGCGCAAGGGTGAAGGCATCTTCTGTGGTACTAAAAGGGAGTGTGCCAGCGTAGTGAATACTTGCCCCAGCCCCTGGGTCAAACTTCTTAAGTGGATAGACGTGCATTCTGCGCATTATACGCATATACTTCTTTTCACGCCGCGCTCGATTCGCCTTTTCTTCATCATTAAGACTGTATTCTATGCGAAGTGCGTCATTGGTTGGCGATGTCTTGTCTTTGATAAGCTGAACGTACTTATTTTTACTTGGTCGATCGGGTTGATGGATGCCCATAATAACGATAGCCGAGCTAATGTATTGTAGAATCGACCGTGCGTTACCAAAATTTAAGGGCACCTGGCGGGCGAGGCGGAATAGCATTAGGGAACGGTAGCTGTAGATGGATGCCATGGCAGTCTCTGATTGATCCATGGTTTCGTCAAGGAAGAGCGAGAGCTGCGCAAAGCCAAGCTTTTTTGCCTTTGTTGATTTACCGAGCATTTTTGGCTGAATACAGGGGATGTACGAATAGGGATTGCAGAGAAGCGGTAGTTTCACTGTACTGTCAGCGTTAAAGCTCCTTAGTGCGATACGAGCACTTCCTAGTACACCTGGTGCGAGGATTAATTTTTTACACCTAAACTCAATCTCTTTATTGGTCTGGGTATCTAGACAAAAGACACTCGTAAAGGTGTGTGATTCTTTGAATCGCACAACTAACTGGTTGCCTATATAGGTGAAGTTAGATTTTGTTTTTAGTGCATTTACGGTTATCCATGGGCGATAGGCACTTTGGTCGTCGTCTGAGTAGAAGTCGAGGTCTTTGTAGGCGTATTTTTTACGACCATCTAGATTACGAGTAATGACCGCAAGCGGTGCGCGGCCCATCACGAAGCCAGCTGCCGCGATAGACGCTTCCTTTTTTTGATAGTGATCATAGATGCTTTCGTGATTTTCGTCCATCATAGGCGAGGGTTGAAAGGTAGACACCTTGCCAAGTGTGTATTCCGACGCACTATCTTTGGTTGCGCTGATGCCAATACGACGACTAATGGTGTTATAAGATTTTTGCATCTTCTCAACATCAAGGCCCGCCTGAGAGAGTTCATTGTCTGAGAAGGACCAACAGCCGACCCCCCAGCCAATACCGAGTCCACCGTATCCAAGGCTTTCGGCTGGCGTAAAAGAATGAGATTTTACTGGAATGAGTGTTTCAACTGATTGCATAATATGACGACGTCCGGGCGTGAGTTGCTCACCCTTGCCAACGTCACCCCATGCAACGCCTTCGAAGTTTTTTCCAATTAGGTACTTGTACTGTTCTGGCTCGGTCTTTCTAATAGTGAGGAAGTCTTTATTCTCGGGAATACTTCCTTTGTATGCAGGATTTTCTATACCAACGTCAAGCATGGCAACCTCTACACCAGCGTCAACCAGTGTCTGAGCGGCCATGGCACCAGTACAACCAGATCCAACAACTATGTATTCGTATATTTTCATTTCGTGACGACCTTTACTATCATAATTCCGACAATAGCCTTGAAGATTGATTGTAGACCTGCGCCAATCACGACAAAGATATACCAAGGGCTGCGGTTGACTGGCAGGAAGTACTCTGTGTATTCAGGGAGCGACTCTAAAATTGCAAACATAAGGTACAGTCGATGCCTGACTTCTGAATGGGGATAGAGAAACGCCAAGCCTGCATCTATATAAGATGTCGTCCCCGGCTTCTTTGTTATGATAGCGAGTAGTCGCTGATCGTTTTTATTGAGCGCATTTTTTTGTTGTTCAATTGCCCGTACATAAAGTTGAACGGCCGCTTCTGAGGGTTGCTGACCAATAATATGTCGAGTGAAGGTGATGGCCTCTTTTTTTATGCTGTCTTGACGAGTCTTTGACATGTGACTTACTTGTTATCTTTTTGAGAATTTTGAATAGAAAGCTCTTGGTGGAGGTCTCTGACGCGCTTTTCAAGAGCTTCGTTCTTAATACGTGCTCTGTTGGCAAGGAAAAACACGAAGATGATAGCGGTGATTTGTACGACATCGAAAAGACTGAGAGGTTCGGTGTTAGTGAGGCTGTTTGAGAATAAGAAATTATAAATAGGAGCGACCGAAATAAGTGCCAGTAAGATGAGTGCCCAGAAAACAACACTATAAATAAATTTCTTTAATGAGCGCCGTTTCATCTTGTATTCAACAAGGCTGCTACTGACCGCAAAGATAATCAGAGGCAAGTTAAGTAACACTAGTATAAGATATCTACTCACTGAGAAGCTCCACGATACGCCTCATTAAAAGCGTTTTTACAATATTCAATGCATTCCAGTTGCTCTGCCCCTTTGCACTCGAATAGTCGGTATAGATAGCTTTAATAGGAAATTCTCCAATATTTAGATTAGCCTGACGCGCTCGCCATAACATTTCTGAACAAAACTCATAGCCGCTGGTTTTCCACTTCAGTTCGCTAAGGGCGCGCTTGGAAAAGACACGCATGCCCGACTGTGAGTCGGTGACATTGATACCAAAAAGCACATAGGTAATATAACTGAGACCTTTATTGCCAAGTACTTTAATTTTAGACATCCCCGTGCTATCGATCAGTCGGCTACCTATGAGTAGGTCGTGATCGCTACTTGCCATAAGTTCAATACCAGTGCGGACGTCGCCTGCATCGTGTTGACCGTCTCCGTCTAGGGTTGCGGCGATATCAAAACCATTTTGGTGCGCGTAGCTCAACCCTGTGGCGGTCGCGCCACCACTGCCGGTATTAAGAATGTGTCGAATGACATGGGCGCCCGCTCGGCCTGCCTGTAACGAGGTGTCGTCCTTCGAGCCATCGTCAACAACTACGACAGAAAAAATATAATTTGTTTTTTTAAACTCTTTTTTTATTGAGCGGATAACATCTGCAATTACTTTCCCTTCATTATAGGCGGGAATAACAAGAGCGACTTTTATGGGCGAGTTGGTCATCGCTGTTCATTATAGCAAAAGTCAAGATAAAGTAGTACTAGGGTGGCTCCAGGGGAGTTAGTTGGTGAGTACATTGAGGGGAATAACAAGATTTATCCGAGAGTTCGTGTCGTCAAGTGTGCGTAGGTATGTTTTACCGTAAATATCTACTTTGGTTGAGAAAAAGAATGTCATACCAGCTGGTAGTAATGCTCCTGAAGTTGCTCCTGTGGTTGGATTCAGTTTATATGTGTCTACTGTTAAGCGCATTGAGCGAGGTTGAAGAAGGGTGACGTAATCTTCGCTGAGAGCTGACAGTGGGATAGCCTCGTTGAGTTCATGGTTGGTGCCGTACTGGGTACGCAAGTAGACCTGATCACCAATAGTAATTTTCGTAGGGAAATAAATTCTCGTCCCAATAGGTAGCTCATCGCCAATAGTTGCATTAGTGACAGGGTTTCTTTTGTAAGCTGCGGTGTTTATTATCATCCATCGAGGAATTTTTAGAGTACTATAGACGGCATTAATTTCCTTTAAGTCGTCAAGCGGGACGCCTGTGTAGGTGCCGGATGCCGGCTCACCACTAGTGAGGAAAGTAGTGTCATTAATAGTTACCTTTTTATCATAAAATAGGTGCTGGCCTGGTTGGATGGCAGTGCCGGTATTTGAGTATGACCGCAGGTCAAGACTGGAGGTGGCTTTCGCTGCTTCCATCCATCGTGGCTGTAAAAGATCAACATATTCAACAGAAGTCTCGGCAAGGTCTCCAATAGGAACGCCCGTGAGAGCTCCACCTTCTACGTCTCGACTTGTCTGCAGGTAAGAAGTGTTGCCTATGTTAATTTTTGATACAAAATATACTTTCACTCCCGCCGAGAGCTGCGTGCCGTTTGGAGATCCGGTAGCGGGGTCACTTTTTTGAGTTGTAACATTTGTTTCCATCCATCGTGGCTTAAGGAGTGACGTAGAAACAAGAGGCACCTCTTCTAGGCTGTCTAGGAGGATACCCTTCCAGACACCTTGTCCTGTATCGTGTGCGGTTCGTAGATACCACTTCCCGTCTACCTCGACCTTAGAGGTGAAGAATATATGAGTCTTCGCTGGGAGTACTCCGTCAACGTCACTACCTGTGATAGGGTTCTTTTTGTAGGTGTCTGTCTTCAGTTGCATCCATCTTGGGGCTTGAAGGTCACCAAACATGACACGCGTCGACCCAAACCAATCGGTAAATATTCGCCAGAAGTTTCGATTTCCGTAAGAGCTACAACTATCACCTGTTCCGTAAAGGTTATTTAAGGCTGCTGTATTGGGTCGGTAAGGAGTGTAAATATAGAGAGCTGCTGTAGCTTGGTTTTGAATATACACAGTAGAAGACCCACAACGGGTTAAGTCGGGGTGCCAGTAGATGTTATTATTTCGACCTGCGCGGTAGTTGTAACCATTAGGGTTGGCTTTATAGACCTGGAATTGCCGCGCTGCGTAGTACACCTGATAAAAAAAGCCACCATAAGCTGGGTTACACGGGGCGGTATCCGGACAGGCAAAACCGGTTGCATTTTGCAGCTGACGGTTTAATGGCCACTTATCAGTAACAAGGCTTTGCTCTTTTTCCAGCAGAATAATAAGCACCTGAGGGTTAATACCGCAGGCATCGGCAACATCTTTGATGATTTGTGCGGCCGTGCGAGTACCGGCATTTATTGCATTACAGTATTCACTCGCTGCCTCCATCTGAGGGGTTGTTTGTGTGTACATAGTGAGACATTTGTACGGAGGTGCATGGAATTTTGACCCATTAACACCAGAGATAGTAATTTGGCCTTTGCGGAGCTTTTCAGCCAGCTGTGCATGGGTAAGGCCTGGGTAGCCCCAGTCGGCTGCCGATTGAGTGCCGTTGTAGTCACAGTTTGGATTTTTCGACTCAAGGAATCGTTGTACCTGTGCCGTTGTCATTGCTCCGGAGTTGTAGAAGACGGCATCGTCAACGATGTATCCGGGGTCAAAATCGTTTTTGTTGGCTGCGTGACTTGCTTGGGGCAATAAGAATATGCCGAGTACAGCGAAGGCTAGGACTAGTAGTGTACTGATTAGGCATTTCATATATTCAGGCTCACTTCCATAACTGGCGAGATACCAGTGCTCTTACTGGAGCTATATGAAACGGTTAACTTCCAGGTGCCACCAGAGCTAAATTTACTTGTAGCAATCAGGATTGGCTCACACTGCGACGAGGTGAAGTCGATAAAGGCTCTAGAGGATTGAGTGACGGTTTGGGCGCCTTTTGTGAGTGTTGCAGTGCATTGGCCGTCGCCCTCTATGGCGTCTGGCGTGAAAGCGCGAATGTCGACTGCTTTCTCGTCCGGGTCGTAATTTGCGAATGCAATACCAACGGATACTTTTCGCTTATTGGCTTCTGACTGTGGGTCTGTCGAGCTATTATCATTATTTTTCTTGCCGTCTTGGCTCGCATCAACCTCTTGGTCTGTCGGGGGGCTGTAGTTAATAGAAGAGTCGTCGGCCTTATCAGCAGACTCTTGGTTGTTCTTCAGGACAAGGAAGTATGCGCTAACACCACCGGCTATCAATACTATGACAATGAGGGAGATGATAACTGGAATAAGTATTCTTTTTGTCTTTTGGTGTATCTTCATAAATACTCTTCATATTTTACTCAAAAATCGGCATAAGCGCAATGCGACACTACGGTAATAGTTGTAATATTTACATTTATCAAAAAATGTAAAATAATTTCAATTCGGCGTATAGTAAAGAAAGACCTACAAAAAACCGAAAGGATTCAACAATGTGCGGAATAGTCGGCTATATAGGTAGTAAAGAAGCGCAATCAATTCTTATGAGCGGGCTGAAAAGGCTTGAGTATCGGGGGTACGATAGCGCCGGTATTGCAACCATTAATGAAAACTCAAAAGTAACACTTTTGCGAGCAAAAGGTAAGGTGTCTGAGCTTGATAGTAAGGTAGCAACCCATAAAAAGAATGACCTAGTAGGTATTGGCCATACCCGCTGGGCGACACATGGCGAGCCAAGTAAGCGCAATGCGCATCCGCACCATGTTGGGTCCGTATATCTGGTACACAATGGCATTATTGAAAATTACCAAGAGCTGAAAGAAATGCTGACTGCACAGGATTACGACTTTAAAAGCGAGACCGACACAGAAGTACTGACCGCACTTATCGATTATCTTCTGAGGGGTTCTGCGAACTTGTTGGAAGCTGTAGCCAGTGCCTTGAAAATCGTCGTTGGGGCGTATGGAATTGCGCTCTTCTCGGAGAATAACCCTCACGAAATTGTTATTGCGCGCAAGGGCAGCCCCCTGATTGTTGGTGTGGGTGAAGACGAGGTGTTTATTGCGAGCGATGCCTCTGCGTTGGTGGGATACACGGATCAGGTCATTTATTTACACGATGGTGAAATTGGACTATGTACAAAAGAGGGCGTACAGCTCTACGATATCGACGCTCGTAGTGTGGAAGCAAAAATAGAGAAGCTTGAGCTTGACTTAGAGGCGATTCAGAAAAAAGGCTTTGACCACTTTCTTTTAAAAGAGATTCACGACCAGCCAAATAGTCTACGAGCGACACTGAGTGGTCGCGTGAATGCAGAGAGTGGCACCGTGAAACTTGGTGGCCTGAATATGACCGACGATGAGTTACGTGCTGTGAAGAATGTCATTATTGTTGGCTGTGGAACCGCCTACTATGCGGGCGTGCTGGCGGGGTATTTCATTGAACAATTCACCGACGATGTCGTGGTTCGTTCAGAGATAGCCAGCGAATTACGGTACCGGTCGTTCCATACTCCGGAAAATACGGTCGCACTGATCGTTTCCCAGTCAGGTGAGACAGCTGACACACTCGCCTGCCTTCAGGAGTTAAAGCGTCGAGGCGTCAGGTGTCTCGGTATCATCAATGCCGTAGGGAGTACAATTGCCCGCGAGGTAGACGGTGGTGTGTATGTGCATGTCGGTGCCGAGATAAGTGTTGCTAGTACCAAAGCCTTTACCTCGCAAGTCGCTACCATTACCATGTTTGGGCTTATGTTGGCGCAGGCAAAAGGCGCGAGTCCAAAAGAGCTGACAAGCTACGCGCGTGAGCTCGACATGCTTCCGGGTGAAATAGAAGCCGTATTAGAAAAATCTTCAGCAGATGTTATGCAGGCTGCAAAAAAATACGCACACTATGAGCATGCGCTATTCGTTGGCCGTGACACGCTGTATCCGTTGGCGCTTGAGGGTGCGCTGAAGCTCAAAGAAGTGAGCTATATACAAGCTGAAGGGCATGCAGCGGGAGAACTCAAGCACGGTCCGATTGCTCTCATTGATGACCGGTTCTTTGAAGTCTGCTACCTGCAAGACAACTGGCTATATGAGAAATCATTTAGTAACCTTGTTGAGATGAATGCACGTGGCGCTCATGCTATAGTGATAACTAACACTGATAAGCGTGTGCCAGCTGAGACAGTCATAAGGGTTAAGACGAAACTCGAGCTGCTGACACCACTAGTGTTTAATGTTGTTAGTCAATTGTTTGCTTATTATGTCGCTGTCGAAAAGGGTAATGATGTCGATCAGCCGCGTAACTTAGCAAAAAGTGTAACAGTAGAATAGGAGAGAAATGAAAATTATCATCGAAAGTGGTTTTTTTAACCCCCTCCATGGTGGACACCTGGATATGATTGAAGCCGGCGCACAGCTTGGCGATAAATTAATTGTTATCGTCAATAACGATGATCAGCAAGTCATGAAGAAGGGTAAAGTGATTCTTACCGCTGAAAACCGAGCACGCCTGATTGGTGCGCTACGCGATGTCGATGAGGTGATGATTGCCATCGACGAAGACCCGTCGGTGATTAAATCACTCGAAGCGATTGCCTTGAAGTATCCTGACGACGAGCTTGTTTTCGCTAATGGTGGCGACCGTGACTCCGAGAAGGCAATTCCAGAAGGTGACGTCTGTCGCCACTATAATATTGAAATGAAGTTTGGCGTTGGCGGCACCGAAAAGGCCGACTCGTCAACCCGTATTAACCAAGCAACAGGAAATGAGCAAGCGTGAAAAAACTACTAGCCTTCGACCTCGACGACACCCTTTCAATTACTAAGTCACCTATTAGTGACCAGATGGCCGAGACGCTCGCGAACGTGCTCGAGCATTTTGAGGTATGTGTCATTTCCGGCGGACGCTTCGAGCAGTTCCGTCTTCAAATTATCGACCGTCTCCACATTGAACCGTACAAGTTAGGCCGTTTGCACCTCATGCCTACTTGTGGCACGCAGTATTACCGCTACGACGAAGTCACTAAAGAGTGGGTGCAGCGCTACGCCGAGGAGTTGCCAGAAGAACAGAAAAAGAAGGTCTATGAAGTTCTTGAGGCTTCGGCGCGCGAGCTTGGCCTTTGGCCTGAGAACCCAGCAGGTGAGGTTATTGAAGACCGTGGCACGCAAATTACCTTCTCGGCATTAGGACAGCAAGCGACACCAGAGGATAAATACGCTTGGGATCCAGACGGTTCTAAGAAGCTTGCCCTTCGTGACCTTGCGGCCGAATCTTTGCCAGAACTTGAGTTACGGGCTGGTGGCACGACTTCGATTGACGTGACCCGTGTGGGCATCGACAAGGCTTATGGTATGCAGAAGCTGATTGAAGAACTCGATATCGCGAAAGATGACATCTTATTCTTTGGCGACAAGCTTGAAGAGGGCGGAAACGACTACCCAGTGAAGGCATTTGGTATTACCTGCCTTGATGTTTCGAAGTGGGAAGATACAGTTAACCGTCTTGAAACAGTACTAGCGGTTATCTAACCTCGAGCGCACTCTTTTTATAGCGTGACGACGACCTTGCTATCGAGCTGGGTCGTTTCGTCGTAGCAAGTATCACCTTCGAATGATTTTTGCAGTGCCTGAGTATTAAATTCCGAGCACATGAGTTCGCTTTGTGTCCCCGTCCAGTATGTCCAGACGTTATCTTTGGCGTAGAAGAGGCCGGCGTACCCACCAACAGCGGTGTCGTTACTACCCATGCCAATGGTGGCGTTCTTGTAGCCGTCAGTCTTTTCGGTAATTTTTGGCGTTCCCATAACAATATTTTGGCCGTATTGCTTGCCGTCTTCAGAGGCGAGGTAAGCTTTCGCAAATGGTGCCAAATCGCTGACTAATGTGGCGTAGTCAGCGGTGTCGGCACAGGAAACTGACACAGGGTCGGTATCAACCGATACAGTACAGACGATACTTTCGCTGGTGTAGGCTGTGTAGGTTGTCTTGGCGTCTTTGGTGAGGCTTGATTCTGATCCAATGATAGTATTGACGGTTGTTTGTACGGCAGTCACGGCGTTAGTGTCAGGTGCGCCACTACCGGTTGGCGCCACCGATAAGCTCGTCCCAATTTCGCTACTACGCACAAAATAGTTTGCACCGGGGGCTTTGTAGGCTGGCGCCTCGGTTGCTGTGTCGATTTTCATCGAGGGGTAGGTCGTGGCCAGTTCACCGCCCAGTGACGCTTTTACCTTATCGATCAGTGACTGTGCCGTCACGACTGGGTCGGTAACATCAGGGGTGTCGGTGGTAACGTTTGCATTGGTGTCGGTTGGTGGTGGTGTGACAGTTTTTGGCTGGAAGAACAGTAAATAGGTAATGACACCCGCGGCAGCCAGTAAAATACCAAGGACTGAGGCTAAAATAATAACCTTTTTACGGTTTTTTCGTGGCGGTGGTGTGACAGACACAAGCGCCTCCTCGTTGGTGAGGTTTGACTCGGTTGGCTCTATGGTGTCAGTTGAGGCAATTGGGTTATCGGTAGTTGGTGGCGTGTCGGTTGACTCTAGTAGCTCAGATAATTCAGATGATAGATTTGGAGATGACGGTACGCTAGGGGTTGCGCCCAGTGTCGGCGCGCTCGTGTCTGGTGTTGCGGTTTCCTGCGGAAAAGCCGGCATTTCTGGCGGGGTGGGTGGTGTTTGATTTTCAGGATGAATATCCTCGTTCATGATGTAGCTCCCTTATGAACCTGTTTACGCTTATTGTATCATTGCGTCGCCAACAATTTTACGTATTTTGGTGGCAAAAAGACCTTTGTCGAACCGTTTGGCTTTTCGGTGCAACGTCGCAGGCAGAAAAGCAGTGGGGTTTTTGGCCACCAGTGCTTCGAATCGCTGTATAGCATCGACAAGACTATCAACGGTTTGTTCTTCAAAAAACAACCCGGTTTCGCCCTCTTGGACAATATCTAGTGCCCCGCCTTTTTTGTAGGCAATGACGGGTGTGCCGGCAGCAAGTGCTTCGGCAGCGGCGATGCCAAAATCTTCTTCGTTAGGGAAGAGGAAAGCCTTTGAGGTTTGGGCAAGACGCACGAGCTCTTCGTCACTAACACGGCCGACAAACTGCACGGTTGGCCCAGCGAGCCCCTTGAGTCGTTCGGTATCAGAGCCGGTCCCGGTGATGGTCAGCGGGACGCCGAGTTGGTTCGCTGCCTTAATGGCAAGGTCGAACCGTTTGTAGGGGACATGACGACCCCAAATAATATAACCACTCCGCTCCCCTTTTGGCGGCGGTGTAAACCGGGCAACATCGACTGGCGGATACACGATGGTACTTGGCTTGTTATAGTACCGTTTAATGCGTTCTTGGGTAATGGTCGAGTTGGCGATAAAGATGTCGATATCTTTCACCGACTCTAGATCTAGTTTGCGCATCTTCTTTACAAAGTAGGGAATAAACGGGCGAATCAACGGCGTGAGCGCCCCAAAGCTAAACTCTTTCCTAAATTCCTCGTAATGGCTCCAGTAATAGCGAATAGGGGTGTGGATATAGGCAATATGCACCTGACCTTTACGAGTTTTGCGGACGGCTTTTGCTTCGGCGCTTGAGCTACTGATAATAATATCGAACTCGGATAGGTCGAGCTGGCGGAACGCCTGAGCACGGAAGGTTGGCCAAAGGACGTGTTTGAAGCGAAGCTTTTTTGGCAACTTCGTTTGTAGGTGAGTGGTGCGAACATCAATGCCGTGGAATGCGGGCATTTTTTCAGCGTCGTAGACGGAAGTGTAAATAGGGGCGGTAGGGAAAAGCTTGTGAATTTCTAGCACCAATGGCTCGGCGCCACCCATGGTAGTGAGCCAGTCGTGGATGATGGCGATTTTAGGCGCGCGAGGCATTCCCTACTTTGCCCCCTTACCTTTGACGACGACCCAAAAAGTCTTAAATAAGATTTTAATATCAAGCCAAAAACTCCAGTTTTGTGCGTAAAACACCTCAAGTTCAATACGTTCATCAAAGTTAAGTTCACTACGGCCAGATACTTGCCACAGGCCAGTCATACCCGATTTGACACTGTGCAGAAGCGCGGCGCGGCCTTTCGCCAGTTTCACTTCCTGCGGTAAAATTGGGCGCGGTCCCACCAGGCTTAAATCGCCCTTTAAGACGTTAAAGATCTGTGGGAATTCGTCGATAGAGGTTTTGCGCAGCCACTGACCAAACTTGGTAATACGTGGATCGTTTTCTACCTTCCGGTTTTTTTCGTATTCTATGGCAAGGTCTTCACGACCCATGGCGCGGAACTCGTCAGCGGCATCCTTGCCCCCATACTGTGCGCCCATGCTGCGGAACTTAATAAGTCCAATCGGCTCAGAGAAGCGGCTGAGGCGCTTGCTGATGTAAAAGGCTGGTCCTGGGTCGGCAATCTTTTTAATAAGGTAAATGACCAGAAGGAACGGCAACAAAATAATAACTAACACTAAACTTACCACGAAATCGAAGATGCTTTTCACAATGGCGCCCCAGCCAACTAATGGTGTTTGGTAAACAGTAATCATTGGGTAGCCCAGGAAAACGTCGACCGTGTTTTTACCCGAATAGAACTCAGATTCACCCGGAATAAAACAATAGTCGATGTGCCGGTTTTGGGCGGCTGAAAGAATCGCTTGGTTACGCTGAGGGTTTTCGTACAGGTCGGTTTGGATAATGGTTGAAACACCCAGTTCGTCAATTTGTTTCAGGGCAGCTTCGGGGGATGAAAAATGAAGGCCATGCTGGGTGCTGGTGATAATTCTTTTCGGCCCGGCAAGCGCAACAACTTTGTAGCCGCTATGTGCCGTGTCGGCAAGGTTACGGGCGATGTCGTTGACGACGTCTGACGAGCCAATCAGCAAGACGCGACGAATCCCTTTTCCGTAGCGGAAGCTCAAAGTGCGGACAAGCCGCATAATTTCACGCACAGCGACGACCAGGACGAATGAGCCAACTAAGGCGTACACGGCGACCAAGCGAGCAGGGAAGAATTCTTTATCACTGACATATTCCCAGCCAATAATTAAGAGGATACCCAAGAACGAACCAATCAGCAGTTTGCTCCATTCGATAAGCCGGCGGTTGTACGTTTTTGGTTGGTACAGGCCAATCAGCGCAAAAATAAGAATCCAGAACGGAACAATCAGCAGGAATGAAAACAGGTAGTCGAACCCGTAGATATTATGCAGCAGTGGCCGCGGGTCATACCAAACGCGGGCAATGTAGGCCAGGGAAAAGGCGGCAATAAGAACGAGAGCGTCGACCAGAATAAGGGTAAAGCTGTAGAGCTTGGAATTACGGCGTGTCATAAGTGGTATTATAGCATTATATGGATAAACTTTTTGTGGCGATACTCCTGGTGGTATTTGGTGGAATTGTTTTACACGCGCCGCTTTCGGTTGGATTGGGAACGCTGTTGCCAGATTATTCGTTACTGATTAAATCTTGGAAAGAAATACTGCTAGGGGTTGCGCTGGTTTTGGCTATTATTTTAGTGACGCGTCGTAAGGCTTGGCCGCAGTTTCATACGCCGCTGTTTTGGCTGATTGGTGCGTTTGCGGCGCTTAATATCGCCCTTATTCCCCTGTTTTATACTGGCTTTGAGGCGACGACTGCCGGGCTTCTGATTAATCTACGCTATCTGTTGTTCTTTGTTTTAGTATTTGTGGCGCTGCGGCTCTATCCAAAGTGGTATGGGCTGTTTGTGAAGGTATTTATTGCGGGTGCGGTGGTAGTAGTGGGTTTTGCGCTGTTGCAGGCGACGGTCTTGCCGCATGATGTTTTGAAATATATTGGCTATAGCAATGCAACCATTGCACCGTTCTTAACCGTCGACGAAAATATGGACTTCGTTCGTATTAACAGCACATTGCGCGGCCCGAACCCGTTGGGCGCTTATGCCGTTATAGTATTTGCGTTCCTTGGTGCGCTGTGGCTGCGTCGCCCACAGAAGCTTGATAAGTGGCAGGTGTGGCTGGTTGCTGGCCTAGGAATCGGCAGCATGGTGGCACTATGGTCTAGTTACTCACGCAGTGCTGGTCTTGCTTTGGCAGTCGCGGTTGTCATTATTGCCTTGGTTGTGTTTGGGCGGCGTGTGAAGAAAATAGCCTGGGTTGGGCTGGCAGTTGCCGGGTTGGTGCTGGCCGGTAGTTTGTTCGTGCTTCGAGAGACGCCGATTGTGTCGCAGGTTATTTTGCACGAAGATCCGCACGAAGGGAACGACACGAACTCGAATGATGGGCATGTTGAATCGCTTATCGATGGTTTTGCGCGTATGGTCCAGCAACCATTTGGCGGAGGTATTGGCAGCACAGGTTCGGCGTCGATATTGAGTGAAAAAACGGTTATTATCGAGAACCAGTTATTGTTTATTGCACACGAAGTTGGGTGGCTTGGGTTGGCAATCTTCACCGTTATTTCGTACTTAGTGTTAGAGAAATTATGGCAACGGCGGCGAAATTGGCTGGCGTTAGGGGTGTTCGCCAGCGGCATTGGCATGCTGGTTATTGGTATGTTGCTGCCGGTATGGGCGGATGAGACGGTGGCACTTATTTGGTGGGGCTTAGCGGCAATGGTCTTGGCCCGCAGTAAGGAGCACTTATGACCGAACGATCAACGAAACGCCAGCGCGAATTGCTATTGTGGGTAGACGCCTTTATTAAAGAGCATGGTTACGGACCGAGTTACCGCGAAGTTATGAGTGGGCTTGGGTATAAATCGGTTTCAACGGTTGCCGTGCATATTAATGGGTTGATCGAGCGCGGTTATTTGCAAAAGCGTGATAATTCGGCGCGATCGCTTGAAGTCATTTCAGCGACCTACGGTACTGGCACCGGCCCCACTAAAGCGGGCGATCCTGGTGTGTTGTCTGGTGGCACCGGTGCGGCACGCACGGCGCGAGAAAAATGGCTGGTTGATGCGGTGAACGCACGATTCACACTCTACGGCCAAAAGAAGGACCAAATAACACTAGATGAATTGTATGTGCTGATTGGCGCGCTAAAAGTGCTGGGTTTTGACGGAGCTTACGAGGCAATGCGCAGTAAATTAGCAGCCATTGTTGGGCGATAGCTGGGTTTGACACCGGGTTCGTCAGCCAGTACTATAAGCATAAGTAAGACACTGTGATAAAAGGTTTAATATAAGGCTTACGTCACTTTCAAAAACAACATGCAACAAGATATCGTTCCGCACCCACGAACCCAAATTACCCCGCCGCCTCGGCCTACCGAGCCGGTTCAGTCTGCCAATGCGGGCCAGCGAATGGTGTATGAGCGTCGCACGGTAGTGATGCAAGATGTCATACCAGCGCCGAAGCCAGCTGTGAGCAGTAGTCTTATGCAGCAACAGGCACCCGAGCCATCGGGAGTAACAACGATTACCGAGATTACCGAAACATTAGTCAGTGAGACACCGGTAACAAATACTATTGAAACCCTTGCGCCTACTGCAAAGCAACGAGCGCTCGAGAAAGCTTTGCAAAATGCTCGAAAAAGCTTAGTACGTGAAAAGCGTAAAACTAAGGATCTAAAGCGATTATTTTTGGTGTTTGCGGCCGTGCTGCTAGTGGGCGTAACGGGATACGTCAGTATCGATACGTGGCTCACCAACAGGCAAGTGAAAGCGGGTGGGGTGCTTACAACTAGTACTGGCCTGGTGGGCGGTGTGGGGCAGTATGCCGTTGAGGCTGAAGGGAAAGACGAAACGGTCGTTGAAACCAATGCGCTGGCAAACTATACCGTCGCTGCTTCCCTACCACGAGCACTTTTTATTGATAAGATTAATGTAGCCGCTCGCGTTTTGCCTATGAGCGTTAACGCCAATGGCGCGGTCCAGGCACCAGTAAATATTTACGACGCAGGCTGGTATAACGGCAGCGTGAAACCCGGCGAAGTGGGCGCGGTGTTTATTGACGGCCACGCCTCTGGGCCAACTCGCCAAGGGCTGTTTGCCTACCTGGATAAACTTACGAAGGGCGATACGCTACAGGTAGAAAAAGGCGATGGCACCAAACTGAAGTATCGAGTCGTAAAAACCGAAGTTGTGCCGCTCGAAGGGCTGGATATGAAAAAAGTCCTGCTGCCAGTTAATGGTGTAACGCGAGGCCTCAATATTATGACCTGCACTGGAAAGTGGATTGAAGAGAAGAAAACCTTCGACCACCGCGTCGTTGTGTACACAGAACAAGTATCTTAACTTCTGGATACTTAAAGGTGCTTGCTTAGCGTCAGCTTGAAATGCTACACTAGATAAAATCCATAAAAACAAAAAGGGTTAAAAAATGAAACTAGCTCAAAAAACAAAGTATGTATCTGCTGCGCTGTTGTTCGTGTTCGCAACAACTGCGCTGTCATTTACAAACGTACAATTTGCTTCGGCGGCATCGCTCCAGTGGACCGGCGCAGGTGATGGAACGACATTCGCCGACGCTGATAACTGGAGTACTAACGCAGTACCACAAAATGGTGACACGCTGACATTCGATGCCACTGGTATCACAGACCAGCAAGGGCTCACTAATGACCTTACTGGCTTGAGTGTCGCTGGTATTTCTTTCGTCGGTAGCACTTCAGGGTGGGATTCTTATACCCTTACGGGAAATGCCCTTACCCTCACGGGCAATGTCCAGAACACGATTACTGGTACAAACGCATCGTACATTGTTCCGATTATTCGAAACAACTTAACCCTTGCTGCTCCAGTGACTATTACTAAGGTTGATATTGGTGGTGAGGGTGCAACGCTTAACCTACAGGCGAATGCGCTAACCATCTCTGGCACCTCGGGGTGTGGCCTGTCGCTTTCTAGTAACTTGAGCGGCACAGGAGCGCTTAACCTTGTTGGTGATATGGTCAATGTCTCTGGTGCAAACACTACGTATGCTGGGTTGATTAACGTTACCGGCTGGGCGGCAATTGGTGCTGACTCGCTGGGAACTAGCGCTCAGGGAACGACCGTATCTGGCGCTGGAAGGCTTGCAATTGTTCACGGAGTAAATAAGACGGTCGCTGAACCATTTACCCTTGGTGGAACCGGTTCGTTTAGTGCAGTACAGGGCTATATTACCGGCTGCGCAGGCGGAAGTGGCCCAGCACTCAACCTGACACTCACTGGTGCTGTGACCCTGACAAGTAACTTCTTTTACGCTGGCGAAAACAACCTTATTATTAACGGACCTTACACAACAAACGGACATAAATTTACCGTTAAGGGTGGTACTTCCGGCACACTGACAACGCCACAGGGCCAAGAGGAAGCGCCGAAGCAGACACTGAATCTTGATGGCACGTCTTCTACGTTCGTCAGCGTTGGCAACAACCAAACAGCAGTCCTTAACGGAACACGCAATGCTATCTCGGTTGGTGCTGGTGGTCTCCTCAAGGGTACCGGAACAGCAACTGATGTTTATGTGAGTGATGGTGGAGCTATTGCCCCAGGAAATTCACCTGGAACAATGACTATTCTTGAGTCGTTCGCGTTGGACGGTACTTACCAAACTGAGATCTTGAATACGTCTACCTATGATAAGCTTGTCGTCGGTGAGGATTACTCGGACAGCGGTAGCGCAGTATCATTTAGTTCGGGCGCGACACTCAACGCTGTACTCTCTGAGGGCTGGTCTGTGAAAACAGGTGACAGCTTCACCATTATCGACAACCGCAGCACCACAGACGTTCAAGGTACCTTTGACGGCCTCGCAGAAGGCGCACAGCTCAGCGTCGGCGGTGTTACCTTCAGTATTAGCTATGTTGGTGGTGACGGTAACGATGTGGTCTTGACGGCACTTGCTGACGGCACCGATCCAGATGCACCAAACACCGGTGTGTTGCAAGTTGTGGCGAAGAACCCGGTAATCGTTGCCGGCCTCGGCGTTATCGCAGCAGCAGCGCTCTTCATGCTGGCGCGTCGCCGACAGGCAAGCAACTAGAAAATAGAGAGTAATGAGGTAGACGGGGGTTATGCCCCGTTTACTTATTTGTCAGCCGCCAGCAGTTTGCCCCCTTGACTACCCCTGGTATGAGCGGTATAATACGTCAAGTATTCCGGCATAGCTCAGTGGTAGAGCAGGTCGCTGTTAACGACAAGGTCGCTGGTTCGAGCCCAGCTGCCGGAGCCAAGCTCAGCAGGTAAATACCCAGACCGGGTTCCCTGACCGAAAGGTCAGATTTACCCTTTGAGCCAGACAAGAGTACTAGATGTCACCACAAAGGTACAAAACCGTTAGAACCGTCCGAAAGGGCGGTTTTTTCGTGTTCACCCCTGTAATTTAGTTCGAACCCTGCCCTTTTTGTCCCGAAGGAGCAAGCAGCCCAAAGCCAGACCTATTCCCTAGATCTTTTTTTGTATCATCACACGCCAGCTAGTGCAGGATGGGGAGGTTAGTAGTACACTGTAGTAAGAACATCATCGTTTAAAAATAGCTATATCAGGAAAAGTTCAGAGTGATCCAAAATAATATCTCGTCAGCGATAAGTCAGCTTCCAAATACAAAAAACCTTTACGTACTTGTAGGCTTTAATCGTTGGCTTGATATAATTTCTAACGATTTAGACGAAACCTCACAGTTTCTTGATTTGCCCTCTGCTGATGAAGATATAACTATTGACTTGACTGCGCTGAATAGCGCCTTCCAGTCTGGTAAGCCAATATATTTTTCAGCGGAGGCTTTTCTCTGGCTTTCGAATAACTCTTTAGCTGGCATCCCAAAGATGTACAGCTACGAAGTGGTTTGTGTACAGAACGATATCTTTAGTTCGTATTACCCCGATTCATTGACTAAGTCTGAATCGCTTGCCAAGCAGGCTCTTTATCAATCAGATACAGACAATCATATCCAAACCTATTACAGCGACTATCAGATACGCGGAGACAACGGATATATTATTTATAATCTTTCCACGTCTGAATTCAATCAGACTTTAACAGTTAGCTCCTTTTTAGAGTCGCCTGTGAACCCCAGCTTGTCAGGTAGCTCTATCGAAATACCAGAGGAGTTTGATAATGTTACATACTCCGAGATCGTACTATCGATCATAAGTGACGGTATCTCTCATGCCATCATAGCGAGTGAGGTTCGAGAACAACATAAACTGGTCGAGCTTGCCAATGTCTTGAAATCGCTAGGTATTGGCATTGAATACAAAGAGTATCGCACCGAGCCCGAGGAGATAGATCAAGACAGGGCCAATGCTTATAGAAGTATTCTTCATCGAAAAAATCCAAACTACGACTTCTACGATATACCCGTATATACCGATCCATACGAAGATACATCTCTATCCTACGTAAACCAAATCCAAATTATTGATGACATAGTTAAAAACAGCACAAACTCTGTTGAAGAAAAAGTATTTCGTGATGTTTTCGTTACAGCCCCGACGGGTGCTGGAAAATCTGTCATGTTTCAGATTCCGGCCATTTACCTAGCAGAAAAAGAGAACCTGCTAACGATAGTTGTCAGTCCGCTGATCGGTCTCATGAATGATCAAATTGAAAATATTCAAAGCATGACAAACGTGGCCGCTACAATTAACTCTGATTACACACCGCTTGAAAAAGAGAGCACACTTGAACGCGTAAAAAGTGGGGAAGTTTCTATCTTATACCTTTCGCCAGAATCGCTTCTTTCAAACTCTGACATCACTAGCCTCATAGGGGATCGTAAAATAGGTCTCTTCATTGTCGATGAGGCGCATATTGTTGCAACTTGGGGAAAAAGCTTCCGTCCTGATTATTGGTACTTGGGTGAATTTATCCAGCGCTTACGAAACGATAAACATTCGCAACAGCGTTTCCCTATCGTGACATTCACGGCGACAGCAACCTTCGGCGGTGATGAGAATATGTATCAAGAGATTGTTGATTCTCTCAATATGACACCAGTTAAATATATAGGAAACGTCAAACGGGATGATATTCAATTTGATGTTAGGCACAAGACTAAAGAGTTGGCATATAGGGAAGAAAAAATGTCCTCCGCAATCACCTCGATCAACGAGCTACAAGCTACCGGCCAGAAAACACTAGTATATGTGCCCTACACTCAGCACATATTCGATATCCACCAAAATATTGCAGACCCAGACCATGCCGCACGCTACTACGGGGGTATGATGGCTGCCGACAAAAACGAAACCCTTAATGACATTAAAAATGGCAACAAGAATGTTGTTATAGCCACCAAGGCTTTTGGGATGGGAATCGATATCGACGACATAAAGTACGTGTATCATTTTGCGCCAACCGGTAATATTGCTGATTATATTCAGGAGATAGGGCGCGCAGCTCGCCAAAAAGATATGACGGGGGTAGCAGTAACTGATTTTTATAAAGAAGATTTTCGCTACGTTAATCAGCTATACGGTATGTCGAGCATTAAGAACTATCAAGTAATCGCCGTACTTCAAAAGATATATGACCTATTCACTAAGTATAAGAAACGTAACTTTCTAGTTGCGCCTGAAGAGTTCTCCTATATTTTTGCCGACGCGCGACCCGATGATGTAGATGCGAAGCTCAAAACAACCCTGTTGATTATCAAGAAGGATTTTGAACAAAGTTCTTCCAGTACATTCATCCCACTTATATTCAAACCGCGTGGTCTATTTACAGAAGGGTATTTTACTATTCATGATGGGTTTGTTGACACCCTTAAATCACGGGGTCTATTGAGGTACTTCGAACCTCAAGGGCTTCCTCGCCAAGTACAGTCACTAGATAGCCAAGGTAATACTATAACGACCAAGCAAGCTGGTGACACATATAAATTGAATTTTAAACAATTATGGGAAGATAGGTTCAAAGACATATCGTTTGGAATGTTTAAACGACAATTTTTCGAGAATGATTTACCGGGCTTTAGCTTTAAGGTAGGGGAGATGCTACTGCCTCGAATAATTATTGAAATAAATGGCGGCGCGGCCCGGATGGGTGAAATAAGGGGCTCGTTCACGGAGTTTCTATATGCCCTTCAATCTGTATTTGACGACTTCAAGCAAGCTGGAAAACATATTACTACTGAACAGATTGCTGCTGCATTGTTAGAAAAAACTTCAATAAAGAAGAAATCTGTTGCCGTATTGCTGGGCTCATCGATAATAGAGTTGCTAAAGCGAGTCAATACGGGTAGCTTGACCAATACTTATGGTTTTTCATCATATAATTCAGTCACCAATAAATATACGATCAGAAACAATAGCTACGAACGAAGCATTCGCGTGCTTAAGCGTTGCGCAATGTCAATGTTAGCTAATGTGAATGACACTAAAGCTACACGCTATGCACAAAATAAGATGGGATCTAATGAGATAATCGTCGCACAGCTAATTGAGCTACTCGAGCTTGCTGATGTTAGGATCTCATCCGGTCAAAATCCTGAGTTTTTCATTCGTGTAAACAACCCGAGTGCAATCGAGCGTATTTTAAATAACAAATCCTACAATAGTAGAACTGTAATGGCTGTTGGGCGCCGTCATCGAGAGTCTGCTCAGCTTATGGAGTATTTCTTTACTCGGCTAAGTTCAGATCAGCAGCGTTGGGAGTTTATAGAGAGATACTTTTTGGGTATGTTAGAAACGGACAGCACACTGCTAGAATTTATTGATCAACAAAAACCTATCGATTAGGTACTCATCAGAGTTACGATATCAACCAGTAGTGTGCGGTCTTGAAGCGCTTTTAGCAAAAGCCGCAACGACTAGAGCAAATAGTAAACAAGGTATATACTGCAAATATGAAGATGTCGGATCGTCGCAAAGACCTACGACCTAGAGAAAAGCTCCAGGCGCGAGGTGCTGAGGCTTTGAGTGACTACGAACTTTTGATGGCGATAATCGGCAGCGGCACACAGTACGCTGATGTGACTAAGCTTGCTCGCGAGGCGCAAAAATTACTGAAAGAAAAAGGTAGCGAGCTAGCTTACGAAGATTTACTCAACGTTAAAAGCCTTGGCCCGGCAAAAGCAACAAATATTATGGCCGGGTTTGAGTTATGGCGGCGGCAGTTCGAAGTGTCGGAGCGACCGATCATCGACAGCCCCGAAAAGGCAGTCGAGCAACTCGTCGATATCCGTGACAAAAAGCAGGAGTATTTCGTCTGCCTGACGCTCGACGGTGCGAATCGTCTCATCGCCAAACGAATCATTACTATCGGCACGCTCACCGCCAGCCTAGTCCACCCCCGTGAAGTCTTTGCCGAAGCCATAACCGATAGGGCCGCCTCGATAATCGTGGCGCATAATCACCCGAGTGGAAGTATTGAGCCGAGCCAAGCGGATAGAGAAGTCACAAAAAGGCTGAAAGATGCAGGCGAATTGCTCGGCATTGAGATGATTGATCATGTTGTAGTAACGCATAAAAGCCATAAGAGCATAATATGATTGCTGTACACTGACGTTAGAGTTGACATCGTGTATTCGTTTTGCTAATATCGAGACATGATGGAGTTAAGTCAACTATTCACTATCTCGACTGGCTATACGTTTCGTGACGCTATTGCTCGACTTGATAGTGGTGATGTTGGTGTTGTGCAGTCGGGTGATATAACCTCTTCTGATCTGGCAGGCATTGCGCGGGTTGAATTCGATAAAGAAGACCACCTCTTAAGACCCGGTGATATATTGCTTAGCTCTCGTGGCAAGTTTGTTGCCCGCACGGTCACTCCAGATTTACTACCAGCCGTTGCGGCCTCCTCTGTGATTGTGCTTCGCCCAGTCGGTGCAGATGTAAACTCGCGTTTTGTTGCGCGGTTTCTGAATTCGGCTAGAGGTCAGGAAATCTTATCGCGTTTAGAAAGTGGTTCGTATATAAAGACATTACGAGTATCTGACATAAAGTCGATAAAAGTACCACAACCGTCAATTGTTGAGCAACAGGCGGTAATGAAATTACACGATAATCTAACCGAGCAGCAAAAGCTACTCAATCTCAAAAATCAACTACTCAAAAATATAGACGACAACCTAATAGCTAAATCACAAGGAGCAGCAAAATGACCAAGCAATTTACACAAGACGAATTGAATAAAGTGCTGTGGGCGGCGGCGGATTCATCTCGAACATCCGTCGGAGCAGACGTGTATAAAGACTACGCATTAACCATGCTGTTCTTCAAGTATCTAAGTGACAAGTCAAAGGCTGAATACGCTAAATTAAAAGCACGCTTCGGTGACGACACAGCACGAATCGACGCCAAGATGAAGACATCTCGCTTTTATATACCACCAAACAGTTCGTTCGATGAGGTTTACGCTCAAAAAGAACAAGACAATATCGGTGAAATTATCAACGTCGCCCTTCGTAAGATCGAGGACCACAACAAGGACAAACTGGCCGGCGTGTTTAGCGTAGATTTCAACTCCGAGTCAGTGCTTGGCAAGCCGCAGCAACGCAATAAGATGATGCGTCATTTGTTGGAGGATTTTTACAAAATTGACCTGAGCGACATCAGCGAAGACATCATCGGCAACTCATACATGTACATGATTGAAAAGTTTGGCGCCGATGCCGGTAAAAAAGCTGGCGAATTTTTCACCGTTACGGCTGTAGCAGAACTTGTTGCTCGGCTCGCTCGGCCAAAACCAGGCGACCGTATTTCGGATCCAGCAGTTGGATCGGGAGGTTTGTTACTGCTAGCAGGTGAAGAGGTGCGAAAACAGGGCAGCAATAACTTCGCGCTCTACGGTCAAGAAGCCAAAGGGCAGACCTATCAGCTAGCGCGTATGAATATGTTTCTTCATGGCATGGATCAAGCACGGATTGAGTGGGGCGATACGCTCAACAACCCAATGCTGGTAGAAAACGATGGGCTTATGAAGTTTGACGTAAATGTAGCTAATCCTCCCTTCAGCCTCAAGAAGTGGGGCGCAGAAAGCGCCGATGCCGACCCATATAATCGTTTTTGGCGCGGTATTCCACCAAAAGACAAGGGTGACTACGCATTTATCACTCATATGATCGAAACGCTCAAACCGCAATCTGGACGCATGGCGGTGATCGTGCCGCACGGTGTACTGTTTCGCGGTGGTGCTGAGGGTAAAATCCGGCAGCAACTGATTGAAGAAAATATCATTGATGCCGTGATTGGCCTGGCGCCTGGTTTCTTCCAAACCACCGGCATACCAGTGGCAATTTTGGTCATCGACCGCGCCCGCGAAAAAGGCGGCGCGCGCGAAAACGATAAAGACATCCTGTTTATCGAAGCTTCTAAGGAATTCAAGCCAGGTAAGGCGCAAAACACTCTCACCAAAGAAAACGCCGATAAGATCGTCGATACATTCACCCAGCGAAAAGAAGTCGAGAAATTCTCGCACATCGCTAACATCGATGAAATTAAAGAAAACGACTACAACCTCAACATCACCCGCTATGTTGATACTTTTGAAGAAGAGGAAGAAGTAGATATCGCGGAAACAATCCGTCAAATCGAAGCCATCAACCCACAGCTCAGCAAGCTTGAGGAGCAGATGAAGCATTACCTAAAGGAGTTGGGGATTAAGTAATATGGCCGATAACCTCTCAGCGCCTCACGAAGCCGAATTCCTATTCTACTCTGGGCCCGACGGCAAGCAGCATATCGAAGTCTTTTATGCTGGCGAAACAGTCTGGCTTGCGCAAAAGCGCATGGCTGAGCTTTTTGGCGTAGAGGTTAATACGATCAACTACCATCTCAAGGAGGTTTTTGGCTCAGGTGAGCTCGTTGAAGATTCAGTTATTCGAAAATTTCGAACAACTGCCGCTGATGGAAAGAAATATCTTACTGCTTTTTATAATCTCGACGCAATCATTTCTGTTGGCTACCGAGTAAACTCCCTCCAAGCAACCGCCTTTCGCAAGTGGGCTACCGCGACACTACGTGAGTACATGGTAAAAGGCTTTGTGCTTGACGATGAGCGCCTGGCACAAGGTACGCACTTTGGTAAAGACTACTTCGAAGAATTGCTCGAGCGTATTCGCGAAATTCGCCTCAGCGAACGACGGATTTATCTCAAGGTGACTGATATCTTCGCCTTGGCGAGTGACTATGACAAAACCAGTGAAATTGCCAAAGAGTTTTTTGCGTTTATTCAAAACAAGCTCCATTACGCCGTAGCTGGTGGTACCGCGGCAGAAATAATCCACAACCGAGCCGATAAGTCGAAGCCGCACATGGGCTTGCAGAGCTGGAAAGCGGCGCCAGACGGCAAGATCCTGCGCACCGATGTAACAGTAGCAAAAAACTACCTCGGTAAAAGTGAACTGCAGCAACTGCAACTTACCGTTACTGCATTTCTTGATATTGCCCAGAACCGCGCAGAGCGCGGCTTGCCCACTAGTATGGCGCAGTGGCTCGGCATAATGGACGGCTACCTCGACCTCAACGAATACCCAAAGCTACAGAATGCAGGCAACGTTAGTAAAAAGCAAGCAGACACCAAAGCACTTGCCGAGTACGATATTTTTCGTGTACAGCAAGACAAGGAATTCATTAGTGACTTTGAAAAAGAGGCAAAGCGGCTGGAGGAGAGTAAATAATGGGAATCCTCGCAGACATTGCAAAGAATCTACTCTCTCGCTTCGTCGACCTATCTGTTAACGAGCGCATAAACGACTACCGCACAAGCTATCTGCGCAACCAAGATGTTATGGCGCAAATTACGATTGAAGCCGACAAGGCGCTGATGACATTTTCTATCGCCGTCTTGGCGGCACTTGCAGCACTGAATAACTCGGTGTTTGGACCATACGGCTGGCTTTCGTTCGCTACGTTTACGTGCTTTATCTTGGTTGTTATTACGGTAATTATTGGCTATCCCGTATCAAAGGCGTTACTCAAGGATGGCAATCGCATACTGTCGGCAAACTTTAAAAAATCACTAACAGCGCCACTTGGTGAAGGGCTAAATGAAGTAAAATTCGCAAAGCTTAGTAAGGTGCTAAATTTTATGAGCGTGACATTTTTTGTTATTGGAATGATTTTGTTCATCGTTTTAATGGGTTTGTATATAAAAGGAGTTTAGAAATGTCAGACAACACCAACGCACCAGAACAGCATGAAACACGCGGTATAACCGCAGATAATATACAAGTGCCAGAATTGCCACAAACGCAGCCAATCACAGCTTCACACAATAACGGATTTACGCTGGACAACATTCAGCCGCCAGAGCCTACACCAGAACCAACTCAGGAGGACGAGAAATGAAGCTGCTGAAGTTCAGGATAAGAAATTATAAATCTATCGTCGATTCGGGAGACTGCTATTTTAGCGAAAAATTAACGATTCTTGCGGGCAAAAACGAGAGCGGCAAGACAACTATCCTGGAGGCTTTGGAGGATTTTCACGAAGATAGAGAAATCCGTAAAGAGGCGCAAACCATAGGCTCTGAGTTGCGACCCGAGGTTATTGTCACATTTCGGCTAACTAAAGGTGAAGTTAATGAAATATATACAGACGCCGAGCTGTCCAATCCAGGCGTTAAGGAGCTTGATCTTGAGCTATACAAAACGGATGGCAGCAAGGCTCACTACCTTACGGCCGGAGCGCGTAAGATTCTTGGATGGGAGTCTCTTTACTCAGCGACTATAGACAAAATTAAAAAGCTCACGACTACGACGCCGAAGCCAAAATACACAAACCAAACACCTGCTACATACAAAACAGAACTTCAGACATTCCTTTCTGCACTTGGCCTAGAAAATGAAGATCACCAAAAAGTGACCGAAGTCATAGAGGCAATCTCTACACATTTAGAGCGCGAAGATATGGTTAGGAAGTTTGTAAAAGCATTTGTTGCCAACAAGCTTCCGTACTTCATTCTCTTTTCTTCTTTTGAAGATAGCTTTCCGGATGAAATGTCTGTTGCCGAGCTTTCGGATAATGATTGGGCCACCGACCTATCGGCCGTGAGTAGCTTTGACAAAACAACAATTGCGTCCAGCAATCGACAAACTCAGCATAATCATCAAAGCACCGTCAACACGGAGTTTACAGATAAGTTCAATAGGTTTTGGACTCAAGACGAAATAAAATTACAGGTTGCTAAGGATGGCGATACCATCTGCTTCTGGATTGATGAGGACGGCACATCTTATAAGCCTTCCCAGCGCAGTCAGGGGCAGCAATGGTATTTGAGTTTCTTTATTCGCATCGTCGCGCGAATTAGTGAAGATAAACCTAACGTTATATTGATCGACGAGCCTGGTCTTTTCTTGCATGCACGTGCGCAAAAGGACTTATTGCAAGTACTAAATGATCATACCTCAAATTATCCTATCGTCTTTTCGACACACTCACCTTATCTAATAACAGAAGATAACTTGGAGAACATTCGACTCGTAGAGAAGAGCAGCCGCAAGACAACGATTCTTGGCAAGGTACATGCCCATAAAACCGCAGACAAAGAGACGCTTACACCAATTCTCACAGCCATTGGCCTAGGCGTAAACGATTCCATTACGAATCTCGATCAGAAAGACAATATCATTGTTGAGGGCCCAGAGGATGTTTTCTACTTGCAGGCATTCAAGGAGACCCTTCCTAAGTCCGATCGTCCTAACGTCAACTTTATCAACGGTGGCGGAGCTGGAAAGATGGGGGCCGTCGGAGCAATACTGGAGGGATGGGGAGCGAACGTATATTATCTCTTCGACAATGATCAAGGCGGAAAGGACGGCGGTAAACATCTTGCTACCGATTGGAAAGTGCTACCTGAGTGCATTAAAGTAGCTACAAAAGATGACTCCAACACAATAGCGGATGTATTGAGTGCGGCCGATTTCAAGAAATTTGTTCTTGAAAATGATACGTTGACAAGCAAGCTTAAGAATTCAACATACATAACAAAGAATGGGCTCGAAAAAGTATTACTTGCACGCCAATTTCTCCAAAAGGTTAAGGTCAATCCTATCAAGCTCGATGGTACGTCAGCGAAGAACATCAAAGCTCTTTTTGAGGAGATAAGGTTCTAATGACTAACTGGCAAACAAAAAAGCTCGGTGATGTTATGACTATTCGTCACGGACGCAATCAGCGAGAAGTGGAGTCGGCCAATGGTGATTATCCGATTCTAGGTACCGGCGGGGAGATTGGGCGAGCGAATAAGTTTTTATATAACAGTCCGTCCGTATTGATTGGTCGCAAAGGTACAATCGACAAACCGCGATATATGGATACGCCATTCTGGACGGTTGATACGTTATTCTATTCTGAAATAAAACCTGAAAACGTCCCGAAATTCCTATATTACGTTTTTAGTACGATCGATTGGAAGCGGTATAACGAAGCATCTGGCGTACCTAGTTTATCTGCATCGACAATTTCGACAATAAAGGTGAATGCTCCTGAAAAGCCAGAACAAGAGCGGATTGTGGGGGTTTTGGAGGTTTGGGATGAGTATATCGAGAAGCTGGAGCAGAAAATCGCGCTGAAGGAGCAGCTGAAAAAAGGCCTGATGCAGCAGCTTTTGACCGGCAAGCGCCGTTTGCCTGGGTTTAATGATGAGTGGCAAGAGTTCAGACTGCATGAACTGACTAAATCAAGCAGTCTTAGGAATAGAGATTTATTTGTTGATAGAGTTCTTAGCGTTACGAATAAAAGAGGGTTCGTACTCCCGTCTGACCATTTCTCAAAGGTTGTAGCAAGCGATAATTTATCGAATTATAAAATTGTGAAAAAAGGAGAATTTGCCTACAATCCCTCCCGTATAAACGTAGGCTCAATTGATTTGCTAACATCGTACGACGCAGGTGTATTGAGTCCGATGTATGTAGTATTCAAAACTACTAAAGATCTGGACAGTGAGTTCTTGAAGTATTGGCTTCAGACAGCACGAGCAAAAGCGAATATCGAAAATGCAGGTAGCGGTTCCGTAAGGCAGTCTGTTGATTTCAAGGATTTCGGAAGTATGAAGATTGTAATTCCCTCAGTTGAAGAGCAGCGGAGTATTGTAAGCGCACTGAACGTTATACGCCTGCAAATTGAGCAAATAACGAAGTTGAAGGATTTAGTTAAGCTTCAAAAAAAATACCTCCTCAGAAATCTCATCACTGGCATTATTCGCACACCCGAAGATTTGAAGCCGCTTGATACATCTCGCCCAGAAAGGAGCGCACTATGAGCATGGAACCAATAAATTTTGACGAGGCCAAACAGTCGCAGCTGCCGGCGGTCGAGCTGCTAATAAACCTCGGCTGGCAGTACATCAGCTGCAGGCAGGCGCTAGCACTCCGTGGCGACGATGATAGCCGGGTGATACTGGGCGATGTGCTACGGCGTAGTTTGATGCGGATAAATAACTATGAGCACGACGGTGAAACACATAAGTTCAAAGAAGGTGACATTGCGCGGGTTGTTAGCGAATTAGAATCTATCCGCGTAGACGGCGTGATAGATACTAGTCGGGCGGTGACGGATATCATCATGCCAAAACTTGGAGGTAGCACCATAGAGGTATTTCATGATGGCAAGCACGAAAACAAAAGCCTGCGGTATTTTGACTTTGATAATATTGCCAATAATGAATTCCACGTAACGGTAGAGTATCGTGTAGTGGGGCGCGAAGCGATACGTGCGGACATAGTATGTTTTGTAAACGGCATACCGCTGGTGCATATCGAAAACAAAAAATCGAGTGTTGGCTACAAAAAAGCTATTGCCCAGCTACTGCGCTACCAAAAGCCAGACCATGCTCCGAAGCTATTTATTTACGAGCAGCTGCTGCTGGCGATGGACGGTGAAAACGCGGTGTATGGCACAGCGGGCACGCCCGAAGAGTTTTATTCGTCGTGGCGCGAAAAGAATACACCAAAAGAGCGATTACACGCAACACTACGAGATGTCATAGCAAAGCCGATCGATAAAGACATATATGCACAGCTACTACGCGACCTTAACGGTGCGACCTATGGTGTGGAGCAACTACAGGTGCGTAGCATTATGCCGCAAGACGAGACGATTTACGGTATGCTACGGCAAGAGCGGGTGCTCGATATAGTTAAAAACTTTGTATTTTATGACGGTGCATACAAAAAAGTGGCGCGCTACCAGCAGTATTTTGCCATAGAGCGAATGCTAGAGCGAATCAAGCAGACTGAGACAACTGAGTATGGTAGTCGCCACAAGGGTGGTATTGTATGGCACACCCAAGGTTCTGGTAAAAGTCTGACAATGGTGATGTTTGTGCGCGCCCTGATAGAGCAACCGCACATAGTAAACCCGCGGGTACTAATGGTGACCGACCGCGTAGATCTGGACAAGCAGATCAAAAAGACGTTTGAAAACGGCGGCCTCAAGAAAAAAGTCAAGCAAATGACCAGCGGTAACGAGCTGCTGGAGCATATCAAGATTAAAGACACCAGCGTACTAACGACACTGATTCATAAGTTTGAAAGTGCTGGCAAAAAGCGGACGGACTTTGTAGATACCGATGATAATATTTATGTACTAATTGACGAAGCGCACCGCTCACAGGGCGGCGATGCCAATATGGAAATGCTACGGGTGATCCCGAACGCATGCGTGATTGCGTTTACTGGCACGCCGCTGCTACGAAAAGATAAATCACGCAGTAAATTCGGCGAGTTTATCGATAAATACACGATAGACGATGCGTTAGCTGATAATGTAGTATTGCCGCTGATTTATGAAGGTCGTTATGTGGCGCTCGACCAAAACGCACCGCAAATCGATAGACTGGCCGACCGAGTAAGCGAAGACCTGTCGGCGCAAAATAAGTATAAGCTACAGCGGCGCGTCGAGAATAGAACTTTGGCCGAAGTGCCGAGCAAGCTCGAAGAGGTGTGTGCGGATATTGAGCAGCACTACATCGATAATTTTCAGCACACAGGCCTAAAGGGGCAAATCGTTGCGCCAAGTAAATATGCCGCTGTGGTCATGCAGCGATGGTTTGAGCGGCGACATAAGCTGCAAACAGCGCTGATTATCAGTGATGACAACAACGAAATTAGCGAAGAGGACCTAAAGAAACAAGAGGTGGCTGATTATTTGAGTGAGATAAAAGCTAAATATGCTGGGCTCAAAACCTACGAAGATATGACAATTGATGACTTCAAAAACAACCCAGAAGGTATAGAGCTTTTAATTGTTGTCGATAAGTTGCTGACAGGGTTTGATGCGCCGCGAAATACCGTGCTGTATTTGGCAAAAAAGTTGGTCGACCATAACTTGCTACAGGCAATTGCGCGGGTGAACCGACTGTTTAATAACCCGCATTATCCAAAGACGAGCGGATTCATTATTGACTACTCTGAAAATGCCACAAGTATTCAGGAAGCAATGGATTTGTTTGGCAATTTTGATGAAGCGGATGTCAAAGGCACGCTGATTGATATAAATGACAAAGTAGAAGAACTGGCACAAAAGTATGCGGCAGTGGTGGATGTGTTCAACGGTGTTGAAAAAGATAGCCACAGTTACATCGAGCATTTGCGTGATGAGCCGACGCGCAAAATATATAAGGAAAAGTTTAACCAGCTACTGAATGTATATGAAGAGTGTAAGGCGCTTCGTGGGTTTGCAGAGAAGATTAGTGACGATGAGATACAGCGCTATCGCCGCGATATCAAAAAGTTTGCCGAACTAAAACGCAATGCCGATCTGATGCACGGTGAAGAAGTCGATTTGAAGCAGTACGAGCGCGAAATTAGCCGAATACTTGACCAATATGTCACGGCGTCTCAGGCCGAGGTGCTAACCGATCAGATAGAGGTGACGAACCGAGATGAGTTGAATGCTGCGATTGAAGAGCTAGGAAGCGTAACATCGAAGGCCGAAGCAATTGCTGCCCAAACGAAGCGGCGAATTACTGAGCGGCAGCAAGACGACGAGGTGCTGTACGGTAAGTTTTCGGAGCGAATTGCTGAAATACTACAGGCGATGCACGAAAAGAAGATGGCGGACATCGAAGCGTTGAAGCAACTACGTGAAATTGAAAAAGAGGTCGATCAGAAAAAAGATGATGAAACCCCTGATGTGGTGCAAAGCGAACCAGGCGCGGGCGTGTTATATAGAAACTTACGTGAAATGTTGCCTATGGAAAGTGAAGAGCAGTACCAACAAATTATTTTAGAGCTAGCAAATGTAGTGCAGCGGAGCGCGACGGTTGATTGGTGGCGAAACTATGAAATAAAGCGGCAGATGCGATCGAACATCGATGACTATGTGTACGAAGAGGTTAAGATTGGGCGTGGTATCGAACTTGAAAATGAACAAATAGAGCAAATCGTCGAAAAAGTTATGACACTCGCCGAAAACAACCATTCAGACTACGGGGTGTAGCTGTGAAGCAAAAGTTTGAGTATGGGCGGTTTAGCTACGAATATTTTATTGAATTTGCCAAGCGCAAAACTCTAGCTCTTGAGGTGCTGCCAAACTTACGAATAATCGTAAAAGCACCGCTGGGCGCTACACTAGACGAAATTGAGTCGTTTTTGAAACGTAAATGGTCGTGGCTCGAGCGACAATTATCTGAACTGCGTAAATTCAAAAAATCTAACACAGAGCGAAAGTATATATCTGGTGAGTCGTATTATTACCTGGGTCGTCAGTATATGCTTTTAGTCGAAAAAGCTAAAAATGATACGGTGAAGTTAGAGCGTGGTAAGCTCCGAATCTATACGACTGGCTCAGTACAAAACAGCGAAAACAATAAAAAGCTACTTGGCGAGTGGTATGCACGTAATCGTGAGCGTATATTTAAGCAGGAGTACGTAAAAGCTTTTAAATTATTCGATTATAAAACAATGCCACAGCTCGGACAGCGCATTATGGCTCGTCGCTGGGGCAGTTATACGAGTGATGGCAAGGTGCTACTTAATCCGCGACTCATTGAAGCGCCACGCGAAGCAATTTATTATGTTTGTATTCATGAGTTGTGTCATGTAGTAAATAAGAAACATGACGAAGCATTTTATAGAATAATGAACAGTAAATTGTCGCACTGGTGGCAAATTAAAGAAAGCTTGGAGATACGTCATGGATAAAAAAGATAATACGCACAAGATTGTCGTTGCAGCACTGATAGAAAAAGATGATAAGTATCTCACCGCAAAACGTAAAGATGATGCGGCCCTTGGTGGCTTGTGGGAATTTCCTGGCGGCAAGGTGGAGGATGGCGAGACCGAACAGGAGGCGCTGGAGCGTGAGATAGTCGAAGAGTTCAACACACTTATCGCTGTCGGTAAGCTGCTTGCAAGCACACAGATAAATAATGAAACTATCCTCAAGCTATACGCCTGTGAGCACAAACTAGGAGCTTACCAGCTACGTGAACATTCAGAGCTAGCGTGGGTAGATAGCCTACGGCAACTATATGGCTATGAGCTAGCGCCGGCTGACGTGGAGCTACTAGAGCAAATTACAAAAGATAAACGACAGCCTGCATTACACGAGCTAGTGATTGGCGATGCTTATAAAAATGAAGATATCATGCGGATGTTCCTCGTGAGCGGGCAGGGTGGTATGCGAAAGTCGAACCGCGCCAATAGCTTGATTCTTTTTGCACTGCATAATACTGGCAATCCGTACGAAGACAAATGGGACGACCAGGGCGTGATGCACTACACCGGCATGGGGCTCTCAGGTGATCAGTCGATAGATTATGCACAGAACAAAACCTTGGCCGAATCGCGCACGAATGGAGTAGGCGTGCATTTATTTGAATCGTTTGAGCCGAAAGAGTATATATATCGTGGCCAAGTACAGCTCGTAGGGGACCCGTACTATGAACGGCAAAAAGACGAAGCTGGTAATGAGCGTCAGGTGATAAAGTTTCCACTTAGGTTGTCACAGCAATGATCTCCAAATCCGACTACATGCTCTTTCTCCGACAACCAGCCTGGCTTTGGCTGAAAAAGAATGACCCGAGCAAGCTTCCACCTGTCGACGCAGCTACTCAAGCAATGTTCGACGCTGGCCACGCTTTTGAGCCGTATGTTGAATCATTATTTCCTGAAGGGATTGCACTCGGCTTCTCGGATTTCGATGAATACCGCTCGCTACCGCTACGAACCCAGCAAGCAATTGAATCGGGTGCTCATGTTGTATTCCAGCCCCGCTTTGAATGGAATGGGTTTACCTGTATATCTGACATCGTGTCGGTAGTAGACGGTAAAACGGTTGATCTGTACGAAATTAAATCCAGCACACGCGTCAAGTCGGATCATCTGTATGACCTTGCGTTTCAGAAGACAGTACTTGAGGGCAATGGATTTACGGTTCGTAATGTATCGGTGATCCATGTAAATAATCAGTATGTTCGCAAGGGTGAAGTTAATCCAAAAGAGCTAACAACGTTCGCTGATGTGACGGAAGAAGTAAATGAAATTGCTTTAAAAACACCAGAATACATGGAATCAGCGAAGAAAACTGCCGCGCAAATAGAAATGCCGAATCCAGATCCAGCGCTTGCGAAGCTTGGCTCAAAATCTGAATGGATGAAAGTATATGAAAATATCTTTCCGCCAGAGCCTAAAGTGTGGCCAGCAGATACGCAACCCGTAATTAACAAGCAAGAGATCGAACGCTTTTTGGGTGAACTGCAGTACCCACTCTACTTCTTTGATTACGAAACAATGCAGGGCCTTGTGCCGTATTTTGATGGACAGCGACCGTACCAGCAGGTACCATTTCAGTATTCTCTGCACATCATCTGTGAACCTGGTGGTGAAGTAGAGCATAGAGAATATCTTCACAAAGAAAATACGAATCCAGCACCAGATTTAGCGAAGCGGCTAGTAGAAGATATGGGTGACTCCGGCTCGATCATTACCTGGAATATGCGCTTTGAAAAATCAGTAAATGAAGAGCTGGGACGGATGTACCCGGAATATGCCAAGCAGATTAAGGCCATCAACGAACGTGTTGTCGACCTCATGACTCCATTTAAGGCAAAATGGTACGACGACCCGCGATGCGAGGGAAGCGCTAGTATAAAAAAGGTGCTACCTGTAGTGTGCCCTGAGCTAAGCTATAAAGACCTTGGGATACAAGACGGTAATTCAGCCCAACGACTCTGGATGGAGGCGGTGCTCGATGAAACACGTGCGGATCAGAAAGATCAGATACTTGCCGACCTTACCGAATATTGCAAGATGGATACGTGGGCGATGGTGCGGATATGGCAGGAGCTGCTAAAAATATGAAACCCAATTTGTATTTAGATATCGACGGCGTGCTACTGGCAAATGAAGAAAACCTAGCCATCGGTGCAGCTGAGTTTATAAAATTTGCTGCAGATAATTTTGATGTATATTGGCTCACGACACACTGCATGGATGGAACGACCGGTCACGCAATTGAGTACTTGCAGCGTGGAAGTGATGAAGACTTACAACCATGGTTGGAAAAGTTTAAGCCAGTCACATGGAGCTTGAAGAAAACCGAAGCGATCGACTTTACGAAACCATTTCTGTGGTTCGACGACGACTGCTTTAGTGGCGAAAAGATTGATCTGCATGAGCACGGAGTATTCAATTCGTGGATTGAAGTTAATTTAGCGAAATATCCGGATCAAATGGTGCATGAACTAAAACTTCTAAAGTCGATCGTTGAAGAAGATTTAAAATAAGTACCTATTTAGTCAAATAAATATAATGACGGGGCAGTAATAAATGCTTCCAGTGACTCCCCAGAAAAGTTATGATCAACTCCTTCGAGAATGCGCGCGCGTATATGTGCGGCTTCTGAAAGCTTGGCAATTTCATCCATGTCACCTACGCTGGGGTCTTCGCTTCCAAATACAACTGTAATTCTGTCGCCACCGAATTCAGATAAGCCGTATTTTATTTTGTCGATGCCAAGCTTTGTGGCTGGGTTAACGAGCAGTATCCGTGTAATCTCTGGATATTCCCATGCGATTTGCGCTACGATAGCCGCACCAGCAGAGTGAGCCATAATACGGATCTCAGCATCTTTGTGGTCAGTTATTTCTTCTGCATTCTCGAGAATATAATTGAGAGCCTGGCGTATATTGGACTCCCAATGATAGGAGGTGATGAATGGGTTGGCCATTCGAACTATCGCAGCACCGTATTTTTTTTGAATACTCTCCGCAATCTTTACGTACTTGTTTTCAAAGCCATCAACTGATCCATCAACTCCTGGCACTGTAAGCAAAACGATTTTACTGGCGGCAGGATGAATAGCTATATCGAGTGAGCAGTCAATCGTGACGCCGTTCATGGTTTCTTGCCATTCTATTTTTGAGTATTTGCCAGACATCTGTAATCAATTGTAACTTAGGTGTTGCGAGAATTCCCTGTGTATATATGGCATATCAATGCCCGACTTATTCAACTTAGAACAACGTAAGCGTGAGTATAAGTCTATACGATAAAAACGACTAGCATTGGTAGATGAAAAGATAGAGATGACGGAAAGAAAGATACGAGACCAAAATAGGCGTGATCTTCATATATTTTATGAGCTTCAGAGCTACATTTTTATCAGAGAAATAATTCGTCGTGGTTTTTTTAACAGGCAAAGCTTAAAGCATCCGGGTGACGCAATACCTGATTTTGAAGAGCTATATGCCCATGAGCTCAAAGAAAAGTGCGGGCTCGAACTGCAATTACTAGAAACCTAAGTCGAGAACCAAAAGATTATTTTTCTAATATCTCAAGTGCTTTCTGTAGCGTGTTTTTACTGTTATCATGAGTCAGTTGTAACATGGCCTCATCGGCGGTTAGCCAAATGTTTTCAAAGTCCTCATCCTCTTGGCGATCTGGTGTAGGTTCAGCATCTTTGTCAATTAAACCCATGAGATAGTAGTAGACTGTTTTACGATAGCGTTTGCCGTCGTCCTCATCAAACTCGTATGATATCTCGCCTAATTTTGCAGTAATGCTTGTTTTATAACCCGTCTCTTCTAATACTTCCCGGACAGCTGTCTGCTCGGGGGTTTCACCCTCTTCTATAGTTCCTTTTGGAAGAACAGTCTCGTCGTAAGGAATAGCTTTAATTACTAGAAATTTTCCCTCTGAATGGACAATTCCACCGGCTGATCGTTTTTCAATAACTGTATTCATGCTTCTATTATACCCGAGCATTGAGACAGTTCTCTAATACCACATCACGTGTCTCATTTGTACCGTTTACCTCCGTTAAAAGTTCGTGACCTGCATGGGGAGCCAAAATAAAACGAACACCCATTTGGGTGGTCTTTTTATTTTGAATTGTTGTGGACTGGATTTGAGCCAGTGACCGCGCAAACTTGTTTCGCGCTTGGTCGCGGTTTGGTACCAGGAGTAAGACACGAAACTCAACCATTGGTTTACTAATTTCAACCAACAGTATGTTGTATCTACCATTTTCAAGATGGGATAATGCGACCAGAAAGGTACAATAAAATTATGACAGGAAAACGAGTCGGTGACTTCATTGCCGAAAGGCGCAAAATAAAGGGAATTACACAAGGTGAGCTTGCTGCGAAAATGGGGGTCAGCGACAAGGCCGTGTCTAAGTGGGAGCGCAATAGGTCTTACCCGGATGTCACGACTATGCCGAAGCTTGCAGGGGAGCTCGGAGTGACGGTTGACGAGCTTCTAAAAGGTACACGTAACGATATTCTCGGGCAAAGGCACTATACGGGTTCAAGGAAAAGCATGTCGATGAAAACCAAGATTTTTCTCGGAGTCATTAGTTTTGTTCTTGTGCTGGTAATTGGTGGAATCGCAGGTTACGCTTTGGCGAACGCACCGAAAGTAACGCCTGCGTCATCGGGGCCAATGAACACAGGCAATGATAAAAGCGGTATCAATAGTTTTAAGGAATGTGCTGATGCTGGCTATCCTATTCAACTGAGTTACCCTGAAACCTGTAGCGTGCCAAGTGGGAAAAGTTTTACGAATAGCAATTAGCTTGACTCAGTCCATGGGAGATAACTTACCGGTAGAACAAACCCTATATTGGTTGATATTTTTCATAAAAATTGTATAATACCAAATTAGTCACAGCAAGTCGCTGTGATCTTCGCTCCTCAACACAAGTAGGTGAGTACATTGGCCAAAGATGCCGAACTTGACCGTCTGAAGACGGCGCAAGACCTGATGTTCCAGCGCAAGCAGGATGCCCACAAGGCCCAGCAGACCGCATGGGAACGTCTCAGTGCTGCCCGCGATGCCATGAACCGCGCGTTCGAAGCAAAGCAGCGCGCATACGAAGCGCAGGATGCGTCCTGGCAGTCGCTTCAGCGTCTGCGCGATTCGTACGGTCCTCGTATCGAGTCGCTCAACCGATCGCAGCAGACCGCATTCGAAAACATGAAACGTGCCTTCGATAACGCAAGCGACGCACATAACAGCCGCAACGGTGCCATGGCAGCCAGCTATGCCGCTGATGGGCACCGCTACAAGGCGGAGTCGCAAGGCTACGTCTCCGAGCGTCGGGGGCTGGTTGCCGAGCTTCGCGCTGCCAGCGATCGCCACGCGGCGACCAAGCCAGCGTTCCAGCGGGCTAAGGACGAGTTCCTGGCCGCTAAGCGTGCATTCGAGCAGGCCCGCACGGCCCACGACACGGCAAAGCAAGCCTTCCAGACAGCAAAAGCCAACTTCGAAAAGGCGAGTGCGCAGTTCCGTGCGCGTCTCGAGAAGGTCAAAGCTGCTAATGCCAACCAGAAGAACGATCGACGAGAAATTGCCCGTCGTGCTGGTGTTCCAGTACAGTACCTGGACTCCGTCTGGGTAACGCCGAATGGAAAGGGTGGTCACAACATCTACTTCGGCGGTGTGGGTCAGCCCAACGGTCCTGGTCACGCCCACTACGCAACTGACTCTTCGGGGAAGGTGACGTACAAGCGTGATCCGTTCGACCCGCACGGTGCACAGAACTTCACCGAGAACCAGGGTGACTACTACGACATGGTGTCGCGCGAGTCGGCCAGTGGAGACTTCGGTTTCCGTTGCCGTTTCCGCGGCTACGATGCCTACGTCGAGACCAACACCAACCGAGATGGCACCAAGAAGATCGACATCTACTACGGTCCCAACGGTCCGTTCGGCCCTGGACACCACCACGCTGGCGCGCTACGGTCGGCACCGCAGACGCTCATCTTCGATGAGCTGCGCTAAGCACCCTACAACTTAAAAGAGCGAAAATCCCGTCATAGCCAGTGGCGGGATTCTTCTTTTGCCGTATAATTACAGGTATGGATACTGCATTCCTTGAGCAATACTATGAAAAAGTAATACTTCCACTCTATAAAGACGACTCTATTACAGTGGCCGCCTGGAAAGATCACGGGCAAGTTGGTCCAGATAACTGGGCGCACTACTTTGAAGATGCCAATGGGATTGAGTATGTACTGCTCGCCGAAGACTACCCGGGCGGCTCTTATTTGAACGACGACTTAAGCCATGATGTCGTGCCAGTTCCTAATAGTGAAAGCACTGCGATACAAGTGACGCTCAATAATAATTGGATTCCAAATGTTTCGGGCTACTTTACTCTCTTTAGAGAGCGAAGTCACTCTGAGCGTTAGTTGTAAACTTCCTCCATCGTGAGTGCTACGCCGATTATCCGTTGACAAAGTGACCGATAACGCTTACTCTTAGTTTTAAGAGAGTCTAAAAACAAAAAATAAGGAAAAACATGGCAAAGCACTATTTGCATAGGAAAAAAGTAGCCGTATCGCGTATGAGACATCTTGCTGTTGCGGTTTTATTTATAGGCGCAAGTGTCGCCTCGAGTATTTTAGCAATTATCCCAAGTAACGCCGATGCGGCGCCGGGTGATTTTACATGGTCACAATCGCCAACAAATCTTTCTGGAGACAGTATGTCCTGGTATGCTGTAGCAACATCTAGCGACGCTACAAAACTGGCTGCAGTTGTTGAAAATGGGTATATTTACACCTCAACAAACTCGGGTGCAACCTGGACCGAGCGAACAGCGGCGGGATACCGTTTATGGAAGGGTATCTCTGGCTCGTCTGATGGAACAAGACTCGCTGCGATTGAATTATCAAATAAAGTAGTTACCTCAACCGACTCTGGCGCAAACTGGACTGAGCGAACTCTTCCGGGTACGGCAGCATATATTCACGTATCGGCAGACGGAATGAATATAGTCACAATGAGCGATCAGGCTGGAGGTGCTGTGTATGTATCTGATGACTTCGGCGCGACGTGGTCTGCTGCATCAACATTGCCAGGTTCGAACCAGTGGAGAGGGTTGGTTGCTTCCGCCGACAACACAAAACTTCTTGCAATACCTTTTGGAACAGACTACCTTTACACCTCATCAGATTCAGGTGAGACCTGGGTGCAACAAGCTGGTTCAGGGAGCCGGAACTGGTATAAAGTAGCTTCCTCGGCCGATGGAACAAAACTTGTGGCTTCTACAACAAATACGTCGGCTCTTTACACCTCATCAGATGCAGGTGAGACCTGGGTGCAACAAGCTGGTTCAGGGAGCCGGAACTGGCACGCGCTCGGCTCGTCGTCTGACGGAGCAACACTTGTTGCCATTGCTGGCTACACGGAAGTATATACTTCGACCAACTCTGGGGTGACGTGGGGGTTAGCGGCAAGTGAGATTCACCCGTATAGTGGGATTGCAAACACAAAACACCTATCGGTGTCAAACAATGGTGCAAATGTCGTCTATTCAGTGAGCACTGGGGGTATTTACACCTCTTCGAATACCGGTGCGACTTGGGCTTCGCGAACCGTCAAGGGGTCTCGTGCATGGAGTGGGCTTGCTTCGTCTGCTGATGGAACGAGACTGGCAGCCGTAACATCAAATGAACACATCTACACTTCTGCCGACTCTGGCGCGACATGGACGGCACGAACAGGTGCCGGATGGACTGGGTGGGGTGATATTGCTTCGTCGGCTGACGGAACAATGCTCTTCGCGGTCGCATTTAACTCTGCTGGTGTCTACGTCTCAACAAACTCTGGCGCGACATGGACGCATAAAAATACGGCAGCAACTGGGTTTACTAAGATAGTTGCATCAGGCGACGGCAGTAAATTATTCGCTCTTGCACCCAACAGTGGTAATTCACGACTCTTTACCTCTTCTGATGCTGGAGACACTTGGACAGAACGAACAGCGGCAGGTGAAAAGTGGTGGATGGCGATAGCCTCATCGTCTGATGGCACGAAATTGGCCGCAGTTGAAAATGGTTCAGGAAATGTTCACGTCTCAATCGACTCCGGTGCGACATGGACTGAGCGAACAACGGTGGGCGGGGCTTCTTCATGGTCTGGCGTCGATGTATCGGCAGATGGAGCAAGGATTGTCGCAGTCGGTGGGTATGGACGAGTCGCTATCTCAACAGACACCGGTGCGACCTGGGTTAGTAGAAACGTATCAGGCATCGACCCGTTTCCTTCAGGAGCGGCGTATGTGGCATCTTCAGATAATGGTCTGCGGCTCACAGTAGCGAGCGTCTACGGGATACATACCTCTATTAATGGCGGTGTCACGTGGACACATCAAGATGATACAGCACTTTCCCCCGGTATATATACGAGTGTTGCCCTCAACGGAACCGGGTCAAAGGCAGTCGTTGCGCAATCTGGAGGACACATTTATCAAGGAAACTCGGCAGAGATCCAGCCGCCAACAATCTTAGTCAATGGTAGTGCCCCGTTAAGCACACAAACCAGTGACTCGACTCCCACTTTCTCTGGTGAAGGTGCTGAGAGTAATGGAACAGTCACGATTACCTTGACTCCATCGCCAAGCGGAAGCCCTATTATATACACGACGTCTGCAGACGCTGAAGGGGACTGGTCTCATGTCGCTACAGCTCCAATTACTTCGGGTAGCTATGAAGTAACCATCGATCTTGGATCGGCAGGTACATTTGGACCCTACACACTCGTAGTGCCAGCAGGTGGCGGTGATGGCAGTGGTGACGGTAATAATGGAGGCAGCGGCAATAACGGTGGCGGTGCCGATGACGGTGATGGTGATGACGGACAGACTGTCTCGCCACCAAACACAGGTAAGCAGACCATAAAACCAACCTCGACGCGAATCTACGCTATCTTTGCTGTCGTGAGTAGCGTGACCGCAGCGTACTTCGGCTACAGTGCATTCCGTAAGGAGCGATAAAGGGTAACCCGTACACAATAATGCTCCCTCGTCTCAACTTCACAATGCCCTTTTTCTTCAACTTCTGCAGCTCTCGGCTGATTGTTTCGCGAGCAAGGCCAGTGAGGTGTGAAAGTTGCTCCATGGTAACGGTGAGGGTGGTGGTGTGGTCGGCGTTTTCTTTGCCAAATCGTTTGCCGTAAATAACTAACTCATTCATAAGCCTCTGGTCAGCAGGAAACGCTAAGGATGTCGCAAGTTTTTCCAGTAAACCGTCGACACCGCTATATAAGCGCTTTAGGAGGTCGTAGGTAACGGCAGGGTTATTTTGCACAAATGCTTCAACGTCTTCAGGTTTTGTTTGACGAGCCGTGATGTTCTCTGCGTGGGTGTTTGTCGATAATCTTATATAAATCTGCTAGGGTTGTGTCGCGAAAACTAGCGATAAGAGTTGCTTCTGCGGTAGTAAAAGCGTTGTTAGTTGCTATGTTGACAGCTTTTTCTACGAGGCAATCCGGTGCATTCGTCCGGTTTCCTAGGGCTATCATGGTTGGTGTCCCTAGTGCTGTATAGATATCATGCAAGGTGACAGACTCTAAGTCACACGAAAGTTGCCAGCCACCACCGTGCCCCTTTTCGGATGCAACGAACCCTCTGTCTCTCAGTCCTGCCATAGTTCTGCGCACCACAACAGGGTTGGTTTGCAGTGCTTTTGCCAGATGCTCCGATGTCATCGGGCCGTTCGACTGCGCCACGTGAAGCAGAATGTGAAGAACGTCCGAAAGCTGGGTGCTTTTTTTCATGGGCTACTTTGCTGCTCGCTTGAACGCTAAGTAGTATTGCACCGGCAACAAAAAATCTAGCTCCTGGAACAATTGAAACCCAGCCGCTTGCAGCTCTTCTTTTACTGTTGACGCAGGCACTCTATGACCATGAGGCTGCCCCTGGACTTTTTCGTCGGTTCTGTCGATTATCACGACCAATCCATTGTTGTTCAGATACTTTAAAACGTTCGCAAAATACTCGACACGAGATGGAATGTGGTGATAGACGTCAACCGAAAATATAACGTCAGCCAGATTTTCTAGAACCAGGCTACCATCTGGGTGAGTTGTCCGAACATCGACATTGTCAAGTCCAAGGTTATTGACACGATTCTTGAGGAAGTCTGCCATTTTTGGAGCATGCTCGAAAGCAAAAATTTTACCGTTTTTTACGTGTTCTGCGAGACGAACGGTAAAGTAGCCGGTGCCCGCGCCAATCTCTGCAACTACAGAGTTAGATTTGACACCAAGCGCCTTAACTACCTCATCGGGTTTTTGCCACTCGTCTCTATCTGAGCCGTCAAATTTCTCTATAAAAAGCTCAGGATTATCAAATATAGTAGGGTAGTTGTCTGAGGAGTGATTTAAGTTATCTGATGAGCCGAAGGACGAACTATTCATGTAACTCATGATATTACATGAAATTACATCACGCAAGCACAACCCGGATATAAATGCATACTTCAATATAGAGAGCGCGGACGTTGCGAGCCAGGCACTGAATGGGTAGCAGCGGCGGGGTAGACTGCCGACCTTGTCAGCCTCGGTATCTTTCGTAGCCTATCGATAGGTGGTTCAAGACTGGCGAGTTGAACTAATACATAACAGCAGAAGCCAGAGTACAGAACTCAACGAGAGCCACATGTATTGACAAATATAACAAAAAGTGATACTATGTCCATACAAGTATAGTTTAAAAAATGAAAAAAACACCACAACAAGAAATAGCACCTATAAACGCACCTTCGATGGTCTACTTTACAAGGCACGGTAAGACCGTGGCTAACACAGAGCGATTTTTAGCGGGTGCTTCGGAAACCGACCTCACTGACGAAGGGAGGCAGCAAGCCTATGACCTCGTAAAGAATATCCTTGAGAGTGAAATACCTATAGACAGAATTATATCTTCACCACTAAAGCGAGCTCGCGAGACTGCCAGTATTGTCGCAAGCGGTATTGGGATTAACGAAAACGATATCATTATCTTAAATGATCTGCATGAACGGAATGGTGGTATGTTTCAGGGCCGGCCTATTGATAATTTTTATGCAGCAGACCAACGTATGATTGCCCGCGCTGGTGGTGAAACGACAGATGATTTAAGTAAGCGAGTTCATGAAGCCAGTAAACAGGTGAAAGGCATTGCTGCTGCGGGCGGAAACACGCTCGTTGTTGGACATGCAGAATTTTACCGCATGGCTGTGGCTATGGCACACCATTTACCCCCTGATGCGATGTTGCAAATCAGCAAACCGAACAATACCGAGCTGACAACGTACCCTTATGAGCCCCACAAAGGTGTTAGCGTACTCTTTGAGGGCGAGGTATTTAATGGCTCCCACCCTGATTGGCTTGTAGTAGCTGGAAAGGGTGAACTCGTAGAAGTTCCAAGAAGTGCATATCATCTGGCAGGTGCTGCTATGAGTATGGAGACATGGTATAAGCCAGAAGTCGATAAGTCACGGCTTCGGAGAGGTGACGCAGTTGTGGTGTACAGGGATATTGACGACCCGACAAAATCAAAGTGGGTTAAGTCAGGCAGATAGTTTTTCGCGTTGACACGAGTCGTGCCAGAAGTCCAGTAAGCGTTTAGGCTACTTGCCAGCTCGTCTAGCTATGCCCATTCCGATATAATAAGGTTATGAAGAAACTATTCACCATAGGGCATTCGACCAGAGAAATCGGCGAGTTTATCGAGTTATTGGCAGGCCACTCCATCACACAACTCGTGGACATACGCACGATTCCAGAATCCAGACATAATCCTCAGTTCAAACAGATTGCTTTGAAAAAGAGCCTCGAAGAAAACGGCATTGGGTACATCTATCTGAAAAAACTTGGAGGTCTCCGGCCGGTCGTAAAGGATTCCATCAACGACGCATGGCGCAACAAATCATTTAGGAATTATGCGGACTATATGCAAAGCGAAGAGTTTAGGGAAGGGCTGGAAGAACTAATGAGGCTTGCGCGCAAGACTACCACGGCAATTATGTGTGCTGAAGCCGTCCCGTGGAGGTGTCATCGTTCACTTGTTAGTGATGCACTTCTTGCCCATAGCATTCCCGTTGATGAGATAATTGGGAGCGGCAACACACGGCCGCACACGCTTACCTCATTTGCCGTTGTAGAAAAGACGAAAATTACCTATCCAAAGGCTGCACTGAAAGAACAGGCGGATAATAACTGATGGTTTTTATGCTTACGGTACAGAATACGATTATTGCTAAATCAGATACTTGTATCGATAACCCCTCATGTCTACCCATGCTAAAGTAAGTAACAATGAAAGACATTACCTCAAGCCACAATGAAACCTATAAATACCTAAAGCAACTAGCTGGCAGCACAAAGCGTCGGCGTCTTGCGGGTCAAACCCTGCTCGAAGGTATTCATCTTTGCCAGAGCTATCTCCACCATGGTGGCGAGCCACTTCTCTGTGTCTATACCGAAGTGGCTACTCATGATTCCGAGGCTGCTGGCGTTATTGCTGCCTGTGCAAGCCGCGGCGTTCCCAGCGTGCTTCTCAGCGAAGGTAAATTTCGCGGGATAAGCACGGTCGAGAATGGTATTGGCATCGCCTTTGCCGTTGCTTTGCCGTCACCTCAGGCCCCTGCACACCTAACAGGGAACGTGCTCCTTCTCGAGGGCGTGCAAGATCCTGGTAATATGGGATCAATTCTTCGCACGGCCGCAGCAGCAGATATTGAAGAGATTTTCATTTCCGATGACAGCACTTCCGCCTGGTCGCCCAAAGCGTTGCGGGCGGGGATGGGTGCGCATAATGCACTTCGCATTTACGAAAACTGTGACCTTAAAAAGTTTATTATCGATTCGCAGGTGCAAGTCTTGGCCACCAGTCTCAACGCAACGGAAACGGTTTACCAGAAAGACCTTTCTCTTCCAACGGCATGGCTGTTTGGTAATGAAGGCAAGGGTGTCTCGGATGAGCTATTGTCGCTCAACGTTCAGCGGGTAATTATACCTCAGAGCGCAGGGGTCGAGTCACTTAATGTCGCAGCTTCGGTGGCTATTTGTCTTTTTGAGCAGGTTCGTCAATTAAAATACTAAATACACTGAAACTATGAAAAAAGTCGCTAAACTCCTTATCGTAGACCCCGAAGATAACTACCTACTTATGTACCGCAGTGACCATCCGGTTTTCGGGGGAGACCCTGATCTTCCGGGTGGAACGGTCGAAGATGGCGAGACGTCGCTGGAGGCGATGATACGCGAAGTTGAAGAAGAGGCGGGAGTGGCGGTTGATGTTAAGGCTGTCACCGAAGTGTACTCGGGTACTGGTTACTCTAAACACGGGACGCACTATGCGTTATACCGTGTTACTCTAAGGGTGCGTCCAGAGATAAAACTGAGCTGGGAACATTCATCTTACGAGTGGCTGAATCACGGCTCATTTATTCAAAAAATTAAAGATGCCCAGGACACTTATATGCGAATGGTCCATGATACCGTGAAGTAGTTTGCAATAACATTTCAACCCATTAGTTTTTTGCCTATAATAGATATATGGTTAAAAAGAAAGTGGTACTTACTGTTGTTGCTGGCGTGCTTATTGCTGCGACCGTGTTTTTATTCTCGCCACTTGGTCGGACGCTTATCGGTAAGCTAAATCTGGCAGAAGTCTCCCAGCAACCGACTGCGCCCGATCCGACACCAACAAAAACACCACTGGCTTGTGTTGCTGACCTCCCCAATAAAACCAAGGTTGCCCAAAAGTTATTGTTCGCCGTGTATAGTAACCAATTAAAAAGCGAGATACCAGTGCTAGCAGCCGCACAAATTGGCGGAGTTATTATTATGACTCCCGCCTCCGCAAAACAGATTGCCGCGTTTAAGGACGCATTACCAATACCGCCTTTCATTGGAGTTGACCAAGAAGGCGGTGTCGTACAACGCTACACCTCGGAGGGCATTGTGCCGGGTGCTGCCGAAATGGCCAGTAACTATTCAACCAATCAGGCATACACGAAGTACTTAACGGATAGTAAATACTTACAAGGTTTGGGAATTACTACAAACTTCGCACCGGTGGTTGATGTTGTGAGTGGCGCGTACAATCCGCTTCCGGGCCGGCTGTATTCGTCAAGCGCCAATACAGTCGCTGACTACGCTGGCACGGCTGTGCGCGCTGCAAACGATGCGGGCATTACACCGGTCATTAAGCATTTCCCAGGGTTAGGAAGCGCCAGTGGCAATACTGATTTTGGGAGTGCTACAACTGATTCGCTAGCTATACTAAAAACGCGTGACCTCATTCCATACCAAAAGTTAGCCGCTACAAACGTCGACGTTATGGTGAGCAATGCGATCGTACCAGGTTTAACAGATGGGCAGCCGGCAGTTTGGTCTTCTAACGCAGTGAAACTTTTGCGTAATATGGGGTATCAGAATGCTGTTGTTTACACCGATTCACTGACAGCGAAAGCGATTCCCGGCACCCTTACCAACGCAGTGGTGAAGTCGTGGCAAGCGGGGGTTGATGTTGCTGTGGTGGTACAGACGAAAGAAGATACGCCGCGACTCAGTGTGATGGTGCAAGCAATTATTACAGGTGCTATGGCTGCGTTGAAATCTGGCGAGCTAAATCAAGACGATATCAATCAATCACTTATGCGCATCTTTACGCGAAAAGGTGTTAATCCCTGCGATATTTGATAGAGTTTCGCGGCGAGCGAGCGTCACAAGCATACGCGGAAGGCGTATAATAGAAACAGGAAAGGAGATAGTATATGAATACAAATCCTTTAAAAGCGGTGGCATTGGTGTGTACCCTAAAGCGCACCCCACAGGTCTCTTCGTCGGACAAACTTGCCCACGACTTAGCAAGTCAGTTTAAAAAAGTAGGCGTAACGACCGAGTTTATTCGGTTGGTTGATTATAATATTCAGCCCGGCGTTGAGCTTGACATGCAAAATGGTGATGAATGGCCGTCCATTCGCGAAAAAATAATGGATGCGGACATTTTGATTATGGCGACACCTACTTGGGTGGGACAGATGTCGAGCCAGGCACTGAAGGCAATCGAGCGGTTAGATGCCGAACTTGGCGAAACCGACAGCGAAGGGCGTTTTCAAACGTATCCAAAGGTAGCGGCAATTGCGGTTGTCGGTAACGAGGATGGTGCACATAAAATTACCGCCGATGTCATGCAAGCCTTAAACGATGTCGGCTTTACTTTTGCGGCTAACGCGGCAACGTACTGGAACGGCGAGGCAATGCAAACCACAGACTACATTGACCTAAAAGAAATACCAGAAAAAGTGGCCGTTACTAATAAGCTTGTAGCACAAAATACGGCACATCTTGCACGCTTACTAAAGAACGCGCACTATCCGCCATCGGGTAGCTAACGGGACAGAGAGTTATTTGCCGTTTTTCTCTCGGTGCATACACCCAGGCCAGCAGCAAGGGCGGCGCATCCCCTCGGCTAGTTCGGTGTGAACACGTTCAATACGACGTTTTCTGGTGTCATAAAGCTTGGCGGTCTCTACCCAGCAAATCCATTCGTTACGGGCAAGTGGGGTAATATCGAGCCAGGCGGCAAGGGCGACCTTGTTGCCTAAAAGTGCCTTACGAAGGTCGGTAGGCATTTTATGGACAGTGCCAGCGGGGAGCTTCTGTGCCAGTAACATATTCTTATGCTACCACAACAAGAGGTTCGTTGTGAGCCTATTTCCCTTATGCTATGATAGAAAAAGTAATAGTGAAAAGTGGAGAAACCGAACATGGATCGTGGGTCATACCGCGCGTCACAACCAGAACGCCGAGTCATTAATCAGTCCGAGGCAAGTGCACGACCCCAGCCGGCGGCGGCATCTGCTGCCTACCCACCAGCGAGCGACGAGCCGCCACGGTATCGAGGTAAGGCACCAGCCCGCTCTACTTCTGATACACCAAAGCCTCTCCGTAGTAAGTGGTGGCTATGGGCGTCGATAACACTACTGCTTGTGATTGTCACTGCGGTTGCAGTATGGCTGCTTGTACCCGGCAAGGCGCTGGGCGGAACGGCCATCGACACCAGTAAATACCAAGCGGTCATGCTCAGTAATGGCCAGTCATATATTGGTAAATTATCTAACCTGAACGACGATTTCATGCGGCTAACTGACGTTTATTATCTACAAGCTAAGTCTGCCGATACGACCAACCAAGAGGCAACCGATCAAGATGTAAATAGCGGTAACTTCCAGCTTATTAAGCTAGGCGGCGAAGTACAGGGCCCAGAAGATGAAGTGATTATTTCAAAAGCCCAGCTGCTCTACTACGAGAACCTGCAGCCTGGCGGTAAAGCCTCGCAGGCTATCGAGCAATACAAGAAGTCACGATAAGTAACGCCAAGCCTACGCGCAGCTTATTCGAGCGATTCGATGTACTTCACCCAAGCGTCGTCGGGGATCGTTGTTTCCGACGCAATCAAAACCAGTAGTTTCTTTTTCGTAAATATCACCGACTGCTGACCCTTTGCCGAGACACCGATATACGATACAGGGGTATCGATAGGAAGTGTGCGGGTTGCATTGTAGCCCTCGGCAATTTCAGCGGTCTTCTTTTGTAAGTCATTAGCAAAACTTGCTGGCAGCAGCTGTTCCGTGACGCGCACCGTGACACCGTCTACAGTATCCTTAAAAGAGTAGTAGGTATCACCATTTGGTGACGTCCCTTTTTGCCAGCCTCCAAGCGACTCAATCGAACTAGCTTTTGGTAAAAGCGTTGCAAAAGTGGGTGCTGTTGTTGTGTTTACCCCGTTACCCGATTGCTGGAGGCGAGAAGTAAGAAGGAGCGCGGCAATGATAACCAGCACGACAGCGGCGCCTGTCATTAGGAGAAGCTGTCGCTTGTTCTTTAGTTTCTTCATAGTATCCATTCTAGTCGTCGCTAAACGCGAAGCCAAGGGTACTAATGTAGGCGAGCGCGTCGTTGTCGGCTGTCAGGTTAATCTTAAAGACCAGGCTGTCACCAGCGGCAAAGTTACAAGCAACACTTGCTGGGTCGGCGTTGCCGGTTGCGGTGACTTTCTCCCATGTATCGACAGAAGCAACGCTTTGTTGCGTACCACAGGCAACAAGGCCTGCCCCAGCATTCTTAAATACCTCGTAGCTTACCGCCGCATTGCTTGCACTGCTGACACGACCCATGAGTGAAGTCGAGCCACTAACGAATTTCTTAAAGTTGTCAGGTAGCTGGTAGGTGACGTACACGCTCTTGGTTTGTGCGGTCAGGCTGTCCGAGGTCCAGCTGTAGAAGTTGTAGGTTTCATTGGCGCCACACACAACTGGTTCCGATGATGAGCCGTCGTTGATACCAAGCGTGCCAGAACAAATGTCAGACTTGAACACCCCAGTATCGCTGCCATTCGTCACTGCATTGGCATACTCTGGACTCAGTGTGACGAAAGTATCTGGACTTGAGCTACATGACCCCCAGCCGTCAGCTTCATAACATTGTACCTTCCCGAGGGTGGTGTCGTAGTACATGCTACCGAGCATGGCGTTGCTGTCGGTGACGGTTGGAGATGTCGCAGCTTTATCCAGTGTGAGGACAGTTGTTGTAGCATTATCAACACCATCACCAATTTGAATGGTAGTATTGTCGGCAGAGTAGTCGGCAGATTTTGTCGTGGTTGCCCCAGAGGCTGTCCAGCGTGAACCGTTCCAAACCATAGTAGCAGTTGTGTTTGGCTTGAGGCTTACTTCGTTGCCTGCGCCACCACCGTTAATCGCCAGCGTGAAGACTTCAGAGTCTGGTGCAGCCATAACGTACACAACTCGACCAGCGGTCTTGATAATAGGGTCGGGCAGTGTTGCGGTTTGGCCGACAGCGCTAAAGCCAACCATAATACCGGCCGAGTTGTTGACGCTGGTTGATGCAATAGTACAGCTTGTTGCAACGACTGCACCGCCGGTGTAACAGTTACCATCATCAATCGCTGTCGAGAATGTTGGTGTGGTGAGGACGACGAGGCCTTGGGTGCCCGTGCCACTTCCAGCGCCACCAGAAAGGACAATATCACCACCGTTGCCGTTGGTTCCGCCTGCGTCACCACCTTTTATAATAATGTCGCCACCATCGGCGCCGCTACCAGTACCGCCAGTACCTCCGGCAATAGTAATGGTTCCGCCTGCTGTATCGGTGCCCGCAGTGGCTACCGAGATAGTTTTATCGCCAGCCGTACCGAAGGAGATGGTCCCCGAGTTGGTAATGCTCAGGACGTCGTTACCGTTGTTTTGCAGGCGAACTAAGTTACCAGCGGCCGTCTTGTTGATGAAGATACTACTCGAGTCAATGGTTGCATCGGTTTGCGCACCTTGCCCAAGCTGGACGAAGTCGTTTGCCGTTTTACCACCCACTTTACCAGCATTCATTGCGTACGGCGAGGTGGTCATGCGCTTCATTGGCAGCATTTCGCCGTCGGCAATACAACTGCCGGCGTTAAAGCTTGTACAGTTGGTGGCTTTGCCGGCAATATTCATAGATAGCCATAGCGTATCTTGATTCCAGTTAACTTCATTGCCGAAGGGGTGTACCGACCCTAGGTTGACGGCGAGGTAACCATTCTTGACTTCAACGCCATTATTGCCGCCGTTGTTAATGTATGTCTCGGTCCAGCGGAGCTGCCCATCGGGATTGTTGGCTGCATTCCCAGAGCCACCCTCGTAAATTTTGAACTGCATATTGTAGTAGCCATCAGGAACAACATTGCCTGCCGCATCGAGAAGTCGTCCTTGAAAACCAATCGTCTGGTTAATACCAGCTTGCGCACGCGCCATAATACCAAAGAATAGCGTTGTACTTATGGCAACGCATAGGGCGAGTATCACTGCGAATCGCAATGCAAACTGCCGATTAAAAATAGTGGAATGGTGAGACCACACTGTCATTTTGTGTATTTTTACACCTTTGGGGTGAGTAAAATGTTTATTTCACTTGTGACGTGTGGTGGTTCATCAAAGCTTGGTGGAATTCTAGCATAAACGTGTTCAAAATTGCAAGCATTTTTACTCTGTAGGCCTATGGTATAATAATCGTAAGCGCAATTAGGGGCGCAGGGAGTATAAACAAACAGTGAAGATATCACGAATAGTATTCAGTGTTGCGGCTATTATAAGCCTCGGCCTTGCTATGGTTGCTCCGGCGTTGGCGGTGAATTACGGTGGTGGTAGTGTGCAAGCCTATGCGGCCGATACCCCAATTGATATTGGTTCGATTGTGCAGCTCACCGGCAGTGACGCAAACCGTGTCAAAGTTGCCACAAAGGCCGACCTACAAAACATGTTTGGCGTTGCCGTCGACCGCAACCAAATGCTTGTCACAACATCTAATAATCTGAAAAATGAAACTTATGTCGCCGCCTCGGGGACATACACTACTTTAGTGAGTACCGAAGCTGGCCCAATTACCACGGGCGACTATCTGACAATGTCATCTATCGATGGTGTTGCCATGAAAGCGGGTACCGAGGAGAAAACTGTCTTTGGTCGAGCAAATCAAAACTTTGACGGCAAAGGCGTTGTACTGGGCAAGGCAGACGTCAAAGACACATCGGGTAATGTTATTCATAAAGTGCAACTCGGTTCGGTGCCAGTCACCATAGACATTAAGCACAACCCCAACAACCAAAGCACGAAAGCTAACTTGCCAGAAATGCTCGAACGAATTGGCGAGACAATCGCACAAAAAGAGGTCAACCCAATTCGCATCTATCTTAGTATTGCAATTCTTATTGTGACTGTCGCGGCGGCAATCGTCATGTTGTACGCAGGTATTCGCAACAGTGTCGTTTCGATCGGCCGCAATCCAATGTCGAAAAAATCAATCTTTCGCGCTCTTGTACAAGTCATACTATCGAGCTTACTCATTTTAATTATTGGTGTCTTTGCGGTATATTTACTACTAAGGTTATGATGCAGAAAAGGGTGGATACATAGTGGGAATCTTTGATCACAAAAAACCAACGCCAGAAGAAGTGGCCGACGAAAAAGCGCGCAACTTTTTTGATGACGTTCTTCGCGAAGAGCTTCGTGGTCGGACGCGCATGTATTTCGACAAAATTGTTAACGAGAACGCGCAACTTTTTAAAGAAGACCTCGATAAAGCAATTATTCAGGTATATGCCGAACTAAAAGACCAGTTAGCAAAGCGAGTCGATGAGCAATTCGAGACATATAGCCAAGGCTTGAAAGAGGCACAAGATAACGCCCTGAAGTCCCTTGATCGTAGCGTCCAGGCGCTGCATGAACAGCATCGGCAGTTAGGTGAGAAGCTCAAGAAAAGCCTCGCTGATCAAGAAGACGTCATGCGTAGTTTAGTGGAAGAAAGCAAAACGCGCATGCATACGCTCAAGGAAGCGCAAGAGCAAACACAGCAAGCTCTTGATGAAGGTGTGAAGAGCTTGCAGGAACAGCAGCAACACCTTAAGGAGCGCCTTGATAAAAATGTTGTCGACCAAGAAAACGCTGCTATTAAGGCCTTCGAAGACAACATGGGTCGCGTGGTCGAACACTACCTGCTGGGCGCCTTGGGCGACCAGTACGATGTCAAAGCCCAGCTTCCTTCTATCATTAAGCAGTTAGAAGACAACAAGCAAACAATTGTGGACGACATGAAATTATGAGCGACGAAGGACACACTAAAAGTTATACGGACTTTCTGTTACCCCCAAGCCTTGTCACAAAGGTTGATATTTCGCGCCTTCTGAATGAGGTTGAGCGGGTCGATAACGAGTTTATCCAGTCGGAAGCAAAAGAAAAAGTTGGTTCGGAAGGTAATGAGCGTCCAGTACTATCAGGCCAGCTGGAAGAATTCTTAGCAAAAAATGAAATCAATATCGACGACTCTCGCATGCGCGGGTCGCTGCTCCAAGAACTTCGTCAGCTAAAAAATGCCCTTCCGGTGGTACATATTACCTTTTCTGTCATGGCAGATGGTGAAAGTTTGCAAAAAATTGTTGCATGGTTCCGCGAGTCGGTGCATCCACAAACAGTCATCGATGTTGGTCTCCAGCCAGCATTGGTTGCGGGGGTTCACTTACGCACCACAAACCGTGTACACGATTTAAGTTTGCGTAAAGCCCTCGACGAGCATCGTGATATCCTGACGAAAGAGTTGGAGGCGCTGCGTGTCGGACAATAAAATTTTCCAAGACCTTGTCGATAAAGGGAATCCAGTCGGTGAGATTATTGGCATCGACTCATTTATGGTGAGCGTGAAAGGCCTGCAGCCTACCAACGTTCACGCGACGGTTCGTTTCGACGACGGGACACGCGGGTATGTTCACCAAGTCCTTGAAAGTCACGTGGTGGTTATGAAGCTCGACCCGTCACCACTGGCTATTGGCATGGTGTGTGTCATCGAGGCCCGAGACATCACTGTGCCAGTCGGTAAGAACTTTATTGGCCGTGTGGTGAATGTGTTTGGCGAGCCAATTGACGGCAAGGGTGAAATAACCGCCGATACAGACTGGGACGTTTTCCACCCAGCGCCAATGCTTTACGAACGTGAACTGCTCGATACACCAGTTGAAACGGGTATTTCGATTCTTGACCTCGAGTACTCACTTGCCCGTGGGCAGCGTATGGCCATGCTTGGCGATAGCAAGGTCGGAAAGACAGCTCTGGCTGCCTCGGTGGCGATTAATCAGAAAAATACTGACATTACCGTTATTTACGTACTCATTGCTAAACGTCAGCACGACGTGGCCGAACTTGTAAGTAGTCTCGAGAAAAACGACGCCCTCAAGAAGGCAGTGGTGGTCGTCAGCAACTCATTCGAATCGCTGATCCTTACCTACTTGGCGCCCTACGTTGGCGCGGCGCACGGTGAATACTTCTGGCATCAATGCAACATGGATACGTTGGTTATTTACGACGACCTGACGGCACACGCTCAAGCTTATCGTGAAATTTCACTAATCGCCGGAGTGAGTCCGGGCCGTGACTCGTACCCTGGCGACATGTTCTATACACACTCAAGCCTCTTGGAGCGCGGCGGGAAAACAGCGGCAAATCACGCCAGCCAAACATTGATGCCAATCGTTTATGCGCCTGGCGGCGACATTACCGCTTATCTACCGACAAACGTCATGTCGATTACCGACGGTCAGTGGATTTTAGACGGTCAAATCTTTAAAGATACCATGCGTCCTGCGGTAAGTACCGCGCTGTCTGTGACGCGTGTCGGTGGTGTTGGTCAAAACAAACGCCAAAAAGGGCTTGCCGATAAACTTAACCTAACACTCGCTGGCTACCGGACAGCCGAAGAGTATGCCCACTTTGGTACCGAGCTGAGTCCGCAGGCTCAGGCGGACTACGACAAGGGTAAGGTGCTCTTTAAGTTGATGAACCAAGCTATTGGTGAGACGTATAATTTTGTTGAGCAGCAATTCCTCCTCAGCATTGTCCTAGGGAGTCGCCCTGAAGAGGTCATTAATGTTGATAAGCTGAAAGCGAAAGTCCCTGAGTATGCGAAAAAACTCGACGAAGACAAAGACTTGAACGGTAATTATGATGAGCTCGAAGCGGCCCTGAAGGCAGAGGTGACAACTATTGACGAGGTCAAGAAGGCGGCGATTGAAAAGGCAGCCAAGGCCGAAGCTGAAAGAAGGCGTCAGACGGAAGAGGCAGCCGCAGAAGAGGCGGCACAGGCTGCGCCAGCGCAGGCAGCCCAAGGTGAGAAAAAAGACGAGGATGCCAAAGACCAAAAGGCCGATGATGCGACCGACAAGAAAACGAAAGAGGAGCAAAAGTAATGCGACGCCCTCTGCAAATTAAAGCCGAAGAAACAGCCGTACGCTCTGTCGTGAGCCTGACATCGGCGCTCGAGAGTCTTAGTAGTATGCAAATTGCTAAGACAAAGAATAAGGTGCTCATTAGTAATCAATTTTTTGATGAAGTGTGGAGTATCTACAAGCAAATTCGTGTTGATGTGCTTTTCAACTTTGGTCGCAGCGAAGAAGAAAAACCAATTAATAAAGAGTTGCTTATCCTCATTACGGCAAAGGGCGGGTTAAGCGGCGACATTGATAACCGCTTGGTGCGCCGTGTGCTTGAGCACTACAACGAAAAAGAGAACGACGTCTTAGTGATTGGACACCATGGCGCCCTGAAGCTGAGGCAGGTGCATATTGACTACCAATACTACTTCGACCTACCAGAGGGTGATTATATTAACGTCGACCCGCTCATGGATATCATTCGCAAATATGCAAAGAGCCGCATCTTTTATCAGAACTACATATCACTGTCGCAACAAGAAATTAAAGATGTCGACCTGAGCGAAGTGGTTTCTGGCATGGGCCGCGTTGCCGATATGGCAACGGTCAGCGACGACCTTGTCACCGAAAATACTTACATATTTGAACCAAGTTCATTTATGGTTGCCGCATACCTAGAGAATTCTATTCTTCGACTGACCATTTCACAGTTCATTTACGACAGCCGCCTCGCGCAGGTTGCCAGTCGGTTTAAGGCGATGTCGGCTGCAAAAGAACGATCAATGGAAAATGCCGCTAAGTTGCGCCTTGAGTTCAACCGTGCAAAACGTACGTTAATTGACACAAGGCTCAAAGAGTCATTGGCTGGTTTGAAGAAAATACGTGCCGGAGGGGTTGAATAATGAGCGACGAATCACAGACAGTGTATAAAAAGGGTGTTATTCGCGCACTGAAGGGGCTGGTTATTAAGGTTCGGTTCGACGAGGGCTTACCGGGTATTAACGAAATGCTCTACGTGGATAATGAAAACAAGTCGCCACTGCTCGTGAATAGCCTCACAGGGGGCGACACGGCGCTGTGTCTTAATATTGGTGGTGACTATAGTATTCAAAAAGGCGATGCAGTGACCCGCAGTGGGCGCAGTCTTGAAATTCCTGTAGGGGAAGAAATGATTGGTCGTGTGTGGGACACCATGGCACGCCCAATTGACGGCAAGCCACAGCTTGACCAAGAGGTGCTTGATAAGATGATTAAGCGCCCAATTTTCGCACCAGCTTTTCAGGAAACAAGCCTCGCCAACCGCCCCGATGAAGTCCTCGAGACCGGCCTCAAGGTTCTCGACTTTTTTACACCATTCGTGAAGGGGCGCAAAATCGGTATTGTCGGTGGTGCGGGTGTGGGCAAGACAGTGCTAACGATGGAAATTATTAACAACGTTGCCGAAGGCTCGGGGGCTATTAGTATGTTCGCTGGTATTGGTGAGCGTATTCGTGAGGGCCACGAATTGTACAAGACCCTCGCTGATAACGATTTGTTAAAAAATACTGCCATGTTCTTTGGACAAATGAATGAAAACCCGGTTCAGCGTAGCCTGATTGGTCTCGCGGCTATTACCTTGGCGGAGTATTTCCGTGACGACTTGAAAAAAGACGTGCTGCTGTTTGCCGACAATATGTACCGCTATATTCAGGCAAAGAACGAGGTTTCGACCATTATTGACCAAACACCAGCCGAGGGTGGATACCAGCCAACCGTCTTTAGTGACGTGAAAACCTTCCAAGACCGCCTGGCAACTAATGAGAACGGGTCTATTACCGCACTACAGACCATTTACGTGCCAGCCGATGACCTTTCCGACCCAGCCGTACAAATGATTCAACACGAGCTCGACAGTACTATCGTCCTTGACCGTGCTGTGGCCGCGCAGGGTATTCGCCCGGCGGTGAATATTTTGGCATCGAAATCGAGCCTTTTGACCCCAGAGGTAGTGGGTAAGCGCCACTACGCACTCGCGACGCATGCGACGGCTATTTTACAGAAGTACGAATCGCTCAAGGGAATCATTGCCATTATTGGTGAGTCGGAGCTTTCTGCCGAAGACCGCGACGATTATTACAAGGCAAAAGAATTAATCGAATTCTTTAAGCAGCGCTTTAACGTCATGGAGAAAGTCACCGGCGTCCCTGGCGAGCACATGACGCGCGAGCAAACACTGAACGGCGTCGAGGCCATTATTGGTAAGGCCGAGATTCCTGCTGAAGAAGAGTCATCAGACGTACCAGTAGACGACGACAAGGAAGAAAAGTCCGATAAGGAATAAGTCATGGTCGACGAACACGGAAAACCAACCATGGAAGTCAAAGTGTACGCACCCTTTAAGGTGTACTTTGAAGGCATGGCCTATGGCGTTAGTGCCGTCAATGACACGGGTCCATTCGATATTCTCCCCCGCCACCATAACTTTCTCTGTATGCTGGTCCCTTGTACTTTAAGGGTGCATTTTGCTGGTGGGACAAAAGAAGTCAAAGTACACCGTGCACTCATGCACGTCAAAGCCGATCGAGTGGTCGTTTTTATGGACGTCTAATTTTAGAAGGTAATAAAGTAATCGAACGAGAAGCTTCTGTTGGTCGGTGGTGTATTAATAGTACACACACTAAAGCCATTTGTGTCACGGTCGACGTAGTACTGTAACTGAGCTGCCGACGCACCAACTGGGCTAATAATGACATTTGGTCGCTTGACGTACGCTTGCTGGAATGTCATGCGCGCGAAGCATCCCGCCGACGTACCGGTACCTGTGTTTAAACTAATAGTTCCGGTTGTGTCCGAGCCACTTAACGAGAGCGTTCCACCGTTACCAATGACACTGCCATTAATTGAGCGGGTTGGGGTTGTACCAGTAAAGCTCACGTGGTTTGGGATTTCGAGCACAGCGTTACCGCTGAGGGTGAGGCGAGTAACGGTAATGTGTGCAGCAGTCATAGCGCCGCCAAACGATGACGCGCCAGAAACGTTTAATTCTCGTAGTGTCGAAACACCCTGAAGTGAGGTGTTTCCGGCAACCTGTAGGTCGTTAATTTGTGTTGTCCCAAGGTTAGACGTTCCCGATATAGTAAGGCTCGGTGCTGTAATAGCGCCACCGGTCTGTAAGCTGCCAGCAACATTGAGGTTGCCACGGGCCAGTGTTTGGCCAGCAATAATGGCGTTTCCTTGAATAGTAAGTGTCTGCGAGGTGTTACCAACGCTCGCGTCGTTGTTGGCAAGCTGCTTCAGTGTTTCGGAAGTAAGAGCCTGGTTAGCGATATCTGGTAGTTGCTGTGGCTTGTGGCTATTAAAATAGGTGATGCCAGCGATCACTCCCGCAATAGCCAAAATAACTAAGAAGATGAGGAAGTATATGTTCACGCGGCGAGCGAGCCGTACGAAAAAGGGTAGTTTTTTGGCCGCAGCCTCGTTTGCTTCTTCTTGGGCCTTGTTGCCAGACTCTTTTTCTAGATCCTCAAGTTCGTCGGGCGTCATACTTAAGGCGTCGGACGGCGCCTCTTGCTCGACTTCTTCGGCAGGCTCGGAGGTGTCTTTTGGTTCGGAGGTGTCAAAAGAGTCAGCGGTGGGCTGCTCGTCTTTCGGTGCCTCTTCTTCGGACACGTCTTTTAAATCGTTATTCTTGTCTGGATCCATGGGGTTATTTTGCTTACGCTCTATTAGTTTCTAGCTTACTATATTTACCGATGTGACGCTAGTGCTTATAATAGAGTTAATGTTTCTACAGAAAGAAGTTTTCAAGAGGAGTGTGAAGCTTTTGATTGTCGCAGTGGCGGCGGTCTTGTTGCTGGGCGGGGTGGGGACGGCCTACGCAATCACCTCTAGCTCTAATAGTTATCAGCTCACAGAAGAGCAATTCAACGCCGGCTCTAACCTCGATAGCTGTTCAACGCAGTATTGCGCACAGGTGACCATTGGCGATCCAACGGCTGCGCCTAGAAGCGGGTCGGCCTCTTTTACTAGTAGCTCAGGCAGCGACGAGCCTGTCATTGAAGTTATTATTGAACCAGGAGAGTCGAACCTGGGGACGCTCACCTCAGAACAAACCGCAACAAAAACAACCACCATTCGCATTCGGTCATTCCTCAGTGGTGGCTACCTGCTGCAAATTATGGGTGACCCACCGAAGTTTGCGGGTCATACCCTCGCTACCTCGTCCATACCCGAACTAGCGACGCCTGGAAAAGAGCAGTTTGGCTTGAACCTGGTGAAAAACAGCCTCCTTAATGTAGGTGAAGATCCAGTGCAGGTTCCTGGTGACGGTGCGATCTTTGGAGCGGCCGCCGAAAAGTATGACCAAGCCGATAAGTTTATGTATAACAGTGGTGACGTCGTTGCGAAAAGCCTGCTCGACTCGGGCCGAACCGACTACACGTTGACGATGATGGTCAATATTGCCAGCACAACACCAGCCGGCCATTATTCGGGTGATTTCTCGGCTATTGTGATGCCTGGGTATTAACGACATTACGTTGTTAGTAATACAACAAACACTATGCTTGTGGATAACTTAAGAATTGCTATTGCAACCGCATATTGCTAGTGGTAAACTAACGGCATAACCCTTATACAAAAGGTTAAAGAAAACAAACATTAAGGAGAAATATGAGTACACATAAACTCAAATCGGTCGTCCAACGCGGCACGATGTTTGGTGCAGCTTTCGCTCTTGTAGCGGCGGTATTTGCGCCATTAGCACCGTCAGCCTTCGCGGACGCGCTGAACCCTCTCACGGAACGTAGCTTGACGCTTTCAAGTGGTTCCCCGGGATGGAACTATAAGGACGCATCCGGAAACGCTACCTATGCACCGCCAAACAGTGGTGCAAACGGTAAACAAACTGCCAATACATTTAGCTTTAGGGTGAGTAGCGCTACCCCACTAAAAGCTATGACCTTCCAGTACTGTACAACACCTGCGGGTAACTGTATGGGCCCTGGTGATATTGAATTTGCAGGAACGTCAGGTTCATTCACTCGCCCAACAAATGCGAGCCAAGAAGCTAACAAAAAGAGCGACCTTGAAATCGTTCTCGACGCTGCGACGAAAGCAGAAATTAGCAGTACAACCTACACTAATAAGTTCAATGCAACAACTGGGCAGCCAAACGTCGTTGCGTCTAACGGCTACGACCCCGACACTGTTCACCCAAACATGCCAAAGCTAGACGGCACTGAGGGTAACTTTATCGTTCTTTACAAGGCTAACCTTGGTGACCCTTGGTCTTACAGTAGCGACTGGACAATGGACGCAAGCGTCAACCAGACGACTGGTGGTAACGGCACGGCTGGTACAGTGGCTAACGGTACTTCAACAGGCAAAAATAACTTCATTAAAATTTCTAAGTCAACGGGCGACCAGCCACTTGGTGTTGGTAACTACGTGAAAGTTATTTTCTTCGCAACGAACACAACATACATTACTAACCCTGGTTCTAAAGAGTTCTTCGTTAAGATTAACACTTACAACCACGCAACAACCGAAGACGCAACAACCCTCGTTGACGGTGGTGTGACTGTCGCAAACGTCATGAACCGCTCAATTGAAATCCAGACCAAGGTCTTGGAAACCATGCAGTTTAGCGTTGGTACAGTTGACCCTAACACGCTCGACAGTACTGGCGGTGTTGGTAGTCAGTTTGAACTTGCAACTAGTCAACCCACTCACTCACCTTGTGACCCAATCGTTCAGGGTATGACAGCGGGTACAACGACGCCTAATGTCCTGCAGCTCGGTGACGCAGACGGAGAATTCTCACTACGCACCGACACAACCTACAGTACCCATTCATACTGGCGCTTAAGCTCCAACTCATCAGGTGGTGCAACAGTGTACTACTCTGGTGTCACACTAAGTAACACTGTGGGTGACCAAATTAAAGCAATTGGTAAAACTAAACAAGCACCAACCAAGGGTGGCGAACAATTCGGTCTTGCCCTCGACAACGGTGTGAACGGTGCTCAGTACGAAGTAAGCTATGCTAAAGAACGTGATTCTGGTGCGTTGTTCCAAAATGGTGCAGACAACGACGTTGCTGGCCTGCACGAGGCATCGCTGATTGATGACGGCATCGCTCCTGACGAATCTGACGTCGACCCAGAAAACTGGACTACCGGTAACCTGAGCTGGCACACACCTCGGCTTGCTCCACTGGCTCCATTGACTGACTACAGCGAAGGAACGGGTACGGTAAACGTTAAGATTAAGACAACAAGCCCTGACGTTTACTACTACGGCAACACAATCAATACGAAGTTCGCCTTCGACCCAGACTCAAACGTTATCCCTACGCCAATCGCACGGGGTACTCAGGTTCTGGACTGTGTCACTGGCAAGATGCGCTACATTGCTAACATTGCAGCGACCACACCTGCTGGTATCTACACAACCAAAATTAACTACATTGCAGCTCCTCAGTACTAGAAATACCTAGCACTTAGCTACAGAGAGTGTAGAAAAACAAATAACCGGTCTTTATGGGCCGGTTATTTGATGGCTACCTCTACGCAGAGTTCATAAACTTTAGTACAATAAGCGGTATGAACCGTCGCGTCTATCGAGCTCATGCCGCCGTCTTCCGATGGCGACAGCTCTTTACCGAAGAATTAGTAGCATTGCTACTAGTCTTATTGGTATTTATTCCACCAGTCGGCGCCTCGACACGCTTTGAGGATCGTGGCTTATTCATGCATAGCGTCACGCCAGGGGCAACCACTTCCTACACGCTTTCCATGAAATTTATGACGCCAGCAATTGTGGGGTCGGTTGATCTGCTCTTTTGTATCGACCCAATTCCGTACATGCCTTGTGTCACCCCACCGGGGCTTGATGCGTCGCAGGCCGTCCTAGATAGCCAGTCGGGTGAAACGGGCTTTAGTATTAGCCAAAAGACAGGTAACCACATTGTGCTATCGCGAACGCCGAACATGATTATAAGCGGCGAAACTTCAGAGTATAAGTTTAACCATATAGTCAACCCAACCGACACCGCCAAGTCGTTTTCTATTCGTCTTCGCAGCCACGCTTCGCTCGATGCAACGGGGCCGCAAATAGACTTTGGGTCGGTGAAGGGGCAGGTGACACGAGGGATTGTGCTTGAGACGCAGGTGCCACCAATGCTTATCTTCTGTCTTGCCCAAGAAGTATATGATGACTGTGCCGGTACCAACGATACGTACTATAGCGATATGGGCGTCCTCGAGCCAGACTCGACGTTAGTTGCCAAGTCACAGATGGCGGTTGGCACGAATGCAACGGCAGGGTTTGCTATCACTGCCAGTGGTAACCCGTTGGCAGCGGGGATAAATACCATCGACGGCCTGAGTAGTCCGAGCGAAAGCCTACCAGGTACTAACCAGTTTGGCATTAACTTAGTTGCTAATACCGAACCGGCCATAGGGGCAGATCCAGAGGGTATTTGGGCGAATGCCGTTGCCACTGCCGACTATTCGCAGCCGAATAAGTATAAGTTTGTTTCGGGCGATGTTGTGGCCTATTCGCCTAATGTCACGCTCATGAAAAAGTTCACTGTTAGCTACATAGTGAACGCTAGTCCTAGCCTACATGCTGGTGTATATACAACAACGCTTAACTTCATAGCCAGTGGGCGTTTTTAATGGTACAATACTGCTTATACTTGAAGAACAGTAAAACGTGAGGAAATAGAGAAATTCATGAAACGCTTTAATAGCATCGTTTTTGCCGCAATGGCCGTGTTCATCACTGTCGCTTTCGCAGTACCGTCTACACCCGTGTCAGCACAGGGTTCGGCGTCATTAAGTATTGCACCGAAAAAGAATTACGTCATCGACCCAGGTAAGTCAGTCGACGATAAACTGACAATCCGCAACCTCGACATGACGCAGGCGCTACAGCTCAATTTACGGGTTGTCGACTTTAGCTACACCGACAACAGTGGCACACCTAAGCTATTTCTCGACCCAGCCGCACCACAGACAACCTGGTCGCTGAAGCCTTACCTTTCGGTGCCTGAAACAGTCACAGTACAGCCAGGTAAGTCAGTCTCTCTGGATACGAAGGTTTCTATTCCTGGTAACCTTGGTGCCGGAAGCTACTATAGCGCCATTATTTACTCAACTGGTGCGCCAAATGGGGGTAACGTTGGGCTTTCAGCATCTGGCGTTACATTGGTCTTTGTGTCAGTACCCGGTACAGTAAACGAGCAACTAGACCTCAAAAAGTTTGGTGCATACGACAAGAGTGCAGAGGGTGGCGACCTCAAGGGCTATAGGTTCTTTATGACCGACGAGCCGCAGGTGCTTGCCTATACACTTGAAAACAAGGGTAACGTTGCCGAAAGTCCGGTCGGAAGCATTACTGTGAAAGACCTCTTTGGTAACGAGCGGGTTATCGAGAATATCAACCCAGTTGGGTCGTTAGCGCTCATTGGCCAAACGCGTACGTTCACGGCCTGTATAAAGCTCAAGTCTCAAGATGTCAATTTCCAAGGCCAAGCATCAGAGGCTAATACCTGTACCAGTGCTGGTCTTTGGCCAGGTGTCTATACTGCCAGTCTTGACCTGTTTTACGGCCAAAACGGTAACCTGACCCAAGAAATCACTAAAAAAGCTGTCTTTTGGTATATGCCATGGTGGTTTATTGTCCTTACCATTATTGTTCTTCTGATTATCACTTACTTTGTCTGGCGCTTTGTACGCTGGTTCCGAGCTAAGTTCTACGGCCCACGTGTTCCTCGGGGTGGAAAACTCACTCACCGCCGCCGTTAGTGTTACAATAGGCATAAGCATGATACAAAAACTTCACATCAGCGTCGGGCGGGTACTCCTAGGCATAGGGGGCCTCTGCCTCATGGCGCTGTTTGTGCTTGTCTCGCCGGTTGGTGCAATTAACCAAATTCCCGACCCCGACCCAATCCCAGGCTCGTACGGTATTGCCGCAACCAAGCAACAGCCACCGCCAACACAGGCTGCAACTATTTCCACGCCAGGAAATGGGGCTTCGTTCACCACGTCACCAACCACCGTCACTGGTATCTGCCAAGACGGCTTGCTGGTGCAGGTGTACAACAACAACGTGATGGTTGGTTCGGTCATGTGTAAGAATGGTAGCTTTAGCCTCCAGGTGAGCTTATTTGTGGGTACTAACGAACTGAGCGCTATTATGTACGACGACCTCGAACAGGCGGGGCCGGTATCGAATCTTGCAACGGTTACCTATAACGACAGTAGGCTTACAGCTTTTGGTCAGCTTATTACGTTAACCAGTTCATACGGGCGTCGTTCGGCGGCCGCTGGTAACCAGCTCCAGTGGCCACTGCAGCTTTCGGGAGGTACGGGGCCGTATGCTTTCAGTATCGACTGGGGCGATGGGGAGCCAACCGAACTAAAAAGCCAGTCTCTAGCGGGCTTACTGACGATTGCGCATGCCTATAAAAAGGCTGGTATTTATCAGGTAAACATTCGGGTCACCGACGCTAACGGAGTGAGTGCCTTTTTGCAACTTGTGGCAGTAGGGAGCGGTAAGGTAGATACCGCCGATGTTGGCGGGCCAACCTCGGCAACCGAACGTATTATTATTCTATGGATTCCAGCGGTGGTCGCTTTACTACTTTTGGTGCCAACCTACTGGCTAGGACGTCGTAGCCAGGTGGTATCGCTACGCAACAAGATGCTGAAAGACCGTGAGGCCTACGAAGAAGGCAATGCGCGCTAAGGTAGTGCAATGGCTGTGGATAACTTTACTCAAGTTGCCACGAAAGTACTTGACAAGCATAAGCACCACTGTGCTACAATGAGCTTGTTTTATAAACAAAATAAATACATTAAAAAAGTTGTGAGGAGAAGAGGGATATGCAATCCTTTTACGTCGTACGCCGCCAGGCTGGTTTCGTGGTAGCAATAGCCGCGTTACTATTAGCACTGGTAGTACCAGCATTAGCGTTAGCCGCGGAAGTGACTACGCGATCAATAGAATTAAGTAGTGCCTCAAAAGGGGCAACCGGTGTGAGTTACAAAGTAACGTTTACCCCGACTAGCGCCGCAGGTGCTGTTGTCGTAGACTTTTGTACTGAAAGTCCATCTATTGGAGCTGCCTGTACGGCACCAGTAGGTCTTGACGTTTCAGGCGCAACTATCGCCGAATCAGGGTACACACCAAATACAGCAGGTGCTGCTGACGATACAAACACCGTCGTCGTTGGTGCTACATTAACAGGCGGCACACCTGCAACCTTTACACTTGGTGGGCTCACCGGTGTGACAAACCCAACCGACGCAGGAACGATTTTTGCGCGTATTGTTACCTACGATACAGTTGCTAACGCCGGTGACTATGTTTCAACCGAAGCAAATAGCGCCGACGCTAACCGCGTTGACAGCGGCTCGGTAGCGATTTCAATCAAGGACAGCATTGCCGTATCTGGTGCGGTTCATGAAAGTTTAACCTTCTGTGTATCTGGTACAACGATTGCAGCCAACTGTGTTGGTGCTGCGACACCAGTTCTTGAACTGGGAACAGGCGTCGGTGCGCTGAAGGCCCTATCTGCGGGCGAGGTAAGTACCGGTGACCTCTTTACGCAGATTTCTACAAATGCAGTAAGTGGTGCGGTCGTTAACCTAAAAAGCGACGCTCTAGCTTGTGGCGGCTTGGTTAACTCGAGTAAGCCAGATGGCTGTTACATCACTCCAGCGTCAGACCCTCTCTTAGACTTCACAGCTGGTAATGCGCGCTTTGGGGTGAAGGTGTTGACCGATACTGACCCAAGTGGGGTAACGCCTAGCGGAGCCTTTCAGGTTGCAGCCGGTGCTCAATATAACGGAACCGCTTACTTCCTAAACTATGTTGACGGCGACGCAACAGGCATCACAAGTGTTTTCGGTGACCCAATTCTCGACACCGCAAGTGCACCTGTCAGTAACAAGAATAAGAAACTTACCTTCGGTGCAAGTGTTTCAAACACAACGCCTGCTGGTAAGTACTCGGCTAACTTGAGCCTTATCGCAACGGGTAAGTTCTAAGTCATAGACGATTTGTTGACTAATAAACAACACCTCTCTCAAGGAGGTGTTGTTTTGCTGTAAAAGCGATGCTTGCAAACGAGGGTTCATCTGTTATTATGGATACAACTACGTGTAAAGGGGAATAAGGTGATGTCGGGAAAATCTGGTGTTCTGGCGAACGTCCGTAAGGTAATTGGTCTTTTAACAATTCTTCCGGTGGCGGTAACATTTTTAGTAAGTCCGCAGGCGCTGGCGCAGTCTCAAGGGGTGAACAATGCTGCCAATACCCTTAAAATATCGCCGGTCCGTACTGATATTGAAATCATGCCAGGCCAAACCAAGTCGGTCGAGGTGATTGTCACAAATCTGACCAGCAGCCCTATTACTGTTCATCCAATAGAGAACGACTTCGTCGCAGGTGACGAACGGGGCACGCCATCACTGATTCTTGATGAGAATCAGTACGCGCCAACACACAGCCTGAAGCGCTTTATGACTCCGCTCACCAACGTGACGGTGCCTGCCAAGGAGTCGGTTATTGTTAATGTAATCATTACTGTGCCAGAAACTGCTCAGGCAGGCGGGTACTTTGGTGCGCTGCGCTTCGCCCCTGTCGACCCAGCTGGCGGCGGGCAGGTGAACCTAAGTGCCAGTGTTGCATCATTGATCCTTATGACGGTCCCTGGCGACGCAATCGAGAAGCTTGAGCTAACCGACTTTAAGATTTTGCAGGATGGTCAGTCTGGGTCGTTCTTTACGACACCTAAGAACATCTTGGCGACCGTTCGTTTTGAAAACAAGGGCAACATTCAGCTCGGTCCATTTGGTAAGGTCACCGTTCAGCAGGGCGATAAAGTCGTCTACGACGCTGACTTTAATAACAGTAACCCACGTGAAGTGGTACTTCCTGACAGCGCTCGACGCTGGGATATTCCACTCGATAAAATTGGCGACTTCGGCTATTACACGGTGACAGGTGTGTTTACCTACGGTAAAGCTAACCAAACCTTTGAAGTGAAGCAGTCGTTCTGGGTCGTCCCGGTTTGGATGATTATTACCGCTATCGCCACTGTTGTCGTTCTGATTGGACTTGCTATCTTCTTGATCTTCTTCCTTCGTGGCAACAAGCGTCGCCGTGCCCGACGCGGCCTCGGTAATGGCCGACTACGTCGGTAACTTGCTATACTTAGTACATGCAGACATTAGTCATTGGCGGCGGTTGTTTTTGGGGTATGGAAGACCTCTTTCGTACCCAGCCCGGTGTGTCTGATACTGAAGTAGGGTACACAGGGGGTGAGAGCGAACACCCGACGTACGAGCAGCACCCGGGTCATGCTGAAGTGATAAAACTTACCTATAACCCAACCCAGACTACCGAAGCCCAGTTGCTAGATTACTTTTTCCAAATTCACGATCCGACGACCATTAATCAACAGGGAAATGACGTCGGTTCTAGCTATCGTTCGGTCATTTTTTACGCCACTGACGACCAAAAACAGCAAGCAGCACAGGCAATAGCCCGAAACCAGCAGTATTGGCAAGATCCTATTGTGACGCAGCTCGAGCCGCTTAGGGCATTTTGGTCCGCAGAGGCCTACCACCAAGACTACTTACAGAAGAATCCCGGCGGTTATACGTGCCATTTTGAACGTGTTCGCCCGTAAGTACCTACCATCGCTACTTTTACCTCTGATAAATAGCGATATTGACGTCGTAGACTAAACTACAACATATTCTTTGAAAACGCTTATTGCTATTAGGTTGCCACATGGGTTACTATAAAGCTATAAGCGTTTTAAGCGCGTTCTTGACTTATGCAGCGTAAGTTGCTACTATAGACGATGTGTCCCGAGCCAAAAAACTAAGTTAAAGGTCGGAGTGCTTGGGGCTGTACGTAGTACAAGGAGTAACAAATCACATGCCAATAGCCATCGAATTTGTGCCATCACGGCGCAAAAAGATAGCAGTGGATGTGGTGCCCGCCGAATGGCGAATCTTTATCGCTCACTAAGCCTACCTCGGTAGCGCTTCACGCGATTACTAAAAAGCAAATTAAAACACCCCAAGGCACCGGGGTGTTTTCTTATTATGCTTCGGTTGAGTGCTGTGACTTACTTCACCAGCGCGTCGAGCTTAGCTTTAATAGCCGTGAGGTCACCCTTAACTATACCACTCGCTGTTTCATCATCGACCTTTTCGCCGTTGAGGAAGAAGGTTGGCGTCGAAGGGTCCATGCCAAGTGTTTTGAAGAGCGCTTGATCGAACTGAATTTTTTGGTTAACTGCTGTTCCAGCGATGTCTGTGGTGTACTTTTCGGTGTCGAGGCCAAGGCTGGTCGCATAATTTTCAAAAATCGTTGCACGCTTCGAGGCATCTAGGTTACTCCACTCGTTTTGATTTTCGTAAAGGATGTCGTGCATTTCCCAGAACTTTCCTTGCAGCCCTGCTGCTTCAGCTGCACCCGCCGCAGCACGAGCGTTCGGGTGAATGCTGGTGAGGGGAAGGTTGCGGAAGATGAACGTAACATCGTTGGCGTAGGTCTCGCTGAGCGATTTAAAGTTGACATAAGCACCGCCACACCCCGGGCACTGGTAGTCGCCATATTCAACTAAAATGATTTTACCGTCTGTTGACCCAGCAACGTGGTCACCAATGTTACCGTTTTGTGTTGCTGCTGCAACGATACTATTATTTTCGAAGCCAGACATGTCGATAGGCGGGTTGGTAATACGTGCCCAAGCCACTAAGCCACCAAGTATCGCCACGACGATAATACTGAAAATAATCCAACCAGCTTTACTCATAAAATCCTCCGAAGTTATCTCATCGTATTATAGCAGAGTACGGTACAATGATGGTACGATGTTTACGTTTTTGGTGATCATGACCACGCTTGCTGCCATAGGGCTCGTGTTGGTTGCCGCAATGCGCCCCATCTACTCAACCTATAGCATTTCCGAGCTAAAGCGTCGGGCGGCACATACGGCGGCCGGGAGGCGTGAGCTCGAGCGCCAGGCGCGCCTAGGTGACGTGCAAACGCTACTGCGCATGACAAACGCTTTACTATTAGTAGCAACGATTTTACTACTTGTCGTAACGTTTGGATGGCTCGTAGGAGTGGTGACTGCAGTTATCTTGGCGGCGGTATATCCAGCGCTGGCACGGGTACGTCTTTTCGCAAAGCCAGCGGACTGGATTTATCGAAAACTTGAGCCATCTATCTTACGGTGCGTCACTTGGGCTGAGTCAGTTTTTGCGACTTTGCGTGACACACCCTTTTACAGCCCCGATCACTATCGGCGCTTCGATTCTCGGGAAGAACTGGCAGAACTTATCGACAATGCAACCAATGTGTTAAGTAGCGACGAGCGGAAGCTCATTAGTACCGCCTTGGTCTTTCGCGATAAAACCGTCAAATCGGTCATGACACCCCGTTCGGTGATAGATTTTATCGAGAAAACAGAGTTCTTAGGGCCACTTGTGCTGCACGAACTCTCTGCCTTGGGGCACAGCCGCCTCCCAGTGATTCACAAGGACCTAAATCAGGTAGTGGGCATACTGCATTTACGCGACCTCCTGTCGCTTGGGACGAAGACATCGGTTACCGCCGAGGAAGCCATGGATGGCAAGGTTTACTATATACACGAAGCGGATAGTCTCGAGCATGCACTGGCCGCTTTTCTGCGTACCCGCCGCCACCTTTTCATTGTCATTAACGATGAACGTGAAACAGTAGGGCTGCTAACGCTAGAAGATGTGTTAGAGGCATTAATTGGCCGTCGCATTGTCGACGAAGATGACTTACACGATGACCTGCGTGCCGTTGCCAAGCGTGAAGGCAAGGACAATAACGCCACACCTGGACACGTTGACCTCTAGAACTTAAGGGGTAAAGCTGCTAAAATAAGGACTAATTATGACACGAACTCTGACAAACGAACTGAACGCACACATTGGCGAAACGGTAACAATTGAAGGCTGGCTCCACAAAAAACGCCTACTAGGCGGCCTTAACTTTATTACGCTCCGCGATCGTCGTGGGGTTGCACAGACGAAAATTGATAATAAAGACGAAGTCGAAAAACTACGCGGTATGCAAATTGGGACAGTCCTGTCGCTGACTGGCACTGTCGTTGCCGATGAACGCGCACCAGGAGGTGCTGAACTACACGATGTGGTTGTAGAGGTGCTTGTGCCAGTCACCGAAGAGCCGCCAATTGAAATCGACAAGCCAATTTTACATAAGTCAGAAAACCTCGAGACGCTTTTTGACTATCGTGTACTAAACATACGCAACCTCAACGAGCAGAAAATTTTCAAAATTCGTGCGAGTCTCACGCGCTATCTCCGTGAGTATCTACAAAATAACGAATTCGTCGAAATTGACACGCCGAAGCTACTTGCCGAAGCAACCGAAGGTGGTGCCGAGGTATTCAAACTCGATTATTTTGGTAAAACTGCCACACTTGCTCAGAGCCCGCAGTTCTATAAGCAAATTATGGTTGGTGCTTTTGAGCGTGTCTTTGAAATTAACCACAGCTACCGTGCCGAGCCAAGTGCGACAACACGGCACCTCACCGAGCTCACCATGCTCGATATTGAAATGGGCTTCGTGAAGGACCACGATGAAGTCCTCGATACCGTTGGCGACATGACACAAACAGTCCTGCGCCGTGTGTATGACGAGCACGCCGACGATCTAAAAAGCCTGAATGCCCCACAACTTGTCCTGCCAGCAGACGGCAAAGTACCACGCTTTACGATTGCAAAAATTCACGAACTTTATACGCAGGCAACAAAAAACGATACGACGAACGAGAAAGACCTTACCCCAGACGAAGAGCGCTGGATTGCTGAGCATGCTCGTAAAGAGCTAGGTAGCGATTTGGTCTATGCGGTCGATTTCCCAGCTGAAGCCGGTAAGTTCTACCACAAGTTCAAAGACGATGGCACGGTTGCCTGGGGCGACCTACTATTCCGCGGCCTCGAACTGGCCACTGTCCCGCTCCGTGAAAATAACTACGAAAAAATGATTGCACAAATGACCGCCAAAGGTCTCGACGTCACGCACGAAGGTTTTAAGTATTACCTACAAGCCTTCCAGTTTGGGCTTCCGCAGCATGGTGGGTGCGGCTTTGGTATCGATCGTTTTGTACAGAAAACGATTGGCCTTGGTAACGTCAAAGAGGCGACTATCTTCCCTCGTGACATTAACCGGCTGACTCCGTAGCACTTTATGTACACCAAGCACCTTGTCTCGACAAAACTTGCGCTGTATAGCCACGATAAAGCACGGGTACTGACAATGCATTACCTAAAGTCTGGGTGGAATGGGCTACCAGGTGGTCACGTAGAGAAAAATGAGACACCAGACGATGCCCTGCGTCGTGAACTGAATGAAGAGCTTGCGCTGTCTGTTGGTGGAATCACACGAAAAGACTTTTTCCTTCGAGAGGGTAAGCGTGGCTCGATTGTTCTTGCCTATACAGCGATTGCACCCGAAGATGTTGTTCTGAGCCCCACTGCACCACGCGTAGAGGTTGGCGTTTGGGTTGAAAAAGACAAAGTCAACGATATTCCTTTTATGACACCAGAGTACAAACGGTTTATTCTGGAAAACTGGCCAAACTAAAAGCCCCGAGCGTATAATAAAGCTTATGCAGCCCGACAATACCGCGTCGACTGAAGCCCCGCAGGTACCCCCAGCGTCACAAACTTCACGACAGCCAAGAAAAACGAAACCCTTTCCGCGCCAGCGACATTATTTAGCAGTCTTCTTTCTTAGCTTTATGTGGGGGACATTTGGCGTCGATCGTATGTATCTGGGGAAATGGGGGACGGGCCTCTTAAAGCTTGTGACGGCTGGTGGCTTCGGGCTATGGGTGGTTATCGATATTATCCTTATTATTAGCGGGGCAATGCGCGATAAGCAGGGGCGCCCTATGTTGCAATTTGCCGAATATAAAAAGTTTACTTACTGGACAATTCTTATTTTTGCAATTGCACTAGGAGTGATGATGTTAGTGTTTGGAGCGGTGCTGATCATTAGCATCACTGAATTTATAACCAGTATGCAAAACGGAACAATCAACATCCCGGGGCTTGACCTACTCTTCAATGGCGGGCCGTCGGGCATACCACCAGAGCTTCAAGAGTATCTTTAAACAGGTTTATTATTGAGTGAACGCCAAATATACCAGCTGGCGACGGATTGGTACGGGTGCCAGTGATTCGTTTTGGCAATGGCTTCCATATCTTCAGTGGTTGGCTTATTTTCAAACCCATACAATTGTTGTATGCCGCGAGCAATGCCTAGGTCACCTACGGGTAGGACGTCGAGACGCCCCATACAGAAGATTAAAAACATATGAATTGTCCAAACGCCAACACCCTTAATTTGTACAAGTTCGGTAATAATTTCATTATTTGTCAGTGAGTCAAGGTGATCGAAGGTGACCGTGCCGTCCTCGACCTTTTCTGCTAGGTCGCGAATGTAGGACGCCTTTTGGCGCGATAGGCCAACACTACGGAAGGTTTCAATGTCTTTTTCTAATATCTCAGCTGGGCTAGGGAATTCGGTTGTAAATAGTGCTTGGAATCTTTTTAATATTGTTTCAGCTGCCTTCACGCTCAGTTGCTGCGAGATAATACTTTCCACCAGCTCTCGGTAGTAGTGTGTATGCGGTGTCAATGTTGGAAGCGGAGAGCGAGCGATGACAGCTGCAAGAAGAGGGTCCTGCTGCGTCAGATGTTTGACTGCGTGATGGAGCTGGTCTGCCCAAGCATCATTTTGTGTCAGCTTCATAGTTCAATCGAGACACCGTCGAGTCGTTTATAGACAATGCCGTGACGACTGGCGACGCCGCCAACCATCCGGTCGGCCAGTTGGCGACCATCGGCCGAGAGAATCGCATCGTGGGTAGGAAAAGCAAATTTTGGCTGAACTTCTCCCAGGTATTTTGCGGTCATATCAAATTTGAGCCATGGAGCGCTGACGGGCAGCGCTAAAGTCTCTAGCCGCACACCCTCGGGCAAGGCAGGGACAGTAAACGAATCGCCGGGGTAGTAGAGGGATTCATCAATCAAGACGCCAATGTTTGGTGGTACCGAGACAGATTCGTCGATAGCGGCATGGGTGCCGCCGAAAAATCGAAGTGAAAATGCTCCAAGGGTGTGTGGCTCCCCAATTGTTGTAACCAGCGTTGGTGAGTCGGGGTAGCGTGACGTAATGCTTTCGTGAGCAATAATGGTCGCTTTCGGGTTTTGTTTTAACAGTGTTGCGACTTTCATTTCGTCTAGGTGGTCGGCATGTTCGTGAGTGATAATGATGCCATCGACGTGCTTTGGGGCAATAAAATCATGAGAGTAGCTTCCTGGGTCGATTACTAGGGTCGTGCCGCCCTTTTCCAGAACCAAACAGGCGTGTTCATACTTTGTCAGCTTCATATCTTTATTATACCTCGCTATACTAAGGACCGCATGGATATAAAGCAATTCCAAGAACTCATCTGGCAGAAAGGGCGTGAACTCTTTCGTGAGATGCCGTGGCGCCAAGACACCCAACCGTATTTTGTGCTAGTCAGCGAGCTCATGCTACAGCAAACACAGGTCGACCGGGTGATTCCTAAGTTTGCGGCTTTTATTGCTGCTTTTCCAACCGTTCAGGCACTCGCACAGGCAACCCTCAGCGAGGTACTGATTATGTGGAGTGGGCTTGGGTACAACCGACGAGCGAAATTCCTTCATCAGGCTGCGCAAAAAATAGTTCAAGAGTATGGGGGAGCTTTTCCAGAGACAACGGCGGCATTAATGACGCTGCCGGGGGTTGGTCCTAGTACTGCCGGGGCAATTGCTGCCTATAGTTTTAATCAACCGACCGTTTTTATCGAGACGAATGTTCGCACGGTCTTTTTCTTTCATTTCTTCGACGACCAAGCGCAGGTGAGCGACACCGAACTTGCGACGCTCGTTGAAAAAACAGTTGATCGCGAGCATCCACGCGAATGGTACTGGGCGTTAATGGACTACGGCACGTATCTGAAACGCCAAGGTGTAGGTCAGCTGGATAAAAGTAAACACTACAAGAAACAAGCACCCCTAAAGGGTAGCGTGCGAGAAATTCGCGGGTTAATTATCAAAGAATTAACCTCTGGAGAAACGACGGTACGGGCTTTACGGACGCGCGTGACAGTGGATCGCCGCTTTGAGCCAGCGCTGAGTAGCCTGATTGCTGATGGTCTGGTCGCCGAAACGAACGACAGGTTACATTTAACCCACTAGACGGTATAATAATAGTGATGCGCCTGATATTTCGTAGCCTTCGCCTCTTATCGCCTGTCTTATTTTTTGCGGGTATTGTGTTTGCGTTTGGTGCGGTTAGCGCCCAGGCACAGCAAGCCCCGCCACTCACGGCCGAACAGCAGCAAAAAATTATGTCGAACTGTGTGTCTATTAAGGCAAGCCTTACGCAGCTGCACGCCAGTGACGCACTGCTGCGTGTGAATCGTGGGCAGCTTTACGAGTCGATGGCTAGCAAGCTTATGGAGCGCTTTAACGACCGCCTTGGCGGTAATAGCCTCGATAATCGTGCTATGACTACGGTCACTACTAACTATCGTACACAGCTCACGGCGTTTCGCATCGACTATATCGCCTACGAGCAAAAATTATCTTCGGCTATCAATATCGACTGCGCAACAAAACCACAAGAATTTCACAACACCCTTCAAGAGGCCCGCACACTGCGCAGTACAGTACATAAAGACGTCAAAAACCTCAACCAGCACATAGACGATTACCGCTCGTCGGTGGGTGCTTTCTTGGTGAACTACGAAAGGCTGTCAAAGTAATGGACGAACAACCACCAATTATTCCACAGGCCGATGTCGTGGAAAACCAGCACCTCGCCTTCCTTAGTCGACACCGGTTTATTGTTTTGCTGGTAGCGGCAATCCTTATTTCACTGGTGCTAACGGCTATCAGTTTGACGATTTACAATAGTAGTGGTGCCGCCCAGCTCGACTTGAGCCGCCCAGGCTACCGGTCGGTTAGCGACCAAGTCGAGCAGGACACAACTTTCAAAGAGTTTAGCTCTTCTGGTTCTATCGATAAAGAAACGATTCAACAGTTTTTGAAGCAGTATGATGAGCGTGCCGCAAAGGCAAAAGCAGTCGATGCCTTTAGTGGCGACCCTTTAAACCCAAAGACGCTCGAGTTCAATAACCCGTCTGATCCAAACTCGTAGTCTCGTCGCGTGCTAGCTGCTGGCGCACCCAGCCGTCAATCGTTCCGGCGCCCATCGTCAAGACCAGCTTGCCTGCCTGGCGAGCTTTTTGTATTTCATTCCACAGTGATTGATCGAGCTGTGCGTAGATAACGGCGTCTTTATTGGTCAGGTTTTTCGACAGCTCCTCTGGGGTCAAAAGAGCGTATTCAGGGTTTTCACGCGTTTCGTAGGTGGGTAGCCAGTACACCGTCTCGGCCTGCTCGAATTGATTCGTGTATTGGTCGCGGACAAACTGTTGCCGCCAGTTTTGATGAGGCTGATACACCAACACAACCTGATCGGAGATTTCGCGCGCAAGCTGTAAGGTCGCGGCAATTTCTTCTGGGTGGTGCCCATAGTCACTGTATAAGTGGTCGGCTAGTTTTTCAAAGCGACGATCCGTCCCAGGAAAAGTGCTGAGTATTGCGCTATTTTGCGATACGCTGCCAATTTTTAAGTACTCGAGCGCTTTTAAAACCAAGGTCGCGTTACGGCGGTTGTGCGCACCTACAAGGTCCACTTTAGCGACTTCATCGTTCTGTAGTGACCAAATAGTGTCAGTAAGCGGCTGCTCGATGTAGGTAAGGTCTTTATCCCAGGCAATGGTATGTGCCGATTGCTTCACGTACTGGCGAAAAGTCTCTCGGTATTCGTCCTCAGTGGGGTAGGTGTCGGGGTGGTCGTAGTCAATAGCGGTCAATAGTGAGACAAATGGCTGGAAATGCAGTAGATTTTTGTCGTATTCGTCGCATTCGTACACAAAAAAATGACTAGAAGGGTCGTAAGCGCCTGTAGGGCCGAAAGAAAGCGTCGAACCAACGGAATAGCTAATCGGTATGTTCAGCTGCTTGAGCGCCCAAACAACCATGCCTGTGGTGGTTGTTTTGCCGTGGGTTCCAGAAATGGCAATCAGTTTCAAATTATGATTTTTTAAAAATTCTGCCAAGAACTCATCGCGCTTAGCGGTCCGGATGCCCAGTTGCTTTGCCAGCAGAAGCTCTGGGTGAGTCTCGGGTAAGGCCGCCGTGTAAACGAACCAGTCAAGGGGTGTTTTCTCGTGACACTCTTGCAGGAAGCTTCCGTCTTGGCCAATGGTAAGATGCACGCCTTGCTGGCGTAGTTCGTGTGTGACGAGCCCTTCAGCGATATCTGACCCCATGACGGTTTCGCCCGCATCACGTGCAATTTCTGCTAATGGCCCAATGCCGACCCCACCGAGGCCCGAGAAGTAAATATTCATACGTTTAGTATAGCACTCCTGAGGCTGTTCACCGCCTTGATTAAAGGGGCGAGAGATGCTGTAATGGGTGGGAGAAAGTAGTGGGCAAAAAATAAACAAATGATACGAAATTTTTTCCAGACATTGCTGACGCGTCGTCGGTTTTGGCGCTATGCGCCGCTAAGTGAGGTCGCCGAGCTATACGCATCACGCGTCCTCCGTACGGCTGCGTTGTACATGATTAGTACATTTGTCTCGATTTATCTCTACCAAATTGGTGGCAGCGTGGCGCTCATAGCCCTCTATTGGGCGGCATTCTATGCTTTTAAGGTAGCTATGACGCTCCCAATTGCGCGGTGTGTTGCCTGGATTGGTCCAAAGCGTGCTATTTTTATTTCAAATATTTTATATATTCCTGCCATGGTCGCCTATGCGCTCTTGCCAGATTATGGCATTTGGCTACTCCTGATTGCACCAGTTTTCCAGGGTATTTCAGCCAGTATGTATTCGATTGCTTACAACATCGACTTTTCAAAAGTAAAAAACTTCCAACATGCGGGCAAGCAGATTGCTTACATGAATATCTTCGAGAAAATAACCATTGGCCTCAGCCCGCTCATCGGTGGCCTTGTGGCGGCGATTTGGGGGCCGCAAACGGTGATTGTTATTTCGGCTGCCTTATTTGCCGTTGCTGCCGTTCCGCTATTCAAAACAGGGGAGCGGGTACGTGTTAATCAAAAACTTGTTTTCCGTGGCTTTCCGTGGCGACTCTTCTTTAGCCATGCCGTCGCCCAAACATCATTAGGCTTTGATATGTTCACCTCTGGAACGGTATGGAGTTTATATATTGCCATTATCGTGCTTGGTGTCACCTCAAGCAGTAACGATGTCTACGCGATAACAGGCCTTCTGCTGTCGGTTGTCTTCTTGGTGGCAATCGTCGCATCTTACACGTATGGCCGATTGATTGACCGGCGTAAAGGAGGTGACCTTATGAGGGTCGGGACCATTGCCAATGCCATCACTCACTTTTTGCGACCGTTTGCCGTCAGCCCTGTGATGGTCTTGGGGTTAAACGCTGCCAACGAGATGGCGACGACTGCATATTCGCTTCCGTACACACGCGCCTTGTTTGATAATGCCGACCTTTCTGGCACACGCGTCACCTACCTAGGGCTGGTTGATATATTATCAAATGTTGGTGCGACTATTGCAGCGCTGGTATTAGCGGGCGGGGCACTGATTTTTGGCGATACTGTCGCGCTACACGGGTTCTTCTTTGTGGCTGGGGCGGTGATGCTGCTACTGCTGACCGCGCGCTTCCCCCTCTATAAAAAGTAAATTTCGTGCTACAATAGAGGGCAGTTTACATTAGGTGGGGTTGCTGTACGTTCGTGGCTGACAAAGGTCAAATAAAACGCAATATTAAAACATTACGGCGCATTGCGCTGTGGCAGTTATTGATACTGCTGGTTATTGCTGGGTTTATTGCGGCAACATTTCTCCGTCTTAATAACATCGAGATGATCCAGCGACGCGACGCAGTCCTGAGCGCCGACAAGCAGGGGAACGAGGAGGCGCTAATCAATAGGTTGTATGACTTACAACAGTATGTCAGTACCCACATGAATACCGATTTAGGGCGCGGTGTCTTCCTTGAGCAGAGCTACAACCGTGACCTGCAGGACTGGCAGACAAACCAGTATGGCGACAACAATCCACGCGGTAATATCTACAAAAAAGCTCAAGAGGTTTGTGCGCCGCAATTTAGTTACTATTCGCGTGCTTACCTGCAATGTACCACTAATGAACTCGAGAAATACCCCGCTGCAACCGACCCCGCTACCGATACAAGCAAGCCCCGCCAAGAAGCCTATATTCACAGCTATACCTCACCACTCTGGAGTGCCGATTTTGCTGGCTGGTCACTGGTAGTCTGCGCCATTATTGTGGTGCTGATTGTGCTGCGCTTAGTTAGCCTTGCCGTACTGCAATTACTCCTTAGACGTCAGTATAGGCGCATTTAAGGTTGACAAGTACCTCGGTAAGGCTGTACGCTTATCCTCGTATAGCACTAATAGGAGGTATATACCAACCATGGCTTATAGTCACACAAACTCTAAGGGCGTTACTTACTACTTGCACAGCACCGAAGTTACTCTTCGCGGCGGCAAGCCACAAACAATCTACTTCTTTGCTAAGGTTGCAAAGAACGACAAGGGTACTCCAGTAGAACTACCTGCGGACCGTATTGTTAAGGAAAACCCACGCAACGGTTTCCTTACTGTTTCAAAGAAGAAGTAGTTTTCACTGCAAAATTACTATTGCACCATAAGCGGTTTGTACCTATACTAAGGTCAAACAAACAGGTGCTAGAATTACCCCCTTTCCCCGGGGGTTTTTCTTTTGTCAAAAAAGTTGAAAAAGGTTGTTCTCGTAGTGCAGGAGGCGTAAAATAGACTCTATGGCTCACATGGTAGAGGTGAAAGATTTAAAGAAGCGGTACGGCGACAAACAAGCCGTTGACGGTATTAGTTTTACGGTAAAAAAAGGTGAAATTTTTGGCATCTTAGGGCCAAATGGTGCCGGTAAAACGACAACCCTCGAAATGATGGAGACGTTACGCCCCATCGATAGTGGTGTCGTCAAGATAGACGGCGTCGACGTGAAAGAAAACCCGCAGGCAATCAAGCGTATTATTGGCGTACAGCCACAAACCCCAGCCTTTCAAGATAAAACTCGCCTTACTGAGGTGATTGAACTCTTTGCTGCCGCTTACGGCGAGAAAGTCGACCCAATGCAGTTTCTACGCGACGTCGACCTCGAAGAAAAAGCCAAGAGCTATGTCGAAAACCTTTCCGGCGGTCAGAAGCAGCGCCTGAGCATCACGACGGCATTAGTACATGGTCCAAAGGTGTTTTTCCTTGACGAACCAACAACGGGTCTCGACCCCCAGGCGCGCCGTCACTTATGGGAGCTTATCGAGAAAGTCCGCGACAAGGGTATTAGCGTGATTATGACCACCCACTACATGGACGAGGCTGAAATACTTTGCGACCGCATTGCTGTCATGGACAACGGTAAAATTGTGGCTATCGATACTCCGAAAAACCTCATCAAACAATTACTCGCTCGGGGCTTTAAAAAGAAGCAAGAAGTACAGCAGGCAAGCCTAGAAGATGTCTTTATCGACTTAACCGGCAAGGCCCTAAGGGAAGAAGTATAATGAACTCAAACTGGAAAAAAAGCTGGTACACCGTCCTGACGTTTGTGCGCATTAACACAAAACGCTTTTTCCGCGACCGCTTGGCGCTCTTTTTTAGTATTATTTTCCCCCTTATTTTCCTCTTTGTTTTCGGCAGCCTGAATGGTAACGACTCCAGCGTCTCGTTTAATGTCGCACTGATTAACAACTCGCAATCAAGTTTTGCGAACGACTTCGTAAAGCAGACAAAAGAAGGTGCTATTCTTAAGGTTAATGAAGAGGTAAAGACACTCGAGCAAGCCAAAGAGAAAATGAGCCGCTCCGAGCTTGACGCTGCTATTATCTTGCCAGAAGAGTTTGGTTCAGTGCAGCCAGGGAAGGCCTTTCCAAGTGGTGAGGCAGAGGTTATCTATACTCAAAATAACCAACAGTCTGGGGCGGCCCTCGCGTCAATTTTGCAAAGCCAATTTAAGGCTATTAATGCGAAGCTTGTCCCTAGCGAAACACCGTTTACTGTCAAAAGCGAGCAACTCAACGAAAGAAGCTTATCGGCCTTCGACTATACCTTCGCCGGGCTGCTTGGCTTCGCCATTATTGGTATGGGCATTTTTGGGCCAATCAATGTCTTTCCAGAATTAAAGAAAATGGGCATTTTGCGCCGGCTTTCAACCACACCGCTGCGTGTTTGGCAGTATTTCGTCTCGACCATGATAGGACAGCTTATTATTGGCCTCATCGCACTTGCGATTATGTTTGTCGTTGCCATTACTGTCTTCCACCTTCAGGTGGTGGGGAATTGGCTCGAACTCGCCGTCTTCCTGATGATGGGTATTGTCATGATCCTTGGTATCGGTCTGGCGCTTGGTGGGTGGGCGAAAAACGAACGCCAAGTGGCGCCACTGGCAAATATTGTCGTCTTTCCAATGATGTTCCTGTCGGGTACTTTCTTCCCGCGTTTCCTCATGCCCGAATGGCTCCAGGGTATTACGCAGTTCTTGCCACTGACCCCTGTTATCGATGGTATCCGCCTTATTGCCACTGAAGGGGCGCACCTTATCGATATTCTGCCACAAGTCGGTTTGGTACTTGGCTGGATGGTAGTCATCTATATTATTGCATTCCGTGTCTTCCGCTGGGAGTAGGACACACTATTGACTTTTAATCAAGCTTATGCTATTATTAAAGCATGGGTAAGCACACAGCTATTGAAAGTTATTCACCATCAGAACGAGACGCACATCAGCCTCCAGAGAATCTAAAGGGGCTGTATGCAGAGCTGGAAGATGCTTACGAACTCGCATATAGAATCCACACTCCTGAAGCACGGATGCGCCTTGGCGGCCGTGCGCCGATGGAGCATATTAATATTGCCCACGAAACTGCACGAGATGGGGCTGCTTGGGGTCGTGCCGCTGCACACGTGGCCTTTCTTGAGGAACGCCTAGCAGCAACAGCTTCTGCTGACACACGCCGCCGTGGCGCGCACGTTATGCCACGTCCTGAACCTGAAAATGAAGGCAAGCCTACCGAAACCAAGCCAGCTACTGACGATACTGTCCGCCCGCTTGGATTCACTTTGTAGGTATGAGAGAATATGGTCATGATTGAGATACGAGAACGACTAAACGACGGGGTCAATATTATGGATAGCGAAGGCGATGTTCGCCCGCTTGATGATTTTATTGATTCTGACGGTGCAATTATTGACCTCCCAGACCCGTTGACGGAAAATGCTGCGATTGCTACCGCTGATGCGCTTGCCGACGCCGACGCAGCTTTTACGGTAGCCAAAGAACGTTATGAAAGGGCTTCTGAAGAATACGATGACCGTCTTGAATCGCTAGCAAATAACATAGGGAGCTACCTCTTAGCGCGTGAGGCGCTTGCAAAGCGTGGTATTTATCCGCCTGTTGAGCCTGAACACCCACAGTTGGCACTGCCGGAAGCGCAGACCACTGCCGACTTTGTGCAGCAGCTTCGTGAAGACGGATTGCAGCAAAAGCTATCTGCGACAGATACAATACTTGACCCGGCTGATCGTGAAAAAGCACGGACCGAGATTCTCGCCCAACATCGGGCAAAAGAAGAGCACCGCCAGCGGCCTGCTGGTGAAGTGCGACGCCGTAACGGTCCGCGCTACTAAAAGGAAATCCGCGTTGTGAGACGCGGATTTTCGTTTATGGCGAATCACTGAAGGGTGGTGGTAATCGCGCTGTGTTTCAATTACTATAGAGGGAAGGCGCGCCGGGAAGTCTGGTCGGCACATACTATTTGACGACGGGAATTTCTGTGACAGAAAAAGTAAAAAAACGATTCGGTGCTCTCTTAAAAAATGAAACCATTGGCGGTAAGTTGATACTTGTCGCTGCGGCGCTCTCTTTGATTGCCGTCAACTCACCGCTGGGTGATGTTTTTAGTCATTTTTGGCAAGTACCCCTAACGATTGGGGTTGGTAGCTGGAGCTTATCGCTTGACTTGAGGCACTGGGTAAATGAAGGCCTGATGGCTTTCTTTTTCTTGGTAGTTGGCCTAGAGATTAAGCGAGAATTGGTGAAGGGCGAGCTAAAAGACATAAAGTCTGCAATTCTGCCGATAGGTGCTGCCATTGGCGGCATGGTAGTGCCTGCGCTGCTGTATGCCGCCTTTAACCTGGGCAGCGGAACGATACATGGCTGGGGCATACCAATTGCGACGGACATAGCCTTTGCCGTAGCAGTACTCGCACTCCTCAGTAAGCGCGTGCCTGTTTCGCTGAAGATATTCCTGCTCACGCTCGCTATTGCCGATGACATAGGAGCAATATTTGTGATCGCCTTGTTTTATGCAGAGATTATCAATTACTGGTATCTTGCGGCGTCATTCTTACTGGCAATTGGCTTATTCGTCTTCAGGAAACAGCTTATTGGCAAACTTTTACTGCTTGGCTTAGTAGGGGTAGTGCTATGGGTCACAACACACCTCTCTGGCATACACGCCAGTATTGTGGGTGCTGTCCTAGGGCTCTTGATACCTGTCGAAGCATCGCAAGGAAAAATGGGCGTCTCCGAAAAGTTGGAGAGACTTTTTGTGCCACTCACCACCTTCTTTGTTTTACCGGTGTTTGCGTTTGCAAATGCTGGCTTTCCTCTTAGTGCAGATGCGCTAACCACCAATCAGTCAATTCTGTGGGGTGTTTTCTTTGGGCTTGTCTTCGGTAAGGTGCTTGGCATTACGCTTGCTTCGTGGGTGCTGGTGAGGCTAAGAGCCGCGCGGCTACCAAAAGGTGTCGCATGGAAACACATTATCGGTATAGGGTTCATTGCGGGTATTGGGTTTACGGTATCGATATTCATTACAGAGCTTGCGTTCTCTGATGATCAAGTCTTTGTCAACACCGCGAAGATGGGTATTTTCATTGCTTCGGCAGTGAGTGCGTTGGTGGGGTATGTGATTTTGCGGACAGTCAAACCAACTACTTCTGAGTAAATTCAATATGGTGGGGCTGGATGGAATCGAACCATCTACCAAGTGGTTATGAGCCGCCTGCTCTAACCGATGAGCTACAGCCCCGCTTGACACATTATAGCGTACTTCAATCTGGCTCGCTACCGCGAGACGGGCGGGCGTGACGATAGTATGGGCGATGCGGTATAATAAACATAACAATTATGCAAAAGATAAACATTAGAAAGCTCATCTATACAGTGCGCCACAAATACCTGACGTTCAATAACGTTGTGATTGCGGTGGCTTTTTTAGTGGCGGCTAGTTGGGCGTGGGGGTCGCTGCAGGCGATGCAGCGCAATTTTGCATTGCAAAAAGAGGTTGACCAAAAGCGGCGAATTCTTGCGCTCACAGAGCTACAAAAAGAGAGTCTTGAGCTGGAAAAGCGCTATTATCAAACCGACGAATACCGTGAGCTCGCAGCGCGCGAAACCTTAGGGCTAGTGATGCCTGGTGAGCGCGTCATTATTTTGCCAGCCAATAGCCCCGATGTAGTTGCGGCCGATAAGGCTGCGGCGAATCCATCTGCTTTACCTGCGCAGCAGCAGACTAGCAATATGGAGCAATGGCTCAACTTCTTGTTTGGTGGCTATAGCCGAAGTATTTCTGGCGACGAGCCGAAATCTTAAGTGTGTGAAAATGCGAAACCGCCCCGTGTCTCTCGACGCGGGGCGGTTTCTGTTGAAACTGCGCTTGCGGAGGAGCGGGGCGGAGATGGCGACGTCTTGTTCACGGGTCGAGCTGGTGCGCATCGGCACTGTTGCCGAGATGCCCTTGCCCGCGTGCCGACTGGATCATGTACGTGGTCGGTGCGGCGTAGGCCCTGAGGACCAGTGTCAACGCACCCAGTACCATCAACACCACCCACCACAGCACCATCAGTGGCGCAACCAGCGCCATGCTGGCATTGATGCGGTGAGGGTGTTGCGCGAGAGCGTCTGGCGTACCAGGGACTGGCGGCCAGCCGACTTCGTACACGCTGATGAGTTCGAGCGTGCAGAATAGCAGCAAGAACACCACGGCATACACCCCGACAATACAGCCGAGGACAACGAGTACGCTAGCCGCAACGGCGAGCGCAATGGTAAGGTCCATGAGAAACCCTTCTTCATTGACGGGTGACTCAAAACTTCGAGCCTAGGTGACGACGCCACCTTAAGAGGAGATTATACTCCTTTTAAGGGCTATCTCAAGAGTGTTGTTGAAACAAAAAAGACCTTCCAGTCTTTGAAAAGTCTTTCTTGGTAGCGGGGGCAGGATTTGAACCTGCGACCTTGTGGTTATGAGCCACACGAGCTAACCGGGCTGCTCCACCCCGCGCTGCAGGACTTATATTAACAGATGAGAGCTACTTGTGCAACCCGTTTGCGGACTGATATACTTGCCAAGAAGACTGCTGACAAAATAATTGGGAGATTTTATGACAGAGGTAACACACCAGCACGAGACGACAGTACCGCCACATCATCAGGCAGGGGGGTCGCAGGCAGCAAGCGCGAAAGGTCCGTCGACCACAGGAATGGTACTGGGTATCTGCTCGGTTGTCTTCTCTGTTGGACTTGGTTTACTTTTGGGTATCGCGGCGATTATCTTTAGTGCGATTGGCTTGAAGCGGCAGAAAAATGGCTTGGCGATTACTGGTCTCGTGACTGGTATTGTCGGGGTAGTGATAGGGCTGATTACAGGGTTCTTTATTGGCCTTGCTGTCTATCTTGCGGTTCAGAGTCAGGCCAACGAATCAGCCATCGCTTCTGATGCAAGGACGGTTATCCTGCAGGCCGAGCAGTACAAGGCAAACAATAATAGCTACCCAAGTTTTGAGCAGATGCAGCGTCAGTTGACGATGCTTGATGGCAAGAGTGTTGTTATCGACAGGCAGGGGAGCGATGCTGCCGGTGATGTTATTTATATTCCTTGCTACGGAGACGGTGCAATTGTTTGGTATTGGTCAGAGTCGGCAGAGGAATATAAGTCGGAGTACGCTGGCGTCACTAACGACTGTGAATGGAACGAGTAAAGGCCTCGGTTAGCGCTTCTCGGCTAGTTTTTGGGCTGCAACACGAATCGCCTCGGCCCAAGTGAGGAAGGCGTGTGGTGTTTCGGCGAGTTGCGTTGCGGTGAGCTGCCACTTTACAGCCAGGGCAATTTCATGAATGAGTTCACCAGCGTGTGGCCCAGCGATAGTACCGCCAATTAAGACGCCTTTTTTATCCGTAATGAGCTTTACAAAACCGTCACGAAAGTCGGCGGTATTACTGCGCGCGATGATTGATAATGGGGCAATTGCTTTGTTGATTGCCTTGTCACGGCGTCGACAATCGTCTTCGGTGAGGCCAACGTGGGCAATTTCGGGGCTCGTAGAAATAACTCGTGGCATAGCGGTATAATCGGGAGTAACTTTGGTACGCTCGAGCATGTTGTGGGCTGCGATGCGACTTTCCAGGAGCGCTGAATGGGTGGTGCCATCGCGACCTAAAACATCACCAGCTGCAAAAATATGTTTCGCATTTGTTTGTAGATAATCGTTTACCTCGATGCCCTTTGGTGTATAAACCACCGCGGCATTTTCGAGGCCGAAATCAACGTTTGGTTGGCGGCCTGTAGCGACTAATATTTCGTCGGCACGGACATATTTTTCAGCACCACCACGAGAGACAAGAATTTTCTTCCCAAGACCTTCTTTTTCGACTGATAGTACGCGGGTGTGCGTCAGAATGGTTGCACCTTTTTGTTCGGTGAGAACACGTTCGAGTAGTTCACCAGCTTCGACGTCTTCCTTTGGCAATAGGCGACTGGCTTTTTCAGCAATATATACCTTGGTGCCAAAAGTTGCCATAAGCTGTGCAATCTCAACACCATCGGCGCCACCGCCAATAATAAACAGTGTTTTCGGTGGTCGAAGTGCCTCGAGAATTGTGCGAGGGGTGAAGAAGTCGACGTCGTTGATACCGGTCACTTTAGGAGTAACCCACGACGACCCGCTTGCGATTAAAAAGTACTCAGCCGATAGGTGACGACGGCTGACGGTAATTTCATGAGGAGTTAAGAAATGGGCTGTGCCCTGGAAGGCAGAAATACCGTGATTCTCGTAGAAGCGGCGATTATTCGCTGCACCGGTGCGTTTCACGACGAGTTCTTTCCAGTGACGAATAGAAGGGTAATTGTAGCCTAGGGTTGAGGTGCGAAGGCCGAAGCGGTCACCGTGGCGTGCTTCATCAAAGATACGAGCAACATGCAGTAACGCCTTCGTTGGGACGTCGCTCCAGTTTGGTGAATCGCCACCAAAGGTGTCTTGCTCGACAATAGCAACTCGCTTGCCAGCCCTTGCAGCAATGGTTGCTGCAGCGCTGCCACCGGCGCCACTGCCGATAACAATGAGGTCGTAATCAAATTGGTGTTTTTGTTTTGCCACGGTATTCTCCTTATAGTGTCGATCGGTGATGTTCGTATAGATAACTTGCGTCTGGGTGATAGGGCTTCATGTGCCGTGCGGCGACGCGGCGCAGGTCGCTACTGGTCACCTCGGGTTTGCCTTGCAGCCAAGTTGCGACTTCGTCGGCCACTCGGCGAGCCGTAGTGTCTGCGTACCCCTCTGGGACGCCCGACGCCAGACAGGCGGCAACGAGGCTTTTTTGCAGTTTATCGGCATCAAACAGCTCTGACCGACGGCGCTTACCGCCCTTGACGACTAACGTGACCGGCCCACCCGCTGCCATTATTGTGCCCCTAGGACGGTAGCGGTTATTTGCGTCACGTAAACAAAGAATCCCAGTACCATGAGGGCGCTGCCGGCTGAAAACTGCAAGAAGCGCTTATTGCGCTCGCGCCATTGCTGAATTTTGCTCAGCGAGGTGCCACTGCCAACCAGCGCCCAAACGGTCAAAAGGCCGAGGAGTGAGATAACGGTATAAAGCGCGATACCGCCAAGCTGCCATGGTGCGGGCAGGCCAACAAGAACTAAAGCCGAGATGGTAAGGGAGGGGAGGATAAATAAGAATTCGGCAAAGGCCCCAGTAAGCCCTAAGCTGAATGCTTCGGCACCAAGTTGCGTCGCTTTACTGCGATTGGTGAGGTGCTTCGCAAAGCCTCGGGGAATCCATAATTCGGTACCACTTTTGGTGCGACGGTAGTAAAACAGCCAAACTGCAATACCAACGCCAAGGACGAGTCCACACACAATGGCCCACACCAGTAGTGGTGCTTCAGGCCCAAAAGCGTGAAGAAACACCAGCGCAAAAAATGAAAGCAGTAGCAGTGTCATGACACCCGCCCCGATGACGTAGCCTGCCGTAAGGCGCATGACGCGCGTATGTGCCTTACGTGCGCCAATGGCATGGCCGCGGAGCAAGGTTAATACACTGACGCTCAACTGGAAGCTAGCGTGAATGAGTGCCGCGAGGGCCACGATTGCGAGAGAAGTGAAGCCATCCATAGGTGTGTATTTTTAAGTTTCCTATATATAGTTATACCATAAGCGTCACTGAGGCGTCAAAGGGGAGGGGTCTCCTTTTTTCGCAGAATAGTCCTCGTGTTTACGCAAGACTATTGACTTTTTATCAAGCTTATGCTACTATAGAAACATAAAGCTGTTACAGCAATAAAAATAAAAAGGTCATTAACAATATGGAACACCCCCACACAAAAAATGTCATCGAACCAGTTACTATGAGTGAGGTTTTATCACTTGCGAGCTGGGACAGGCCCCGTAGCGACGAAGAATTACATGATTTTCTTTCACATCGTGAATCAGCAATTGGTCTCTAATTTAAGAATTATTTAATAATTATCAGATAGGGGAGACCCTAAAACACCGAAAGGGGAGTGGTTTTGTACCACTCCCCTCTTCTCTTTTTGTTCGTTTTTCGTGGGTGTGACGGCTGCGACGGCTTGGACGCATAATGGTATGATAAGGATAATCGAAATAACAGTTTAGTGAGAGAATTTAATGAACCCAGACGAAGAGATCCAGCTGCCAATAAATAATACACAACAATTGCCAGAAGCAGCAGTGGTGGCTGACGCCGAACGCAAAAAACTGCCAAAATGGGCGGCGATACTCATTGCAGTCGGCGGCGGACTAGTGGTGTTGGGTGCTATTTTGGGAGCAATTTTATTAGTCCAACTTGGCAGTTCCCTCGCCCGCCCAGTTGCAGTGAGCAACCAGTTTATCGATGCCATACAAGCCAACGACGCAAGCGCTGCCTATGCGCTGGGTAGCGGTGCATTTAAGAATGCAGTGACGGAAGCATCGCTGGCTGGTACGATCGAGCGCATTAGTTCTACCTTTAGTGGTGACGAGGTCATTATCAACCAAAAGGTAAAAACAATGAACGGCACAAACACGGCGGAAATTGAGTATGCCGTTGAAAATGGCGGCAGTACTTACTACATGCTTATTTCACTGCAAGAAAACAATGGACAATGGCAAGTGCAGGCGTTTAAGTCTGGCGGTGCGCGGTTTACGACCGAGAACAAATAAAGTCTCATAAAATGCGAAACCCCGCCTGATTCCCGAGGGAACCTGGTGGGGTTCGCGCATTTCGGGGGCGGGGTATTTAGTGGGGGTGCGGCTTTTCGCCGATGCCGTGGAAGTTCTTGCCGATGACCTTGCCGATGGCCTGAATGCCGAGGTAGGTCACGAAGCGGATCGGTCCGCGACACCACCACTGCAGGTTGAGCGGGCTGTTGTCGAACCCGACCCAGGGCATCTTGTGCTTCACGACCGTGAAACCGGCCTTGCGCACCATCGCTTCGACCGCCTGCAGGTGCAGGAATGGGTTGGCGACGACCATGACCTCGGTAACACCGCAAGCCCGGAAGACTTCGAACGCCCTGTTCAGGACGTCCTGGCTGTCCAGGTACGGCTTGCCACCTCGGTCGACGTTTGTTGCGTCGGCCTGTGTGACGGTCACGTGCAGGTACGGCAATGCGCGGGAGATTTCCCACTGTGCTACCACGACGGGTGTGTCATGCGTGGTTTGGCGCAATCGGCCAGTGAGTTCCGTGGTCACTTTTGCAAGCGCCCGGTTCACAGGGTTGGGTTCTTCGGCACGCTTCGCGTACGAAAGAGCCACAATGCCAATGGGCATGAGATCTTCCTCTCTAATCCGAAGGGTTACCGCTCGGATGAGAGGCGTATATATAATAGCATAAAATTGAATAAAAAGCAATAAAATACCCCTCACATGAGGGGATGATATCTTTGGTAGCAGCGACTGGAATTGAACCAGTGACCTCGAGCTTATGAGTCTCGCGCTCTAACCAACTGAGCTACGCTGCCATTTTTAGTTGTCGCACTACAAGTGCGGGTACAAGTGAAGAGTACAACAACGATTCTATCAAAAATTACCTCTTTTGGCTAGAGAGCTATAGCATAAAACTGCTGCCGCGAATTGAGGCAATTTCTTTGGTGAGCTGGTCTATGCGCACGGTATTTTCGGCTGAAAGTTGTGCTTTCTGGGTTTCAAGCTCTGTCAGGCGTTTTTCCATACGCTCTTTTTGCGCCTTTAGGTCATCAAGCTCGGTTTCTAGTTCGATAGCATGCTGCTCTAGGCGGTCGGCCTCGCGCTCGTAATAATCTGGGCCAGTGACCGCCCCGTCAGCGCGACGTTGGTCTGCTGTGGTGCGCTGTACCTGTGCTTGGCGACGGGTTTCCTGAATATCCAGTTCGTGCTTTTTGATTGCTCGTTCAACGTGATTAAGATCTGGTTGTGATTGCATACCTTCACCTCCCTCTCTGTCTATTATACTCCTGTCCGGGAGTGGTATAATAAGGGCACCACGTGATACACACCTATTCTGAAAAGAATAAAGCGTCCCTCGCGCCTTGGTTATTCATTTCTCGTCTTCGGGGTCTTCTGCTAAGAAACGGGCAGGGAAAACGGGCGAACAATTCTACAAACGTTTCTCATAAAACTATATGAGGATTTTTGAAATGAATGACGAAACTTTTTTGAACGAACCCGTGCAGGTAGTTGCGGTCTTTAAGCGGGGCCACCACCCATGTATGCCAGTGCGGTTTAAGCGGGCGAGCGGGAAAGAGGTAAGCGTGACCGAACTTGGGCTGCGCCATCCCCTCCCTCGGGGTTCTAAGACGCTCCATATATTTGACGTGACCGACGGTGGAGCTGATTATCGCCTCGAGTTTGATAGCGAGCGGCTGACGTGGCGACTGACACAGGAGGCCGACCATTATGAGTAATGTCTTTAACGAAGAGCGCCCGTTGATTATGCATATCGACCTCAACAGCTGCTTTGCAACCGTCGAGCAGCAAGCCCGTCCGAAGTTGCGGGGTAAGCCGGTGGCAATTGTGAATCGGCGCACAGACAAAACAGCAATTGTGACCGCCAGTTACGAGGCAAAAGCAAAAGGAGTGAAGGTGGGCATGAAGTTACGTGAAGCAAAAATACTCTGTCCGGACTTGGTAGCGCTAGAGAGTGACCCGCCGAAATATCGCCACGTGTACCACAAGCTCCTCAATATTATGCGCGACTATTCAGCGCACGTGACCATGAAAAGCATCGACGAAGGGATTATTGATTTTCACGATACCAGCGACGATATCGCCGGCCGCGATTTGGTCGCTATCGGTTACGAAATTAAGCAAAGGTTAAAAGATGAAATTGGAGTCTGGATGCGCTGTAATGTCGGCATCTCCACTAATCGGTTTTTGGCGAAAACCGCAGCTGGTTTGCATAAACCCGATGGGCTCGATGTGATAACGTCGCAAAATATCAGGGAAGTGCTAGGGGAGTTGAAGCTCACCGATTTAACAGGCATTGCCCACCGCAATGAAAAACGGCTGAACAGTGTCGGCATCTACACTCCCCTACAGTTTCTTGATGCCGATGTTGTGTCGCTGCAAAAAGTAGTATTCAAAAGTGTGGTAGGCGAATGGTGGTACAGGCGCCTGCGTGGGTTTGAGGTTGACGACGTTGAAACTAAAATTGGCCGAGTCGGGCGGCAATACGTACTAGAACGCTTCGACTTAAGTCGCGACGAGATAGTACAAAGGTTACATCACTTATGCGAATCGGTCGGTAGCCGCATGCGGTCGCAGGGGTTAGCGGCGAGGGGAGTGTACGTCTATGCAAAAACAGCCGACCGCCAGTACTGGCACTCCTCTACCCTGTCTCCCCTGCCCTTTTTTAGTGACCAATCAATATTTACGCAGGCCTTGCAGCTATTTGACCGCGCCCCAGACGAGTTAAAAGAGATAGGCATACACTGCTATGAACTTGTGGCTGGCGATACATCGCAGCTCAGCCTCTTCGCCGATGAAATAAGTCGCGAACGGCGAGTTGTGGAGACGATTGACGAGATTAATAAACAGTTTGGTGAACGGACGATTCACTCGGCTGACACGTTAAACACGGGTATATATGTCAAGACGAAAATACCGTTTGGGAGCACGCGGTATTTATAGATGCCGCTCATGCTATAATTAGGCACAATGGACAGAGCTAACAAGCGACTAAAAGCAACCGGGTTTACGATTGTCGAGCTTTTGATTGTTGTCGTGGTGATTGCGATTCTTGCTGCCGTCGCTATCGTTGCTTACAGCGGTATTCGGTCACAGGCGGCTGACGCAGTTGTGCGGTCTGATTTACAGAGTGCCGCACAGCATCTTGAGAAGCTAAAAATTATGAGTGCCAACCAGCAGTATCCTGCAGACCTTGTCGCTGCTGCACTCCCTTTTAGCCAGACCGTTACTTACCAGTACACCTATACGCAGGCTTCGAATGATTATTGTTTGACAGCAGTGCCTTCATTGTCTGGTGTAAGTGTGTATCGTATTGAGAGCGTGGCGATGGGCACGATTAAAACAGGCGCCTGTAGTGGGCATACGGTCGGTGGACCACCGGTATTTACGACACTGACATGGAGCCTCTTACCAGGAACAGCGGCAATGACAACCGGTGGTGGATATATTGCTATGTCGGGTGATGGCAATAAGATTGCTATCTGCTCGGATTATGTATATATCTCTGAAGATCGCGGGCAAACGTGGACTAACACAGGGCTTGCCAAGAAGGGTGCATATAATATGATGTCGTGCGATATGTCGCGAGACGGACAGGTGATTATGACGGGTCACTATTCTGGTGCTGTAGCAGTGTCGACTAATGGAGGGGCGAGCTGGGTTAATCAGTCTAGGTCTGCACCGTACGTGGGCGTATCGGGCGATGGTAGCGTCTGGGCGGCTTTCGATAGGTATGGCGCTTACCTTTCTGAAGATAATGGCGCAACCTGGGCCTTACAGAGTGGCATTACTGCGCTACAGACTATCCGTTTTGTTTCTTTGTCGTATGACGGGAGCACGATTATCACTGGCGGGGACAGTACTGTCGGTTTATGGTGCAGTGCTGATGGAGGTACTACCTGGACACGGCCCGTTACGACTGGTCGTGTTTACACTGATGCTGTTGTTAGTGATGATGGGACAGCGATATATGTTACAAACCGAAGTTCAGGCTATCTCAATAAGACCCTAACGGCGTGTACCGGGTGGAGCATCCAGACGCTCAGTAATCCTTATAAGTTTAGCTCAATCGCTGCCTCGAGTGATCTTTCGAAAATAGTTGCTGCCAATCTCTGGGCCTCAGATAGCGGCCCTAATGTGACGACCTCAACAGACAATACTGTCACTTGGACTATAAACACTACTGTCAGTGCGGGCACGCGGTACAGCGATGTGGCCTCGAGTGTGGACGGTGCAGTCATCGCACTTTTGGTGGATGGCGCAGGTCTTTACATTGGTACGTACGGCCCTTAAGGGGGTGTGTTATACTAACCGGTGAGCACCTCTGGTGCGTCGAAAATTCGGCAACCCACCTAACCTGAGTAGCAATGTGCGAAAGGCATGGTGGAAAAACGCGCAAACAATACTGAACCCGTCGTTCAGGCTCGTTTGCGCGTTGCATGGGGAAACTTATGTAGGATCGAAAGGTCTGCCTGGCGGCGGGTTCCGTGTTTTCCTAAAAGCTTCTTATCTGTTATAATAATGAAAACCACCGCAAACTAAACGGAGCTTTCTTATGGCTGGACACAGCAAATGGTCAACAATTAAACGTGAAAAAGGCGCAAAAGACGCCAAGCGAGGCGCTGTCTTTACTAAAATTGGTAACCAAATTGCCATCGCTGCCCGCAGTGGCGTTGACCCTATTATGAACTCGGCGCTAGCTTTGGCAATTGAAAAAGCCAAGCAGGCAAATATGCCAGCAGCAAACATTCAGCGTGCTATCGACCGTGTCGCTGACAAAAATGCTGCACAACTTGAAGAAGCTACCTATGAGGCCATGGGTCCGGGCGGCGTTGGTATTATTATCGAAACCGCGACTGACAACAAAAACCGTACTTTTCCAGAAGTTCGTAACGCCCTGACAAAAAACGGTGGCCGTATGGCCGATGCAGGAAGTGTGATGTTCCAGTTTACCCGAAAAGGTGTGATTACGGTCGCCGCGACAGGCGAGGATGCTCTGCTGACTGTGCTTGATGCTGGCGCCGAAGATGCCGCTGAAGAAGACGAAGAAATTATTGTGTACACCGACCAAAAAGAATTGGCGAAAGTGCGCACTGCAATTGTTGATGCCGGGTTAGCCGTGACGAGTGCTGAACTACAGTACGTGCCGAACGCACAAATTGCCATTACCGACCAAGAAACAGCCGACAAGATTTTGAAAGTGCTTGATGCCGTCGACGACTTAGACGATGTGACGAATGTTCACACCAACGCCGATATTCAAGTTTAGGCCCCTCTTTCCATTTCAGCTTTAGATTCAATTTCGATTTAATAATCGCTCGCTATACTGAGAATATGCTGAAGAAAATATGGAGACTATTTTTGGGTTTGGTAGTTTGCATGGGTAGTGCGTGCGTAACCCCTACGCACGCTTCTTCAGCTATTTCGGGCGTCATTTTGACACATATTCAAGCAGGGGTCACCGGCGATCCAACCAACGAAATGGTGGCAATCTATAACAATACGCAGACCGAGGTCGATATTACTGGCTGGTGTATCATCGGCGCTCACGAACTATTATCTGCTTGTTTTGCAGCGCCCTATAGTACCTATGTCTTACCGCCGTATAGCGGCGCGGTGGTTGCGACACAGCCCTTTCTTGATGCCTGGGAGCTTGATGCCAGTCGGGCGGCGCTTGTTTATACGCCAAGTACGCAGCGCAGCGGTAGCCTAACGGGTAGCGGCGATACAGTTACGGTGGTAAACGCACAGGGCGAGTTACAAGATACCTATAGCTGGGACAAGTCGGCGCCGTCGGGGAAAATCCCCCAGCGGTATAAAAGTACAGTGAGTGACAGCCAGTACGAAACTGCGAGCGATGCTGCTGGTTGGCTCGTAGGTGCGTTGACTGAAGTGCCGCAAAACCAGGTGGAGGTGTCTCAGAGCGAAAACCCCAATGACCCTCCTGCCGGCGAGGCGGAAGTGTCACCTACGCACCCCATGATTACCGAAGTATTTGCAGACCCAACTGGCGCCGATGCGGGGCAAGAGTTTATAGAATTATATAATCCATCTGAGGTGCCGCTTTCCCTAGACGGCTACGCAATACGCATAGGGAAAGAGCTGGAAAAAAGCTACTATTTCCCCGTGGGTGCAGTCATTGAGCCAGCAGGGTATGCGGCCTTTACGAATACCGATATACACTACTCGCTCCTCAATAGTGCCAGTGGCGTACAGCTTGAATACAAAGGGGTACTCGTAGGGGAGCGTGTTGCTTACGATACTCCGCCTATAGGGCAATCATGGGCGCTCGTCCAGGCTACTTGGCAATATACGACAATCCCAACGCCGGGCGACAAGAATGTTGTGGGGTCGCCTATTCCAGTTCTCACTAAAGACACGTCAGTCATCAAAGCGCTCAAGCCTTGCGCTGTAAACCAGTATCGTCATCCGGTCACAAATCGTTGTCGGCTGGTTGCGTCGTCATCACCAAAGCTACAGCCGTGTCTGCCTGGTCAGACCAGAAGCTCGGAAACAAATCGCTGCCGTTCGGCCACACGCACAACAACGCCTGCAGCATGTAAAGAGGGTCAAGAGCGCAATCCTGACACGAATCGCTGCCGGACGGTTAAGAAAATGACAACCGCCGACTACGCCGTTGCTGGTGTGGCTACCCAGCCAACGACAACCAGTTGGTATATGTGGTTGGGGGTTGTTGCTGTCGTCGGGGGTGTTGTGGCGTATGCGGTCTGGGAGTGGCGGGTCGAGTTAAAAACAGCGCTGCAATGGCTGCGTCGAAAGCTGGTACACTAAATGTATGAGAATTCTTGGTATCGACCCTGGCACTGGCATTCTTGGGTTTGGCGTTGTCGACATTCCTGACGCAAAGGCGCAAACTTTTACATTGGTTGATGCCGGAGTGATTCGTACGCCAGCGCACACCCCACACGATGAGCGTCTGGAAGATATCTACACTAGTTTGACGGAAATTATTGAAGCGACCAAGCCCGACGCCTGCTCGGTCGAGAAGTTATTTTTTAGTCGTAATATTACCACCGCAATGTCGGTTGCCGAGGCACGTGGCGTTGTTCTGTTGGTAGCGCGACAGCACAAGGTGCCAATTTTTGAATATACCCCACCGCAAATTAAACAAACCCTCACCGGCTACGGGAAGGCCGATAAAAAACAGGTGCAAGAAATGGTACGTGTACAGCTAGGGTTAAAGGAAGTACCAAAACCCGACGACTGTGCCGACGCCCTGGCCGCGGCTATGACGCATGCGATAATGGCACGAGTTGCGGCGCTGTAGAGGGTGTGAGCAGTAACCGGTATAATTGACTATCATTTTCGTACAGACGGCTGAGACGCCAAAGGTGCATCCAATCACCACGCCGATCGTGCAGGTAGAAGCCAATACTTGAATAGCGGTCATATTCCCAGTCTTGGTGGCGTAAATGTAGGTGGACAGACTGGTTTAGGGCGTGATGCGGGCCAATGAGCCGTCGTAAAGAGATACTGTGGCCGAGAGCAGTAGAGGGTCGCATATAGGGTGCTGTGCACCACTCGGTTTGGTAATCGGCGAGGCGGGCGGTGAGTATTTTGCCTAGTAGCATGGCGGACTTGTAGCTTAATGAAAACATAATGAGCTGAATATCGGTACGGGTAATGGAAAAGGCCAGTAAGTCGATATGCGCCGCTAAGGTGTGGTGCCCACTTGGTATTTCAAGTAGCGAGCGCCGGGATAATATATCTTGTAGCTGACTAATGATAAATGCGCGTTCGTTGTTGGAGTGAAGTATTTCGGTGCTACCGCGAGGCTTGAGTGCCAGCAAATAGTACCCTGCGCTGAATGCTTTTTGACTCTGCCTCACGTGTGATATCTTCATACCCTTACTATAGAAAAACATTCTTTGGTCACTATAAAATCTATAGATGAAATGCCAACAGTGGTCGAGAGAGAGGGGATGTGCGATAATAGAAGTATGATTGCACACGTCTCTGGGGTAGTTGCCGAAAAATTTGGAAGTTCTGTTATTGTCGATGTTCACGATATCGGGTATGAAGTGCAGGTGCCAGCGGGCGATTTTGAGCAGGCGCTTTTAGGCGAACCTATCAAGTTTTATACCTATCACCACATCCGCGAACAGTCCCAAGATTTGTTTGGCTTTTCGTCACTCGCTGCAAAAAAACTCTTCGAATTATTAATCACCGTTCAGGGGGTTGGTCCGAAGGCTGCGCTGTCTATTCTGTCGTTAGGCGACAGCGAAGCAGTACGCAATGCCATTGCTAATGGCGATAGCGGCTTTATTTCAAAAGCTAGTGGTGTCGGCAAGAAAATTGCCGAACGAGTTGTCGTTGACCTGTCAGACAAGGTAGGGCTTGCCGTGACGGTCGCGCATAGTAGTGGCGTCGCCGCAGTACCAGCAGGTGACGAAGCCCTCGAGGCGTTAATGGCACTGGGCTATTCACTAAACGACGCAATGGTTGCACTAGAGACCGTACCAAAAGACTTATCAACCGCTGAACGCGTCACACTGGCGCTCCGAGGATAACCCCATGGCAATTGAACGACTAGTTGACGCAACAACAGCTCCAGATGAAAACAATAGCGAAGAGCAAATGATCGAAGTGACGCTGCGCCCGCAGACCTTTGCCGACTACGTGGGCCAGGAGCGTCTCAAGAAGAACTTAAAGCTGGCCATTGATGCCGCCAAAAAGCGCAGCGAACCTATTGACCACGTTCTACTGTATGGGCCGCCAGGGCTTGGTAAGACGACCATGGCGACAGTCATCGCCCGTGAAATGGGGGCAAATATTCGTGTTACCGCTGGCCCAGCTATTGAGCGGGCTGCCGATCTGGCGAGTATTCTGACAAGTTTGGCCGATGGTGACATTTTGTTTATCGATGAAATCCATCGCCTGAGCCGTACGGTCGAAGAGGTACTGTACGCCGCCATGGAAGACTACAAGCTCGATATTATGATTGGTAAAGGCCCGGGCGCACGAAGTGTTCGGTTAGACTTGCCAAAGTTTACTGTGATTGGCGCAACGACCCGCACCGGAGCTTTAGCGGCACCCCTTCGTGACCGTTTTGGGCACATTTATAGGTTGGAGTTTTATGCGCCAGACGAAATTGCTCGTATTGTCACTCGGGCAGCAAGTATTTTAGGCACCTCTATTGAAGAGCCAGCAGCCGAACTGCTGTCGACGCGCGCACGCTTGACGCCGCGTATTGCAAACCGGCTTTTGAAACGAGTTCGTGACTACGCTGACGTCAATGGTGATGGCATCATTGACACGGTTGTGACGACGCAAGCGCTACAGCTCCTTGAAATCGATGAGCTAGGGCTTGATGCTGGCGACCGTAACCTTTTGGAAAAGATGATTGAAATGTACGGCGTCAACCCAGTGGGTCTCACAACACTCGCGGCTCTAACGGGCGATGAATCAAATACCATTGAAGATTTCTACGAACCATATTTACTACAAATTGGTCTCCTCGAGCGTACTCCTCGGGGGCGTCGTGCGACACCACGTGCTTTTACCCATCTTGGCAAGAAAACTGACAGTAATTTATAACAGGCATTGGTATAATACTTCTTATGAATCCTCAGCAACAAGATACCGACCAACCAGCCCGACAGACAGTCGTGCATGTCGCACGCCCAGCAGAGCCAGAAAAGCCAATCATTAGTCCAGAGTTGCAGCACAAGCACCAGCGCTCGGTAGAGCTTTACCCAGACTTAAATCTTAGTGAAGGCGAGTTTGTTATTTCTGCAGTGCGACGTCACCCCATCGGACTGATTATTCCCTTAGCGGTGGGGACGCTGGTGATTGCCGCTGCTCTGACGCTACTGACAAGCTACGAACAGTTCGTAGAGGCCTTTTCTATTGCCGGCCCACTCGCAGAGCCAGCAGTGATGACTGGCCCAATTTTACTGTTTGTCCTGGTGATTGCACTCGGTATGTTTGTTGCCTACTATGTCTACACGCGTAGTCGGTTTTTCCTAACAAATGAAAGTGTCATTCAGGAAATTCAAACGACTCTCTTTTCGCGCCTTGAGCAAACCGTGAGTCTTGGTAATATTGAGGACGCTAGCTTTACACAACACGGTATTGTGCAGCAGGTGTTTGATTACGGCGACATTCGCCTGAGCACAGAGGGCGACGAAACGACGTATCGTTTTAGTTATGTAGCACACCCTAAGGGGCATATTGCTCGGTTGAATAACGCTGTTGAGGCGTTCAAAAACGGCCGTCCAGTTAGTGGCGACTAGACCACGTTATTGTGTAGGCCTTATTGTTCGCGACTTGTCTTAATGTAGTCGTCTTCGTTTTCAAGTGTCGTGCGAAGTGTGTAGCTTTTACACTCGTCTTTGTCGTTACAGTTGGTTGCCTCGTAGCGGAAGTCGCTCTCGGCTTCCCCAACCTTGACGCCGGCTGGGTCTTTGAATAGTTCTGGGTCGACCGATGGAAGGATTTCACTTGAAATGGTGCGTGGGTAAGCGCTGTGTTCTTTAAAGTAAACCTCTTCAAGGCTGTAATACATGGCGTTAATAGATGTTTTACGGTTGCTATCGCGGGTAGCAACTTCAACGTTATTCTTTTGAATAAAGAAAACGACACTTGCAGCAGCTAAAAATGCTACCACAATGACAAGTTCGATAATAGTAAATCCCTTTGACGATTTCATCTCCCTATATTATAGCAAATTAAGAATCACTGCGTATAATAAGATATAGAGAAAGAGAGGGAAGTATGGCAGCAAAGAAAACTGAAAAACCAGACACGTCTGAAACTACCAAGGCGAACCAAGCCCAACCTGGCGTCGCTTCTGACGCGAAGCTTAAGGCCTTGGGCCTCGCACAAGAGCAAATCAATAAACAATTTGGTGACGGTGCTATCCGTCGTCTTGGAGATACCAAAACTGTTGACGTCGAGCTTATTAGCAGTGGTGCATTAAGTCTCGACCTTGCTCTTGGTGGCGGTTATCCAAAAGGTCGTGTCGTAGAAATTTATGGTCCAGAGTCGTCTGGTAAGACCACGCTGACACTGCACGCTATTGCCGAAATTCAAAAACAAGGTGGCACAGCGGCCTTTGTTGATGCCGAGCATGCCCTTGACCCTGCCTACGCTCGTCGCTTAGGTGTAGACACCGATAATCTTCTGGTTGCGCAACCAGATAACGGTGAGCAAGCACTAGAAATCGTCGAGACTTTGGTTCGTTCAAATGCGGTCGACCTTGTCGTTGTCGACTCTGTGGCTGCACTAGTCCCACAGGCTGAAATTGAAGGCGAAATGGGCGACAGTCATATGGGGTTGCAGGCGCGCCTCATGAGCCAAGCGCTCCGTAAACTGACAGGCATCATCAATAAAAGTAAAACTATCGTTATCTTTATTAACCAGATTCGTATGAAAATTGGTGTTATGTTTGGTAACCCAGAAACAACAACCGGTGGTAACGCCTTGAAGTTCTATGCGTCAGTTCGTATGGATATTCGCCGCACTGGTCAAATAAAGTCTGGCGAAGAAATAATCGGCAACCGCACGAAAGTAAAGATTGTTAAAAATAAGATTGCTCCGCCTTTCCGTGCGGCCGAATTCGATATCATGTACAACGAAGGCATCTCTCGCACGGGTGACGTACTCGACCTCGCAACGCAGCACAACATTGTTGAAAAAAGCGGTGCATGGTTTGGTTATGGTGACGGTAAAATTGGTCAAGGCCGTGAAGCCTCGAAGCAGTATCTTGCCGATAACCCTAAAGTCCTCAACGAAATTGAGGCTAAGGTGCGCAAGAAAGTTGCCGAAGAAGCAGCCTAGGGGTCATTGGCAGAGAGTTACCTCTTTCTGCCTGACACATGCAGTATGAAAATCACTGCTCTAAAAATCCAAGTACGCGACAAAGACCGTGTCAACGTTTTTGTCGATGGCAAGTATCGTTTCTCTCTTGATATTACTCAAGTGGCCGAACTTGGCATTAAAAACGGTGCAGAATATTCCGAGAGTGAGCTTGTCGAACTAGAGAATGAAAGTCAGTTCGGCAAGCTTTATACTCGCGCACTTGAATACGCCTTAACACGCCCGCGTAGTCAGCGTGAAATGCGGGACTATCTGTATCGAAAGACGCGCGATACGCGTACGAAAACAGGCTCTATCAAAAAAGGTGTCACCAAAGAGCTGACAGAGCGGGTCTTCGATAGGCTGACAGCGAAAGGCTATGTCGACGACGAAAAATTTGCTCAGTTTTGGGTAGAAAATCGCAATGTTCGCAAAGGGGTAAGTAAGCGTAAGCTACAAGCAGAGCTGGCGGCAAAGGGTATCGAGCGACAATTGATTGAGCAAACCCTTGGCGGGTCTGAGCGTACCGATGCTGAAGAGATACAAAAAATTATTGCCAAAAAAGCTGGGAAGTACGATGACCCTCAGAAACTGATTGCCTATTTAGCACGGCAAGGTTTTCGTTACGATGATATACAGGATGCGTTAAGTAGCGACGACGCCTAGTTATTCTTGCATTGTCTCTGGTTCGGTTGACGGCGCTGGTTGTCTGAAGGGGTTTACGAACTCGTTTCGCATAGCCTCCATGACCGGCTCGACACTTTTCTTGGCTGTCGACTTGACCACGATGGTTTTGTCGTTAATCTCAACAATTTGGGAGCGATGAATCAGGTGGCCAGTATCAGAGAAGCCGCGCAAGAAGCCCTTGCTCACATTCAGTTGCTGGATAGTGTACTGCAGTGTGTCGACGGTGTAGTCGTCAATTTTACCTAACTTGTGCTTTTGCTCGTCTATGACGGTCATGCCTATCAGGGGGAACCGCGACTTATAAAGCGCTTCAATTTTTAAGACATCATCAATGCCGATAATCTCGTCGCTACTATCAATAATCATACCGAGTCGCCCGTACTCGCGAATGTCAGCAGTACGCAGTAAAGAGGGGGTCTGCGTGAGGAGTGGCCCTTCAATTTCATACGCAACAATGTGCAAGTTAGCCGGGTCAATAATTGGCTTGGTTGTGGACGCAAGCTTACCACCAGTTTGTAAACTCATCACTGGTGTACCTAATAAGCGCGATCCGAGGATTAACATAGTATTAGTATAAGCTTTTTACGTCTGCGATGCTACTTGTACAACCGGTGTTATTCGCCAAATGGGTTAATGCGACCGCCAGGAAGGCTCGGCGGGCTTCCTGCAGCTTGACTGGTGTGGAGCGCCTGAATACGGTCGAGAGTTGCTTGGTCGATAGAGCCAGGGTTACTTTGTGGCGTGTAATCGCTACCCGCCGTTTCGTCGATAAGGATATTATTCACAAGCAGGACCGCCCAGGCGAGACAACCAATAATAAAGATGAAGAAAATGGTCAAATGGAAGCGCTGAATAAGATGAGCGATAGGCTTAAGGAGTATATTTGATGAGATACCTTGTTTCTTTGCCATATAATTTTACCTCACCGATACATTAATTTTGATAGTACCAACAGACACACTGTCTGCAGTGGCGCTGCTGGTTGGGCTGAGTGTGAGTGAACTGACCTGCAGTTTAGGCAGACTGGTTTCTACGTACTCAAGGAAACGTATGAGGTTGGGGTAGGAGACGGGTTGCCCTAGGGTGACGGCAACACTGTATTCGCCTGTTGCTGACGGGTCGCTAAAATTAGTTGCATCAATTGAGAGGCCTGTTTTACTTGCGTATCGTTTCAGGTCGGTGAGCACCTGCCCTTGGTAGGTGCTCGGTGTGGCGAATAGTCTATCTGCCTTACTAATGAGTGATTTGCTTTGTGTCAGCTGATTTTTGAGCAGTTGCAGTTGTTGAATTTGCTGGCCACTGGCGTCGGCGTCTTTCAGACGGTGGCTGACTTCTACCGAGTATTCACGAACCATGCCCAAACCTTGGTAAAAGAGCGCCCCACCACCCAGGACGACACCAACCAGCAGGAGTGCTAATAGCGCACGAAGACTACTTGCTTTGAATGTTTGCTTGGCCATTATTGGGCACCTCGCTGGCTAAATTGTACGGAGAGCATTACTTTGACAGGGTAGTTACTGACACCACCAGATTCATCGGTGCCACGGAGGCTGACGTCTGAAAATAACTGTGACGCTTGTAGGGCATTACGAATAGCGGTCGCGTCGTCGCTTGTTTTTGCGTAAGCGATGATCTCGGTAGGTTGGCCGCGGAAGGCTAACTCGGTGAGTTCGAGAGGGCCGAGGATTGCACCGCTTGGCATACTCTGGCCAAGGGTAATAAGGACACTAGAGAACCTTACTTCTTGGCTTAAGATGGACTTTGATTCGGTTAGTTTTGCGCTGAGGGCAGCAACCTTGGTGCGCGTTTCGCTGTACACGTCTGCCTTGATGTCATTGTTGGCAACAATGGCGTCGGCGCTCTCTTTGGTGGCCTGTAGGATTTTCGATGATATGAATAACGTGCCAAGTAAAAAGAGAGTCGCTGCAATGAGGATGGTGACATACCGCACAAGAATAACGTTAGTGCGAGCAGCACGAATTTGGTCTTTACGTACATCGGCAAGTAGGTTTATCATTTCCAAATACTCCCTGGTTTGACGTTAGCGGCCCCGGCAACGGTAATAAAGCGTGGGCGCAATTGCTTTGGCGGCTCTTGGTTTTTGCCAAAATCAAGTTTTTGCCACGGGCTTGCAACCCTTGCGGCAACAAGAAGGTTTTCAGTAAAGTACTCGCCGATACCGGGAACATTACTGCCACCACCAACGACGAGTAGCTGTTCGAGCTTACGTTCGGAGTTGATACGTTCGTTGTAGTAGCGCATGACTTTTTTCGTTTCGACAATAATACGCTGGAGACTTGGCTCCATTGCATCGCGCAGTTTTTGTTGCCGTGGCCCTGCGTTAAGGCCGTTGAGCACCTTGAGTTGGTGGGCATTTTCGAGGGCGATATTCAGTTTTTTTGCAATATCGAGCGTGAAGGTATTACCACCGACCTGTACGCCACCGGTCACACGAATAGAGCCTTTATCGAGAATGGCGATATCGGTACTGGTGGTACCAATATCAACGATAACGGTTGGCAGTGTGCCGTCTTCGGTGGCGGTGAGGACGCGACCAACTGAGTTAATGCTTGGCTCAATGAGAACGGGGAAAAGCCCAGCGTCTTCGGCGGCGCGAGTGATGTTATCGATCACAACTTTTGACATAGCGCTCATGAGAACAACTATGGTCTTATGAGACCGTTCGATGACTTGATAATCGATGTACAGCGTCGAGACGGGAATAGGAATGTACTGTTCGGCTTCAAGAATGACCGCTTCGTTTAAGGCTTTCTCGGCGGAGGACGGCAGGGTAAAAGTGCGTGTATAACTTCGCGCGGCCGGCACCGCAATTGCGACGCGCGTGCTGTTGCCAATTGTGCCAACGATTTTTTCGGACAATAACGACTTGATACTGTCGGTGAGGAAAGTATTATTGTCTGATTCGAGCGCTTCTTTGACTTTTAGAGGGTCAAGTTCGAGTGAGCCATATCCGTTAACGAGCCACTTTTTTGAGTCGATGGACATGACTTTAATACCAGTCGCGCTGATATCAAGTCCGATGAGAGGTGTATCTTTATAGAAGAATTTTGACATATGCCCACTAATGTAACTACTACTGTAGTATAGCATGAGCGGAACAGGATATTAACCCACTATTTGATATTTTGTGAAAGTTGTGCGATTGGCGTCATGACACTGGCGGCGATGAGTCCTACCATACTTCCGAGCATCACAATCATGACCGGCTCGATGATAGCACTGATACCGCTAACAGCGAGGTCGACCTCTTCTTCGTAAAAATCGGCTACTTTCAATAGGACAGTGTCGGTTTGACCCGTCTCTTCACCAACGGCAAGCATCTGCGAGACGATAGAGGGGAATAAGGGGCTTGTCGACAGTGCTGATGACAGCGACTTACCATTCTTTACTTCGACAGCAGCGTTCTTTAGCACTTCTTCGTAGAGCACATTACCAACGGCTCTTGAGGTGACGTCAAGGGCCTCAAGGACAGCAACACCCGCACCCATGAGGGCGGAGAAAGTACGTGCAAAACGAGCAACGGCAGTCTTCATGACAATAGTTTTAATACCAGGTAACCGCAAAATAAGTGTGTGGAACTGCCTGCGGCCAGTAGGGGTTTTAATATAGCGAATAACCCCAACAACAGCGAGGCCAAGACCAGGAAAAATGAGAAACCAATAGCTTGTAATGACATGACTGAGCCCTAGCATGAATAGGGTAATGCCTGGCAGCTTTGCGTCGGGACCCCCAAGGTCGGTGAGAATAGAGCCAATTTGCGGTACGACGAAAAGCATGAGGCCAAAGAAGGCGCCAACGGCAATGACAATTAAAACCATAGGGTATGTCATGGCGCTTTTAATCTTTTTACGGATTGCAGAGGCTTTTTCCTGCTGTGAGGCTAGTCGCTTGAGAATGTCGTCGAGAATACCAGCTGATTCACCAGCGTGGACCATGTTGACGTAAATATCGTTGAAGGTATCGGGGTGTTTCGCGAGTGCCTGTCCAAGGGGCATACCACCCTCAACATCTTTTACGACGACACTAAGGATTTTTTGCAGCGCCTTGTCTTCGGCGTGCTTTTGAATTGACGTCAAGGAACGCAGTAAGGGGACACCAGCGCTAATCATGGCACTGAGTTCACGGGTGAAAATAACGAGATGATCGCGACGGACTTTTGTTGGCTCAAAAAGGTTATTAAAGTCGAATGACTTTTTGCGCTCCTTGAGTTGCTGGATACTAATTGGTCGTAGTTCTTGCTTGGTGAGCGCTTCGATTACTGCGTTGCGGTCGGGCAGGGTTGTCTTGCCCTTAATGACGTTATTCTGCGCATCTGATGCAAGGTAGGAAAAAAGTGGCATAGTGCTAGTCTCGACTCACTCTGAGGACTTCCTCGATAGTTGTTTCGCCGCGCAGTGCCTTAATGAGGCCGTCAATTTGCATGGTAATCATACCTTCGCGTACTGCTTGTTCTTGAATCTGAGTACTGGTCGCGCGGGACATGATAAGTTTTTGTACAGTGTCAGAGTTGTAGAGCACCTCGTAGATACCCATACGCCCACGATAGCCCTCCTGGACGTCCTCTTGATTAAAGTCGGTGTTGGCCCGCCAGAGGCTTTTAATGCCGCGTTCGTCGGTACTGAGGGGTGCTTGACCGCCAAGGCCAGCTGCTGCGGCCTGCTTTTCCAGCTCGTGGATAATACGAAAATCCTGTTCGGACCTGATATTAAACATCTTCATAATAGATGCTTTTTCCTCTTCGCTTGGAATGTAGCTTTCGCGTGAGTCTTTGTGTAAGCGGCGAACCAGTCGCTGTCCAACAACGGCGCGGATGGTACTGGCAATAAGAAACGGCTCGATACCCATGTCGAGGAGACGCGGCAGTGTTGTGGCAGCGTTGTTGGTGTGCAGGGTGCTGAATACCATGTGTCCCGTGAGAGCGGCCTGGATAGCCAAGTTGGCAGTTTCGCCGTCACGAACCTCACCAATCATAATAATGTTTGGGTCTTGACGAAGCAGGGCGCGTAGCCCATTGGCGAAGGTCATACCTGCTTTTGGATTAGTTTGTGTCTGGTTAACGCCGGTAATTTTGTACTCAACCGGATCTTCAATGGTTGAAATGTTAACGTTTGGCTTATTAAGAAGTGTCAGGATACTAAACAAGCTGGTCGACTTACCACTTCCGGTTGGGCCAGTCACAAGCACAATACCGTTCGGCTCGGTCATTTCACGAGATATATCGGCAAGTGCCTTACCCCAATAGCCCAGCTGATCGAGAGTGACGGCCTGGTTGGACTCGTCGAGAATACGCATGACGATCTTCTCGCCGTCAACGATAGGGAGGGTGCTGACACGCAGGGCGTACTGCCTACCGCCGACTGAAATCTTGAATCGGCCGTCTTGTGGGACGCGGCGTTCGTCAATTTTTAGATTGGCTAAAATCTTGATACGGCTAACCAGTGCGCCAACCACATTTTTTGGTAACCGGTTGACGTCTTTTAGGACACCATCAATGCGGTAACGGACTTGAATAGCGTCCTCGCGCGGTTCAATGTGGACGTCGCTGGCGTTTGAGCGAATGGCATATTCAAGCAGCAAGTTGACCGTTTGCGCAATGGGCGAGTCTTCGGAAATATCTTGCTCGGTGACGGTTGCGTCGGCACTCGTATCAAGCGAATCGCTAATAATACGCTGGCCTTCAATCACTTCGTTTAGCTCTTTGTTGACGTCGCCTCGGTACATATCGAGCACCGAAAGAATATTGTCACGGGTAGCAATATAGATTTTAGAGTTAGTGCCGACTTCTTTTTGGATAAAGTTGACCGCCTGAACATCGTCTGGGTCTTCCATGGCAAGGTGATGAACACCTTCGGCGTCGACGTCGAACATGACTGCCATATATTGGCGAGCAACACGCTCGGGAATGAGTTTGAGGACGTCGCTAGGGACTTTACGAGGATCGATTTCAATGTAAGGGATGCCACTGTAATCGGAAAATGCCTTGACGAGAATTTCTTCGGTAGCGTATTTCGATTCAAGCACTAGTTCTTGCAATGGGCGCTTCGAACGAGCCACCTCTGCTGTCAGAGTAGCTAATTGCTCAGGTGTTACAAGGTTTGCCCGCCCAAGCACCGTCTCCAGAATACTATTGGAAATGCGCATAATGCTTATGCCTCATTGTAAAGGAGTTGCCCTAAAAGTGCCAGAGAATTGGTGATATAATTAACCAGATGATTATAGAGGCAACCAGTGAGCAGGCGACGAAACAGCTGGCCGAGAAAATAGGACTGACCCTCAAGGGGGGTGAGGTTTTTCAACTGATTGGCGATGTTGGTGCTGGCAAAACGACTTTCGTGAAAGGCCTCGCTGCAGGGCTGAAGGTGAGCGACGAAGTGCAGAGCCCAAGCTTTACGATTAGCCGTGTGTATGACGCACGCGACGGTTTAGTGTTGGCGCATTATGATTTTTACCGCCTGCAAGACCCAGGCATTATGGCGAATGAGCTGCAAGAAGCGTCCCGTGACCCACAGACAATTACGGTCATTGAATGGGCGGACGCCGTTGAGGGCGTCTTACCGAAAGGTCATTTTACCCTTTCTTTTCAATCGCCCACCGAAACAACCCGCCAGATTACCCTACCGGACGCATTCAAGGAGTGTGTATGATTCTTTGTCTCGATACCTCAACGCCGATGTGCCACCTGACCATGATTGATGGTGACTGGCGCTATGACACCAACTGGGAGGCCGGTCGCGGACTCGCCAAGGGTCTTTTGGGATTTTTAGAGAATGAGCTGTCTTTTCAGGAAAAAAACTGGGACGACGTCACTGGACTCGTTATTTATAAAGGTCCAGGAAGCTTTACGGGACTGCGCATTGGTATTACTGTCTGGAATACATTGGCCTCTGCGCGAGCAGTGCCGATTGTTGGCACGAATGGCGAACATTGGCGACAAGAGGGTGTGGACCGTCTTGCGGATGGCCATAACGACGAAATTGTCTTGCCAGAATATGGTGGCGAAGCCAATATTACTCAACCCCGAAAATAATCATCGATTACTGCATTGCCAAGTGAGGTGAAAGGGCGCTACAATAGAGTGAGTCCACCTGATTTTTCTAGGGACGTTTTGGGAATAACTTTTTGAATTTTCGGGAAAGCTTGTGATACATCTTTGCTAAGGCGAACACTTAGCAGGGCTTTCCAGAGGAAGGGTACAGTATGGTAGAAGGAATTATTGCCGCAGTTATCGGAGTGCTTGCTGGCGTTGGCGGAACAGTGGCGTACGATCGACAAAAACGAGCTGGCGGCAAACATAAAGCCGACCAAGCAATTGCCGAGGCAAAAACAAAGGCAAGCGACATTGTCTTGAAGGCAAAAGATGACGCATTAAAACTTGCAGATGATGCAAAAAAAGAAGAAGCAGATCGCCGTAAGGGGTGGGAAAAAACTGAAAGCCGCCTTGCGGAGCGCGAAAGCAATTTGGACAAAAAACTCGACGAGCTTGATAAGCGAGCCGAGTCACTTCGTGGTCAAGAAGACGAAGTAGAAGATTTGAAAAATGAAATTCGTGATATTCGCACACGACAACAAGAAAAGCTCGAAAAGATTGCTGGTTTGAAGAAAAAAGAAGCAGCCGAGAAGCTTATGGAAATGACCGAGCGTGACATCAAGCAAGACCTTACTGGCTTGGTAGCAAAGTTGCAGAACGAGGCTAAAGATAACGCCGAAGAAAAAGCCCAGCTTATTTTGGTGTCAGCAATGGAACGCATGAGTTCCGAGGTGACTGCCGAGCGCACCGTCACGGCTATTAAACTCACCGACGACGAAATGAAGGGCCGTATTATTGGAAAAGAAGGCCGCAATATTCAGGCGCTGCAACGTGCGACTGGCGTCGATATTTTAGTTGACGATACTCCTGGTATGATTATCCTTTCAAGCTTTGACCCGCTACGTCGCCAGGTGGCACGTTTGGCGCTCGAAATGCTCATGAAGGACGGTCGTATTCACCCAGGTCGCATTGAAGAAGTCGTTGCGAAGGCGGAAAAAGAAATTGAAAAAGAAGTCCTGCGTGCTGGAGAAGACGCGGCACGCGAAGTTGGTGTTATCGGTATTCCAAAAGAAATGATGCACTTACTTGGTGAGCTAAAGTTTCGTACAAGTTACGGCCAAAACGTCTTGCTGCACAGTACCGAAATGGCGCACATGGCCGGCCTCATTGCTGAGGAAATTGGTGCCGATGTTCGCATTGCTAAAACTGCAACACTGCTTCACGACGTGGGTAAGGCGGTTACGCACAAGGTTGAAGGCAAGCACCACCATATTGGTGCCGAGCTAGCGCGTAAGTATGGCATGAGCGACGAAATTGTTCATGCAATCGAAGCTCACCACGATGACATTGAGGCGACAACCGTAGAAGCGTTGGTAGTCCGCGTCTGTGACGCGCTGTCGGCAGCTCGTCCGGGTGCCCGCAATATTAGTGCTGAAAACTTTGCCGAGCGTATGCGTGAACTCGAAAACGTGGCCAATAGCTTCCCAGGTATCGATAAGTCTTACGCTATTAGCGCTGGCCGTGAGGTGCGTGTGATTGTTCGTCCTGAAAACATTGATGACCTGTCGGCAATTAAGCTGGCGCGCGATATTGCCAATAAGATCGAAAGCACTATGCAGTATCCGGGGACTATTAAGGTCAATGTTATTCGCGAAACTCGCGCTATCGAATTCGCGAAGTAGGTACTGCCATGAAAGCTTTTCGGGACATCGAACAAGCGATCATCAACGACGACATGAATGTCGCCATGAAGACGAAAGGGTATGTGCCGGTCTATACGGCCGGCCCGCAGGCGAAGATTGCTATCATTGGGCAAGCGCCTGGCAGCAAGGCACAGGTAACTATGAAGCCCTGGAACGATGCTAGTGGTGTTCTGTTACGGAAATGGTTGGGTGTGACCGACGAACAGTTCTACGACCCAGCTGTTTTTGCCCTCATTCCTATGGATTTTTATTACCCAGGCAAGGCTCCTCATGGTGACTTGCCGCCGCGAAAAGGCTTTGCGGAAAAATGGCACCCAAAGTTACTTGAGCTGATGCCGAATATTGAACTCATTGTGTTAATTGGTGCGTATTCACAAAAGTACTACCTTGGTAAAAACGCCAAAAGAAACCTGACGGAAACCGTGCAGGCTTACGAGGAATACTTACCAAAGTATTTTCCACTGGTTCACCCCAGCCCGCTGAATTTTCGGTGGCGCGCTAAAAACGCATGGTTTGACGTAGAAGTCGTACCAGCGCTTCACAAGGCTGTCCATAAAATACTTACTGATTAAAGCGAGATGCCAATGAGGTGGCCAATACCATAGGTAATGACCATAGCGCCAATACCCCAAACCACCACACGTAGTGCCGCACGTGTCTTATTTGCTTGACCTGCGCGGGCGCTAAGGGTTCCGGTCAGTACGAGGCTGAGTAATACGGCACCAGCTGTGAACCATATACGCAGCGGGTCCGGAGCGAGGGACATTGCAAGGAGGGGGATAGCGGCACCTGCTGTAAATGACACAGCCGAGGCGATTGCTGCCGCCCATGGGCTTGAAATATCGTCAGGGTCAATGCCGGCTTCTTTTTCTAGTTCTTTCGTGACGAGGTTTTGTTCCTTTAGTTCACGTACCACTTGCGCAGCAGTTTTTGGTGTTAAGCCCTTGGCTTTATATAGTTCCGTCAGTTCGTCGGCGAGTGAATCTTTACCCTTCGAGATATGTTGACGGCGCGATGCCAAGAAAGCACGCTCGCTGTCGCGCTGGCTACTGACCGATACGAATTCACCGGCGGCCATAGAGATTGCACCAGAAACTAAACCGGCAATACCGGCAAGAATAATCGTTTCCTTCGAGGCGGCGGCACCAGCGACACCCAAGACAATACCGGCTGTCGAGACAATACCGTCGTTAGCGCCAAGAACAGCAGCGCGGAGCTTGTTGAGTTCATTATTTGAGGTTGCTATGTGTTCTTTTGGTTGTTTGGTCAATAAAGTTTTTTCAGGCATGTTGCTAGCATAGCAAGTTTCAGGGGAGAAAAGAACCGGCCGACACGAACGAGTTAGTAGTCGGGGTCGGTTTTTGCACTGGGGTCTTCAAGCTCGAAATGCGGAAATGTGTTGGGAAGTGACTGAATAAAATCAGAGGGTGATGGCAGTGTCTCGTACAGTTCTATGATGTCGAGGTTGATACGGTCACTAATGGCTTGGGAGATTTTGACACGACGTTCGGCACGCTCTGTTTCTTCGGTTTCAAGGCGCATTAAAATATCGGGACAAGCTTCAATTTTTGGGGCAAGGCTTGCAACCTCATCGGGGGTAAGAGGAGACGGCGTATCTGACCATGGTGACGGATACATGTCCATATACCTTTATTATAGCACTATGCGTTATAAAAGTCAATTTTTACAGAGGTGAAATACTGAAAAATATGTGGTTACTAGGCCATGGCAATGATCAGAAAACAGACAGCAAGGAGGAGTGCTACCGGAGTCATAAGGTACCGCTCGGACTTACTTCTCGAGAATGCATTGAGGACGACGCCAAGTACAAGGTAGGCAACGATTACCCATAGGCCAACGGTGAGCACGGATGAGTTGGTGATAGCTGGCCAGACAGGCACTTTACTGACTGCAAAGAGCGCAAGCGCTGAGTAAATGAGGATCGATATAGCACTGCCAATTCGTAGCTTGAGCGGTAGTTTTTTGTTGCGTCCACCCCATGCAAACTGGCCAAGTGGCGCACCGCAGATAAGCAGTATTTGAAAAACGGTCAGAAATGAAAGAGCGACAAGGGCGGTAATGGCTGCAATGTATTCGGGGGTCATTGCGCTCAGTATAGCATCGGAGCGCCCAGGTGTCAGGAATGTTGTGGCGAGCGATACGACGAGACCTCCTAAAAAGAAGCCTATTAATCCGAAAAGTAATGGTTTCGTTTCCATAAATCCTCCAGGTTATCGAGAGAGCATTCGGCTGACAGCGCCGACTAACTCGTCCGCTTTTTGTTGGGTGGCCTCTGCGGTTAGTGCCTTGTCGGCGAGGCAGTGCTTGGCGTGGTCGCGGAGCAGCTCGATTGCGACCTTATCGAGAGCTGCTTGGACTGCATTAATTTGCGTCAGTACATCGATACAGTATTTGTCGTCTTCGACCATCCGAGCGACACCGCGCACCTGCCCCTCGGCGCGTTTGAGTCGTTTAAGAATTTGTGTCTTGTTGTCGTTATATCCGTGAGTGGTTGTCATGTCGTGTCTCCTAATGATTGTGTTGGTGGTGATATTTCATTACCAATGCGTGCCCTTTTCCCTTAGTGAGTAGATATCGGTTGACAGGGAAGGCTGCGAAATAAGCAACGGTGAGTGCGATTGGCATACTGATCCAAAAAAGCGGGTCGGTAATGGTGGTGTGCATAGCGTTTGGAATGAGGTACATAACAGCGTTGTCGACGACCTCCATGACCGCAATCGAGAGCGTATCGGCTGCCAGTACGACGGATAAGGCGGCAAAGAAGCCGAGACCCGCTTTGCGCAGCGGTAGGGTAGAGAGTGTGTAGCCAAAGAAGAATGCGAGGGCGATGGCAAGGGCTGTTGTTGCGAAGTTAGACCAGCCTAAGGCGGTACCGATAATCAACCCCATTACCTCACCTATTGCACAGCCCGTGAGGCAGTGGAGTGTTGCACTGGCCGCCATTTTATTAAGCATTTTCTTATCGTTTACGTGACTCGTGTGGTCGTGGTGTGTATGGCCGTGATGTTGGTGGGCTTTGTTGTTTTTCATTGTCGCTCCTATACCCCCATAGGGTATAGATAATACGGCTGGGTGTCAATGGTTGCTTTTTAGTAGGTGATGTAACAGTAAATAAAAAAGAACGTCCACAGAGACGCTCTTTTCGCCCATTATATAGGCTCATAATATTTTCTTGGTCGGGGTGAAAGGGCTCAAACCTTCGACCTCTCGGTCCCAAACCGAGCGCGCTATCAACTGCGCCACACCCCGATGGTGGTAACTAGGGTAGTATATAACAGTTTTCGCTAAATTTCTAGCCCCAACCTTGCGTCGCCCATAGTCAAACGGTATGATAGAAAAGATTATCGACTAACACTTTAGAGAGTTTATGAAAAATATCTTCAAAAAGGCCAGTAACTTTATTATCGCACACCCTAAAATCGACCTTTTATTGCTTGTTTTGGCTGTGGCGCTATTCCTCACAGTCGTTCTTATTAACGCCCCGCGGGCTTCTATATGGTTTGACGAGGCCTTCAGTGTTTACATTGCACAGTTTAGCGTCTTTGATATTGCACGCTACACCGCGGCCGATGTCCACCCGCCCCTTTATTACTGGCTACTTAAGGGTTGGTCGGCTCTCTTTGGCACCACTGACTTTGCTTATCGCTCACTCAGTGCGCTGCTCGGTGCAGGGGTGGTTGTCACGACCTTCTTCCTCACACGAAAGCTATTTGGTCGCGCCAGTGCAGCCCTTGCCTTGTTGTTTTTGACACTTTCGCCAATGCTCATTCGCTATAGTGACGAAGCCCGTATGTACACTTTGGCAGCGCTGCTTGTGATGGGCGCAACCTACGTCATGCTGAAGGCAATGGCAACAAAGAGCCGAAAACTCTGGATACTGTATGGCGTACTGGTGTCGCTAGGGATGTGGACGCATTACTTCACCGCATTTGCCTGGATCGCGCACTGGATATGGCGAGGGACGACGGTTTGGCGCAAGGGGCAGGGTGCCAAAGAGTTGCTAAAGAAAATCTTTACCAAGGACTGGGTGATTGCCTATGCCGTTGCGGTTGGTCTGTACCTCCCGTGGCTGCCATTTATGGCAATACAACTTGGTGGTATTCAGGGTGGCGGCTTCTGGATTGGTCCGGTAACTATTAACTCGCCAGCAAATTACTTTACTAATATGTTCTACTACCTCGAGCGTGAAACGGTGCATAACTGGTTAGCACTTGGGTTGCTTGCTGTCGTGATTCTTCTGTTTGCGCTGCTACCTAAGGCCTATAAAGCGCTTACTTCGTCGCAAAAAAAATCATTCCTGCTGATTGGCCTCCTGACATGGGCGCCACCACTCCTACTGATGCTAGCTTCAATGCCGCCACTCCGCTCGTCGTTTGTCGAACGCTATCTTGTGCCTGCTATCGTCGCTTTCTTGGTGTTTATGGCGGTTATATTAGTGGTCGGAACTCGTCGTTGGCATCCAGTGCTACGGGCGATTCCGCCAATCATTATTAGCGCTATGATGATCTTCGGCATTACAAATGTCTATTATTACGGTAACTATAATAAGACGACAAATTATCATATTTTTACCCGCCAGGTCATTGAGCAGATTCGCGAAAAAGCCCAGCCGGGTGAGCCAATTGTCGCCCAGTCACCGTGGGTTTTTTACGAGGCAATTCCGTACGCAACCAGCGACCACCCAGTGTACTTTATTGGAGCGACAGCGCAAGATAACTTTGGTTCTCTGCTGATGCTTCAGGATCAAGATCGTCACAAAATTAAAGATATGGACGCCTTCACGAAACAACATCCAGTTATTTGGTATATAGGCCAAAGCGAAGACGGAGATATTGCGCCGTATGACGCCTCGTGGTTGCCGGTGCAAAGCGTTTCGGTGCAAGACGAAATTACTGGTAAAACGATTTACCGTGCGACTGAATTTCGCACCGAATAAAAGCTATTAGCGTGGAACGACGCGGTTGATATGAGGAATTCTTAAAATCAACCAAACGATCATGATGGCCATGATGTCGAAAATAGTATTGATAAATATGTTATTGGTCACAGCAAAGACAAAGCTAATCATGACAATGGCAACGCCATGCACGATATACGCCGTCAGAGAGCGGGTACCGAACTGCATGAGAAGCCAGCCAAGCCAGCGTTGAATGAACGATTCGAAACGGATAAATACCAACAGAAATGCCGTAAACCAAAGCAGAGCAACGGCAAGGCGAGCGAGGCTTATCGAGTCTTTTGCGAATGCCGTGACAGTTATGTGGTCAAGGGCGGGAAAGGCAGTTGGTAGGTAAGTACCCAGGCACGACAACGTCATTGTCGTGAGTGCCGCTCCGATAATGCCGGCAACCATAGTGCGACGTGCTGCTCGGGTGCGCTGCCTCCACCAAGTACGTATTGATGGCAACCAGTAGCCAATGGCGGCAGGAATAAAGAAGACGGCCTGCCACTGCAGAACTTCGTTATGGAGCGCCCAGCCAAGTACGAGGGTGGCCAAGCTTGCCCAGATAACCAGTGCGGTACGACCAGTGCGCAGTAGCCAAATGACAGCTGGCGTGACGGCCAAGAAGAATGCATAAAGCTTTAAGAAATACAGCCATAGGTGCGTATGGTTCAGGGTGATACTTTCAAAAATTAATTGCCCCCAATTACCCTGAGGGATTGGTGTGCCAGGGCTTCCGCCAATGAGGGGTGCGTACCACAGGATTATGGTGTAGGCGACAGTGCCAATAATAGCCCAAAGGTACAAAGTAAAGGCGCGCCACCACAGCTTGAGGGTGACATCTCTCATGCTGAGTGCGCGTGCCTTGTGGCCACGAATATACCCAACCAAAAGACCAGAGATAATAACGAAACCTTCGGCTGCGGTAACCCAGAGCAACCCCATGCCAGTCACAAACTGAAAGAGGCTTGGGTATCGCGAGAGGTGATCACAAATAATAACCAAAATGAAAAAACCGCGGAGAAGGTCGAGGGAAAAGAACCTTTCTTTGGTAGTCGTGCGAACAGCGGACATCGGCCTTATTATACGCAATATATTTGAGAATCAAGTGATATCGCCCCACTTCACGGTGCTATACTAGAGGTATGAGTATGCAAACGCCCCCCTACCCTGCATCAGCATTTACCCTTCACGATGAAATGGGCGTCGCCCATTCACTTGCAGATTATAAGGGGCAGTGGGTGGTGCTGTATTTTTATCCAAAAGACGATACGCCAGGTTGTACGGTAGAGGCGTGTAGCCTGCGCGATGCCCGGGATACACTCGCGGAAATGGGGGCGTCCATTATTGGTATCAGCAAAGATGCACCGAATAGCCACGAGGCTTTTAAGGCAAAGCACTCTTTGAACTTCACCCTACTCACCGACCAAAAAGCACAGACTATCGAGGCATACGGCGCGTGGGGTAAGAAGATGTTTGGCCAAGAGGGTATTTTACGTAAGACATTTATTATCAACCCCGATGGGCAAGTAGTGAAAGTCTATGGGCGGGTGACGCCACTGGGGCACGGCGATCAAGTGATTGCCGACCTCAAAGCACTGCAGGCATGAAATATATTATTGCAGTCAGCGGTGGTGTCGATTCGGTTGTTTTACTAGATATGCTCAGTAAGAATGCACGGGCAGAAGATGCGTATATTGTGGCGCATTTCGATCACGGTATTCGCAAGGACTCGCAGGAAGATGCGGTATTTGTGCGTGAGCTAGCCCGAAAATACGGGCATGATTTTATTATGCAGCGCGAAGAGCTTGGTGCTGATGCAAGCGAAGCGGTAGCGCGTGACCGGCGGTATAAGTTTCTGCAAGATGCTGCTCGACAACACAAGGCGCAACTGATTACAGCCCATCATTTAGATGATTTGATTGAGACGGTCGCCATTAACCTGACGCGCGGTACTGGTTGGCGGGGATTGGCGGTATTTCATCCATCTATTCACCGCCCACTGATTGATATGCCCAAGCAAACGCTGCTTGATTACGCGACGGAACATGCATTACCTTGGCGTGAAGACTCGACCAATGCGTCTGACAAATACCTTCGTAATAGGCTGCGTCGCAAAACGGCAACACTCACTGAAGATGAAAAGCGACAACTGCGCGCTTTACATGCCCGCCAGCGTGAGGTGCGTCAGGAAATTACGAAGGAATTAATGAAACTAGTCGGCACAGGGCCAGAATACAGCCGGTATTTATTTGTCCATGTACCAGTAAGTGTCGCCGTCGAGGCGCTCCGCCTTGTGACAGGTAAGAAATTAACGCGTCCACAACTGGAACGGTTGCTGCATGCTATAAAAACCCATGCTGCTGGCACGAAATATGAAGCGGGCGAGGGGATAACTGTTCATTTCAGCACTCGCAATTTTACGCTGTAACTGATAGAATTATTAGAGATATACCCAAATTTCTTAGCTTGGCTCGAAAGGAAGAAAATAGTTAGTTATGGCAGCATCTGCACCCTCACCAAAGAAAAAACCTAGTACAATACTACGACTCACCATATTTTGGGCAATTGTTGTATTTGGCGCCCTTGTTATTTACGCGCTTACCTCACCAGCGCAAAGCTTAAAAGAAGTTGCACTTTCTGATGTTATTAAACGTGCAAACAGCGGTGACATCAGCAAAATTGAAGTACAGGGCGATAGTCTGACGGTCACCCCGAAGGGGAGTGACAGCCCAACCGAACGCTCGGTGAAAGATTCGTCGGGTACCCTGTACGACCAAGGCCTTAACCAAGATGCAGCGGTTGAAGTAAGTATTAAAACCCCATCAGAAACCGGTAATATACTGTGGAATTTGGCAATCATCTTGGTGCCAGTACTGTTGATTGGGGCGTTCTTTGTCTTCATGATGCGACAAGCGCAAGGCCAAAATAACCAAGCACTTGGGTTTGGGAAGTCAAAAGCCAAGCTGTATGGCGAAGACAAAAAGAAAGTCGTGTTTAGCGATATTGCTGGTAACGAAGCTGCCAAGCAAGACCTCGAAGAAGTCGTTGATTTCTTGAAGCACCCTAAAAAATACGAAAGCCTTGGGGCGAAAATTCCAAAGGGCGTTCTGCTTGTGGGTAACCCAGGTACTGGTAAGACAATGCTTGCTCGTGCGGTTGCTGGCGAGGCCAATGTGCCGTTCTTCAGTATTAGTGGTTCAGAATTTGTCGAAATGTTTGTTGGTGTCGGTGCATCACGTGTGCGTGACTTATTTGCGAAAGCAAAGAAAAACGCCCCAGCGATCATCTTTATCGACGAAATTGACGCCGTTGGCCGCCGCCGCGGTAGTGGCATGGGTGGTGGTCACGATGAGCGTGAGCAGACACTCAACCAGATTCTGGTTGAAATGGACGGTTTTGAAACCGGCACAAACGTTATTGTGCTTGCAGCAACGAACCGTGCCGACGTCCTCGACCCTGCCCTGCTTCGCCCGGGACGTTTCGACCGTCGGACTAACATCACCCTTCCAGAGCGAAAAGACCGCGTTGCCATTTTGGAAGTTCACTTTAAGAACAAGCCAACCGATGACAACGTCAACCTCGACGCTTTAGCGGCAAAAACTGCCGGCTCATCGGGTGCTGACCTTGCTAATATTGCTAACGAAGCGGCAATTATTGCTGCTCGGCGCAATTCAAAGAAAATCTCTAATGCTGACGTCACCGAAGCCTTCGAAAAAGTAGCCATTGGTCCAGAGCGAAAAGCAAAGGTCATGAATGAAGACGAAAAGAAGATGACCGCGTATCACGAAGCGGGTCATGCTTTGGTCGGGCATGTGTTGCCAGATAGCGACCCAGTGCACAAGGTGACTATTATTCCTCGCGGCGGTACTGGCGGTGTTACGTGGTTCTTACCTCCAGAAGACCGTAACTACACCAGCGTCATTGAATTTAAAGACATTCTCGCTCGTGCAATGGGCGGTCGTGTCGCCGAGAAAGTCATCTACGGTTCCGAACGTATTACAACCGGGGCTGGCTCTGACCTTCGTAAGGCAACCGAGATTGCTCGCGATATGGTGATTGAGCAAGGGATGGGGACAACACTTCGTGACCAAGTCTTCCATGAAGATAATGGTGGTATGGTGTTTGATAAAATTACCCATGAGCGTCCGTACAGTGATGACACTGCTCGTGAAATTGACGAAGAAGTGGCGAAGCTTATCAAGGAAGCGGGTCGTCGTGCCGAGGCGGTTATTAACGCCAACCGGGCAGCCCTCGACAAACTTGCCGATGCTTTAGTACAAGAAGAGACCCTCGAAGAAGACCGTGTGAAGGAAATCTTGGAAGGCACGAAACTACCAAAGGAGGCTGCGCTCTACTAGCACAGCGTATAGGTCGCTTTCATGATAAACTTTCGCGCGACACTCTCTAAGGCAAACAAAAAGTTGCCGCTTCGTTTGGCGGCAACTTTACTTGCCGGTGCCTCGCTGACGGCGAGCTTATTAGGACTGTTCCGCGACCGTCTGTTGAACGGACTCTACCTCGATACTTACCCGACAGGCCTCGACGCGTACCGTGTTGCATTTACTATTCCCGACTTCATGTTTTTTATCTTGGTGTCGGGTGCGCTGAGTGTCACCTTTATTCCCGTCTTTAACCAACGTCTTGCAACCGGTAATAAAAAGTCGGCATGGGAGCTTTCGACCAGCTTATTGAACTTGCTTGCTCTCGCAACGCTAGTGGTGAGTATATTAATTGTTATTTTTGCCGAGCCTCTCGTGCGTTTTGTGGTGGGGCCTGGTTTGGACGAAGCCAGTACATCGCTTGCGGTCAGTATGATGCGCGTGATTGCAATTAACCCATTCTTATTTGCCATTGCCACTGTTTTTGCGAGTATGCAGCAGGCGGTTAACCGGTTTGCTTTTTATGCGTTAGCGCCCGTGCTTTATAACATAGGTATTATTATTGGTGCGCGCTTCTTTACTGACGGTATTAATATTTTTGGCTGGCAGATATTTGAAGGTGGCATTATGGGTGTTGCGCTCGGTGTCGTACTGGGGTCTATCTTGCAGCTCCTGGTGAGTAGCCTTGGTATGTTTGGTATGGGCTTCGATTATCGGTTTAAGATTTTCTGGAAAAACAGGGGACTGCACCAGGTGCTGCGCCTACTGCCACCACGCTCACTTGACCAAGGAATCGATTACGTCAATGGAATTGTTGAAACAAACCTGGCATCGCGCATGATTCCAGGAAGCGTTAACGCCTATCAGCAGGCAACGACACTGTCATTTGTCCCGGTAAACCTTATCGGTGTTGCTATTAGTACCGCCGCTTTTCCAAAGATGACCGAGCGGCTAGGGCAGGGACGACCCGACCTATTTAAAAAAGAATTACAAATGGTCCTCCGTGTTATTATTTGGCTGGCGCTTCCTGTGACAGTGGTTGCCTACTTTGGGCGAGGCTACTTGGTTAACTTCATTAAAGACGGCGGTAACCCGTATATTGCGAGTATTTTGGGTATTTTGGCACTGTCAATTCTGTTTAGGTCGGTGTACTTTATTTCGGCACGTAGCTTTTACGCGCAACAAGATACCCGTACGCCACTATATATTTCACTGTTTACGATTACGCTCAATATTATTTTGTCGGTCACCTTCTCGCTGGCCTTAGGCTGGGGTGTTGCTGGGCTAGCGTGGGCGGCAGTGATTGTGTCGGCGGTTGAAGTTGCGATCTTGTTCTATATTATGTCGCGCCGTATTCAGGGGTTATTCGACAAAGTGTTTGTTCACGCCGTGGCGCGCATGGTCAGTGCCACCGGTTTTATGGCTATCGTCACGTATGCCTTTGTGCTTTGGTTCCCGTTAAATGCTGACGATGCTGGGTTCTTTGCTTCCTTTCCAAAGTTCGTCTTAATTGTTGGTGTAAGCCTATTGTTTTATGTTGCTGTGTGTCGGCTGTTTAAGCTTGAAGAAGTAAACCCGATTATCCACCGCGTCCGTACGATTATTATTAAACTATTTTTTAAACAGCCCGAGATTAAATCATGACCCAAGACCATATTCGCAACTTTTGTATTATTGCTCACATTGACCACGGTAAGTCGACGCTTGCCGACCGCATGCTCGAACTGACAGGTACAGTCGAGAAGCGCGACATGAAGTCGCAACTCTTAGATAGCATGGAGTTAGAGCGCGAGAAGGGCATTACTATCAAGCTGACTCCAGCGCGCATGAAGTACAAAAACTATGAACTCAACCTCATTGACACCCCTGGTCACGTTGACTTTAGCTACGAAGTATCACGAAGCCTGCAGGCCTGTGAGGGTGCAATTTTAGTCATCGACGCCTCGCAGGGTATTCAGGCGCAAACTCTTGCAAATGTTTACTTAGCAATGTCAGCCGACCTAAAGATTATTCCGGTACTTAATAAGATAGACCTGCCGGCGGCCGACGTACCACGGGTCAGCGCCGAGGTAATAAACCTGCTTGGCTGTACAGAGGATGACATTATAAAAATTAGTGCTAAAACCGGCCAAGGCGTCACCGATGTGTTAGATGCAATCGTAGAGCAGATTGCCCCGCCGTCGGGCAGTAGTACCCATGCAACTCGTTCGTTAATTTTCGATAGCTACTACGACGATTACCGTGGCGTGGTACTGTATGTACGGACATTTGACGGCGAGATTAAAAAGGGTGATACGCTTTCCATGATGGCAACGTGCGCACAGGGTATTGCGCTTGAAGTCGGCTCGTTAAGCCCAGGTATGACCCCTAGCGATAGTTTGAAAGCGGGCGAGGTTGGTTACGTTGTGACGAACCTGCGCACCACCCGCGAGGCTCGAGTCGGCGACACTATTACCGTCAAGCGCCACCCTGCAACCGAAGCTTTGCCAGGCTATAAATTAGTGAAGCCATTCGTGTATGCTGGCTTCTTCCCTGTTAGTAACGACGATTACCAAGACCTTAAAGACGCAATTGAAAAGCTGAGTATGAGCGACTCGGCGTTGCAGTTTGAACCTGAAAATTCACCAGTCCTTGGTTTTGGTGTTCGCATCGGATTCCTTGGCTTGCTTCACCTCGATATTATCCGCGAACGCCTCGAGCGTGAGTACGACCTTGATTTAGTTGTCACCAACCCATCGACCGACTACCAAGTGACGCTCAGTAATGGTGAAGAAATTGATATAAAAAGTGCCAGTAGCCTCCCAGACGTCAGTAAAATAACATCAATCCGCGAACCATGGATTAAGGGTGAGATTGTTGTGCCGCAGCAGTTCATTGGCCCAGTGATTCAACTGATTGTTGGTAAGCGAGGGCGGCAATCGAACCTGAGCTACATTGACGAGCGAGCATTAATTAGCTTTGAAGCGCCGCTTGCCAACCTGCTGACTGATTTTTACGACCAGCTGAAATCTATTACTAGTGGTTACGGTTCGTTTAACTACGAGCTAGACACTTACCGCGAGGAAGACCTTGTGCGAGTTGATTTTTATGTTTCGGGCGAAATGGTCGACGCACTGAGTGTCATGGCGCACCGTTCAGAGGCACAAGCCTTGGGCCGTGACATGGTTAAGAAACTTAAAGAGGTCATTCCACGTCAAAGTTTCCAAGTTAGCCTGCAAGCTGGTATTGGCGGTAAGTTTATCGCCCGCGAAGATATTAGTGCGTTCCGAAAAGATGTTACTGGTTACCTATACGGCGGTGACGTGTCGCGTAAGAAGAAACTATTAGCCAAACAGGCGAAGGGCAAAAAGCGCATGAAGCGGTTCGGGAAGGTTGATATCCCTTCGGAAGCCTTCATGGTTATGTTGAAGCGCGACTAGTCTTTTCTTGTCGCCTGATACCGCTTTTGTTATACTCACTTTAGCGTAGCTAAAGCTGCGCACATAACAATTTGGCAAACCTCACCTAACCTGAGTAGTTGCAAATGCACCGCTAGTACGCTAGCACGATGCTTTGCAGGAAAGGCACGGTGACAAAATCCTACAAGATATTAACCCCGTCGTTACGGTACTCTTGTAGGTCGCGTTTGGAAACATTCGTGGGGCCCAAAAGGTCCGCCTAGCGGCGGGTTTTGTGTTTCCGAACGCTAGGCGATAAGGTTTTCCTGAATAGGAGTAACTGTGTATAAAGCGCGCAAACTAAATATACTTTTTACTAATGGGTTCGCACTGCCAACGGTTCTTGTGGCGTCGGTAGTGCTACTGATGGTGTTAGTGGCGGCAGTATCGACAACGGTCGCTGTGGATAATGGGCTACGTGAGCGAAATTACTTACGGCAGGCGGGGCTTGCCGCCGAGGCTGGGAAGGCCCTGGCAACCGCCTGTCTTGGGTTGAGTGAGGGGACGGTGACGTGGACGGATGTAAATCCATTGCGCCCGAACACAGACTGCCACGGTACCATCGATCCTAATAAGAGTCCTTACGTTTTGAATTCATCGGAAGACGGGTTTCGTACCTATTTTGTGGTCGATACATCACTTAACCCGAAGGGTTATGTCGAAGCGCTTCGTAAAAGCAATGGACTTGCTTGGCGCGTTTGGTCAAATACGGCGAGCGCAGCGCAAACCCCAGGGGGTGCTGCCGTGCCAGTAGGAACGTATATTGAAGGTGCCTGGACGACCGCACCGGCCGGTTATTTACTTGCGGATGGCTCGGCTGTTTCGCGTACGACCTACGCAAATCTTTTTGCTGTTATCGGAACAACCTATGGTGCTGGAAACGGCAGCACGACATTTAATGTGCCAGATACGCGCGGCCGTGTAGCCGTGGCTCAAAGCCCTGATGCGGAATTCGACACACTGGGCGAGAAGTACGGTGAGAAGACTCATACTCTAACGGTCGCGGAAATGCCGAGTCATACTCACAAATACGATTGGGGCTCTCCGTCATCGGCAGGCGGGGTCACATCCTTCAATGGCTGGAGAATGCCAAGAGATAACTCCGGCTACTCTACTTCCGCTCCTTTTAGTGCTGCCGGCGGCGACCAAGCGCACAATAATATCCAGCCTTCAATCGTCGTCAACCGAGCTATCAAGTATTAAGGATAGACCCGCATCTTGTTCATAGCTCGCTACTTCGCTACACTACCTATATGAACGAACACCTTCTTTCCGCAATTGAGTCTTACGAACCATTTCCTGAAACTATCGACTATGTTTCTCAGTACCCGGCGCTTTGTATCGCTGGCCCTACTGGCGCAGGCAAGGGGACGCTTGCGACATATCTAACGCAGTCGGGTGATTACGCACCTGTTGTGTCGGATACGACTCGTCAGCCCCGTAAGCACAATGACGGCTACGAAGTGAATGGTGTGAACTATTGGTTTATTGACGAAGACAAGGCCCTGGCAAAAGTGCAGGGCGGCGACTACATTGAAGTAAAGGCCGTCCATGAGACCACTATGTATGGGACGAGTACGGAAGCGTATAAAAAGGTGATTGAAAGCGAAAAGACGCCAATTTTAGAAATTGACGTACAGGGTATTGAAGATCTGATGGCGCGTTTCCCGGACCTTCATGCTATTTTGCTATTGCCACCAAGCTTTGATGTTTGGCAGCGCCGCCTCGATAACCGTGGCGACATGAGCGTCGAGGAAAAAGTGCGTCGTTTTAAGACAGCGCTCAAGGAAATCGTCAAACCCATCGAGAATCCACGGTTTTATCCAGTCATAAATACCGAGGTTGTTTATACTGCTCAGGCGATTACATCATCAGAGTATCGTCAGCCAGAATATCGAGAGCGAGCATTGAAAGTCGCACACGAGTTACTCGAGCGAACAGTTGCGTTTCTTCGTGACAACGACGGTACTATTGCTTAACGTCTAGCACTCATTGACACAGAGTGCCAAAACCAGCTACAATAAAGCTATGACAGAGCGTCAGCGACTTATTTTGGCAGCCATTATAGAGCAGCATGCAGAAATTGCCGCACCGGTCGGTAGTGTTATGCTGGCAAAGCTTTTTGGCGTGTCCAGTGCTACTATTCGTAGTGAAATGGCCAAGCTTGAAGAAATGGGACTTATTGTACAGCCACACACCAGTGCTGGGCGCGTTCCAACCGACGCAGGCTACCGCTACTATGTGAATAGCTTGAACGAAGCGCACGCCGACCAACCACAGCAACTTCTCGATCGCAGTGCGAGGGCGATTGAAGCGCGTGTGTCGGGCAGTGACCGTGCCGATCGAGCAATCCGTAGCGCAGTCGACAGTCTTGTTGAGCTCACGCACAACCTTGGTATTGCAACAATTGGCGATGAACTGTACCTCAGTGGTATGGGCAACCTTTTTTCACAGCCCGAGTTTATGCACGGCGAGCACGCCCAGCAGGTCGCACGTCTGCTTGATAACCTAGAGCCATGGCTCCGCGAGGCGCGGCCAAACGAACCGCTGAATGTCTATATTGGCTCTGAAAACCCAATTGGCAAAACCAGTGGCGCAACCTTAATTATTAGTAAGTTCCGTTCGCCGTATAGCGACAATAGCTACATTGGTGTGCTAGGGTCAACCCGTCAGAGTTACGCGAAAGTTATGCGACTCGTGCGACATACCGGGGCAATGTTAGAAGAAATTTTGTAGAAATAGTGGAGTAGAGAATGGCAAAAAAAGATGCAAAAGCAAATGATGTACACAATGAGTTCGAGCAACAGCTCGGTGAACTTACTTTAGACCTACAGCGCACCCGTGCTGATTTCGAGAATTATCGCAAGCGAGTCGATGCCGAAAAAACCGCCGCTCGGGAGTATGGTCAGTCGAGTGCTATTTTGAAACTGCTACCAGTGATCGATAATATCGAACGCGCCATCACGTATATGCCTGATGACCTCAAGGACAACCAGTGGGCAATGGGTGTCGCAAGTCTCGTAAAAAACCTCGAGAAATCTTTAGAGAGTCTTAACTTGAAGCGGATTGACGCCCAGCCTGGTACGGCATTTAACCCGGAGCTTCACGAGGCAATTCAGTTTGACGAAGACGCAACTGGTGAAAAAGAAGTCATCGCCGAAGAATTACAGGGTGGGTATGTCCTTGCCGGTCAGGTCATCCGCCACGCTATGGTGAAGGTGACAAAACAGTAAGTGCTGACATCATAAAACGCCCTTCTCGGAGGGCGTTTTTTATAGTCGCTGTTTAAGCAGAGAGGGTTGGTCTCTACCCAAACAACGGGGAGGCCAACGCAGGCATCCTTATGGGACGCATACCTTGAAGCTGATGAAGGGACTGGTGATGTCATGACCAACACTGGGCAGTACAAGCCCAAGGTTGATGAACGGACGTCCGCGATCGATGCGCTGGAACTTGTCATTGACAAGTTCCATGACGGCGCCGAAGTGTCGCAGTTCGCTTTCGTCACCGCGACTCAGCTGGAACTCGAGGACGCGATGGTCGTTCTTGATGTGTCGAAGGTCGCCCTCCGAGCACCCCTCGGTCAGCACGGCCACGGGTACACCGGGGGAGTACTTAGTGCGAAAAATGGTCAAGATGCGGCTTTTGGACTCACTCGAAACCTTGCAGTACAACGTCTGCAGGGAGTCGCTGATCTCTTGATCGGTACCCTGTAGGCGATTGAGTGCATCGATGTCGGACGCCACGGAGGGCGCAACCTGATGGAACGCCATTGCCTTTCCTCTCTGCTTGTCAAATGAAAAACCCGCTGATCAACTCAAGCGGATTCACTATCTTGCTAGCGCTGGGCTAGAAAGCTACATTGATAGTACGCCTGTATAGGGAGAAAATCAATATTATTTTGTATTTTAGCACTCTTGACATGAGAGTGCTAAGTTATTTATACTAAGAGTACTTGGCAATCTCTGCCATAGAGTGCTAGAATAAAGTATAAGAAACCAATGAATCTTAACGAATAGGAGAGGAATACATGGGTAAAATTATCGGAATTGACTTAGGAACGACAAACAGCGCCGTTGCCTATATGGTGGCTGGTAAGCCAGAGGTGATTGCTAACGCCGAAGGTAACCGCACGACCCCTAGTGTCGTTGCTATTAATAAGTCTGGCGAACGCTTAGTTGGTCAGGTTGCACAGCGTCAGCGTGTCACTAATGCAAAAAACACTATCTATGGTGTGAAGCGCCTCATTGGCCGTAAGTTTAGCGACAAAGAGGTTCAAAAAGACCACGACATTATGCCGTACGAGATTGTCAGCAAGGGTGCCGGTGTTGCCGTTAAAATGGGCGACAAGGACTACACTCCTGAAGAAGTGTCGGCAATGATTTTAACAAAACTGAAAACCGATGCCGAAGCCTTTCTTGGTGAAAAAGTCACCGAAGCCGTTATTACGGTTCCTGCGTACTTCGATGACTCACAACGTCAGGCAACCAAAGACGCCGGTAAAATTGCTGGCCTTGAAGTAAAACGTATTATTAACGAGCCGACAGCGGCGGCGCTTGCTTACGGACTTGAAAGTAAGAAAGATGAAAAAATTGCCGTCTTTGACCTTGGGGGTGGTACATTTGACGTCTCGATTCTTGAACTTGGTGACGGTGTCTTTGAGGTCAAATCAACCAACGGTGACACTCACCTTGGTGGCGAAGACTTTGACAACCGTATTGTGAATTACTTCCTCGACGAATTCAAGAAAGAAAGCGGCGTTGACCTTAAGGGTGATAATGCAGCTATGCAGCGCCTAAAAGACGAAGCTGAAAAAGCAAAGAAAGAACTTTCTTCGACAACTGAATACGAAGTCAACTTGCCGTTTATTACTGCTGATGCCGATGGTCCGAAGCACTTCGAGACTAAATTGACTCGTGCGAAACTTGAAGAATTGGTGAAAGAGCTGATTGACGGCGTTGCTGGCCCAGTAGAGAAAGCACTGAAAGACGCTGGCTTGAAGGCGAGCGAAATTAACGAAGTTGTCTTGGTGGGTGGTATGACCCGCATGCCAGCGGTGGTTGAAAAGGTGAAATCTATCTTTGGTAAAGACCCGCTTAAGGGGGTGAACCCTGACGAAGTTGTTGCTATTGGTGCTGCCGTACAAGGTGGTGTCCTAGCTGGCGACGTGAAGGACGTTCTTCTGCTCGACGTGACGCCGCTAAGTCTTGGTATCGAAACTATGGGTAGCGTCTCGACGAAGTTGATTGAACGCAACACGACTATTCCAACTTCAAAGAGTGAAACCTTTAGTACCGCTGCAGACAACCAACCGCAAGTGGAAATCCATGTCCTACAAGGCGAGCGCGAAATGGCTGCCGACAACAAGAGTCTTGGTAAGTTTGTCCTTGATGGCATTGCGCCAGCACCACGTGGTGTGCCGCAAATCGAGGTCACCTTCAACCTTGACGCTAACGGTATCTTGAACGTGACCGCTAAAGACAAGGGAACGGGTAAAGAGCAGTCTATTACCATTCAGAACAGCGGCAACCTTTCAAAAGATGATATTGAAAAAGCCGCAAAAGAAGCTGAAGAGCACGCCGAAGAAGACAAGAAAAAGCGTGAAGCGGTAGATACTCGCAACCAACTAGAGAACGCAATTTACCAAGCAGAAAAGATGCCTGACGAAGAACAATTCAAGGACAAAATTTCTGACGAAGACAAAAAGGTCATTGCCGATGCAGTTGAAGAAGCGAAAAAGCATAAAGACGCAACCGACAAAGACGAACTAGAAGCCGCATTGAAGGCGTTGAACGACGCCATCATGCCAATCGGTACAAAGATGTACGAACAAGCCGCCAAGGAAGGTGCCTCGGCTGAAGATGGCGAAAAGGCCGATGACACGTCGGACGAAGCTGTTGAAGGCGAAGTAGTGGACGAAAAGAAGAAGTAGTTCGCGACAGCACCACTTTCTTAAAAGAATATAAAATGATGAGCCCCGCACCAATGAAGGTGCGGGGCTTTGGCCATCAGGCAGTGCTGAGTTGCGGCAGCGGGGTGAGGAACTTTTCCATTTCGCTGCTGTCGCTGTACTCGACGTAACCGTAGTGGCTGGTCAGCTTCTCTGCCGAAGGCTTCTTGGACAGCGCGTAGTCGTACGAAGCCCAGTAGGTGCGCGTCTTCAGGTGGATGACGAAGTACACCTTGTCCTCCTCCGGGTCAAAACCCGGACGATCCTCGTCGAACGTGATGTTCGAGATGTCGGCGCGGCAGCGCACGATACCACCCTCGTTGGCCGCCAGGTCGATGACGACGCTGATGGTGCCTCCTTCGGGCAGGTACTGCGAGGCTCGCTGGTGCCCGCGCCACACCTCCTTCGGCTCGATGTAGGTGAGCGCTCCGGTGGTCAGCTGACGAATCTGCGAGGCGGCGATGAAAGTCATGCCTCTCCTTTCAAAAACAACCAAGATAAACCTGATTGGACGGCCGAAACTACAAAAAATTGTAGCACCCATCGGCTGACGGGATAATTATATTATACCAAAAAATAGCAAAAAAGTCAATTTCAGGCTTCGACTAAGTTTATAATCTGCTGCGCAACATCCTCACTGGAGAGAAGCGAGGTATCAAAAGTAGCCTGTGCGAAAGAGCTGCCCAGGGCCATTTCTTTTGTGAGCATTGCTGGGTCGAAGCGATCTTGGGTGTTGCGTGCGGCAAGCCGTTGCTCTAAGACGGGCAGCGGCGCATCAATTTCGACAATGAAGGCGTTCGGAAAGCGGGTAAGAAACTCGGGGAGTGCTGGCGCCCTGAGAAGAAGAACCGACTTATTGGCTGGGTTGAACTTAGGCAACCCATACTGGGCGCCAAATACTTCGAGTATGCCAAAAAATGCGCCAGTTTGTTTCATAGTGGCAAAGGTGTCTATAGAGACGAATTCGTGGTCGGTGTCAAAAGCGTCACGTTTTTGACGGGTGGTGACTGTCCTGATGAGCGTATAGCCGTATTGGTCGCAAAGAACCTTCACGATACTACTTTTACCCGAGCCAGAGGGGCCGATAATGACAAGTGGAGACTGATTTGTACTTAGTCCGCTCACCGTTTCGGTAGTTCCAGAAAGAGTGCCGCCCATACCATACCCGGGTCGGCCTTATAAAATAGTGCGTTATACCATGTGCCATCTGGGTTGGTCAGTTCGGGATAGGTACCATGTAATTCAATCAGTTTTGAGAACTGTTTGTACTGTGCCTGATATTCAGAGCGACCGTAGCGTTTCAACAGGTGAAGATAATAGGTGGCGTGCCATGTCCACAGAGAATCGCCTGTGTAGTTTGGCATGGAAATGTTGCCCATACCGAAACGGAAACGGAGGGGCCTGCTTGGTTTTTCACTGTATTTGAGTGGGTAGGGGAGGTTTAACTTTGCTTTTGTAATGTAGTCGAGGGTTTTATCGGCAAGGTGTCGATCGTCAACGACCTTAAGGAAGAATGGCATCAGTGCGCTGTCCGAGCTGTAGTTGTCACTCATGCGGTCGGCGCGAAAGAACTTCCCGTTCCAGTAGTGTTGCATAAGGAGGGTCTTATAGATGGTAGGCGCGAAAGGAAAAGCAGTAATGCGTAATATTTGACAGCAGGCAGCGAGGCGTCCAATCAAGGAGATAGCGTAGGCGCTACGGTGGTAGTACACGGCATCGCGCATTTCAGCGTATTTAATATCACGTTTAATATCGCCGTTCTCGTCAAGATAGCGCACAACATAGCGACTCACCTCGTGGCTTAAAAATGCCAACTCTTTTGCGTTAAGGTTATAGTGGCTCACTACGAGGGAGTGCAGTAGCCACGGTAGGGCATCAATACTAGGCCGCCCTGGTGCATTAAAAACATTACCCGATTTGTCGATACATAGTTTCACGCGCCCCACACGGCGATAATGTCGCAACGCCCAGCGGAGTGTATGGTGGACACGGGTCGTTTGGTTCAGGCGAACTAAAGACTCGGCGACAGTACCAAAGTCACGCATCCAGAAAAAGTTAAAATGCCCCAAGCTTGTACGGTAAAAATCACCCACCCATAGTCTATCAAGTACCTGTTGGCTGACTTCACGTGCATCGCCAGGAAACTGTTCAATCACCCCAAAATAACGATTATAAATTTGCCTATACTCAGCGCGCAGTGTCCCGAATATGATACCGAAGAATCGTAGGAGTGCTTTCATTGAAGCTAGTATAGCATGAGCGGTAAATGACGCAGATTTTCTGAGATATGCCCAAAAAAGAGTATAATAAGAGGTACATAAATCAAACCAAAGGAGGTTGAGGTATGGATTTGTGGGGAATTATTACATGGGTCATCGTAGGTGGTCTTGCCGGTTGGGTGGCATCACTCATTACAAAGACCGATAAAAGTCAGGGTCTACTCGGTAACATCGTCGTTGGTGTTATTGGTGGGTTCCTTGGTGGGTTTATTTTTGGGCTACTGGGTGGCTCAGGCTTCACCGGCTTCAATATCTGGAGCTTCCTAGTCGCACTAGTCGGCTCGGTTGTCCTGCTGCTTATCTGGAAAGCGGTCACTGGCAAGAAATAGTTAGCTGTCGCAAGAACGCAGCCTAAAATTCAGTAAAATAGTTTAGCACTCTAGACAATTGAGTGCTAAACTTTTATACTGGTAACAGATATGAGTAAGCGTGATTACTATGAAGTGTTAGGCGTGTCTAAAAGCGCCAGTGCCGACGAAATTAAGAAAGCCTTTCGTCGTCTTGCCGTGCAGCATCATCCAGACAAAGAGGGTGGTGACGAGGGTAAGTTTAAGGAAATTAACGAAGCCTACGATGTTCTTAAGGATGCCCAGAAACGCCAGCGTTACGACCAGTTTGGCCATGCTGGCGTTGGTGGTGCTAGTGGCGGGCGCGCTGGCGGTAACCCATTTGAAGGCTTTAACTTTAATGGTCAAAACGTTAACTTCGACTTTGGCGGCGGCGGTTTCGGCGACATCTTCGATCAATTCTTTGGTGGCGGCGGCGGTGGCAGGCAGCGTGGCCCACAAAAGGGGCGCGACGTTGAAGTGCAGCTACAGCTCACGTTTGAAGAAGCAATTTTTGGTTTGAAGCACGAATTTAGCCTTGAAATGGAAGACACCTGTACACACTGTAAAGGTAGGACGGTTGAGCCTGGCTATGACCTCAAGACTTGCCCAACCTGTCACGGTGCTGGTCAGCAGACAAAGGTCATGAACACCATGTTCGGTGCTATTCAGCAAACAGTTCCTTGTGAAACCTGTCACGGTGCTGGTCGGGTGCCTGAAAAAGTCTGTTCTGTCTGTCACGGTAGCGGTACACAGCGTCGCAAGCAATCTATCAATGTCAAAATTCCTGCTGGTATTGATGATGGGGCCACTATTCGACTGAGCGGCCGGGGTGAGGCGATAGGCGGTGGTGAAAAGGGTGACCTTTACGTCCATATTCGAGTCAAAGCCGACAAAACCTTTACCCGTGAAGGGGATATTATCCTTTCTGAGCAGCATATCCCAATGGTAGAGGCTGCGCTGGGTACTGAAATTGACGTAAAAACTGTCGATGGCATGGTGCGTATGAAAATCCCTGCCGGTACGCAAAGTGGCACCGACTTCAAGCTCTCTGGTCACGGGGTGCCGCATATCAATAGTGACCGCCGCGGCCCACATATCGTGAATATTGTCGTCGATACACCAACGAAGCTCAGTAAGAAACAGAAGAAAATACTCGAAGAATTCTAGAGTTTCTTGCACGACAATCGCCAAGCGGTTTGTTACTATGAGTATATGAATTCCGATATAAAACTTGTTCTCTCGAATAACCAGACCGAGAAATTTACCCAATTTCACCGTGACCTACAGGCAGATGAAAAGCTTTACGAATATACTGGCTATGCATCGCTCCTCTTTATTTTTCAGAAAGGGTCGGTAGATTTTATTACCCTCCATAATGGGTATCATGCACGCGATTATAAAGCTGCCTATTTGACTAGCTACCTCCATAGTCTTGAGCTAGCGAGTGCAGCAGCCCTTGTCCTCGATGCGAATGCGGTACGTTACGTTGACCGCCAGCTTGAAAATGCCGTGTCGGCGAGCAAGTTGACCGAGTATGCGCGTTTAGCAGTGGCGGGCGTGACGATTCCCTTTACCTACGCAGGCACTGCGAGGGCATTGCTTGAGGGCCTAGAGAAAGGCTTACTTGCTGTATCTTTCCCTCTCATTTTAAAGCGAGCCGATGCTGATCGTGGCATGGATAACTACAAAATAGCGAGTGAAGCACGACTGCAAGAGGTGTTGCGCACTCACTCGGCCAGGTCGCTCTGGGTTGTCCAAGAATTTATCCCTAATGACGGTTTTTATCGATTAACCTTCTATCAAGGTACGCTGTCGTCGGTGGTGTTTAGAGCAGCCCATGAGCGTCCTGATCACAACGACGAAAAGACACACCTCAATAAGCCGAAGGGTGGCGTGAATGCATTCCTCGTCGAGGAGGCCTCGCTCCCCGAAGCATTAATAGACGAAGCTCGCCACAGTTGCCAGGCGATGAAGCGTGAATTTGCTGGGGTCGATGCGCTGCTCGATACAGCTACGGGTACGCCTTATATTCTTGAGGTAAACTACAACCCGCAACTAGTGACGATTAATACGTTCGAGGAAGAACGAAGGCGCGATTTTCTCGAGGCGATGAAGCGGCTATAAAAGGGTTTGCAAAGGGTATGGGCATTGACAAAACAGCAAAAGTAGAGTATAATAGACACAGTATGAATTCGTCAAAATTAACTGTTATCGGCACGAATGCTCTGGTTGGAATCGAGGGTATTCCTCTTGCGGTTCCTGCAAAAATAGACACTGGTGCCGACGGCACGGCTATTTGGGCGAGTAACATTCACCTACAAGATGACGGCAGTCTGTGTTTTGTCTTTTTCGACAAACAATCGCCACTTTATACGGGTGAGGTGCAGCGGTATGATGACTTTAAGATTGCCAAGGTAACTAGCTCTACCGGTCACGGTGAATTTCGTTTTGTGATTCAACTTCCTATCGAAGTGGGTGGTAAGCGTGTTCGGGTCTGGTGTAGCTTGACCGACCGCTCACGACGTACATTTCCAATGCTGATAGGAAAGCGTACACTAAAAGGTAAATTTATCGTTGATGTTTCGAAAGCAGAGGTAGCGGTAAAGAAAAAACACTCACTGTCTGCAAGATACACAAAAGCGTTCCATGAAAACCCAGCAGCATTTATAGAAAAGTATAAAGATAAATTAATATTGAAAGACGAGGCAGGTGTATGAAAATCGCAATTCTCTCGAACGGACCTGGAAATTATTCAACCAAACGCCTCAAGGAAGAGGCCCTAAAGCGTGGTCACGAAGTCAAGATAATTAAATATCGTGACTGCTACGCATCGATTGAAAAGAACAACCCAACGGTAAGTTACCGTGGTGAGGACCTTAGTAAATTCGATGCAATTATTCCACGTATTGCGGCAAATATGACTCGATACGGCACGGCAATTGTGCGCCAACTTGAGATGCAAGGTGTGTACACCGTCTCAAGCTCGCTGGCGATCAACCGTTCGCGTGACAAGCTACGAAGTATGCAGATTCTTGCAAAGGCAGGTGTTGGTATTCCAAAGACAGTGGTGTCGCGAAACTCTGCCGATATCGATGACCTGATTGATAAGCTTGGCGGAACACCAGTGATTATTAAGCTTGCTCGAGGCACGCATGGTAACGGTGTTGTCTTGGCGGAATCTAAGAAAGCAGCCAAGTCTGTACTGCAGGCACTGTACCTGACTAACGAAGACGGTACTAACATTCTGTTGCAGGAATTTGTGAAAGAATCTGCCGGCACTGATATTCGTGCTTTTGTCGTAGGTGGCCGTGTGGTTGCTAGTATGAAGCGCCAAAGCCTTGATGACGATTTCCGCTCAAACCTCCACAAGGGCGGTGAAGGTACGCGCATTAAGCTCACCGAAGAAGAGCGTAAGATGGCCGTTAAGGCAGCGAAAGCGATGGGGCTGAACATTGCTGGTGTTGACTTAATGCGTTCTGAGCGTGGCCCATTAGTACTTGAAGTAAACGCCAGTCCTGGGTTTGGCATTGAGCGCATTACCGGCCGAGACGTCGCGTCACCAATCATCGAATACCTCGAGTTAAACGCCAAGCGTCGCAACAAGAAAGATAAAGTCGGCGCATAACGCCTATGCTATACTGAGCCTATGGATAGGCACAGTTCTTTTCGCTGGCGACCGCGTACAACGATGCTCCTGCTCGGCGGGTTCGCCGTTGTTATTGTTGCACTCGTCGTTTCCTATGTTTCGGCAAACTTTCGTCCGACAGTAGCGGTCACTGTGAATAGCGGCGTGTATAACGTATGGCTTGCCGACGACGACACTGAGCGCACACAGGGACTTTCGGGGGTTGATAAGCTAAGTATCAATGGCGGCATGCTGTTTGATTACATCACCGATGACATGTGTGGTATTTGGATGAAAGATATGCTCATTTCTTTGGATATTATCTGGCTTGATGCCAACAAGAAGGTTGTTTACCTAAAAGAAAATGTCAGCCCTCAGCAGGGTACAAGTACAGTGATGCGACCAAAGGGGCTCTGTCGGTATGTGCTAGAGCTACCAGCTGGTAGTGTAAAAAATTCGGGGATTCGTGTCGGTCAGCAGGTAAAGTTTACCCTTGAGGGCGATACACGATGATTTCATTGAGTATTATGATTGCGGCATTCTTGGCACTGGCAGTCGGTGCCTTTATTTCAAAGCGTCGGTTTGGACTGCTTGGGCTAGCGCTGACCGCTGGCGCAACCGTCAGTACTATCTGGGACGAGACGGCAGGCATTATGGTGTCGGCCACGGGCTTGGTGCCCGACGGGCCCACGACCCAGGCGGTGACGCAATCATTGATTGTTTTGTTGCCAGCAGCTTTACTGCTGTTTCATGGCTATGCTTATAAAAATATCGCTGCCCGTATTATTGGGTCGCTTTTCTTTGCCACCTTAGGGCTGGCGTTCCTGATTGGGCCAATAGGCTACGCCATGCCTCTCGACGGCATTGGCGCGCAGGTGTATAACCAAGCTGTTGCTTATAAAGAGGTAGTGATTAGTATTGGTGTTATCTTTGCTGTTGTTGATTTATTCTTCACGAAACCCGCGAAACTGGCCGAAAAAGATAGTAAGAAACGTCGCTAAAAAGTGTTAGCCTACCCCGACGCTGACATTGACACAACACCCCTGTTGCTGTATAGTTTGTAAAGTATTTAGGCGTCTTGACGCCATGACAATACGGGACCATAGCTCAGCTGGTTAGAGCACCTGCCTTTTAAGCAGGGTGTCGTGGGTTCAAGCCCCACTGGTCCCTCCAGAAATGATAGAAATAAGCCCTTGCGAGTTGCCGGGGCTTATTTTAATAGGAAGAATAGTTTACCCAATAAGTTAATAGAGAGTACATAGTATTGGCGTAAGCTGAGACAGGTGAGGTGGTGGTGGCGTCAAACAATTCATAGTTCATGGTTGATTGCAGCGGTGTGCGTGTGTTTCGTGTGCGGTGTTGCAGCAGCGTTAGCTGTGCGTGTTCCATGGTGGGTGGGTCTGAGTGCCGTGCCACTGCTGGCGGTATGCTTTTGGCGGCGGCGGGTATATATTTTGCCACTAGTGGTCGCTAGCGCGGCGGTATTAGGGCTCGGGTATGGTTCGGCGCATTTAGGCGAGCGCGACACTTACGGTTACTGGGTAGGCAGTAGCGCCAGCGTGCAGGGAAGAATAAAAGAAGACCCAGTGAAAGTGCCTTCGGGTGGGGTCTCGCTACAGCTCGACACGGTAGTGATGAACGGCGTTTCTTTGCCTGGTACTATTTTCGTGAGTGTTCGAGGTGTAGGTGAGGCGAAAAGGGGCGATATCATTACTGCTGAGGGTGTCGTGGGCGAGGGATTTGGTAATTTCCCTGTCAGCATAACGGCAACGAAGGTCAGAGCGGTCGTCCGTTCAGTGCCGGGAGATATAGGCCGGGTGGTGCGTGATTGGTTTGCAGACAAGGTACGGGTGTTGCTACCCGAGCCGCAGGCGAGTTTAGGTATCGGGTTTTTAACAGGGCAAAAAAGTGCGCTTCCCGATGATTTGGCGGAGGCAATGAAAATAGCAGGCCTGACGCATATTGTAGTGGCCAGTGGCTATAATCTGACGATATTAGTGCGAATGGCTCGTCGGCTGTTTGTAAAAGTATCGAAGTTTTTAGCGGCGGCATCGTCGGGCGTGATGATACTACTGTTTATGGCCGTCACTGGCCTTAGCCCGAGTATGACGCGCGCTGGGTTAGTGTCGGGAGTGAGTCTGTTGGCTTGGTACTATGGCCACAAATTGCATCCATTCATTCTATTACCTTTCGCAGCTGCGATTACTGTCGTGCTTAACCCCAGTTATGCGTGGGGCGACCTTGGTTGGCAACTGAGTTTTGCAGCTTTTGCTGGTGTCATGGTTGTTGCACCGCTTTTGCAGCGCTATTTTTTCGGCATGAAAGAGCCAGGGGCGCTACGGCAGATATTAGGTGAAACTATTGCTGCGCACATTGTGACGATGCCTATTATCGCACTGAGTTTTGGAACACTATCGCATGTAGCCATTATCGCCAACCTCCTCGTCGTCCCGTTAGTGCCGCTGGCGATGCTCCTTACTTTTATCTGCGGAGTGTGGTCGATGCTTAACTTACCTTTTGGCTGGCTGGTTGCGATGCCTACCGATTGGTTGCTGGGGTATATGGTGCAGGCGGCAACGTTTGTGTCGGAGTTATCTTGGGCGCAAAGTGAGGTGATGGCGTCTGCCTGGGTATGGGTTGCGTACGTCTTGTTAGTGGCTGGCGTCTGCGTGTGGATGTGGCGAGCAACGAAATATACTTTTCGCGAATCAAACATTACCCACTAATGGTTACCTTGGGCGTTCGAGGGCAACGGCACGCGCCATGTCGGCGAACATATCATCAATGAGGTCGGTGCTGAAGTCGGTATATTTCTTTGCGACTGCAGTACGAATGAGAAAATCGGCGATGGCAGGGTTTTTCGGCAGGAGTGGCCCGTGCAGGTACGTCCCAATAACGTTTTTGTAACAAGCGCCTTCGTGGCCATCTTTCATATTATTACCAGCGCCTTTTGTGACAGTTGCGAAAGCCTCGCTGTCGTCGGCAAGAAAAGTTTGTCCGCTGTGGTTTTCGTAACCAATGATGGTCCCAAACCGAGGATGGGTGGTGGTAATATTACCAATCAGGCGTTCAGTCGTGCCGTAAGTTTTGACGTTTAAAATACCAATACCATCGAGTGTTTTGCCGTCTAGTGTCTTGAAGACGTGACCAAACAGTTGGTATAAACCACACACCATGAGCATTGGGACGCCAGCGTCCGCCCAAGCTTTTAACTGCGCACCTATGTTGAGTAAATCGGCGTGGATTTTTTCTTGCCCACTGTCTTGGCCGCCACCGCCAATAACGATATCGACATTTTTCGGCAAAGTATCGCCAACATTATAGGCAATCAGCTTTGGGGTGTAGCCGTACCATTCAAGCCGGCGCAGAAGAACCTGTACGTTTCCGTGGTCACCGTAAATGTTCATGTCTTTTGGATAGAGCTGTAACAGGGTAATGGATTGGCTCATGAGACCTCCTCGACCTTCGTCATTTTCGCAAGTGACTTTCGGAGTGAAAGCATGGCAGTGTAGGTACAGTAGAGCCGCTTCGGCTGGTCGGGATGAGCGGAAATAAAGTCCCGAAGGGCTTTTTCGAGCTGAGGCTCGACTGTTTCAACTGGCACTTCGTCGTACTGAAGCCGCAAGGCCATGTCGTAGGCCCGCACGCCACTGATATAAAGAGAACTTTGACCGAGGCTCGTAAAATCGACATCCCATAGCCACGACATGTCGCGACCATCGGCGTATTCGTCGTTGATAGCAATCATGGTTGCGCTATCGTTGGCATCGTATGAATCGAGTGCGAGGCGGAACCCGGAAGGGTTTTTGACCAACACTATCTCGAGAGGCTGTCCGTTGACGGTGACGACCTCGCCACGACCAAACGCCGGGGTGACAGTAGAGAGTGCACCCAAGAGGCTATGCACCGAGGCGCCTGGAGTAATGGTGCGCACTAAGGCCAGGGCCGCCGCGCTGTTATAGATATTGTAAACACCACGGAGTTTGAGGGGCGTGACGAAGTCTTTGCCGACGATAGTGAAGGCAGCCCCTTTTTCGTTGAAATCTTTAAGAATAACGTCAGCCTTGGGGCGTGGAGGAGACTTGATGGCAGCCTTTGATGATGGGGTGGTTTTCACACCGTGAAGGTCATCGTCGCTAGGAAATTTTGGCAGTAAGGCATTGCTGAGGCCAAAGTAGCGCACGGTGGTGGTGTCGGGAAGAAGGTCTGCGATTGGTGTAATACGACTGTCCTCTCGGTTCATGACGACCGTATCGGTAGTTGCTTGGGCAATTTTTGCCAGCATCTTTGCTGTGGTGTCAATTTCGCCAAAGCGGTCAAGCTGATCGCGCATGACATTAAGAAGCAGGCTGTAGCGAGGAGGGACGATTTCAACAAACTTGACCGCGTGGGCCTCGTCGAGTTCCAGGACTGCGATGTCGGCGTCTAACTTGCCTTTCGTATCGATGTCACCCAGCAACGCCGCAGCAACGCCGCGAACAAAGTTACTGCCGGTGCGATTAGTAAAGACTTTTAACCCCTGAGACTCGAGTAGGGCGACGACCATTTTAGTGGTGGTCGTTTTACCGTTTGTACCACTAATTACAACGACACCATGGGGAAGTTGTTTGAGAATTGTCGGGACGAAATTTGGGCTAATGCGTTCAACAAAAAGCCCAGGAAGTGCCGAACCACCGCCACGCAGGCGAGCAGCATAGCGCACGGCTTTGCCGAGAAGAATCGTGAAAGATTGAGGCATTCTTCTATTATACCGCCTTCCGTTATTATCTCGCAGTAATTCCACTGGACGTACCTCGGTCGTGCTATAATGAGCTTATGTTTCTGGTGGGACTTATTTCTTGGTGGTATGGGCGAGGCTGGGTAGGGCAGTGGGGCCGTATTTTACAGGGGTTCACCTCGACACTTGACTTCTTTTCGGTTGGGCAATTACTCCTCACACTATTTGACCCGTTTCGGCAGATTTCGGCAACTGGTGGTGGCGATGGTTCGTTTGGTGCGGCACTCCGTGGTTTTCTTGATAAACTCATCTCGCGCATTATTGGTGCAATTGTTCGCCTGGTTACTATTTTTGCTGGGGTAGTCACGATTCTATTTCAGGCGATATACGTGCTTGTCATCGTTGTGCTATGGTGGCTCCTCCCCCTATTCCCTATTGCAGGGTTAGTTTTATTTGCGATTGGATGGGTGCCGGCATGGATGTAAAACAGCTCTTTTCTTGGCACAGTTCGCGGGCGCGGCTGTCACGGTATGGTCATGCGCTGGGTCCGTGGGTTGTTCTCTTGACTATTCTTGCGATACTTTTGCTGGGGTTTGGCATTGCCCTGCTGGCTGTTTCTATTGCGGCGGGTTGGGTGCTGGTTGGTTTTTCGGTAGTACCTGCAATGGTTGTTCACTGGCATACCTACGAACTCAAGCGGGTACCAGTCGATACTTCACGTCGCACTATCGATGCGCGCCTCGATAGTGACCTGCTTGCCTTGATGCCACAGCAACCAACACCGCAGGGGCTTGCCTTGTTGCTTATGGAGGTAAACGGCGGGTTATTCTTTGATGTTCGGTTTGCGATTGGCGGCGCTTTCTTAAAAGAAGTCATTCCCGAGAATGTCGCACTCCTTCCTGCTATCTACAAAGAAGCCTTGGCGATTGCCGATACGCTCGACGGACGTATTAGCCCTGGTGTGTTAATTCTTGCAATGTTACGACAGGTACCAATTCGACAAACAGTGTTGGGTCACGTGCAACTTAGTGAAGATGATATCCTTCGCGGCGTGCGGTGGTACCACCACCTTGATGATATGGTGACCTCACGACGGGCGCTTTCGAAGCAGCCTGGTGGTATTGGTCGTGATTGGTCATTTGGCTGGATACCACTGCTAGCGCAGTTTGGACGTAATATCTCTTCGAGCGCAACGCCAGTACAAGGTATTGTGCGCGGCGAGTCGGTACGGCAGCTTTACGGCGCGCTTGATGGTGAGGGTGGCACGGTTGCACTGGTAGGAAAAGACGGCGTTGGCAAAACCGAACTGGTGTATCAGTTTGCGGGTAATCTTATGCACCCAAGTGAAACGGTACCGAAATCACTTTGGTATCAGCAGGTCTTTATGCTCGATGCATCGCGCATTATGGCAGTTGCCAGTGAGCGTGGCGCCTTAGAGCAACTGGTAGGTGCATTACTTTCCGAGGCATTTTCGGCGAAAAACATCATCGTCTGTTTTGATAATGCTGAGTTATTTTTCGAAGATGGGGTAGGGTCGGTAGACATCACCTCCCTGCTACTGCCGGTGATTGAAGCGGGTCGATTAAAAATGATCCTCACCATTGATGAGCAGAAATTCTTGCAAGTAAGTAAACGTACACCAGCGCTGGCTAATGCGCTCAATCGTATTACTATTCAGCCAACCGGGGAGCAGGATACACTAAAAGTACTCGAAGAATATCTACCAACCGTCGAATACAAACGAAAAGTAACGTACATGTACCAGGCTCTCAAGGAAGCCTATAAGTTAAGTCAACGTTATGTCTACGATATTGCCATGCCGGGCCAAGCGATTAGCTTGCTAGAAAAAGCAGCCGATTACGCCGAGGCAAACGGGCTCGTATCGGCGCGTTCTGTGCAGCAGGCAATAGAGCAGAGTATGGGCGTGAAGACTGCTGCAGCTAACGATGTGGGTGAGCGAGAAATGCTGCTCAACCTAGAGTCGTTAATTCATGAGCGCATGATTGGACAGTCACGGGCGGTGCGGGTTGTGTCCGATGCGCTGCGCCGTGCTCGCTCGGGTATTCGTAACCAAGGTCGCCCAGTAGGCACGTTCCTCTTTTTGGGACCGACCGGGGTGGGTAAGACAGAACTGGCAAAATCATTAGCATCAGTTTATTTTGGTGGTGAACGCAATATTATACGGCTCGATATGAACGAGTTTGTTTCCGCTAATGACGTTGCCCGTCTGATTCAAGACGGTGCCGATAACCCAACGAGCCTTACGGCCCAAGTTATGAAGCAGCCGTTTAGTGTGATATTACTCGATGAGATAGAAAAAGCGCACTCCAGCGTCCTGACGACTTTCTTGCAGCTTCTTGATGAAGGCATCCTGCGTGATGTGCGCGGGCGTGAGGTGAGTTTCCGTGACACCGTCGTGATTGCAACGAGCAACGCCGGTGCAGACCGTATTCAAGAATATATTCAGCGTGGTTACACTTTACAGCAGTTTGAAGAGACGTTTATTCAGGAGCTTATTAGTAGCCACCTGTTTCACCCAGAGTTCTTGAACCGTTTCGACGAGATTGTGGTGTTTGAGCCGCTGAACAAACAAGAGCTGCTTCAGGTCGTCGACTTAATTCTTGATGACGTGAATAAAAACCTGACGGAGCAGCAGACAACTGTGACGGTGACGCAGGATGGCAAGGAGTATTTGGTTGACGAGGGGTATGACCCGTTACTTGGAGCACGCCCAATGCGTCGCGTGGTGCAGCGAACGGTAGAGAATATGGTGGCAAAACTTCTTCTTGAAACGGGCGGAATGCCAGGGGTCGAGATTGAAATCACAAAAGCTCATTTAGAATCGGTGCTTGGCGCGCGCAAGGCGGCTGATGATATTGTTGGGAAGCGGTAAGCTGGCTCGTTTGTAGGCAACATAAAACCCCGCACTCATTGATGCGGGGTTTTCATTATTTCTTGGGGCGAATAAGGAGAATTGAACTCCCGACCTCCTGGACCACAATCAGGCGCTCTAACCAACTGAGCTATATCCGCCATGGAGATTGAACATTAGCTATTGTAACAGATTGAGCTTGATATTGAAATATGCTACAATACGTACCTATGCGGGCGTCGTATAATGGCTAATATGCGTGCCTTCCAAGCATGTGATGCGAGTTCGATTCTCGCCGCCCGCACCAAAACGACCATGACTAACAGAACACCCTAGGTGTTTCTTTTAGTTTAGAACTTAGTAGGAATACCGTGAGCGGCAGCAGCAGCCAGTACGGTTTCAACAGCCTGCTTGTAGTTCGCGTCGCCAAGCCCCTGAATGTAAGCGGTTGAGATACGGAAGCCCTTGTGCGGTTCGTTGCGCGTTGCGCCAGCACCAAGGGTGTTGATGAGTGCTTGGTTAGCGTTTGGTGCTTGGATAAGTTTGTTGAGTTCATCGACGCCACCCTTGACGAAGACTTGAATGGAGTAAGTTTCTCGGGTGCCTGCCCAAGCTTCGAATAGAAAAATCTTGATATTGCCCGTAACGATGCCGGTGCCACCTTGGCGCACGCCGACGATATTGTCCCATGCAATGACGCCACGCCCAGGGAGGACAAGGCCGTCGTCGGCAACACCAATCGCGAGGCCGTTATCGGTGGTGTAGCGCTTTTTTAAGGTGAAAATTGCGGTGAGTGAAATGAGAAGGGGGATAATAAGGATGATTGTAATCCAGATCGCCCGCTCGAAGCCCCACTGGTCAATGAAGTAGTTTGTTAAAACAATGTTAAGGATAACCCAAATTGCGACGCTGATACTATTGCGAGTAATGTAGTGACCTGCGGCGTTTGGCCGGTAATGTGCAGCATAGGTCATGGAAGATGGTGAGGTAGTTTCTTGATGCATGCCTTCAGTATAACAGATGACCAAGGGCTATGTCAGGGGGTACACAGACCGGGTTGGGAGGTTGAGTCAGTGTCCGTTAAATGGAAACTGGCAACTTCACCCGAGGCAGACAGGCAGTAACTGTCGGTAGCAGAGGTGTAGGTGTAGTTATAGGTTGTTGTTGACGAGTTTGTGACATCGGCTTGGCTCAGGCTTGTTGGATACCCACCGTGGTCGTATTTGTAGCGAGATAGCTTTGAGGCAGCGCCCTTCAGGTCGGCCTCGAGCGCCTGTTTGGCAGCGTTATCGGTCACTGCGCCGTACGAGACAATAGTAATACCCGCAAGAATGCCGATAACAATAATAACAACGAGCACTTCGACAATAGTAAATCCGCCGGCGCGGCTTTTGTGGATCATTTTGCCCATCATAGTGCTTATGACTATGAGGCATGGAGCCACCCACGTCAAGCCATTCGCCACAAGCAGGTGTGTCTCTGTTATAATGACAGGTGCGCGGGCTACGATGCCTTCGTATTTAGCAAAAGTACGCCCCGGTAGCTCAGTTGGATAGAGCAGAGGACTTCTAAGCCTAAGGTCGCTGGTTCAAGCCCAGCCCGGGGTACCAAATCACTAATGCTTTTCTTATTACTGATTTCGACTATATTAAACACATGACTACAGAAAAAGATATATCAGCTCGAGTTTTTGCTGGGCAATCAAGCCTTCAGTCAGGTGATGATGCGCCACAAGTGTTTGACATGTATCAGCTTGCCCCAGAGTTACCAGCCAGCCAAAGTAAGCGCGAAGTATGCTATGACCATATCCAACAGGGTATTGCCGCGGAGTTAATAGGGGACTTTGATATGGGTGGTATGCACTTTCCTGAAGCCGATGAACCACAAGAGATTACCACTCAGCTGTCATGCAAAGGCGTGAGCTGCGTGTTGAAAAAGTGTGGTTTGAGAATCGAGCAGTTCGACTCCAATGGTAAGAAGATTGGCGAGATGAAGACGGCTATTCAGCCGTAGCTTGTCTACTTTTTATTTATCTTGCGTGAAGGCCACCAAATACGGTTGCCGATGTCATATGACAGCGCTGGAACAAGCAGCGAGCGTACGACAATAGTGTCGAGTAATACGCCAAGCGAGACAATAAACGCGAGTTGTACAAGGAATAAAATTGGAATAACCGCAAGGGCAGCGAAGGTTGCGGCGAGCACGATGCCCGCAGAGGTGATGACGCCGCCAGTTGCCGTGAGCCCAAGAAGCGTCCCTTTACGTGTTCCGTGTTTTAATGATTCTTCACGCACGCGTGTCATGAGGAAGATATTATAGTCGATACCGAGCGCAACTAAGAAGACGAAGCCGTAGAGTACGACCGCTGGGTCGGCACCAGGGAAACCGAGAAGGTGGTTAAAGACGAGGGCGGATAGCCCTAAGATTGCCCCAAAAGACAGGAGTGTCGTGAGGAGCAGCAAAATCGGCGCAAGGATAGAGCGGAGCAGCACCATGAGAATAATCGTAATAACTACTAACACGGCTGGAATGACAACCATACGGTCGTGTTCGCTGCTTTTGCGGGTATCAAGCTGGACAGCTGCAACACCGCCAACTCGGGTGTTTGCGTCAATGCCATGAAGGGCTGTTCGTAGCCGCTCGACGGTCGCTTGGGCAGCCTCTGAGTCTGAGGTTTCATTTAGTGTCGCTTCAATCAGCACTTCATTATCAACGATTTTTGGTGACGCTGATACCGAGGCGACACTTGGGTCGGCTTTGAGAGCCGTAACGGCTTCGTCACTCTTAGCGGCGGCGAGAATAACTTGCACCGGTGCGCCTGAGCCGCCAGGGAAGTGTTCTTCGATTATGTGCTGCCCATCACGAGCTTCGGACTTTCCTAGAATAAAGTCGCTCTGAGAAACTCCGTCGGCACGAAGCTGGAAAAGCCCCGCTGTCATGACTAGCATAGATAAAGCGGTGATGACCCAGACGCGGCGCGGGTGCGATTTAATGAGATGAGCGACCTTTTGCCAAATACCAGCTTGAGGGACTTTTTTGACTGCTTGTTGCAAAGCATCTTGGTACTGGGGAGTCCGTGGCCAGAACACCTTTCGTCCAAAGGCCATCAGCAGACTTGGGAGGAAGGTGAGCGTCGCGGTAATAGCAAGAAGAATACCAATCGCGCCTACAGGGCCAAGCGCCTTATTTGACGTGAGGTCGGAGAGTAAAAGACACAGAAGACCAGCAATGACGGTGCTGCCCGCGGCGATAATTGGTTCGAAAGAGCGTTTCCAGCTTTCTAGGAGAGCACGGAAGGCTTCTTTGTGTCGAGTGAGCTCTTCACGGTAGCGTGCGACGAATAGCAAGGAGTAGTCGGTCGCAGCACCGATAACCAAGATAAAGAGAATACCTTGCACCTGTCCGTTCAAGGTAACGATGTCGGCTTTTGCAAGGTAAAAGACAATAAGAATTGCGACACAGAGTGCAAAGACGGCATTGAGCAGGACGACGAAGGGCAAAAGAGGAGAGCGATACACGATGAGTAAGATAACAAAGACGACCGCCAAGGCTACCCCTAAGAGTAACCCGTCGATCCCAGAGAACGCGCCGCCAAGGTCGTATAAAAAGCCAACCGGGCCACTGACCTTGTAGGTCACTGGGAGTGCTGCGGCGTCTAATGTACTTCGTACAGATGCGACGAATTGCTTGTAGGCAGTCCCGCTAGCCATATTGGCGACAACAATAGCCGCCTTACCGTCCTGGGACGGAATAGGTGGGGAGACTTTTCCGGCAACCCCGTCGATAGTGGCAAGTTGCTGTGAGGCTGTCGCAATATCCTTCAGGGCGTTAGGGGGAAGGGCTGAGTCGCCATTGCCAAAGACGATAATTGCGGGTATCGAATTTTCATCTTGAAACTTTTTGATTTCTTCGTTCAGTTTTGTAGACTCGGCACTGGCAGGCAAGAAAGCAGACTGGTCGTTACTGGCGACTTCACTAATTTTGCCAAAATACGGCCCACCAATGCCCGCCAGTGCAAACCAAACGATAATCAGCGCACTTGGAATGCCGATTCTAAGAAATTTCGTAAGCTGACGCGAACCCTTCATGATTATTTAAGTATAACACCTGCTAGGGGGTTATGTGGGGTTTAGGAAGCATTATTACTCGGTAATATCACGAATAATGGTGATTTTTGCACCCAGCGTATTAAGGCGATTGGCGAGGTCTTCGTAACCACGATTAATTGAGTACACATTGCGCAGGATCGACACGCCAGGGGCAGCTACCATAGCCAGCAGAATAACCACAGCTGGTCGCAGGGCAGGTGGCGTGACGATTTCAGCAGACTTCCAGCGCGTTGTCCCTTCGATGTAAATGCGGTGCGGGTCAACAAGTTCAACTTTTGCGTTCAGCTTAGAGAGTTCTGTCAGGTAAATTGCACGGTTTTCGTACACCCAGTCATGAATGAGGGTGCGGCCCTTAGCGCTCGCAGCGATGAGTGCAAAGAATGGCAAGTTATCGATATTAAGACCCGGAAAAGGCATTGGGTGGATTTTATCTACCGAAGCTTGGAGCTCGCTGACTTTCGTTGTGATATCTACCAAGCGAGTGCGGCCGTTGAGGGCGGTGTATTCATCGGAAAGCTCGTATTCGAAGCCCATATTTTCAAGGAACTTGAGTTCAATTTCAAGAAACTCAATAGGAGCGCGTTCGATAGTAATTTCAGACTTTGTCACAATTGCAGCGGCAATAAAGCTCATTGCTTCAATAGGGTCTTCGGCCGGAGCATACTCGACATTTTTATTGATATCACTGAGGCCACGAACGGTGAGCGTTGTCGTGCCAATACCTTCAATGTCGACGCCAAGTTTTTCAAGATAGAAACACAGGTCTTGGATCATGTAGTTTGGACTGGCATTGCGAATAACGGTCACGCCGTCGTTCAGTGCTGCGGCCATCAGGACGTTTTCGGTCACCGTGTCGCCTCGTTCCGAAAGGACAATAGCTCGTTCTGGCTTGATTGGCTGGGCGGTCACTTTATATTCGTCGGTAAGCGTTTCGACCGTTAGGCCAAATGACTTCAAGCCATCGAGGTGTGGCTCGACGGTACGTTCACCAAGGCTACAGCCACCAGCAAAAGGAATTTCAAATTGTTTGTATTGATGAAGGAGTGGGCCAAGGAACATGATAATACTGCGGGTTTTTTTCGCCGCCTCAACATCCATAGCGTCCAGCTTCAGCCGTGCGGGAGGAGTAATTTCAAGGTCGTTACCGTTAAACCAGCGTGTTTTGACACCGATACTGTTCAACACCTCGATAATACGATTTACTTCCTCGATACGAGCGACATTACGCAGGGTGGTGGTGCCGCGGTTGAGTAACGATGCACACAAAAGCGAGACGGCGGCATTTTTGCTGGTTTTTGTGGCAATGCGACCCGAAAGCTTGCGGCCACCTTCAATACGGAAATTCACCGAACCGGGCTGGTTGAGGCTAATAATCTGGCTTGACAAAACCTCACTAATACGACCCAACATATCAAGGCTGATATTTTGACCACCTTTTTCGATGCGGTTAATAGCACTCTGGCTGGTGCCGAGAGCCTTAGCAAGGTCGGCCTGTGTCATCCCTCGAGACTGACGGGTCTCTTGTATAAATATTCCAATTTTGGTTGCGTAGCTTTTTGAATCCATAGCGCTTATTTTATATCATCTTTGATATAAGTTCAAGTGTACTATAATAAGAGGAGATAAGGAGCGAGAATGGCCGAGACACAAAGACCGATAGTACAAAATGACCCGCAGGTAGCTGCTTTAATTGCCGCCGAAGAAAAACGACAAAGTGAAGTAATCGAGCTGATTCCAAGTGAAAATTATGTCAGCGATGATGTACTGGCGGCGCTGGGAAGTGTGTTTACAAATAAATACGCCGAAGGCTACCCTTGTAAGCGCTACTATGGCGGCCAAGAGTTTACCGACCAGCTTGAGCAGCTTGCGATTGACCGCGCGAAACAGTTATTTCGTGCCGACCATGCTAATGTACAACCCCTTTCTGGTGCGCCAGCTAATGAGGCAGTGTATAGCGCTTGGCTTGAGCCTGGCGATACAGTACTTGCAATGGACTTAAGCCACGGCGGGCACTTAACGCACGGTGCACCAGTGACACGTAGTGCAAAATTGTATAATTTTGTGCGCTATAAAATGAAAAATAGTGAAACTGGCGAAATTGACTATGACGAGCTGCGTTCGCTAGCGAACGAGCACCAGCCAAAGCTCATCATTGCTGGCTTTTCGGCGTACCCAGGCGAGCTTGATTACGAGCAGTTCGTCTCGATCGGTAATGAGGTAGGGGCGCTGTTGATGGCAGACATGGCCCATATTGCAGGCCTCATTGCTGCTGGCGTAGCGAAAAACCCGCTCGATTATGGGTTTCATGTGATGACCACGACGACCCATAAGACCCTGAGAGGGCCACGAGGAGGGCTTATCCTGTCTATGGGTACGGTAAGCAACCCGCTACAGGCACCCGAGAAGACCATTCAGAATATACCAACACTGATTGATCGTGCCGTGTTCCCTGGTATGCAGGGCGGTCCACATATGCATGCCATTGCGGCTAAGGCTGTCGCATTCCACGAGGCCATGCAGCCCGATTTTAAAGTCTATGCTGAGCAGCTTTTGAAAAATGCGCAGGTGTTAGCACACGAATTGCAAAAAGGTGGCCTGAAATTGATTACAGGTGGTACAAAGAACCATCTTATTCTGGCGAATGTTCATGAAAGCTTTGGGATTGATGGTAAAGAGGCGCAGGAACGACTAGAGAGGGAGGGTATTATTGTGAATGCCAATAGTGTCCCAGATGATCCATTGCCACCGTACCGTCCAAGCGGGATTCGGCTTGGTACGCCGGCTATGACCACGAAAGGGCTTGTTGAAGCTGACTGTGCGCGGATTGCCATTAGAATATTAGATGTTTTGTCGAGAAAGTAAGCTTTGTGACTGAAGGCATAAAAATAACGCAGATTGCTCTGCGCTATTTTTATGTGAGCGAAGTATTATTATGGACAGACAACGCCAGTTCCGGCTGTGTTACCGACAGAAACGGTTTTAACTTGACTTGTTGTTGCTGTGTAATCCCACCATAATACCTTAAGTCCAGTGATGTTCCCTGCGCCGATATCAGAAGGTGCTGCGTTTGGTGTTGTACCACATTTCACAATCTTTACCGCACCCGGGTCTGTAGGAGCGCTAGCGATTGTTTCAGCCGCAGTCGTCGTAAAGGTGCCAGTGTAGCCAGTAAGAAACCATGCCTTACCGCTGTCTGAACTACCGTTGAGGTCTGTCAGAGCGACCGGGTAGCGACTTTGGTCAGCCTGGTAGAGCTCTGCCTTCTTTGCGAAAGTAGTTGCCGCTGCTTGCGCAGAGCTTTTCTTTGCGTTATTGGTAATACCATTGTAAGAAACAATCGTAATAGCAGCCAAAATAGCGATGACAACCACGACGATCAAGAGCTCGACGATAGTGAAACCACGTTGACTGTTAAGTTTAATGTTTGTGAGACTCATGTTGAGTTGCCCCCTATTTCTTAAAACAATTAATGTCCTACCCAGAAGTTTACTACGGTTTTTTGGTAAGCGCAAGCATTTTCGCTACTGTTCGGCAACAAATATGAGTGAGTCAAGCGAAGTCCAGCTAGCGTTGACCGCGCTTGGGGTAATAGTACAGCCATTAGCGGGGTTTGCTTCGGGAACGATATCAACTCGTCCCCATCCACCATTAATGCCGATGGTCATAAGGAGGCGTTTTGCAGGACAGAAGCCTTGTGGAAGTGACGCGATATCTCTAGCTGTGTCGCCGCTCCTCACAAGACCCTTGACGATAACGATATTATCGGGCGACTTTGTGTACTGTGGTGTTGTGAACGGTGCGGCGTAGTGAACCCAGCCACTTTTAAGACTAAGGTTACACCACTGAGTTGTGCAGGTACTTCCGCTTGCTCGGGCGGTGGCCGGATAAAACATAGAGTTGAAGCTAATATATGCATTGGAATAGCCCTTCGCGACTAGTTGCGAAGAGGTATTGACCCCTATCAGCCCATGGGCGTTGGCTGCACCGTTAGCAACGTGCATGTAGCCTGCTGGTGCGTAGGCTGCCGGCAGTGTGGCGATGACGGTGTTATCTGCGATTGTTCCGCTACTTACAAGCCCGCTAGTGTGTACTCTCCCAAGGGAGTCAACAGCATAGCCCGCGCTGCCCCAGCTGCCACCGTAGTTTTGCCAACTATTTGAAAACGATGAGAAGTTAGTGTAGACGTTCCCAGCCATGAAATTCGTCCCATCCAAAGAGGCCCAGGCATTACTGCCAACAGGCATATTAACAACGCCGTTCGTTCGTATGTCGAGACGACTAGCCACTTGGTTGCTCGAATTTTCAAATATTAAATCTTTACTTGGTCGGTAGTCTTCGGGAAGTGTGGCGATATCACCGATGGTTCCACCCTTAATCAGCCCTCTGAGCAAAACCACCCCAGCACTAGTGCGTGTATAAGAGGCTGGAGCGTAAGTGCTTTCGTAATTAGTCCACCCATTGATAAGAACAAGCGGTGCCCAGAGTGGGATAGTGATTGAGTTTGTCCCATAGGTCGTTGACGGCCCCGCTTCATTGGCAGCGGTAACCCTTGCCTCGACTGTGTCACCATTCCACCCAGTAGTGACGGTATAGTGACGGTCGGCGCTACTAATCGATACAGCACTACTCCAGCTGCCACCATTCACTCGGTACTGGAGTGAATAATTTGTCGCTGTTGGGACAACAGGCCACGTAAAGGTAACCCTGTGACCCTCGCTGACCGAGCTAGCGACGGTTGGAGCGCCAGGTACTGCAGTCGGGGTATGTAGGTCGCTGACCGCCGAGGCGTTGAGGTCAAGTCGGGAAACACGCAAGAGGCCACTCCGAGATACCTCTCGACCAGCAAGCGTGTTTGATGCAGAAAGTGAAACGGCAACAGTTGTGACAGATTCCAGTGCAGCGTCGTCGGTACTACTAGAAATAGCGAGCGGGGTCGTTGCGCTCGCAGAGGTAAAGTAGGCGATAGAAAACCCTGCTTCGCTGACGTTCTCGAGCATCTTTTGGTCATTGGTTTTGCAAAAAGTACTACGCCCAGGTTTATCAATACAACTTGGTTGCTGCCATGGCGTGTTGCTGCCGCAGTAGCCGTTAGGGTCTGCATAATCGGCGGGCATAATAGTACGCCGCCATAGGGTGTCATGATCATCTACAAAGTACACAATATTCATCGCCATAGGGACATTGTGCGAATAGGCCGCGTAACTGGTGCAGGCACTTGGTCGGTCGGCCAAGTAAAGCAGCCCAGAGTCAAGTGAAACAGGGTTGCCGCTTGTGACGTAAGACTTTAAGATCAACGACTGTCCGTAGGTTGAGTCGAGGAGGGTGAAGTCCGTGGTTGTATCAAGGGTATCGCCGGTATTACGCCCTTGAGGGTTTGTGCTGGTCAGTGCGATATCGTTCTTGGAAAGATACCCTGCACTGAGCCTGACATCTTCCTCGATTCGGCTGAGGGTATCTTGTATGTTGTAGGCTAGCAGGTTAGAGCCACGCGAAGACATCACTTCACCAGTCAGGCTGACGATAAGGACAATGAACGCGCCAATTGCGAGGATAACAATAGGTGCAACGACAAGCATTTCGACAAGTGTAAAGCCCGCCAGAGTGGTGGACGAGTGTCGTAGCCGACGTATCCATCGGCTACCCATTATTCTTCCCCAGATTTGTCGACGTAGGTCGAATAGGTCAGTGTTTTTTGCGGCGTATTATACTTGATGATTGCGGTAATTTTACTTAGTGATGGGGCGTCGCTTTGGATACATTCAATGGTGATAGTGAGCGTGACTTTCTGAAGACTTTCGACGGTAATTGGTTCGTCGGTGAGTGGCGCGAGTGGTGTACATGGGTTAGTTGCCGAGTCGGAGTACTGGCGTAGGTAGGCGTAGGCAGTATTGGCTGCGGCGGCCTGTGCGCGAGTTTCTCCACCGTCCCGCATGACAACATTAAAAAGTTGGTATCCAGCAATTAGAAAGGCAGCGGCAACGAAAAGTGTCACGAGCAGTTCAACAGCGGTAAACCCTTGTGTACTTTTGTGATAGTGATAGGGGAAGCGCCGACGCATTATTGGTTCTTACTTGTTACTTTATGAACGGTATTATCACCTTCGAGGCGGTAGTACAGGTTGAATTTTCGACATTCTTGACTCTCGGTGGTACAGAGGCTGCCATCGCTCTGGAGGGGCTGGTACACGTATTGCTCGGTTGTTGGTTGTGGTGTGACACCAGCTTCTGTTTGGGTCGTGTTGGTTGCCGGCACGAATGTCAGGGCAGGGTTGGTGACGTTTGGGGCAAGGAGTGACCTGTCGTCGATATCACGGAGGAGTAATTTTGTATTGGCAGTCTCTGTCACTGCTGTTGAAGGGTAGCGGCCAAGGGTGACTGAACCATCGGTACCAGAGCGGTAAAAGCTTTCTAGGTGCATTTGAAGCGCTTCAATATCGCCTTTACGTTCTGCGTCGCGCCCGTTCAGTTGGGTTGCATTGAGACTGACCACCCCTAGCGTCAAAAGAATACCCATGACGGTAATGGTGATAACAATTTCCACTACGGTGAACCCACGCCACTTCATTATGTATATAGCATAAGGGGTTTAGTGGGAATGCGCAAGGTATTTTCAGGTAATTTCGAGCGGTTCTTGTTCGATAATAATCTGAAACGTATCTCGTACTTTACCGATAATTTCTTCTCGGGCAGCGGCAAGGTCGGCGTAGCTGGCGGCTGATTCGTTGATGAGCACTAGCGCGTTCTTTTCGTGGACGCGTATGCCATGAAGAAGCTGACCTTTCAGGCCGGTGGCTTCGATGAGCCAGCCAGTCGAAATTTTATAGGTATCGTTGCCCATTGCGTAAGCTTTGATGTCGGGGTATTTTACTTGAAGCTCGGAGAGCTGCCAGCTTTCGATGAACGCATTTTTGAAGAAAGAGCCGGCGCTTGCTTTGACGGCTGGGTCGGGAAGTTTGTCGGCACGAATAGCAGCAACTCCATCACGAACAGTCTGCTGTGTAAAAAGAGAGATAGTATGCTCGTCGAAATACGTTTGGAGTGAGTCGTAGAACGGTGGTGCGGGGAGTGACTTAGAGAGCTTTAAGGTAATGCTGGTAATAATATAGCGACCCATTTGGCTGCTGCGGAAAATGCTGTGGCGGTAAGAAAACTCACAATCTTCATTTTGCAAAGTGACAAAGGTGTTGGTGTGGGTGTCGTAGGCTTCTAGCGAGACTAATGTTTCGGCAATCTCTTGGCCGTAAGCACCGATGTTTTGGACTGGTGCAGCACCCGCAGTACCAGGTATAGATGACAATGCTTCAATGCCACTGAGGCGCATGTCTACGGTGCGTTTGACGACAGCATCCCATTCTTCGCCAGCACCGATTTTTAGTGTGGTTGAATAGAGGTCATCGGCAACTGTTTCAAAGCCGTTAATTTTGATGCGAATAATGAGGCCTGCGTAGCCCTCGTCGTGGGCAATAACGTTGCTACCGCCACCCAGAATAAACACGGGCAATCGTTTATTATGGGCATTTTGATACAAACTTTGTACTTCTTGGGGTGTACGCGCTTCTGCAAAGAAACGCGCCGGTCCGCCTAGTCGCATAGTCGTCATGTTTTTCAGGGGAATGTTGGTGTGTACGTCCATATACTGCTTTTCATTATAGCTTTTACGATTCATTTATGCTACAATTACCCCTGTACTTTTGGTACGGGCCACTGAAAAGGCCTTGGCAAAAAGATGCACAGGCGAGCACCCGTAGCTCAGCGGATTAGAGCACTGGTCTTCGGAACCAGGTGTCGCAAGTTCGAATCTTGCCGGGTGTACCACATTGACTTATAGTGCTAAATGTGCTATAATGAAAAGATACGGGTCAGTAGCTCAGCTGGTTAGAGCGTCTGCCTCTTAAGCAGAATGTCGAGGGTTCAAGTCCCTCCTGACCCTCCAAAGAAAAATACCGTCATATCGACGGTATTTTTCTTTGCTAACACTTTTTAGATAACGGACGGTGGTGTTGTGTTTGGTGGGGTCGGCTGGGTAGCTGCTACTGGCGTAGCAGTGTTGCCGTTCCATTTTGACTGGTCGAAGGCAAGCCAAATATACCAGACAATTGGCAGGAAAATTGCCCATAGGACAAACTCACCATTTTTGCCGAATTTTTTGCCAATGTGGTACTGCGCAATGTAAACGAAAATTTGCGATGCAATGTTAATACCTGGGATAACAGCCAGGATCGCCCAGAAGCCCTGCTGGCCACCAAGCTCAAGAAGCTTCCAGGTGTTGTAAAACGGCACCCAAGCGATCCACCCTGGGACGCCTGCTTTTGTGAAGATACGCATTAGGAAGATGGCAACAATGACGTAAGCGACGATGGCAAAAAGGAAGACAAAAACGAAGAAGGTAAGCATGAACGCAGCGGTCATGCCTGCAGCCGCAGCGCCGTTGACGGTGCTATCGCCTGTTGTGTAGTAATAGCCGCTGTAATAGTCTGCTGTCTGAGCAAAAGTTGTGAGTAGTCCCATAGTATCTCCGATTAATAGTTTTATTGTATCATGTTGTTTGTTAGGCTAAGAGTATGAAACTACTCGATGGCCGTGAATTGGTTGGATATGTGCAAGAGCGTCAGGCAAAGCAAGTGCGCGGGTTGCGCCAAGCGCAGGGGGTCTTTCCGAAACTCGCCATTATCGTGGCAAATAACGACCCTGTGATTGAGACGTATGTGCGACTGAAGCGTACCTATGGTGAAGCTATTTTAATTGAGGTGGCGATTCATAAAGTTGATCAGTCGCAAGTTCTCAGCTTGATTGAAACACTTAACGCTGACAATACCGTGCATGGTATTGTGGTGCAACTTCCGCTAGAGAACCCCACAGAGACTGACGCTGTTGTTGCAGCAATAGCGCCTGAAAAAGATGTTGATGGGTTAGGGCCGAATGCGAAGTACGTTTCTGCGACGGCAACTGCCATTGATTGGCTGATGGCGGGTTATAACGTGACATTGAAAGACCGTCGTATTGCGCTTGTGGGCCGCGGCCGCTTAGTGGGCGCACCTCTCGAGAAGCTATGGCTAGCAGGGGGGCTACACGTTACTAGTTACGACGACACAGTGCAAGACCTGCAGTCCGAACTTCGTCAAGCGGACATTATTGTTACTGCGACCGGTGTTCCGGGCCTTATTACCTCGGCAATGATCTCGCCAGGTAAGGTGGTTGTCGACGCGGGTACTGCTTCGGAAAATGGCATGATTGTTGGTGACGTTGCAGCGGAAGTTCGCGCGCGAACTGACCTGACAATTACTCCCGAAAAGGGAGGAGTTGGCCCGCTGACAGTGGCGGCCTTATTTGACAACGTTATTTCTGCAGCGCGTCTTTGACACGTTGCACAACTTGACGAGGGGTGAGCTCGGCTTTCACGATGTAACTGTGAATACCTAGATTACGAATTGATTTTGGCGCTTCTTCTTCGCCAAGGTTGGTCAGGATAATGACTGGCACGTGTTTGCCCCAGTCGGTGGCGCGAATAGTTGCCAAGGCTTCATCGCCACCCATGGTTGGCATTTGTAGGTCCATAAGTACCATGTCGGGTGCAAAGTTTTCTACCAGCGCGACACCCTTCTTGCCGTCATTGGCAAGTTGCACATCGAAACCGTCCGCCTCAAATTTCATGCGGTACATTTGGCTAATAACAGGATCGTCTTCGATGATGGCTATTTTGGTCATGATTATATAGTTTACTATATCATAGGTGTTAAAATAGGGTCAGTATGTCAATCCAAGAGAGAACGCCCCCAAGTAGTCCAGAGTACACTTCTCGCCAATATGAATATCATATGCTTGATACGCCTGATAAGTTTGTTCTCGAGCCTTTCGACCAGCATAGGATCGAACACTCATTAGCCGAATTGAGTGCAATGGGCTTTTATGGTGATGCTAACCTGGAGCATGCCTTGGCCCGTAAACGAGTCAATAATGTTGACTACACCCATCCAGATAACCCAGCCACGGCCGAACTCATCCGGCGCGTTCCTGGCGTAGAGCATTGGCTTGAGCTGATTCCCACGCCAAGGGCGTTAGGTCCACTTTATACACCCGACATGTCAGCACTACCCAATGGCCACGAAATTGGCGATGAATTAAGGAAATGGATGATTGCAATTGGCGACGCGCGCGGTCTTCGTGCCCGTGTCTCTATGGCCGAGCAGCTCTTTACGGAGAAGGGTCAATCGAATCCTGCTTTTGGCTTGCCGCAACGGTGGCTCAGTCTTGCTTCCGGTGCGGCACAGTCAATTCTGAATGCAGCCAAGAATGTTGCTGATATGTCTGGCAAACCACCTTCCGTAACACTTGTCGATATAAGTAGCCAAGCCCTGAAAGATGCACAAATCTATGCCAGCGATTTGGCTGTTGATACTGACTTTACTACCGAGCGAATGAATGTGTTACGCCGTCCCGGGCTCGATATTGCCGTACGTCTTGGCGAGGCGGCAATGCTGCGTATTGCCGACCCTGCGGAAAGTACAAAGCTCAGCCGAGAGCGCCTAGAGCCTGAAAGTTATGATGCGGTCGAGGCAATTGGTATCCTTGAATACGTTAAGCCCGAAGATTGGCCATATCGGTATAACAAAACTTTGAATTTAAAAATGAAGCAAGCAGGAGCGGTACGGTTTCTGAAGAACGCCTATCGTCTTGTCAAACCGGGCGGCGAACTTGTTGTGGGCAATATGCTCGACTCGCATCCTCAGCTTGGTTTTACCCTTAATGTTGTTCAATGGCCACACATTCAACCCCGCTCAGTCAATCAGATGATGGACATATTTGATGCTGCTGGCTTACAGGGTGAGCGGCACGTCTATGTCCCATCTTACGAGTCGCAGCGGGTATATGCCCTGTACCGTATCCATAAGCCGGAGCGAGAAAGCTAGGCATATGGATTGGGTGGTTTCTCTTGTACTAGGGGTGGTGGCAGTCGTTACATTAATTTTAGGGATTCTTACAGTTATTCAGCGTTTCCGTGACCCTATAGCGCGGTCTTTCGCTGTGATTATGTTAGCGGCGGCCGGGTGGTCGGCGGGAATCGCGGTATTTTATAGTACACATCAGTCCGTTGCAATTGCCGATTGGTCGGTGCGTATATATTACATTGCCGCTGCTTTAATTGCCCTGGCAATTGCCTATTTGGCGCTGGCTTTTGCTCGAAAAACACGCCGTATTGGCAAGGTCTCACTATATCCGTTATTAGCGCTGCCTTACGTTGCTATCGTTATTATATTGCTAGTAGCGCCCAGTGTGTTCCTTCAAGATATACAGCCCGGACAAGTGACCCTTAGCCTGACAGGCTACCTTGTTTATACGGCGTATTTCCTGCTGTACTACAGTTTTGCGCTTGGGTTACTTGCTTACACAATGAAGTATGTACGCGGTGTTGAGCGGACAAGAATTAAGTACCTCTTGATAGGCTATACCGTCGGAGGTGTTATTGGTATGGCCTTCAACCTTATCCTGCCAGTCTTTGGGAGGTATGAATATATTTGGGTAGGTCCTCTTGGGCTGTTTATCTTTGTGCCAATGGTGTATGTCATTATTGTGAAATATGGCCTATTTGATATTCGACAGGCTGCAGCTCGGACGATGGCCTATATTTCAACGCTTGCAGTCTTTGCAATTACCTATTCATTTATTGCAACCTACCTTTCGAGCATTACTGATGGAAGTATGCTAGCGCAAACTGTTCTTATTCTCCTTGCAGCGCTTAGTTTTCAACCTGCCAAGCTATTCTTTGACCATATTACGGAAGCTATATTTTACAGAAACACCTATAATGCCGGGGAGTTTTACGCAGCATTTAATAAAGAACTGACAAGTACAACAGACCTAAAATTACTAATGCAACGCACCTCGACGCTTGTACAGAAAACCCTAAAAACTCATCAGGCGTTTCTGGTGGTTTATACCGACGGATCGCGACACATTGCTACAGGCACGCCTCGCCACGCAAAATTAGCTCGTGAAGATGTGGCGCTCCTTGCCCAGCAAGATCAGGCAATTCTTACAGCCGATATGCCAGAGGCGTCCAGCGTGCTAAGGAGAATGTTCGTAAGCTATCGCCTAGCATTGGTAATGCCGCTTAAGAATAATGGCCAAATATTAGGATTCTTATGTCTTGGCGAACATCTTACTTCTCGTTTTGCTGCTCGAGACTTCAGGGTCTTAACAACTATTGCCGATAGCCTCGCTATCGCTATTCAAAACGCTCTTTCTATCCATGAGGTAAAAGAAATTAACGACACGCTGCAACAGCGCATCGACAACGCCACCAAAGAGCTGCGTCGCAGTAATGCCCAGCTTCAGCGCTTGGATGAAATTAAAGACGAATTTATTAGCATGGCGAGTCACCAGCTACGTACGCCACTCACCAGTATAAAAGGTTATTTGTCGATGTTGATTGAGGGCGACCTAGGGGAACTGACGAAAGAACAAAAACATGTCCTTAGTGAGACGTTTGTCAGTAGTGAACGAATGGTGCGCTTGATTGGCGACTTCTTGAATGTTTCGAGGCTGCAAACGGGGAAGTTTGTGATTGATAAGCGCCCAGTCGACTTATCGGATATGATACAACGTGAAATTGACGCCCTTGCCGCCAATGCCGCCGCTCGAAATATTAAGTTTGTCTATAAAAAGCCGAAACATATTCCGATATTAGAGCTCGATGAAAATAAAATCGAACAAGTGGTGATGAACTTTGCCGATAACGCCATCTACTATTCACAGGAGCACGACACTATAAAAGTCAGTCTAGAAAAGACGAAAGACTTTGTCGAGTTTACCGTTGAAGATAAGGGCATCGGCGTACCTCAAGCCGATCAGGCGCATTTGTTCACGAAGTTTTACCGCGCGAGCAATGCTCGGCAGGCGCGTCCAGACGGGACGGGCGTGGGGCTTTTTCTTGCCAAGAAGGTCATCGATGACCATGGTGGCTCAATTATCTTTAAGTCTACCGAAGGACAGGGAAGTACCTTCGGCTTTCGATTGCCAATTGCACAGAAACCTCGTCGGTAACTTTCACTACTGCGAGACGATACGAATGAGCTCAAAAATGAGCCAAGCGATACCGATGACAATGGCCGCACCAATCAGGACGGGCTTCAGGATGCGCTTGCGTTCAAACCACCACTGACTTAGCTTGCTACGGTTGGCGGCAGATATTTTTGTGACAATAGGTCGCTGCACGGCGGCATCGGTGCCACGATACTGCTTGTTACGCTTCTTCTTTTGCTTATTTGCCATACTATTTTAAGTATACCAAAAACCCCGCTCAAAAGGGAGCGGGGTTCTGGGTTGAAGCCTAAGCGCTTCGACTGCCTCAGTAGCGGTGCTGTACACCGACAGAGGCGAGAGGAGCGGTCAGACTCTATTGGTTAAGTGCGCGACGGCTTGCTACGTAGTAGCTAATACCAGCGACAATTGCACCGAGGCCAATAACGGCAACAATGTTTTCAGCAGGACCAGTTGTTGGAAGCTTTTGACACTTACTGAGGTCCTTGGTGTGCTTTTTACTGTCGAAGTCAGCTTCATCGATAGAAACAAGCTTCTTGGTAGAAAGGTCACACACGGTGATTTTACCTGGTTGACATTCTTTCTTCACAGTAACGGTTGCGGTATCGCTCTTGTTACCGTTGTCGGTCTGAATTTCAGCCTTGTTGACTAATGAGTTGTCACCACAAACTGGGAGCTTGTCGTTGCTTGCAACCTTCGCAGTAAGCTTAATGTAAGCTGCTGCGTCTGGCGCGTAGTTACCGATGTTGATACCAGTAGTTGTTGCAGTGTCGCTCTGTGCACCAAGGAGAAGTCCTTGAGGGTTTGAGCCGTTTGCAACATAAGTGGTGTGCTTGACGTAAGTGACACCCTTTGGCAGCGTGTCCTTTAGGACGACGTTGTCCTGACGGGTTGAGCCAGTGTTCTTGTAAGAAATGAGGTACTCAATGGTTGAACCTGGAGTGACTGCTTCAGTCTTCTTCCAAGTTGTTTCACCACTCTTACGGACTTCTTTCTTAATGGTAAAGTTCGGCTGGTGTGCCTTAATCTTGAAGATAACGTAGCCAGCAAATTCGTTACAGCCAGGAACAGTACCGTTCAGGCTATCGAAACCAAGCTTTGCGCCGGTTGAAAAGACGCTGTCGGGAAGGGTCTGGCCGTTCACAGCACCGTTACTTGTTACCTTTGCTGAACCAGCAACGAAGTTGAGGTCCATAGCGCCAGTACTTTTGTTAGTAAGCGTTGCGGTGTCATACACTTCGCCTGGCTTTGCGTTTGACGAAGTAATGAAACCAGCAACATCGGTGTGGCTGTTAGCGTTAACGTTTGCAGCCATTTGCATACGGAGCATAACGTCACGGGCGATACCTGCACCACTAGCGTTCAGGCCACTTGATGCGTTGTTGTGGTAGTACACCATAACATCGTAGGTTTTACCTGCTTGCAGCTCTACGTTGTCGGTATAGTTACCAACACCGGTTTCGCGGACACGAACGAAGTTACGCTCGTCGCCAACATCTCGGTTGTCGGTAATTGAGTTAAAGGTGACATATGGTGCTGGGTGAGCAGCGGTGAACGTTGGGCGGTCTGGACCCCAAGCGAGGACAGCGGCTGGAACAATAATTGCCGCAGCAATCATTGCAACAACGGCGCTAAAACGCTTTGGAGCACGACGAATAAGAGACATAAGTTTACTCATATCTGTTCTCCTTTTCTTGATTCATCTCGCAGAAGAGAATCAAATTAATAAAATTATTTAAAACATTGTTGCCAGGTTGTTAACGGTTAGCAAATCAGATTATTACAATGTGCACGTCAATAAATGTGACGAGTCAGGGTGACTCACAAGGAGTCAGACTCAACAAGCGAGTACGAAGTACTCAAGCAGGGAATCTGGCTCCTTGGATAAAACTATAGATTGGCGGTGGGTGGACTGCAGTGAAGCAGCCCACCCACCTAGATGGATGAAGAACGCCTACCCGAAGGGGTTGCCGGCGTTTCCCTGATTGGTTCCGGTGGATCCGTTGATCGACGTTCCGTCATCTCCCGTTGCTGGGGGCGGCGTGGGTCGGGGCGACGGAGCGGTAGCTCCGGGCGCCTGAGATCCCGAGGACGGGGTCTCATCTTCGGGCAGAACCGGCGCCGGCTCGGCGGGTGTCGTCGGGCGAGGCTTCAGCGGACCAGCGCCTTCAGGGGTAACCCCGTCGGGCTTGGTCACGCTGTCGTCCCAGTCCTTCGGACAGTCCGTCACGCACGGCGGGTTGCCCCCGCAGTCCGTCGTGCAACCCCCGCTGGGCGGGGGCGGGACCAAGGTCTCGCACGACGAGGGGATCTCACCGAGCATCGGTCGCTTGTCACCGATGTTGAACGCCAGCACAGAAATCGGCACGCAGGCCGTCTTCTCCGTGAGGAAGAACACCAGGGAAGCCCTGCTGTCCACCTCGTGGCTCACCTCGACCTCGGGGATGCCATCGGCCGTGAGGCCTCCGGCTACCAGGTGGTAGTGGTGGGTACTGTCGATCGACATGACCTGAGCGAGCTGGTACCGCGACACCAGGTAGACGAGGCGCGAGGCCACGTCACGGTAGTCGTGGTTTGCCGAGAGGGCCTGGGTGTACACCGCGTCAGGGACGTCGGTCTTGCCCGGGTTCTGCAGCTTCCAGACGGTCAGGGGGGTGAAGTCGGCGACGATACCGGCAATCTTGCTGTCATCCACGTTCGCGAACTCCAGCCAGTCCGTGCTCTGCAGGCTCAGGACGCGAACGCCCTTCACCTCCAGGTGTGCGAACAGATGTGCGAGAGAGACACCAATGACGGGCTCTTCGCAGATTGCGCGGTACATCCACGTACGCATCTCCTCGGGGTTTGCACCCTTCAGAGGCGTGCTCAGGGCATCGCTCCACTGACGAAGGTCGGGGTTTCCCTCGGCCACTCGCAGCAAAGTCTGCACAAAGAGCGCGTACGTGTCATCGATGACGGCACCACCGGTGCGCTCGACGATCACCGAACAGCTGTAGTCATCCAGAGGCGCGTTAGCCGCGTCCAGGAGGACCTTGAGCTCGTCGCTCAACTGGTCGGTTCCCTCGGCGTCATCAGACGCCTCGCAGGGTGTAGCCGCACGACCTTCGAGCTCGGCGATAAGGCTCTGGAGGAAGTCGTCGTCCTGCGCCTGCTTGTCGCTCAGGCCCCACTTGGTCAGCGCATTGCGCTTACCCGTGTTGGCCTTTGCGTCGGCGGCGGAGGTGACGAGCTCCAGCGTCTCGTTCGCGTTGTCGCCACACAGGGCGGAGACAACTTTCGAGTCCGTGAGGTCGACGGGGGACGTTCCCTGTGATGCACTGCAACCCGCGAGGACTGCAGCGATCGCCAGGCTGGCAATAACTGCTGCGATGCGCTTCATGAGCGCACCTCCTTTCATGGGTTGGGGTAGTGCTAAGGGCGCCGCAGGCGGTTAACCAGCAGCAGGATGAGGAGTTCCTCGATCACGGTGAACACGACGAGCGCGATCACCGGACCGAAGCCGAAGCCGAAGCTGGACCAGTCGACGAGACGGAAGAGGATGAAACCTCCGCCGAGTCCGCCGATGATGAACCAGACGATGGATCCGGTGACGTTCTGACGGTGCGCGAACCAGCCCGCGAGGGCCAGCGCCGCGATGAACACTGCCAGTCCGCCGATGAGCGCGAGGAGCGACGGGATGTCTCCGAAGAGGCTCCCCAGCGTCGCGCCGTACTGCTCCCAGCTCCAGGCGGTCTCTCCCTCGTAGCCGGCGGTGAAGCCGAACGAGTAGATGACCGTCGAGAACAGGGCGTTCAGCACGAACATGACACCGAAGATGATCAGCGTCGCTCGGTTGAAGATGGTGCGGATCATGGATATTTCTCCTTCTCCCCTTGGGATATTGTGCGCGTCTGCGCATTTTACAATGTGCTTTCGCAGCTGCATCCCCAGGGGTTCGGGAGCAGCGCGTCAATCCGTATAAGCGAACTGGCGCGCTGCTTCCGACAGAGAAATACTTATCAGTTTCCTGTTATCTATAGCAAATCAGTACATGTATGACATGCACTGTAATAATCTGACTTGTTAACGACCTCCTCACCCTGGCGTAGTCTCTCACACTGCACCCGTGAATGATGTTCTTAATGTATCACATAATGCTCAAAATGTCAATGGTTTATACAATATATATGCAAAAGCACAAGCTTTTTCAGGGGTATGGTTATGGTAACAATACTTTCGTACACCATGGGTGGCGGTTGAGAATAGATCTCCTAAAAAGAGGACGCTATATATAGCGTGTAAAGGGAATAGTGTAACACTATATAACATAATCTTTGACAATATTTGTCAACAATGCTATAAAGTTGGAATGCTTTAATGTGAACAGTGAGTCACAGCTTTCCTGGTATAAACCAAGGAAGTGCATTCGTACATGTGGTTGAAAGGTAAGCCTTGACCGTTACATCTACCGCTCGCAAGAGCGGAAATCGCCTCAGGAAGACCAAGCAGCGCGAACAGCGCATGAAGCGCCAGCAGCGCGAGGAGCAGCAGACGCAGCAGATCGTCGACGACCTGCTGGTGAAGCTCGCCAAGCGGCAGCACCCGCTTCAGCAGCTGTCCAAGCGGCAGATGCGCAAGTGGATCGCCGAGAAGGTGATCGACCGTCGTGCGATGCGTCGCTGGCAGGATCGAGAGCACTTCTCGATGCTGGCCCTCGGTGCCCTCACAGGTGCGAAGCTCGCGGAACTCGTTCCGTGTGGCAACGGCGCGCTCTCGCTGCGCCTCACCGAGGCGGGCCTCCAGCGCGTGCAGGACATCCTCGAGAGCGATGGTCGCCCTTCCGCACAGGGGGTGGCAGCATGACTCTGCTCGAAACCTCGTCGACGGCAGCACTGACGCTGCCCGATGACGTGCTAGCCCTCGGGTTGGCACACGTCGAGAGCCGCGATTCGGTCCAGCGTTGGACCAAGCGTGGTCGGCCGCAGGAGGACATCGACATGGAAGTCGTGAACGTTCTCCGACACGACATGCGTCACGTCGCCCTCTGTCGCTTCCTCGAGGTGGCGCGCGAGCGGTGCGGCACCACCGACGCCGAGACGTTGCGTTTGGCGCTGTCTCACCTCGCGGCAACCGGTCCGACCCCTAAGGAGAGGGAGTGAAGGAAACCCAAGAGACGCCCGCCGACCTGGCGAGTGCTGTCTCGCTCAGCGGAATAATCTCCGTCGAGCTCAACCTGGAGGTGTCGCCAGCCTAGTGTCGGCACACCCCTCCCGTCGGAACCCCTCGCGTGAAGCGAGCGGGTTCCGACGGGGCACTATCAACCCGTTGTGAAAGTATCCAAAGTATATAATACCTCTAGCCAAACAGAGGTTTTTTTGTTACAATACCTCAAGTAAAATGATATTTTGCACCTTTGATTTGTTCTTTTGATGGCCTCATCGTCTAACGGTTAGGACATCAGGTTTTCATCCTGGCAATCGGAGTTCGATTCTCCGTGAGGTCACCAATAGAACCAACCAAAGGCTTATAGCAATAAACACCAAGTAAAGGCATACTGTAGTTATGGGAATTATTTTTAAACGTACAAAAATTTTGGCAACTTTAGGGCCATCGACCAACAATCCAGAAATGATTGAAAAACTCATCGAAGCTGGGGTGAATGGTATCCGCCTGAACTTTAGTCATGGTTCGTACGAAGAGCGCGACCAGCAGCTGCCATGGATTCGCGAGGCGAGCCGCAAAATAGGTAAGCCTGTCGCAATTTTACAAGACCTTCAGGGGCCAAAAATTCGCCTCGGTACTTTGAAAGACAACCACTTCGAGGTACATCAGAACGATGAAATTATTCTTGATTTTGCTGTTGCAGAGCACGACGGTTCAGCGACGCTGCCAATTCAGTATAATCTTGCCGAGAAAGTAAAGGTTGGTGAGCCAATTTATATCTTTGACGGCAAGATTCGTACAACTGTGACTGAAATTACCTCTGAAACTGCTATTAAAGTACGCGTCGAAAATAATGGTGTTCTGATGAGCAAAAAGGGCATTAACCTCCCCGACACCGACTTCGGCGGTGACATTCTTACCCCGAAAGACTTAAAAGACATTGAATACGGTCTGACGAAAGATATTGACTACGTTGCGCTTAGTTTCGTGCAAAGCCCCGAAGATATTATCAACCTGCGTCAAATTTTAGTTGCTGGTGGGTCAAACGCGCAAATTATCGCCAAGATTGAAACAAAAGCAGCTATCGAGCCAGGGGTGATGGAACAAATTGTTCGAGCGACCGACGGAATCATGGTTGCCCGTGGTGACCTTGCTGTTGAGGCGGGTGCCGAGATTGTCCCTATTGTGCAGCGTCGACTGCTTGCCCTGTGCCGTAAGCACGGCAAGTTAAGCATCATCGCCACCCAAATGATGGCGAGCATGGTAGATAGCCCCGAGCCGTCTCGTGCTGAGGTAAGCGACGTTGCGAACGCTGTGATTCAGGGTGCTGACACCGTGATGCTCTCCGATGAAACGGCGAACGGTTCGTATCCTCTTGAGACGGTTGCCGCTATGAAGAAGGTTATTCTTTACACGCAGGAGCACGCTGCCGTCGCACCAATTCATGATGTGGTTGCAAAAAATCAGCAACTCGACGCTATTAGTATGGCTGCCGTCCGCCTTGCCGAGCAGCTTGGTGTCGATGCGATTATCGCCGAGACAAAATCTGGTGCAACAGCCGCAAATATTGCCGCACACCGCCCTAATTTACCTATAATTAGCGTCACGAGCGAAGTGCAGGCAGCCCAGCAGTTAGCCCTGAGTTATGCGAATCGCAGCTATGTTCGCCCAGACGGCCCCGAGGCTGGGTTTGATCTGTTCAAAGAATTGAAAATTGAAGGATACTTCGGAGAGGGTCCGACCAAGGTTATTATCGTCAGTGGGCAGCAACCAGGCATTATTGGAACTACTGACACAATCAAAGTGCGTGTGCTAGAATAAAAAGAGTTAACACTAAGGGTGGGTATGCCTTTTTTCAAACGAACCGTTAAAGATGTTCCGATTGAATATAAAACCGTTTTAGTACGGGCAGATTACAATGTCCCACTCACTAAGGCCGGTAAGATTAGCGATGACCTGCGTATTCGGGCAAGCTTGCCAACCCTAGAGTATCTTTTAGAGAATCACTGCAAAGTTGTCATTATGAGTCATTTAGGGCGTCCTGAGGGTCGCGATGAAGCACTCAGTTTAGAGCCCATCGCCAAACGCCTTGCGAAGTTACTGGATAGAAAAGTCATTTTTGTTGAAGACTGTATCGGAGACAAGGTGGTACAAGCAGTAAAAAAAGCCCCAAGCAACGCAGTCATTATGCTGGAAAACCTCCGTTATTATGCGGAAGAAGAGGCGAATAGCGAGGCTTTCGCCAAGAAAATCGCCCAAAGTACCGAGGCGCGATACTTTGTACAAGATGGCTTCGGAGTGGTGCACCGCGCCCATGCGAGCACCGAGGCTATTACTCACTTTATTCCTGGGGTAGCTGGGCTGCTGCTCGAGCGTGAATATACGACTATCACTAACGCAATGGAGAAGCCAAAGCGGCCGCTCATCGCTGTTATGGGTGGCGCAAAGGTGAGCGATAAAATTGGCGTTATTGAGCGTTTTGCAACTATTGCTGACAAAATTATTATCGGTGGCGCAATGGCTAATACTTTCCTGAAGTACAAGGGGTACAATATGGGCGGTAGTAAGGTAGAGGGCGGTCAAGAAAAGGTACTCGATAAAATCTACAAAGTGGCTAATAAAAAAGACGAAAAAAGCGTTGAAGACTTTATCATCCTTCCTAACGATGTGGCGGTTGCGCGCAGTGCGTCGCCTAGCGCAAAGCGGCGGAATGTCAAACTAGGGGGCATTACGACAGACGATATGGCGTTAGATATTGGCGACGAATCAATAGAAAGGGTGGCTGTTGAGGTTGCAAAAGCCAAGACGGTTATCTGGAATGGCACATTAGGATACGCCGAACTGCCCGAATTTGCCCATGGCTCTGCCCGGCTGGCGCTTGCCTTAGCGAGTAACCCAAAGGTCAGCTCAATTATTGGCGGTGGTGATACGGCCGATTTCGTACTGAAATGGGACGGTGAGGGGGGTAAAAGTTTTACACATGTTTCAACGGGCGGGGGTGCATCACTAGAGTTAATGGCAGGGGTGAAACTTCCCGGCGTCGAGAGTTTGCTCGACGCGCCAAGATAAGTTACACTAAAGGAAATAAGCACAACTATTATGGCGAGGGATAAAAAACTCATTATCGGTAACTGGAAAATGAACCTGAATGTTCATGACTCTAGTTTATATTTTAATAAATTGGCGCAAAAGGTAAAAACACGTCGAAGCGTTGAGGTGGTACTCACCCCTACGATTCTTGCGCTGCAGACACTCAGTTTGCAGGTAAATTATCGCCAGTTTAAATTAGCTGCCCAAAACTTTTACTGGCGCGACAGTGGTGCGTTTACGGGCGAGGTATCGGCATCACAGCTCCGTGGTATCGTGCAGTATGGGCTCGTGGGGCACTCCGAGCGTCGCCATGTTTTCCACGAAACCGACAAAGATACACGTGCCAAGGTGCAGGCAGCAATTCGTAACGGCATTCGCCCGGTGCTATGTATCGGTGAAACTATCAGCGAGCGCACAACAGGTGAAACGCTAGACGTCCTGCACGACCAGATTGTTGGTGGCCTTGCAAACATCACCAGCGAAGAATTGTCACAGGTAGTCATTGCCTATGAGCCTGTTTGGGCGATTGGGACGGGTAAAAATGCACTACCCGCTGATGTTATTCAAGCTTCCGTCGCAATTCGTAATCAGCTTAAACATTTGTACGGTGCAAAGGCCGCCAACGAAGTGCAGCTGCTGTATGGTGGCAGTGTCACTGCTGATAGCGCGGCAGACTACTTGGCGCTTCCGGAAATTGATGGGTTACTTGTGGGTGGAGCCAGCCTTGACGCAAGCTCTTTCGCAACAATTATTGAAAAGGCTTACGCAAGTGCGAAGAAGGAAGAAAAATAATCTATGACAGACTTTGATTTTGAAGAACTTGATAAGGCGGTGACGGGCGCCCTTGGGACTGCAACCGATGCACCTGCGCGAACGGCACCCACTTCGCCTGCGGGAGAGCGAGGCGCTATTTCGGTGACTCGTGATACCCCACAGGTAGCGGAGCGTGCCACCGAGCCATCGTCTGCCCGCCGTAGTTCTGGCCGCTTTATGGATATGGTTCACCCAGCCTCAGACATGCGCACAGCACGCTCGGCTGATACAGTGCCCGCACCAGCTCCAGCCGCAACAACGACCGATACAACGGCACAATTTAGCGCAGGGCCTTCATTCGCCGCGCCACCATCAGCCTTTCCTGAAACAGCAGCGACCGACCTTCAGCAGCCAAGCTCACCATTTCTTCCCGATGCAAAAGTAGAAAAGCGTCCGCTTGGGGCGCCAAATTCAACACTCTCTTACGAGCCACTCCCTACTTGGGGTGAAGATCTCACCGACGATACGGCAAGCAAGACGCAGGGAATCGAGGTACCCGAGGCAAATGAGTCAACTGAAAAGAGCGAACTACCGGCAGATGAGACACCCGAGGTTTTAACACCAGAACCAACGCCAGATGATACGCTGTCGTCTCAAGAAACTACAGCCGTCACTCCAGAAGTCGAAGCTGTTGAGCAACCTGTTGGCCCTGTCTCGATTACACAGCAATACGACGAGAAGCCAAGTTCAAGTCCAGCGTCTGGTGCCATTTACGACACAGAATCGTATCACCAGCCAGTCGCGCAGCCTGCAAAGAAGCCGAAGAGTGGCCTATGGGTCATCTTGTGGATTATTGGGCTGATTCTTATTGGTGCTGCAGTTGGTGCGGCTATCTATTTGTACGTCTTGCCATTACTCTAGATTAAGAAAGCGTTGTAAAGCTCACCTGATACGTCCCGTGCAACATCGGTTATAATAAGTACAATGGATTTACTTGAGGGCTTAAATGAAGCGCAGCGTGATGCTGCGAAAACGGTGCAGGGTCCACTGCTCATTTTAGCTGGCGCTGGAAGTGGCAAAACAAAAACACTGACACATCGCATTGCCTTGTTAATTGCGGAACATAAGGTATGGCCAAGTCATATTTTAGCGGTGACATTTACGAATAAAGCAGCCAAGGAAATGCGCGAGCGCTTGGCTCACCTGTTGCATCAGCCAAACGACCGGTCGTTTATGCCATGGATGGGAACATTCCATGGTATTTGCGTACGCCTCCTGCGTATGGATGGTGCGGCAATTAATATTCCATCGAACTATGTTATTTACGATGAAGACGACCGTAAAGGGCTTGTGAAACAGGCCATGAAAACCCTGTCAATTACCGACCGTGAAATGAAACCAGCGGCAATTAGTGGCGCTATTTCTTCGGCGAAAAATGCCCTACAAACCCCCGATGAATACGAGGCGTCCGCACACTATCCATTCCAAAAAAACGTCGCAAAAATATATCGAGAATATGAAAAACGTCGCAAAGAAGCACGGGCGCTCGATTTCGACGATTTGCTTCTCGAGGCAGTCAGGCTTCTGCAGGAGCACCCTGTTATTCGTGATAAGTGGCGCAAGCAGTTCGAGTATATTTTAATTGACGAGTACCAAGACACCAACACGGCGCAGTACCAGTTGGTGAAACTGCTCACTAACGAGCACCAAAATGTGTGCGTGGTGGGCGACGATTGGCAGTCAATCTATAGTTGGCGCGGTGCTGACTTCACGAACATTCTTAACTTTGAGCGCGATTATCCCGGGGCAAAAGTAGTCAAACTCGAGCAAAACTATCGGAGTACCGGTAACATCCTCGAAGCAGCACACCAAGTCATTACTAAAAATAGCCACCGTACCGAGAAAAAGCTTTGGACCGCCGAAGGCCTGGGCGCACCCGTACAGGCTCATGGTGTCTATGACGAAGCAGAAGAGGCCCGCCAAGTTGCCGACCGTATTGCCGCACAAACGGCCATTGGTGCGCGACACTATAACGACTTTGCTGTCCTCTATCGGACGAATGCCCAGAGCTACACACTCGAGCGGGCGTTTTTACAGCTACGCGTTCCGTACCAGATTATTGGTGGGGTGCGGTTCTATGACCGTAAGGAAATTAAAGATATTACCGCCTACTTGAAGCTACTTTACCAACCAAACGATATTATGAGCTTTAGTCGTATTGCCAACGTGCCGGCACGTGGCGTAGGGGCAACCAGTCTGGAGCGTTTTTTGGTCTGGCAAGCTGCAAGCGGGCGCGATATTATTGACGCGCTGACCGTCGTTGGCCATGAAGGGGTGGTGACAGGGAAAGCCAAGACTGCTCTAGGCGCACTGGGCCAAAAGCTTCGTCTACTACGTGAGACACTCGACACCGCCTCACCCGCCGACATTATTAGTAACCTTATCCAAGTTATTGGCTACCGTGACTATATTCTGGATGGTACTCCGCAGGCTGAAGACCGCGAAGAAAACCTCGGGTCATTGCTTTCCGATGCGCAAAACTTCGCGACACTCCCAGACTTTCTTGAGGAAGTTGCCCTCATGTCGGGCGTCGACAGTCAAAATGATGGCAATAAGGTGACGCTGATGACACTCCATGCCGCAAAAGGGCTCGAGTTCCCCGTCGTCTTTATGGTTGGTATGGAAGAGGGAATTTTACCTCATTCACGCGTGTTCGAGTCGGGACCGTCCGAACTAGAAGAAGAGCGGAGGCTTTGTTATGTTGGCATGACACGCGCCCGAGAAGAATTACACCTTAGCTTTGCCTATAGTCGCCTGCAGTTTGGTACGCGTGGCTATAATGCCATGTCACGCTTTATTACCGACATGGGAAACAGCATTGCAATGGTGAACCCAGAGGGGAGCGGGACGGGTGTTGGGGTCGCACATCGTGATCCGTCAGATGTCTTTAACCAATACAATGACGAACCGTTTTATAGTGACGAGGTAGGCTTTGAGGTAGGTGATAGGGTGCGTTCGGCTGCGTTTGGAGACGGTGAAATTATCGATATCGATGGCATGGCGGTAACGGTGGCGTTTATTAATGGCCAGACAAAAAAACTCAACGCTGAATATGCGCATCTGCAAAAGCTTTAGTACCTTGCTATGCTATAATAAAGCCATACACTGTTAGGGGGTGTAATCTTCTTTTATGAAGTTACGTATGCGTCGATCCACCACATATTTTAGCGTGAGCCTCATGATTGGGGCAGTTATTGCTTTGGTAGCAACCCTCAGCTTCAACAGTCTGCAGCGAACGGCACTCGCTGACACGATGCGGGGGCGCTTGATTACTGTCCATGATCGCGGTTCTGCGTCGACCTTTGTGACCGACAAAGGAACACTGCGTGAGGCGTTTCGCGACCGGGGTCTCACGGTCGACGCGCGCGATGCCGTAGAGCCTGCTCTCGACGAACCTCTGGTTGCCGCTGACTACCAGGTGAATATTTACCGTGCTCGCCCCGTATTGGTGATTGACGGCGCACTACGACAACAGGTCGTTACCCCTTACCAGTCTGCTGAACGCATTGCCAAAGACGCAGGCCTTAAGCTGCATCCCGAGGATACTGCTACCCTTTCACGTTCAAACGATATTATGAATGACGGGGCGGGGCTGCGTCTGACAGTGTCTCGCGCCACCCTACTGTCGGTTGACCTTTACGGAACAGTCACCCCAGTGCGCACGCAGGCAAAAACGGTGGGCGCTATGCTTGAAGAGAAGGGTATCGTGCTTGGTGATGCGGGAAGGGTATCGACAACACTTGAAACGACAATTACTACTGGTATGAAGCTGCGCATCTGGCGAGAAGGTAAGCAGACGATGACGGTGCAAGAGGCGGTAAAGTTTTCTGTACAAAAAATCCAAGATGCTGACCAGCCAATCGGGTACGTGAAAGTAAAAACACCAGGTGTTGACGGGTCGCGCACTGTGACGTACCAAATTGAAATTCAAGACGGAAAAGAAATTGCACGCCAGGAGATTGCCGCTATTGTGACAAAGGTGGCGGTTGAGCAGGTTGAAATTATTGGCACAAAGCCAAAGTCGTTGCCTTACACCGGCGGGGGGACAAAAACCGACTGGCTGGCGGCATCCACTATTGCCGAAGCAGACTGGGGCTATGCTGACTTTATGGTCATGCGGGAAAGTAGCTGGAACCCCAATGCTATTAACCCAAGCTCTGGTGCGTGTGGGTTGGCGCAGGCCCTTCCGTGTAGCAAGGCGGGGCCAAATTGGAATAACCCAGTTGTCTCTTTGAACTGGATGGATAGCTATGCAAAAAGAAGGTATGGTGGCTGGGAAAATGCCTATACCTTTTGGGTAAACAATAACTGGTATTAGTATGAGCGGACCAAAGAAATCACTTGGACAACATTGGCTGACAGACAGGGAAGTACTAGCGAGTATTGCCGATGCCGCGACTATTAAACCTAATGATACCGTGCTCGAGATTGGCCCAGGGCTTGGAACATTAACGAGCGAGTTGCTGCGCCGTGCGCAAAAAGTGATTGCCGTTGAACTTGACAGTGATTTAGCGGCAAAACTACCCGGACAGTTTCCCGGAAAAAGTCTTGCAGTGGTGAATCAAGATATTCTCACCTTTGACTTACGTTCGCTTCCTAAAGACTATATCGTTGTTGCTAATGTCCCCTATTACATTACGTCAAAGATTGTACAGCTTTTAACGACATCGACAAACCCACCAAAAACCATTGTTCTTTTAATACAAAAAGAAGTCGCCGAACGTATCGTAGCGGCGCCAGGTGATATGAGTATTTTGGCTGTCAGCGCTCAAATATACGCCACCGTCTCGTTGGGCGATGTTGTACCGGCGGAGCTTTTTACCCCTCCGCCGAAAGTCGATAGCCAGGTGGTGATATTTACGATGCGCCCCGAACCGCTGGTTGCTGCTGGAGAAATGAAACAATTCTTTCGAGTCGTGAAAGCGGGCTTTTCTGCAAAGCGTAAGAAACTACGTAGCAGTATTGCGAGTGGCTTCTCGATTTCAAAAACAGTGGCCGAGGAGTGCCTGCGAGCAGCCCAGATTAACCCTGATGACCGTGCGGAGCAACTTTCCCTGGACGATTGGAAACGCCTTGCTCTCACGTTGCATCAAAAGGGGTAGGTGGCATGAAGCTTCGAGATTTTTTCAAGGCTCACCAAAGGTCAATTATATTTCTCCTCACCTTTATTATTTTCGTCGCGACTGCAGTCGTGACGATGGTTGCGGTTTCAACGCGCCCTGTTGAAACCCGTCAAGGGGGTAGTCACCTCATTACGGTCTATGACAGAGGCGAGAGGACGCTTTTCCTTTCCGATGCAAAGACGGTTGGTGAAGCGTTGGAAGAAAAGGGGTTTGCTCTTGATAGGCACGATGCCGTTGAACCTAAGATGACCGAGGAGCTTATCGCACGAGATTACTGGGTGAATATTTACCGTGCTCGACCGGTTGTGGTTATTGATGGAAACACGCGCGTGAAAACGATGACCCCCTACCAGACAGCCGAGCAAATTGCCGATGATGTTGATATGAATTTGCATCCCGAAGATGATGTTGCGCTCCTTCGTTCGACTGATTACATTGGCGAGGGTGCTGGGTTAGAGCTTGTGATTACGCGCTCGGTGCCTCTGCGCCTTGACCTCTATGGTCGCGAGACGAAGATTCGCACCACAGGCAAGACGGTTGGCGAAATGCTCGCAAAAAAAGGCATTATACTGGGCGAGCATGGTCGCACGTCTCGGTCGCTTGACACCCCAATTACTGCAGGCATGTCCGTAAGGGTGTGGCGCGAAGGTAAGCAGACCGTTTCGTATGATGAGGCGCTACCGTTTAAGACCCAAACTATTTTTGACGCCGACCGATTGGTGGGGTATAAAGCCATCACGACCAAGGGCAAGGACGGCACGCAAACAGTGAGTTTCGAGGTTGAAGTGAAAGACGGTGTAGAAATAGCACGTACGGAGATTGCTCGTATCGTGACGCAGCCAGCCGTGAGGCAGGTCGAAGTGATTGGTATAAAAAGTTACCCAGGCGCTTTAACAAAAGCTAAGGGCGCACAGCAGTTTACCGATAGTAAGGGTATTGTACATCGTGAAACTTACTACGACCTTGATATGAGTCGCGTGATGCAGTCGTGCGGACAGGGTGGCTACTACACGGTACGTATTGATGGCGTGAAGGTTGATCGTGACGGCTTTGCGCTCATTGCGGCTAACTACGGCCGGTATCCGAAGTGTTCGATCGTAGAAACGAGTGTTGGACCGGGCAAGGTGTACGATACTGGCGGTTTTGCACTGCACCACCCAGATGGCTTTGACATTGCCACTGACTGGTCGAACCCTAACGGGATATAAATCGCTACTGGCTCGGGGCGACATCTGTTACAATAAGGGCAATGGAACAACCGCAAAAGAAGCTCTATATTACGACCGCTATTCCGTATGTGAACGGTGTGCCGCACATTGGTAACGCCCTCGACTACCTTCTGGCCGATATTTGGACGCGCTACCAAAAACAGAACGGTCGCGAAGTACGCTTTCAGGTAGGTACCGACGAGCATGGTAATAAAATTGCTGCGAAGGCTGCTACTGAAGGACTGACACCAAAAGCTTACGCTGATAAAATGTACGGCAACTTTGAAGCCCTCATGAAAAAGGTGGGCGCGCAGTACACTGACTTTGTCCGCACCACCGACGAGCACCACGTGGCGGCCGTGCAATACATTTGGAAACAGCTGGCGCCATATATTTACAAAAGCACTTATAGCGGCTGGTACTGCTTAGGACACGAGGCGTTCTTTACCGACAAAGAAGTACAAGAGACGGGTGGTGTCTGCCCCGACCATCAGGCGCCGTATCAGCAGGTGAGCGAGGAGAACTATTTCTTCAAAACCAGCGTTTTCACCGATAAAATTAAAGAAGCAATTAATAACGGGACGATGCGCATTGTCCCTGAGTTTCGTAAGAACGAATTCCTCGAGCTTATTAAAGACGGTCTGGCCGATGTCAGTATTTCGCGGCCAAAGAAAAGCCTCACCTGGGGTATTCCTGTTCCTGATGACCCTGAGCAGGTGATGTACGTGTGGCTCGACGCGTTGGCGAATTACATTACCGTTATCGGATATCCCGACCGCGAGGCTGAGTACAAGGCATTTTGGCCTGCAGACGTTGAAGTCATTGGTAAGGATATCTTGCGTTTCCACGCCGGTATTTGGCCAGCAATGTTGATGGGTATTGGGCTTGAACTACCAAAGACACTGCTTGTACACGGGTTCGTGAATGTCAGTGGTGCGAAGATGAGCAAGACGGTCGGTAATGTTGTCGACCCGAACGAAATCATCGACCAATACGGGCTTGATGCTTTCCGTTATTATTTCTCGCGCCATATTCCAACCCTTGATGACGGCGACTTTACGTGGGAAAAATTTGAGAGTGCCTATAATGGCGAGCTTGGTAACGACCTCGGTAATTTAGTGCAACGTGTTGCGGGCATGATTGCGCGCTACCAGGCTGGGGTGATTGGCGAGTCTGAGCAAGCCGAGCACGATATGACCGCCTATCACGAGGCTATGGCAAACTTTGAATTTGATAAGGCACTTGATGAAGTATGGAGTAAGGTCCGCAGCCTGAACCAATACATCGATACTGTGAAACCGTGGGAAATTGCTAAAAGGCTAGGTAAAGACGCCGAGGCTGAAGGGCACCTTTCGGAAGTGCTGTCGCACTGTGTCGGCGCTTTGTTGCAGATTGGCGATTTACTTATTCCGTTCTTGCCGCAAACCGCAGCAACTATACACGCTATTTTTGAAAGTGGTGTTGTGAAGCCGCTCGAAGGCCCAATGTATCCACGCTTGTATATTCACACACCCGACCCACGCGCGCCGAAACAATAAGTGAGGGCAGTGCCTACAATCGCTTTGTGTGACGCATAAAGTGGCGGCAGTTTAGTGAGGGGGACCCAGCTGACATTTATAGCATCATCGCCAGCATTGATTTCAAGAGGTTCGTGTATGGTAAATATGAAGGCTGCGGTTTCAATCCAAGCGCTATCGGTATTGCGAGGGTCATCGACTATACCTCGGTAGATTAATACGCCTTCAGTAGAGAGGGATGTACCAGTTTCTTCTTTTGCTTCGCGGCGAGCCGCCTCTAGTGCAGACTCGCCTTGATTTAAGAACCCACCAGGGAGCGCCCAGTCCCCGGTATCACTCCGCTGAATTAATAGTATCTCTTCCCGAGCAAGGTTAATCACGACAGCATCGGCGGTATAGTTAGGCCCTTCGAACCAGAGTTGACGCTCGGGGGTTGTGGCGAGCATTATTTCATGTTCAATCATATAACAGCCTTTCTCAGGCAAGACTGAGCGCAAGGCTGCCGAGACGCTCGCTCACAAACTGTTGGTACTGCCTGATGCTCTGAGCTTCGCCAGTATGTTTGCCTTCATTATCACTCAGTTTTACCGTGCCAACGCCATCAACCACAACGGCCTTCATAACAATATTGTTTGTTGCCAGCCCGAGGTCATTCGTAAGTGTTGTACCCCACCCAAACATGACGGTAATACGGTTTTTGAAATGGTCCGCAAGTTTAATGATAGTCGGCAGGTCGAGGCCGTCGCTAAAGACGATTGTTTTGGTAAGGGGGTCGATCTCATGACGTTCATAGAAATCAATGACGCGTTCACCAAACTCAATAGGGTCGCCAGAGTCATGACGCAGCCCTTTCCAAGTATTGGCCTCATCGTTGGTGAAGTCGGCGAAGAAGAAATCACTCGTAAAGGTATCGGTGAGAGCAGTTGAGAGGTCGCCACGATACACTTCTTGCCAGTCGTGCATCATTGTTCGGTGTCCGTTGAGTGGGTTTTCACCAGCTTTGTCGGCGAGTGCAGCATACACCATTGGCAGTTCGTGGGCATAGGTGCCAATAGGGCGTAGGCCGAGCTCGTGAGCAAGGTAGATGTTTGAAGTGCCAACGAAGTTTTCCGGTAGCTCTTGGGCGACGCGTTCAACAACATGCTTCTGCCAGCCATAGCTAAAGCGGCGGCGCGTACCGAAGTCGGCAAACTTAATGTCGGGGCGGGTTTTAAGAACGGCAATTTTTGCGTCGAGGCGTCGGTCTCCTTCGGCATAAACAGCTGCGAGCGAACATCCTTCACGGGCAAGTTTATTGGCAAAGTAAAGTTCGTTCAGTTCACTCATGACGACTGTTTCCCAGAATGTCACGAGTGGCCATTCGCCAGTAGTACGAGCGGCGATATCACCACGTTCATCGAGGTGAACATCGACGCGCGGGAGTGAGCTGTCCATAAGGTAGTCGAGGTAGCTTTCAGAAAACTGTGCGGTGCCGTCTTGATTTTGTAAGCTCGCTAGGTAGGCAATTTCCTCGGGGTGCCAACCTTGGCGTACTGTTTCAAGGCGAGCGCTGAGTTCTTCTGGGCGGACGTATTCCGATAACAGGTTATCGGCACGGTTTTTTAGCTCAAAAGTAACTTGCGCTTCAGGATGTTTTTCGTACTCTACTTGACTCATAGTTGCTTTGTAGTAGTCGAGGCCTTGGGAGAGGCGAGGGGTGAGGGTTTCGGCGTTCATGCGAGCATCCCTTCAATCATCGCGCGGGCTTGGTGGCTGTCGATGGCGATAATTTGAGCAGCTTTCATGGCTTTGAGGGCGTTGGCTTCGTCGGCCTGCTCCAGCGCAACGGCGCGAACGGCATCGCGGAGCAGGTAAGTGGTGACGCGTTCATCGTTTGCGAAAAAGGTAGCAATGTCGATACCAGTAGCCTTCACGCAATAGTCGGTAGCAAGGCCACCAAGGAATACCTGTACTTTTTCTTCGGGGGTGCGAGGAGTGATGAGGCTTTCCAAGGTTTCACTGTCTAGGCCCATACCTTCCCAGCCAGAGTAGCCATCGGTTTGCTCCATACCTTTCGAAAGGATGACATCAGTCGGTAGAACGTGAAGGTTTGGTGCAAAAGCAGCCCCCTCGGTCCCTGCAACGCAGTGAACTGGCCACGTACCGCCATCGGTGTCGAAGTGTGGAGTGTGCTCAGGATGCCAGTCGCGGGTGAAGACGCTAGTACCGCCCGTGGCACGAACTGCTTCGGCTACTTCGTTTATAGGAGTAATAACTTGTTCGCCATCGGCAACAGCAAGACTGCCAGTAATAAAATCGTTCTGTACGTCAACAGCAACGAGGATATTTCGAGTGTTGTTCATTGTTTCCATAATACTTCTCCTTTGGTTAGTTAGTGTGTAAAATACACTTTCTACGTTTAGTGTACGCCTATGTTAGTGTATTGTCAACACTAACTAAAAAGAAAATTAAAAATTATGACGATCGAAGGTCAATAAGTTGACTTTATCTTGGGCGGCTTTTTTAGCTAATACCACGGCCTCTGAGAGTCGTTGGTCGCGGCTGGCACTGTCCAATACAACATGGGGCAGCTTAAATTTCTCACATAGAGCAATCCAGTAAGCATCGGAACCCTCGCGTTGGTCGCCGCCGTATCTCAGGGGGTCGGCTTCAAAGGGGATATTGCTTTTTGTAATGATGTAGAGATCCGACTGAAGTCGTACGGCGTCTTGCACGAGACCCTCTGGGCACGGGCCGATGGTTGATTGCCAGTGGGGAAATTGCCAGTAGCCAACGGTCGAAAACAGGTCGGTATCTTGAATGATAAAAGGAGAGGTGCTTATTTGGCCGGCATGTTCTTGTAAGGCACGTTGGCCTTGCCAGATGGCGTTCATAGATGTCGGGCTAATTTCATTGGTAGTCTCTTCTAAGTAAGGCCGTGCGTATTCAAACAGCCAAGTTCCCTTTAATCTTGCGGCGAGTTCGCGTGAAAGCGTTGTTTTGCCGGTAGATTCAGCCCCGAATATGGTAATACGAGTTTGAAGATACTGCTGAAATTCGGGAATAATTTCATCGAAATACTTTAAGGGATTTTCTCGAATACGGGTTGCCTTAACTGGTGTAATTGCGCGATCAATGTCGTAAGGAAAGAACCGTGTGCCAGTGATTTGCGCAAGCTTTTTACCATAGCGTTCGCTTGCGACAATAATATCCGTAGCCCCGATCCCAAAATTGAAGAGCATTGTTCGCCACATGTCCCAGAAGCCTGGCGCTGATGGGTCTTGTTCTATGGCTTTACTATAGTGAATGAGCTTGACGCGAGCCTGCATACCGGTACGCGTTATTGCTTTCTGGAGCGCTTCGACACGCTCGGATGAAAATGGCTCGTGTGGCTGTGTGTTAATAACTGCGACCACTCCGTCTTCAGCTAGATTATTTGCGAACTGTAGTAGGTGCAAGTGCCCTGTTGTCGGTGGCATTGCTGTCAGTAAGACGAATGCTTTCATTGGTGAAACTCCTTTTCCAAGTTAAGTAGCCATAAATTGTATTTGCCAGAAAGAAGACGTACTGGAAGGCAACGAGGGGAAGGCCGCTAGTTGCGTAAGTGTAGATGGCGAAAATATTAACGAGTGCCCAAATAATCCAGGTTTCAAGCTTTTTGTTATCAAGTAGGAACTGTGCCAGAATCGTGCCGGCTAAGATGACGCCATCAGTCCAGGCCATAGCGCCACCCAGAGTCTGGCTGATAAGCACTGCACCGGCATAGCCAACGAGCGCAATTGCCAGATAGAGAGGCGCCATCTTGAGGCTGACATGAGTAACTGGGCGTGTGTTTGTATCTTTACGCCATCGAATCCAGCCATAGACAAGGGTGGGGACAAGGTAGGCATTCAAGAGGGCGCTCGCTAATAGGCCGTTCTGTAAAAAGAGTAGTGCATATGCGGCCGATGAAATAACCCCGATAGGATAGTTGAGGCGGCGTTCTTTCACACATAGGTAAGTACAGCTATAAGCGGTAAAGACGGCAAATACTTCAAGCAAATTCAGCGTTGTGGCGGTCATCCAGCCGAAGGCGATACCAACCGCATAGGATAGCAAGGTTAATGCGATACCGATACCGATACTTTCGGTGAAGTCGCGCTTTAGTGTTGTGCGGTACGGGATAATAATTTTTCGCCAGTTCATAAAGACCTTTCTTACTTAGTGTATATAGTACACTTTCTATTTTCACTGTACATCTTGGTTAGTGTAAAGTCAACACTAATATACAAAAAAGTACAGATATGCTATAGTGACCTCAGGAAAGGAATCTTTATTTTATGGCAATGCCTTCACATCTAGTGTTTGTGCGTCACGGTCAATCCGAGGCAAATATTGTACAAAAACGTGACGATCATGGTGTCGACCCAGCCACGGCGGCGGCATTATTTGGACGCCCCGACTGGCAGCATCGGCTGAGTGCGACGGGTGTTGAGCAGGCTCGGGCTGCTGGTCAGTGGCTGCGTGAAAATATCGGTGACTTAGAAGATTTCGACGCTTTGTATGTTTCGCCCTTTTTTCGTACGCGTGAAACGGCTGCACATCTTGGCGGCCCGGCGCTTGAAGGCTGGACTGTTGATGACCGTGTCGTAGAACGTAGCTGGGGCGTCTACGGAAAGGTGCCGCGCGCCGAGCAGCGTTCTCAGTTTCCTTTAACAGCTACGGAAAAAGCGGCCAACCCTTGGTACACTCGCCTTGATGGTGGTGAGAGTATGCCCGATGTGTATGGGCGTTTCCGTGACTTCCAAGGAACGCTGCACCGCGAACAGGCTGACAAGCGTGTCTTGGTGGTGTCGCACGGCGATTTTATTAATGCTGCTCGCTATGGTATTGAGCGCATGATGCCTGAAGAGTGGGAAAAGCTTGATAGCCACAGTGGCTATACGATTCGCAACTGTACAGTATTGGAATATACGCGAGTGAACCCACGCGACCCGAGTGATGTTCGAGAGAAAATTCGTTGGCGACGCTACACTTACCCAGATGCACCACAGGAATCACCAGATGGGGGCGAGTGGGTTGAGCTGTCAGACCGACGTCGATATAACGGTGCGGAATTGCTCACTCAAGCAGAGCAATCGCCGAATTTACTCTAAAGATTAGTCGAAGCTTCGTTCGAGCGACTGAAGCTTTTTACTAGTAAACTTGTAAAGTTTCGCTGGTCGGTGTGCGCCGTCGCGCCAGAGCTCGTCGGTTTCTTCGATAAGTCCAAGAGAAAGAAACTTCTTGCGGAAGTTACGCTTGTCGAACTCGCGGCCGAAGATAATTTCATAGGCTGTCTGTAGTTGTGTCAGCGTAAAGCGTGATGAAAGAAAAGCAGACACGGCGTTTGTGTAAGTAAGTTTTGCCTGTAAGCGTTCGCGAGCGTAGCGGATAATATTTGCGTGGTCATAGGCAAGCTCGGGAAGGTTATTGACGTCAAGAAAGGCCGTGTGAGAACCGGCGTCACGAATAGTGACGTCACGGCCGCAACCCATATAGGTCACTGATACGGCGTGTCCACGAGGATCGCGGTCAATCGTATCAAAAGTGTAGAGTTGCTCGATATACGCAAGGTCTTTTTCGGTACTTACTCCGGCCTTCTGTTTAACGATTCGACGGAGAGCATCATGAGTGGTTTCGCCAGCAGCGTTATAGCCACCAGGGAGTGCCCAGGCGTCTTTAAAGGGGTCGTTCGAACGCTTTATAAGGAGTACCTCAAGCACACCATTGGTGATTTGAAAAATAACGGCATCAACGGTGAGGGTTGGGGCGACATAGGGCTTCGTGTACTTCATACTCTAAGTTTACTCGGTGGGGGCTTATTGGTCTAGTTATCTCTATCATTTGGTGTAGCGTAAGCGATTGGTACGGTGCGTTTATGCCGCGTCGCATCGTACCGGGCTTCAATAGCTTCGGCAATAGCAGCCTTCACGGTGCGTCCTTCAAGGTAGTTATCAAGGTTATTGTATGAAATACCTAGCTCGATTTCGTCAGTTTGACCTGGGCGAGCATCGAGTAGGTCGGCAGTAGGTGCTTTGGTGGTAAACCGCTTTGGCGCGCCAAATTCGCGGAGTAAGGCCCTGCCTTGGCGCTTGGTGAGACCGGCCAACGGTACTATATCAGCACCACCGTCACCATATTTTGTGAAAAACCCAGTCACTGCTTCAGCGGCGTGGTCGGTACCAACGACTAGTAACCCTTGGTCGCTTGCAAGAGCGTATTGGGCAATCATACGCATGCGCGCCTTCACGTTCCCTTTATCAAAGTCTTTTAAGGCATAAGACTCAGCGGTGGCAAATGAATTGGCAAAAGCATCAACACCGGGCTGAATATTTAGGTCATGAATGGCATCGGGTTTAATAAAATCGCAGGCAGCAAGAGCGTCGTCGCGATCGGACTGGGTGCCGTAAGGAAGTAGTATCGCATGAAATTCGGCGTCATATCCTTCGTCTCGGTGGCGTCCTACTGCTTGTTGGGCGAGTAGGCCGGCCAGTAGTGAATCTTGGCCGCCGGAAATACCAAGCACAAAGCCCCGTAGGCCAGTCTGACTGAGGTAGTGAGATAAGAATGCAGCACGCCGTTGGATTTCAAGAGCGGGGACGATATTCGGCAAAACGCCGAGTTCATTGATGATTTCGTATTGCTTGGCGCGCATGACGATCTCCTTATTGTTACATATACACTAACTGTGCTATACTCAGCGTACACGATAGTAAGTGTATAATCAACACTAATTTATAAAAAGGTGTTTCTATGATAGAACTTGAACCTCAAGAAACAATCATCTACGGCGGTGCGTTTAATCCGCCTACCCGCGCACATCAAGCAATTTTACAGGCCTGTGTTGACTATGCCGAGCCACGTCAGGCAGAAGTATGGTTACTGCCAAGCGCGTCGCGTACCGATAAGATAATTGAAACAGACCATTCTCAGCGGCTTGCCTTTTGCGAGGCGTTAACTCAAGATGTGATTCGTCGAACAGTGCTTCTGAATATAGAAACGACTGAGCTGCTTCGGGAGTCCCCTACCGAAACCTACGATACGGTACGCGAACTGGAGGCGCAGTACCCGCACAGGAGGTTCACTTGGGTATTTGGAGCGGACTCGGTAGCCACTATGCCTACTTGGGACCATGGCGATTGGCTACGCGAAAATCTTTCAATGCTTGTGATTAACCGACCAGGAGCGGTACTGCCACAGCTTGGCGTGCATGCAGCGGAGTTGGCGGTTGAAGCCGGGTCATTTAGCTCAACTGAGTTACGTCGCCGATTAGCAGACGACGAAGGGTATGATGATCTCGTGGGTCAACATGTTTACGCCGTTCTCGCTGCGCAATAATGCTATGCTAGGGCTATGCTTATTGATACCCATTGCCACATACACGAACCGTACGATCTTCCGCTTGATGAAGTATTGAGTCGCAGCCACGAAGCTGGCGTCGAGACGATGATTTGTGTTGGTACTGATGAAAAAAGTTCACAACAGGCGATTGAATTCTCTCGGCAGCATACCGAGGTGTTTGCGGCTATTGGTGTTCACCCTCATGAAGTAAAAGACGGCTACGCATTGATTGAAGTGTTAGCTGAACACGCCGAGGACGATGTCTTGGCTGGTGAGAAGCATAAAATTGTTGCCGTTGGTGAAATTGGTCTCGACTATTTTTACACTCACAGCCCTCGTGAAACGCAAATCGAGGCACTGAAAGTGCAAATTGAGGTAGCTTTACGTCACGATTTACCGATCATCTTTCATGTCCGTGATGCTTTTGACGATTTTTGGCCAATTTTTGACGCTTACCCCGGTATTCGCGGCGTGCTCCATAGCTTTACGGATTCACGAGAGAATATGGAAAAGGCAATTTCTAAGGGGTTGTACATCGGCGTGAATGGCATCAGTACCTTTACAAAAGATGAAGCGCAACAAGCGATGTTTGACGCTATTCCGCTCAATAGAATCATGTTTGAAACCGACGCGCCTTTTTTGACTCCTGCCCCATATCGTGGTAAAATAAATGAGCCAGCGTATGTGAAGGTTGTGGCAGAATACCACGCCAAGCGTCGGGGTATTTCACTCAAAGAAATTGCCAACGCATCGACACATAACGCCCGTACGCTTTTTTCAATTGTATAGCGCCTTGAGAGAGCGGAACATTCTTACACCAACACCGCCACACCAACAGTCACGAGTTAGTTTACACCACGCAAAGAGCACGCCATGCCTTACGATCAATTTCATATCCCCTCTACCCCAGAGCAACTGCCTACTCACCACGTTTCGGAAGCGACGCAGCCTCTTTTAGAGGCGTTACGAATTGCCGATGCCGTACAGTACACGCCAGAAGTGCAACCAGAGCCTTTTCGGTACCTCAAAGCTATTGAGTCGCGTATTGATTCGTATCGTGAAACGGCGATTGCTGTTGAGGCAAGGCGAATAGCGCTCCCAGTCACCCTACGGTATTTGATAGGCGGTGCGGTCGGGCACATTAAATCGCCATTAGAAAAAATTGTCGACAAAGAGGCGGTCGTAGGTGGCGGTATCTTCCAGCGACCTCCGCAGGTGGTGAGCCAACGGTTTTGGTACCAGGGCCAGCATCATGGTAAGGGCGAGTGGTACTACGAATCGGTAGATGCTGCGAAGCGAACAACGGTGGTGCATTTTCAGACAACCCCAACAACTATTGAGAAATTGGTTCAAGGCGCTCCGGCGGCATTTACACAAGGCGAGGCGGAGGTGATTGCACTGGCGCCGAAGCTGTATGAACGAGCGGTCCTTGACCAGCTCTACCCTATTGATGCGGTCTTGCAGGACGACGACGAAATCAAAATAGACGCCGCAGCCTAATCGCTTATACGGTATAATAAAAGAGTGAACGAAGAGGTTATTTATCTTGACCATGCAGCAGCCACTCCGGTTGATGCAAAAGTACTGGCGGCAATGCAGCCCTTTTTTTCTGAGGCTTTTTACAACCCATCAGCACCCTACGCTCCGGCTGTTGCGGTGCGGCGTGCGTACGAAGCCGCCAAGCAAACGATAGCCCGAAGTATTGGCGCGAAAGGCGATGACCTAGTCATGACAGCTGGCGCAACCGAGTCGATAAACCTTGCCTTCGATAGCTTTGAGGGTCATGTCGTGACGGCAAATATCGAACACCACGCAGTACTTGCGGCGGCAGATAGGCACGACGTTACTTTAGTGGCGGCAGATGCACGCGGGTTTGTGACAGCTCAGTCAATACAGGCAGCTTTACAACCGAATACGGTATTAGTTAGCATTGCGTTGGCTAATAACGAATTAGGGACAATTCAGCCACTCCGTGATATTGCCGAGGTAGTGCGCACCGAGCGTGCCACCCGCCTCGCGCAGGGGAATCATACACCCATTTTCCTTCACTCTGACGCCTCTCAGGGTGTCGGGCAACTCGATGTGAATGTCGCGCGGCTTGGTGTCGACCTACTGACATTAAATGCCGCGAAAGTCTACGGCCCTAAACAGGTCGGGTTGCTATGGGCAGCGTCCTCGGTAGCACTGAAGCCTGGTATTGTTGGCGGTGGGCAAGAGCGAGGCTTGCGAAGTGGCACCGAAAACGTGGCCGGAACCATTGGCTTTGCCAGGGCTATGGAGCTTGCCAGTGAGCACCGTCAATACGAAGCCGATCGTTTAGCGAAGCTACGTAATGAAATGCAGCAACAGTTAATGAATGCTTTTCCTGAGGCGGTTGTCTCGGGTCACCTAAAACACCGTCTTGCGGGCCACTTGCATATTTCTTTTCCAAACCTTGATGCTGAACGGGTACTCTTTGCGCTCGAGGCAAAAGGTGTGTTGGTGGCAACGGGCAGTGCCTGTGCGGCCAATAAGGGTACGCGCTCGCATGTTCTCACTGCCATAGGTTTGGCACCCGAAATTGCCGATGGTAGTTTGCGTATTACCCTTGGGCATCTGTCGAACGAACAGAACTGTGCACGTGCAACCGAGCTTATTATCGAGACGGTGCAAAAAGAATATGAGCGGAGTGCCCGAGTATGAAGTGGCTATTTATTGCCGTCATCTTTGTCGTAGGTCTTATTGTTGGGTTGACCATTTACTTACAACCAAATAGTTTTTTGGGATGCTCTGACCAGCCGCTTGATAACACGAGTTGCCAAAAAGCTGATGCAATTGTGGTGGTGAGCGGTGGCGATACCGAAGCTCGTACGCGGGCAGGTATTGAGTTGTACCAGAAGGGCTGGGCAAGTGCACTTGTCTTTTCGGGGGCGGCTTTCGATAAGTCGGGCCCGAGTAATGCGGCAGCCATGCAAGCGCAGGCGCTGGCGGCAGGGGTCCCTCGCACGGCTATTTTTATCGATGAAGAATCGGCTAATACCATGCAGAACGCTGAAAATGCACAATCTATCTTTAAGGCGCATGACTTCGATGATATTATTTTAGTTACCTCTGGGTATCACCAGCGTCGAGCTAGCCTCGAGTTTCACAAGCGCACCGAAGGTATTACCATACGTAACTATCCAGTTATTGGCGACAAGGACTGGAATTGGTTCTGGTGGCTGACACCACGTGGCTGGTGGTTGGCTGGCGGCGAGGTCGTAAAAATTACTGCTTTTTACATTGGAGTGAGTTCGTAATGGACGCGTCAGAAGGTACCCATAAGGGTGTAAAAGTGTATGTTGGCATGAGCGGTGGCGTCGATTCGTCGCTGACCGCCGCCCTTCTTGTAGAACAGGGCTATGATGTTACTGGCGTGTACATGAAAAACTGGACGCAAGACCTCCCTGGTATGCGCTGCCCATGGGCAGATGATTTAGCCGATGCAAAGCGTGTTGCCGTCCATTTGGGTATCGATTTTAAGGTGTTTGATTTTGAAGCAGACTACCGGCAAAAAGTTGTTGACTACATGATTGACGAGTACAAACTTGGTCGTACGCCAAACCCTGACATTATGTGCAACCAAGAGGTGAAATTTAAGATTTTCCTCGAGACGGCGCTAGAAGACGGCGCTGATCTGATTGCCACGGGTCACTATGCGCGCGTGAAAGATGGCCACCTATTGCAAGCGGCCGACGCTAATAAAGACCAGACGTATTTCTTATATCGGGTGACTGGTGAAGCACTTTCTAAGACCCTCTTCCCTCTGGGCGAGTTTCGTAAGCCTGAGGTGCGTAAAATGGCGGAAGAGCGGGGCTTGTACACCGCTCATAAAAAAGATAGTCAGGGCATTTGTTTTGTTGGGCAGATTGGTATTCGTGAGTTTCTTGGTCAATATGTCGAACAAGTTGCGGGGCCAATTATTGATAAGCAAACTGGAAAGGTACTAGGCCAGCATGATGGGGCGATTTTCTACACGATTGGTCAGCGTCATGGCTTGGAGCTAGGTGGGGGGTTGCCGTATTACGTTGTCGGTAAAGATATGGAAAAAAATGAGGTGTACGTTACTACTAACCTCAACGACGATGCTTTATGGAAACCAACACTGACTATGGTAAGCCCGCACTGGATTCACCAGGCACCGGCCGAGGGTGAGTATCTTGTACGTGTCCGTCACCGAGCGCCACTTACAAAGGCAGACCTTCGCTTCAATGAATATGGCGAGGTTATTCTGCAGCTCGATGCGCCAGAGCGTGCCGTTGCACCTGGGCAGTCTTTAGTGCTCTATAACGACCAAGAGTGTATTGGCGGTGGTATCGTTGCCTAGGCTTCAGCTTTAGCTCAGACGGCTTAGCTATAATGAAAAGGTAAGCTTAAGTAAAGGAGGAATCTTATGGGATTCATGAACGATGCAAAGAAGAATGTAGCGAATGCTGCTGACGACACGAAAGACAAGTTGCAAGACTGGTCTGAGGGTGCAAAAGAAAAAGCCGAAGACATCAAAGAGGGAGTCTCTGAAAAGGCAGAGGAGGCACAGCAATTTTTCGATGAAAAGCGTCAGGAAGTAGGCGAAAAGATTGATGAGATAAAAAGAAGGTAGGTGTCAGGTTTCAGCTTTATATCAGCTAAAATCTGTACCATGGTCTAGTAAAGGTATAGACACACAATGCGAGGATGCCTTTACACCCTCCCGACGGCTCTTTAGCATATGACACCTGTTTGTTTACTGCTTTCACTGAAGGCAGTAAGAGCCTCCTTTTACATCGAGGCCACTCGCAGGCCTCTCGCAAAGCCACCTCTTACCCACCCGGAGGTGGCTTTTGTATGTGCTATAATTAACAGATATGAACGCACAAGATATCCGCAACTCGTACCTCGAGTTCTTCAAAGAGCGTGGTCATGCTGTCGTGAAGCGTGCACCGTTAGTTTTGAAGGACGACCCTTCGACGTTATTTACCGGTTCTGGCATGCAGCCAATGATTCCGTATCTTTTGGGGGAGCCGCACCCAGAAGGTGTGCGTATTGCCGATAGTCAAACCTGTCTGCGCGCCCAAGACATCGACGATATTGGTGACAACCGCCATACTACCTTCTTTGAAATGCTGGGTAACTGGAGCATGGGTGATTATTTCAAAGAGCAACAAGTGGAGTGGATGTTTGAGTGGCTGTCTGAAGTTGTTGGGCTCGACATGAGCCGCCTGTACGTCACCTGCTTTATCGGTGCACCTGAATACGGTATCGAGAAAGACACTGAAGCCGCTGCTGTATGGAAACGCTTATTCGAGGCTCGAGGGCTTTCAGCGGGTGAAGCAGAAATTGGCTCCGAAGAGGAAGGCTATGCCCGGGGTATAAAAGACGGCGAGCGTATTTTTTATTACGACAGTAGTAAAAACTGGTGGAGTCGTAATGGCAAGCCAGAGACCACTCCTGTTGGTGACCCATGTGGCCCCGACAGTGAAATGTTTTATGATTTTGGTACACCACACGACACGTCGTTTGGTGAATTCTGCCACCCCAACTGTGACTGTGGCCGGTTTATGGAAATTGGCAATAACGTCTTCATGGCGTATCGCAAGGTATCTGAGGGTGTCTTTGAGCCCCTCGAAAAACCTAACATCGATCATGGCTCAGGTCTCGAGCGTATTGCAGCGGCAGTGCTTGATAGCCCAGATGTTTTCCGTATAAGTTTAATGTGGCCAATTATTGAAAAGATCGAAGCATTGAGCGGTAAAAAGTACGAAAGTAATACAACAAGTATGCGGGTGATTGCCGATCACCTACGCGCGGCTACCTTCTTGGCTGTCGACGGCTGTGTGCCAGCTAATAAAGAGCAGGGCTATGTGATGCGTCGCCTTCTTCGCCGTGCAATTCGTTTTGCGTTCGACCTTGGTATTCAGCAAAACTTCTTTGAAGAAATTGTGCCAGTTATCGCTGATTTGTATGCCGACGACTATCCGGAAGTTGCTGAAAACCGCGACGTTATTATTGCGGTACTTGCTAAAGAAGAAAAAGTCTTTCGCCAGACACTTCGCAAGGGCTTACAGCAACTTGGTAAGTTCGCACAAGATGGCTTAGTGACGGGTGTTGAACTCTTTACCCTCTACGACACCTATGGGTTTCCTGTCGAGCTTTCAACCGAAGAGGCCTATAAGCAAAATATCCCTCTTTCAGAGAACTGGCGTGAGGAATTTGACGCACGTATGGAAGAGCAGCGCAACCGGTCTCGCACGGCAACGAAGGGCGAATTTAAGGGCGGGCTTGCGGGGCAAGACCTCATTCACCTGAAGTATCACACAGCAACACACTTGCTGCAGTCGGCACTTCGCGAAGTTATTGGCCCTGTCTTTCAGCAGCACGGCAGTAATATTACTGAAGAGCGCCTTCGTTTCGATTTTAACTTTGACCGTAAGGTCACTCGCGAAGAACTCGATAAAGCCGAGGTGTTGGTGAATGGCTGGATTGCCGAAGACTTACCGGTCGGCTTTAAGATGTATCCAACCCAAGAGGCGTTAGATATGGGCGCAATTGGTCCGTTTGGTGAGCGCTACAACGAAGAGGTAAAAGTGTACCAAATGGGTGAGGGTGATCATATCGTGAGCCTTGAAATTTGCGGCGGCCCGCACGTTGACCATACCGGCCAGCTTGGCGAGGGTGGCAAGAAGTTTAAAATTACTAAAGAAGAAGCTTCAAGCGCCGGGATTCGACGAATTAAAGCAGTCCTTATTTAGCCCGTTCGACTTGGCTTAATGTTGCTAGTGCCTTATCAAGCACCCTGCTACCAGGAATACCTAGGGTTGGATTAATTTGAACCAGTTCATCGATGAGGTCGCCTACGCCAAGGTGTCCGTGGTAGGCACCAGCAAATTTCCAGGCTGTATCGTCGCTCGTTCGCTCGAAGCGAAGCATGTTACGGTATTTTGCATAGGGACGGAGATACAAATGGCCAGCCAATGGCTGCATGTCTGGAGATTCGTGGTCAATGTTAATACATAACTCTTGCAGAAGTTGTTTATTATCGTCAACGTCTTGCGCCATGCGCGCATCGTGAACAATCTCTAGGGTAGTACCAAGGTCAACTTGTGTCTTTGCAGAGCGGGTCATAAGAACCTCGGGGCAATTGTACAGGTCGCGGGTGATTTCCTTGACATCATCTTCCCATAGACTATCTGGAAGATGAAGAGATTCAAGATAAGCACTCATTATTTCTGGGTGCAGTTCTTCAGCACGAAAGATTTCTCCATTTTCACCCGACTCTTCGGCGATGATAAGAGGGCGCTTGTCGACCACCGCAAGACGCACGTCGGTATTATCTGACCAGTTGAGGGTGATATTGAACGGGTTTTCGCCGCCACTTTTGACAGGAAAACGGAAGAGTAGGTCGATACCCATGAAGTCGCGTCCAGCTGGTGCATGGGGAAGGTACTCTTGCCCGAGCATGTCTATTCCTTGTGAAGTAGACATGCCACTGATAAGCTCTGGTCGAAAACCAACAGCTTTAATCTGAAAAGGCGCATTATCGAGAAAGGCATCAAAGCGGTCATTGACGAGCTCGACGACGTCTTCAACAAGGTAACTTGTTTCTGGCGGCACTTCTGAGTGGTCAAACGGGTGACCGTAACGGTTGCGGCGAGTCATATACTTATATTATAACACAAAATGTTCATAAATTCAATATTCACGCACAGGTATAAGCAAAAGCATCGTCGTTTTGTCGAAACCAGATGTTATAATGGAAAATAACTATGGTATTAGAAAAGCTGCGAAAAGCGCGCAAAGTATCAGACGAAGATTACTTGGTAGCGTTAGATATTGGGACAGAGTTTGTAAAGGCATTAATTGCGCATATTGATGGCGAGAACCTACAAATCGTTGGCGTGGGTCGTGCTCGCCAAGATGTCAGCGATATGCACGGTGGCGCCATCGCCGATATTGCCGGTGTGGTGCGTAACTGTGAAGAAGCGCTTGCTCAAGCTGAAGAAGCGGCTGGGTTACAGGCCAAGCGTGTTGTTATTGGTATTGCTGGCGAGCTCGTCAAAGGTACCACCGACACCATTCGCTACCGTCGTCCACAACCCGATCGCCCGCTCGATGATTCTGAAATGGAATTTATTATCGAGAAAGTGCAAGAACGTGCCCAAATAAAAGCCCAGAAACAGATCGGACTTGAGGTTGGTAACGATGAAGTTGAGGTGAAGTTAGTTAACAGCGCCTTGGTGGGCATTCATATCGATGGCTATAAAGTCAGTAACCCAATTGGCTTTCAGGGTCGTGACGTTTCCGTGCAAATTTATACCGCCTTTGCCCCAATGGTGCATATCGGTGCGCTAGAGCGTGTGGCCCAGGAATTATCACTCGAGCTACTAGCGGTTGCCGCCGAACCATTTGCGGTGAGCCGTAGTGTCCTTGGAAGCGACGGCAACAGCAACTTTACCGCTATTCTTGCCGATGTCGGTGGCGGTAGTACCGATATAGCCGTCGTGAACGACGGTGGTGTCGAGGGGACAAAAATGTTCGGTATTGCTGGGCGGAGCTTTACGCAAACCATTGCAAGCGACATGAACTTATCGTACAAAGATGCTGAAAAACTGAAGGTAAATATAGACCACGAGCAAATCAAGCCGACCGTGAAAAAAGAAGTCACTGAGGCGCTCGATAAAACGCTCGAGGTCTGGCTTGCTGGTGTTGAGCTTGCCCTCAGCGAATTCGACTCGGTCGACCACTTACCGAACCGTATCTTACTTTGTGGTGGCGGCTCGAGCCTAAACAAGCTAGTGCATGCGCTCGAGGGCGCAGCGTGGCACAAAGACTTACCATTCACGAAAAAACCAACGGTCCACCATATTAACCCAAATGAAGTCATTGGCGTTAACGACACGACCGGTGATGTGACTGACCATACCTTCATTACCGCCATGGGTCTTTTAAGGGTTGGATATGATACACTAGTAGGGAGTGGTGAGGGAGATTCAATAAAAGACAAATTTAATCGGCTCCTCAAAATCTAAGCATGAATAAAGACGTTATCTACATCGATGTTGACGACGACGTAACTGCCATTATTGGTAAAATCAAAAACGCAAAAGAGAAAATCGTCGCGTTAGTTCCCCCGAAACGAGTCGGGGTGCTTCAGAGTGCGGTAAATCTGCGTTTACTAGAGCGCATGGCGAAGAACGCTAAGAAACAACTTGTCTTAATTACCAACAATCAAGCACTGGTTGCGCTGGCGGCTAATGCACAGATTCCTGTGGCAAAGAACCTTCAGAGTAAACCAGAGGTTGCCGAAATCCCTGCCATTGTTGTTGATAATGGCGATGATATTATCGATGGCGCCCAAATTCCCGTGGGCGACCATGCGAAAACTGTCAAGGTAAAAGACGGTACGCGTACACCAAGCGATATGCGGAGTGATGCAATCGAGGGAACTAATTTAGACATCGACGATGACACTATTGACGTGACACCTTTGGCGGCGCCAGTGGCCGCCCGTGGCGGAACACGTGCTGCGGCAACTCGTGGCAAGAAATCGCCAAAGCTTCCTAATTTTGATATTTTTCGTAAAAAACTCGTACTCATTATCGCCGGTGGCGCAGCGCTGACGGCCCTATTGATATGGATGTTTGTTTTCGCGCCAGCTGCAACAGTAGTCATTACGGCGAGTACAGCACCGAGTCCAGTGCGAGCTACCGTGAAGTTGGGCGGTACCGAAGCAACCAACTATGAAAAAGGTATTTTAAGTTCGGTTAGTCAACAGAACAAGAAAGACGAGACGGTTGAGTTTGAAGCGACAGGAGTGGGTAAGGTGGGCGACAAGGCGAGCGGTACAATTGAGTTCCGAAACTATGAATCGCCGAACCCTATTACAATTCCTGCGGGTACAAAGTTGACCACGAACGGCCGTACATATGTGACAACCCAGGCTGGGACGGCAGGGGGTGCTGGTTTTATGTCGGAAGGCACCTCTGACCCAGTCGCTATTCAGGCGACCGAGGTTGGTGCCGAGTATAACGTTGATGCTGGTACACTCTTTGCGGTGGAAGGCCACAACTCGTCTGGTGCTACCTACTTTAGGGCACGTGCCGAGAGTGCTATTGACGGGGGTTCGAGTAAAGAGGTGAAAGTTGTTTCTGCCGATGATATTGAACGTGCCAAAGGCCAGCTTGTCGGGGCGTCAATAGATGAGGCGAAAGCAGACTTATTAAAGAAATTTACAAATGGTGAGATTATTGTCGATGGAAGCTTTACGGTCACCCGCGGCAAGGCAGTTTCATCGCCAGCAGTCGACCAAGAGGTTGCTGAAGGTACAAAGCCGAAGCTGACAATTGCGACAACCTATAGCGTGCAAGCGGTTGCAAAAACTGAACTTGAAACCTACCTGAAGGCATCGTTGAGCGCAAAACTCGACCCTAACCAAAAGATCTACAGTACCGGGGGTGATACAGCAACACTGAGTAATTTCCAAAAAGACGATGACGACAGTATGACCGCCTCGGTGACAGCAACAGGGCGTATCGGTCCAAATATTGACGAGGCAGCTATCAAAGAGACCGTAAAGGGTAAGATTTATGGTGAAGTGCAGCAAGAGCTACAACAAACAGACGGTATTAAAGATGTCGATATCGAATTCTCGTACTTCTGGGTACGCCGCGTGCCAAACGATGTGAATAAAATTAAGATAGAGTTTAAAGTCGATACCGCGAATGAGTAGTCGAACGCTGATTGGCCTCGATGTAGGCGAAAAGCGCATTGGGGTTGCGGTGGCTGATACTGGCGTCCGTATTGCGGTCCCCTTTTTGACCATAGAAGTCGATGGTAACGAGATTGCAGCAATACTTGAGCTTGTGATTCGAGAAAATGCTGACACGATTGTTATCGGGTATCCACGTAACCAACAAGGTGAAGTGACTGCGCAGACCAGCTATGTCGAGCAATTTAGTCGTCGTCTAGGTGAGAGTGATGTCACGATAGTCTTTCAGGATGAGTCTTTGACAAGCGTCATAGCTGAACAGCGACTCGTTGCGCAGAAGAAACCGTACACAAAAGGTGATATTGACGCTCAGGCAGCGGCAATTATCTTGCAGGATTACGTAGAGGCGCAACATGGATGATTTTCGTCGTAAGCCACTTAACCGCCTGCGTCGCCCGCAGCTTGGTGATGTACAAAAAAGTACGAGTCCACGGCCATCGCCTTCTCTTGTCGAAGACCCAATGGCACACGCGTATCCGCCTGTCGTGACACCGCCTACAGAGCCTCGTACCGAGCAAGCAGTGGTACCTCCTACGGAAAGCGTACCAATACAAAAGCGAAAGATGCCAAAGGCTATGTGGATATTGGCGATACTCGTTGGTCTTGTGCTTGTGACAGCTGGGGGCATCTGGTGGTGGTATCAATCGCAGTTGGCGCCAGTTGATAGCCAAAAGACCGAGAAGGTTGCCGTGACCATAGAGGCCGGCTCATCGCCTGGAAACATTGCCCAGACGCTAAAAGAGCACGCTGTGATTAGGAGTGAAACGGCATTTTTATGGTACACCCGACTGAGTGGCGTGCAAAATAAGCTCCAAGCCGGCGTTTATCAGCTCTCGCCATCCGAATCGACACCACAGATTGTCGAGCATATGGTGCAAGGGAGGGTGAATACCCTGACAATCACCTTTCTTCCGGGTAATACTCTAAAGGCGAATCGACAAGTGTTGCTGGATGCAGGCTATACGGCTCAAGAAGTCGACACGGCCTTGGCTGCCCGCTATAATTCGCCATTGTTTGACGGCAAACCTGCCAACACCGACCTAGAGGGTTACATTTACGGCGAAACCTATACCTTTGGCGCTAACGCAACGGTTGAACAAGTGCTAACGCACACTTTTGAGGAGTACTACTCGGTCATTGAAGAGTATGATTTGCGGGCGAAATTCCAGAAGCAAGGCCTCAGTCTCTTTGAGGGAATCACGCTCGCCTCTATTATTCAGCGCGAGGCAAGTCAGGCGGGCGATGACATGCCGCAAATTGCAGAGGTGTTTTATAACCGGCTTGCCGCTGGTATGCCCCTAGGCTCGGACGTGACGTACCAGTATATTGCCGATAAGACGGGTGTCGCACGTGATCCTCAGCTTGATTCGCCTTATAACACTCGACGCTACGCAGGATTGCCACCAGGACCAATTTCGGCACCTGGGGTAAAGGCGTTGCAGGCCACCGCCGAGCCAGCGAAAGGTACCTACTTTTATTTCCTGAGCGGCGATGACGATATTACGTACTTTGGACGGACCTTTGAAGAGCACGAGGCTAATATCCGTAACCACTGTCAGCTAAAGTGCCAGATTCTGTAGAGAAACTTGACAAAACCTTATACTTATAAAATAAATTGACGAAAAAAGCTAGAGTTGCTATACTTATTTAAGCACATCTTGCGCTCTATCTACTAGTGAGACCGAGGTTCCTTTATGAACATGCGGAAGCACCTGCGAGTGGGTAATAGAGGTAAGATGCGCCTATCTGAACGGTCGCACGGATACCAGAAACTATAATAAATAACACTGGTCGACATGTATCCCTTTTCTATGCAAATGCACAGAAAGCAAGACCTATTACGGTAGACGCCCTCGTAGGAAACTCGAGCGGCAGGAGAACGATAATTCGTAATGATTTTACGAGCCGTAGCGTTCGCGCTACACAGGGTGGGGCAGCTGTGGTTCCTCGTGATACACCAATTGCGCAGGCATCACCTCGGCCAATAACCAAGCGGTCTTCTAAGGGTCGCATTAAATCGTCAACCGTCGCTATTTATACTAGTGTTTTCGTGCTTCTTGTCGCGGTTATTGCTGTCGGCTACCGTGCGCCGCAAGAGGCGACAACCACAGCTTCAGCGGCTCCTGTTGCTAACACACAGCAGGCTTCTAGCCAACCAGCCGTCAATGACGTGGTTGCTACTGATATTGCAGCTGTCGTCGCCAGCGCTGCTGGCTTGGCTGTCGCGCCAGACGTTGCTGAACTTGCCGTTTCGACACGCATTCAGAGCGAATACACGAGCTCAACCGACAACTCATCTATTAGCAAGCCTGTCATTGTGCAGCTTTCGGCGGCAAGTCGTAATATTTCGACTTACGAAGTCGTCAAGGGCGACACTATTGCCAGCCTTGTAAAGAAATTTGGTATCTCAGAACTAACGATTCGTTGGGCAAACGACATGAAACAGTCTGACACACTTGCTGTTGGTTCAACCATCGATATCCTACCGGTGACAGGTATTGTTTATACCGTTCGAGACGGTGATACAATTCAAAAAATTGTTGAACGATACGGCTCAACAGCGTCGGCTATCACTACTTATAACGACCTTGAGCTCAACGGTATTTCAACTGGCTTAAAGATCATTATCCCAGATGGACAACTACCAACAGCTGAACGCCCAGGCTACGTTGCCCCTGTCAGGTATTTAACTGGGTATAGCTCAGGGTTCTCTGGTGGCCGAACCTGGTTTATCAGTGGTGGTATTGGTATCTCTGGTGGCTATGGTTACGGTCAGTGTACTTCTTACGCTCACTACCGCCGCGCACAGCTTGGCGCCCCAATTGGTGTGAGGTGGGGAAATGCCTCTTCTTGGGCCTATAATGCTGATAAGGCTGGGTACAAGGTAGACCGCACGCCATCAGTTGGAGCAGTCATTCAGAACGCCGGTGGCTTTATGAACTATGGTCACGTTGCAATCGTTGAAGAAATCCTTCCAAACGGTGACTTGCGCCTGAGTGAGATGAACGCGATGGTTGCAGGCGGTGGCTACAATATTGTCTCGGGGCGCATTCTGCCGGCTGCGGTTGTGGGCCAGTACGCCTACATTCACTAGAATACTTACGCCACGAAAAAATACCCCTGTCAAATCAGGGGTATTTTTGCTATAATAGCTCTATATGTTTGTAGATACCGCCAAAGTTTTTGTGCAGGCTGGACGCGGCGGTGATGGTGCCGTCAGTTTTCGTCATGAAATTTATGTTGATAAGGGCGGCCCTGACGGTGGTGATGGCGGGCGCGGCGGCGATGTTATCTTTGTTGCCACCGACAACCTTAATACTCTTGTCGATTTTCGTTACAAACCAGAACTAAAGGGTAAACCCGGTCAGTCGGGTGCAAAGCGCGATCGCCACGGGAAGTCAGGCGAGACGACTTACGTCAAAGTGCCAGTGGGCACAATTGTGAAACACGATGGTGAAGTGATTGCCGACTTTACCACGAACGGCCAAGAAGTCGTTATTGCAAAAGGTGGCGATGGTGGCTATGGTAATGCCCACTTTAAGTCATCGGTACGCCAAACGCCACGTGTGGCGGAAAAGGGTGAACCCGGAGATACCTTCGAGGCCGAGCTAGAGCTAAAATTATTGGCCGATGTTGGGCTTGTTGGGTTTCCGAACGCAGGTAAGTCAACATTTCTTAGTGTTGTCTCTAACGCACGCCCAGAAATTGCCGACTATGCCTTCACGACGCTCACGCCCAACCTTGGTGTTGCCGATATCGACGACGGTAGTCTGTTGATTGCCGACATTCCGGGGCTTATTGAAGGCGCAAGTGAGGGTAAGGGGTTGGGCGATGCTTTCCTGCGCCATGTGGAACGTACGGCTGTCATCCTCCACCTTATCGACGCTTACACAGACGACGTCGCGCAGGCGTATAAGACGATTCGACACGAGCTGTCTGCCTATAGCGCTGACCTTGCCGAGCGGCCCGAGGTTATTGCGCTGACAAAGGTCGAGGGTCTCGACGATGAACTGATTGCTATGCAAAAAAATGCACTTGCTGCAGTTGCAGGTGATACGCCACTATTCGTCATCTCTTCACAGGCACACACAGGCTTAACAGAGGTCCTTCGCGAGCTTCGCCGAAAGGTAACAGAAGTGCGCACTGCTGAGGATGAGGCGGCGGAGGCAAATGATGCAGGCGTTGCGGTTATTTCGCTCGATACTGAAGCGAAAGCGCTTGCTTGGCAAATTCGGAAAATCGAAAATGACGAGGGCGAGACAGTCTTTGTCGTGAAAGGCCATAAAATTGAGAAATTTGCCCGTCGAACCCGCTTTGATACTTACGAAGGGGTCAATCGGTTGCGTGATATTATGAAAAAAATGGGCATTACCCACGCTCTCATTCGCGAAGGTGCGGAGGGCGCGTCAGTCATCCGTGTGGGGCTGGACGAATTTACTCTTGTTGAGCAGTAGGCTTGCTTTAATTTTAAAATTATAAAAGACTATTGACTTTTTGGCATATATTTGCTATAATGTTGGACAGTGACCCCTCGGCGTTCCATTAGCGTGTTTCGCTAGCAGGGTCCTTAACAAGTCGGACAATAAGAGAAAGGTACGCTTGATGCTGATGCGTCGATGTATGTGAAGAGTGTTTTTGTAGGGTAACGAAGCCCGTAGAAAACACTCGCCACCGCTCCGCGTAAGAATTGGGCTTGGTGCTCACCGAACTCCTCGACGATGAGGACTGCGGGTAACACACCATAGAGCCAGATGGCTCCCCGTACCATGTCGATGGAATGGGTCGAAGTATCGACCGCGCCACGTATGGATTACGCAACAATACCCCTGCATCACCCCTCACAGCGCTGGGGCTCCGAGAGTACAACGACGTTCTCTCGGAGCCCCTCTCCGCCTTATTGTCCGACTTACCTACACCCTTAGTGGGTGTTTTTTTATTTGCCAACAAAATGACCACCCTATTTAAGGACTAATACATCTTGATAACCTATAATAAGGTGTATGAGCCAAACATTTTTCTTTTATGACCTTGAAACATCTGGGCTAAACCCCCGGCAAGACCGCATTATGCAGTTCGCTGGGCAGCGCACCACGCTTGATCTCCAGCCTATTGGTGAGCCGTATAACATCTTAGTGAAACTCAACGACGATACGCTCCCGAGCCCCGATGCTCTCCTCGTCACGGGTATCACACCGCAGCAAACACAGGCCGACGGGTACACCGAGGCAGAGTTCGCGAAACTTTTAGTTGATGAGGTTTTTACTGCAGATACTATTACTGTTGGCTATAATAACGTTCACTTCGACGATGAATTTATTCGTGCGCTCTTCTGGCGTACATTTACCGACCCTTATGAATGGGCCTGGCGAGATGGCCGCTCTCGGTGGGATCTCCTCGATGTCGTGCGTATGACGCGCGCACTACGCCCAGAAGGTATCGAATGGCCCGTCATTGATGGTAAAGAAGTAAACAAGCTCGAGCCTCTTACTAAGCAAAACGGTATCGATCATTTCAAGGCTCACGACGCCCTGAGTGATGTCGAGGCGCTTATTTCTGTCACAAAGTTAGTCAAAGAAAAGCAACCGCAACTGTTTGAACACCTCTTGGCGTTTCGTGACAAGAAAAAAGTACAGTCACTTGTTAATCTTGAGGATAAGCGTCCGTTTGTGTATGTCAGCGGGTCACTTGATTCGGCATATCACAAAGCAACGGTGGCCTTTCCATTAACAACTGGTCGCAACGGCAACGTTATCGTCTACGACCTACGTTACGATCCAACCCCGTTCCTTACCATGCCGACAAACGAATTGGCAAAAATTCTCTACGCACCATGGGAAGATCGCCAAAAGGAAGACTTTCAGAAACTACCCGTGAAAGAACTACAGTACAACCGAACACCAGCAGTTGCACCGCTTGGGGTGCTCGAACGCGAAGGCGGCTGGGAGCGAATTAGTCTTAGCGAGGAAATTATTACCAAGCACCGAACAGCTCTATTGTCGACACCGAGTTTTGCTGAAAACATCCGTAGCCTCTACGAGTCGAAGCCAGAATACGCCAAAGAGTCCGACCCTGAGGCACAGCTATACGACGGTTTTGTTACCGATGTCGATAAGCTACGTATCGACAAAGTGCGAACAGCGGGGGCTAAAGAGCTTGCCGATTTGCACCCCGATTTTATCGATGAACGGTTAGCGCCGCTGCTGCTTCACTACAAAGCACGCAATTACCCGGAAAGTTTAGCGGAAGACGAAGTTCTGCTGTGGGAGGTGTGGCGTGGCGAACGGATTAAAAAACAACTTACCAGTTTTGTACCACGGTTGCAGCAACTAGCGAAAATTCATGCTGGCGACGATGCGAAAGAATATATCCTGCAAGAGATGCAGTTATGGGCGGAGAGTATTATCCCGCTTGAAGATAATTAGCGTTCGAGCCACAACAAAGCCAAACAAAAGGGCAAAAAGCTGCATGGTAAATGAGGCACTGAGTGTCAGGTTGGTGCCAGGAATGACGCCAGCGAGCAAGAAGAGTGCAATGGCATGCGCAAAATTCATACTGTCTAAAATCAGTAGGGCAGAGAGGCCGAGAAAGGTGATGGTAAGCGCTTTTTTCATAATAATCTCTTATTCTGCATGAATATAGCGCTGTTTGACCTCTATTGCAAGCACAAGCGCTAACCCCCGTACTGGAAAAATATGCAAAAAAAGCGTATAATTAAGCAGTTATGGCAGAGGTTATTCGTGTTTCAGGTGCGCGCGAGCACAACCTTAAGGATATTAGTGTTGAAATTCCGCGCGATAAATTAGTAGTAATTACTGGCTTGAGTGGCTCGGGAAAGTCGAGTCTTGCTTTTGATACTATTTATGCCGAAGGGCAACGCCGTTACGTCGAAAGCTTATCGAGTTACGCTCGCCAATTCTTGGGCTTAATGGAAAAGCCAGACGTTGACCAGATTGACGGCCTCAGCCCAGCCATTAGTATCGACCAAAAATCGACAAGTCGTAACCCACGCTCAACCGTCGCAACAGTCACGGAAATTTACGACTACCTGCGTCTTTTGTACGCGCGTATTGGTGTACCACACTGTCCCGTCTGTGGCGAAACTGTCAGTCGGCGTACGCCACAAGACATTATTGATGAAGTTCTAAAGCTGCCAGCCGGCTCGCGGTTGATGTTATTGGCGCCAATTGCTAAAGGTAAAAAAGGTGAGTTTGCTCACATCCCCGAACAGTACCGCCGGCTTGGCTATGCGCGTGCCCGTGTTGACGGCGTTGTCTATGCACTAGACGAGTATCCTGAGCTAGATAAAAAGTATAAGCATGACGTCGAAATTGTCGTTGACCGTATTGCGCTGTCTGAGGATATGCGCTCACGTGTCGCACAGTCTGTCGAGCAGGCCCTAGAAATTGCCGACGGCGTTGTTGAAGTTTTTGATGTCGACGCCGAGACGTCGCATATCTATAGCCAGCGCTACGCCTGTGTGAATCATCCCAAGGAAGAAATACCTGAACTTGAGCCACGTCTGTTTAGCTTTAACGCACCACAAGGTGCCTGCCCTGTTTGTACTGGGCTAGGGAGTCGTCTAGAGGTTGACCCCGAGCTAGTTTTTAACCCCAATTTAACTATTGCCGAAGGGGCGATCCGTCCGTACAACCGCGTCAATAGTGATGCTTGGTATATGAAGCGCCTGTCTGTTGTTGCTGAAGCGCATGGGTTTAGCCTGCGTGTGCCTGTGAAAGATATGTCTGCGGATGCCGTTCATAAGGTTCTGTATGGTACTGGTGACCAAAAATACCGCGTTTCACTGGGCGATGGGCGTGGGTACGACTCAACTTACGAAGGTGTTATTCCAAACCTCGAGCGTCGTTTCAAAGAGACCGATAGTGACTTTATGCGCAAAGATATCGAGCGTTTTATGCGCGAGCGTGAATGTCACGCCTGTCGCGGTGCGCGGCTGAAGCCAGTTGTCTTAGCGGTCACTATTCACAACTTGAATATCATGGATATCTGTACGCTTGGCGTCGAAGATGCTCTGGATCTTTTTGAGAACAAGCTCAAATTGAGTGAACAAGAAGCATTTATTGCCACCCAAATCTTAAAAGAAATTAAATCTCGACTTGGATTTATGAACAATGTTGGGCTAAGCTACCTCGAGCTATCGCGTGCAGCTAATACATTGAGTGGTGGTGAGGCGCAGCGTATTCGCCTGGCAACCCAAATTGGCTCGGGGCTTCAAGGCGTTCTGTACGTCCTTGACGAACCGTCGATTGGCTTGCACCAGCGCGATAATGACCGGCTTATTGCAACCCTAAAGCACCTTCGCGATTTAGGAAACACTGTCTTGGTTGTTGAGCACGACGAGGACACTATTCGCCATGCCGACTACCTACTCGATATTGGTCCAGGTGCGGGCGTGAACGGTGGGCAGGTTGTTGCGTACGGCACACCAGACGAGGTCGCAGAAAATGCCGACAGCATTACTGGTCGATACCTTAGTGGAGTAGAAAAAATTGCAACTCCGAAAAAGCGACGTCAGCTTCAAAAGGATCGCAAACTTCTCATTAAGGGTGCGCGCGAAAATAATCTCAAGAACATTAGCGTCTCTATCCCTCTTGGGGTGATGACAGTAGTGAGCGGTGTCAGCGGTAGTGGCAAATCGACACTTATTAACGATATTCTTGCAAAAGAATTGTCGGCTCGTTTGCATCGTGCGCACGAAGTTCCAGGCACGCACGATAATATCGAAGGTATTGAGTACCTCGATAAGGCTATTATTATTGACCAGTCAGCTATTGGGCGTACCCCACGGTCAAACCCCGCAACCTACACGGGGGTATTTACCGCTATACGTGAACTATTTGCCGGAACGCCAGAGGCAAATATTCGGGGCTATAAGGCGGGTCGTTTTAGCTTTAACGTTAAGGGCGGGCGCTGTGAGAATTGTCAGGGTGATGGCGTTATCAAGATTGAAATGCACTTCTTGCCCGATGTTTATGTGACTTGTGACGTTTGTAAGGGCAAGCGGTACAACCGCGAGGCGTTAGAAATTAAGTATAAAAACGCGACAATTAGCGATGTCTTAGAAATGACTGTCGAGCAAGCGGCGCAGTTCTTCGAGAATATCCCAGCTATTGCACGGAAACTCAATACGTTAGTAGATGTTGGTTTGGGGTACATTCGTCTTGGGCAGCCTGCGACCACTTTCAGTGGCGGTGAGGCGCAGCGCATTAAGTTGGCAAGTGAATTATCACGTCGCTCGACTGGTAAAACCTTATACATACTGGATGAGCCGACAACAGGTCTGCATAGTGCCGACGTCAACCGCCTTTTGGGCATTTTGCAAAAACTAGTTGAAGGTGGCAACAGTATGGTTATTATTGAACACAACCTTGACGTGATAAAGACAGCCGACCACATTATCGACATGGGTCCCGAAGGTGGTCTAGGTGGTGGGACGGTTGTCGCAGAAGGTACCCCCGAGGAAATTACGAAAGTACCCGCCTCGTTTACAGGCAAGTACCTGAAGTCAGTTTTATAAGGCTATTCTTTATCTTTCGATAAGATAATAGTCGAGTATTGCGCCAGCTCGACAGCACCATTCAATGAGTGGTCGACATGGACACGGGCAAAATTTGTTTCGTGAAAATCAACGTTATACCCTTGCCAACTGCTGTTAAAGCGCACTACCCACTCACCTGTAGACGGGAAGGGGAGCGTATAGTCTTTCAATGTCTGGCCACCGAAATTAGCAATAACAATCGTATCATCCCGCGGGCCACCCTTATCTTTTCGGTGGTAGGCGATAACGGCATTGTGATCGTCGCGTTGAATGATGGCCGTTTCGTGCCCCAAAAGCCCGCGGGTATTATCGAAGGTGTTCAGCCGTAGATTAATGAGGTGCTGGTGTGCGAGGACAATGCCAGCAAACTGTTCGGTTTTATCCCATTCAAGCATTTGCCACTCGTTAAAGGCACCTTCTTGCATAAACTCTTGCCCTTGCAGGAGCATGGGAATCCCCGGCGCAGTCAGGGTAACAGCACTTGCAAGTAGGACACGCTGTCGTGCTGAGAGACTTTCGGCATTGCCAGGTGTGACTGCCTCGTTGAGGCGTGAAGATCCGTTGGCGGCAGTGTCGTGTGAGTCGGCAAAGATGACCTTATCGAAAGCGTCATTTCGATAGGTGTGGCCTAGTTCGTACGCAATACCCTCAAGTGCCGGCTGGTCTCCGTTCTGGGTAATACCAAGACTATCGCGAATAACGTGCGGAAACCCAACTTCCCATTGTGCATTAAAGCCCATGCCTTTGTCTTTGACTGGTTTCACAATGCCATCATTCGTGGCATTATCCTCGGCAATCATAAGAGCGTTGGGGTTAATCTTATGGGCAAGCCTGTTAATTTCACCAAGAAGTGTCCAGGCTTCGGGAATGTCGAGGTCGTGCCTGTCGTTATTGCCGTCGCTATTCCGCATATAAATAGTAGAGTCAAGGCGAAGGCCGTCGATGTGATAATCGGCGAGCCACATAGTGACGTTATCGAGAATAAACTGGCGTACTTCAGGACGCCCGTAGTCAGGGCGACCACCCCAAGGGGTATCGCCGCGCTCATCGTTGAAAAAGTATATGCCACCACGATTATTTTCGCTCCAACCATCAAACTGCCAAAGATCACTTTCTGGGTAGAAGTGGTTATAGACGACATCTAAAATAACGCCGATCCCTTTTTGGTGGCAGGCTTTCACAAACTCGAGCAGCCCGTGACGACCACCGTAGGCATTTTCTACCGAGAATAATGCATTAGGTGCATACCCCCAGCCGTGCCCCATGGCCATGCTAGTGACAGGCATGAGTTCTATGTAGTTGATACCCAGGGATTGTAAGTAATCAAGCTTTTCGATAGCGGTTGCAAAGGTGCCCGTGGTAGAGGCGTCGGGGCGATTAAAAGTACCAACATGTAGCTCGTAAATAATTGCTTGGTTATGAGGAGCGCCTTCGAAATCGCCAGCACCCTCCCAGTCAAAATCAGACGCAACAATAATTGATGAACCATTGTCCGAATCGGTCAGTTGACGCGCATACGGGTCGTTTTTATCGTGCTGGGTACCATCGGCGGCGGTAATGCGATATTTGTAAGACTGACCGGGCTGCGCATCGAAGTTTTCTAAGATCCAGTAACCTTTTTTATCGGCGTGCATGGGATACTCTTCCCAGTCAAATTCTGCCCAAAAAAGGAGGGCAACGTTTTTCGCAAAAGGTGCCCAGACACAAAAGTCGACGCCATCATTATGAACGATTGCGCCGAGTTGTTTGTGTGTGCGATACCCCATCCCGTTGCTTACCGGACTATCTTTTAAGAAAGCCAGAGATCATTTTAAATTGCTTCTTCGTTGTGTTCCAGATAGCAGTGCGATTTTTCTTGTCTTTTAAGATTTCGATTGCCGGAGGCAAGATAGATATGAAGACAATCAAGAAGACGATAGGAAGAATGACGGCGTCGACATCGATACCAGCAGCAATAAGCCCCTTACCAGCGAAGTACCCGAGGAAGGTAACGCCGAATGTCCACAAGAAACCGCCAATAAGGTTAAAGCTCAGAAACTTTTTATAATCCATTTTTCCGACACCAGCGACAATTGGTGCGAAAGTACGAACAATCGGCACGAACCGAGCCATAATAATAGTTTTGCCGCCGTGTTTGTCGTAGAAACCTTGCGCACTTTGAATATGGGCCTGTTTGAAAATTTTTGCGTCGGGTTTACTAAAAATACGTGGACCGGCTTTTCGGCCAAACCAGTACCCAACCGTGTCGCCCAAGACAGCTGCAAGAAAGAGTAAGACAACGAAAAGGTATATAGGAATAGGGACGTTTCCAGGGAGGATGCCGGTTGCGTAGAGGGCGCCAGCGGTGAACAGGAGGCTATCGCCAGGGAGGAAAAAGCCGATTAAAAGCCCTGACTCTGCAAAAATGACCAGGAGAATCGCAAAGATGCCGAAGCCAATAATGAGGTCAACGAGGTCAAAGCCAGGAATGGCACCAAATGTTGCAAGACTTGAAAAAAGAATATCGTTCATACGTACCATTATTTTACCATGCCGCACTACTTTAGTGGTGTCTCTCAGCAAATTCTTTACAAAAATGGTATAATTTATATAGGGTAAGAATCACCTCACCGATTCCGAAACTATTTTGAAGACTCAAGGGGAGTACGCATATGCACGATATTTCATTAAAACTGACAACGCGCGAGGCCCACGGTAAAAAAGTGACCAACCTTCGCCGGGACGGCTTTATCCCAAGCATTGTTTATGGTGGCCAAGATACACCAATCTCAACACAATCTGCAGACGTTGAAACCGCCAAGGTGGTTCGTGAAGCAGGGAAGCACACACCAGTACATTTGGTCATTGATGGCAAGAAAAAGCTAGCGATTATTAAGAGTATTGAAATTGATCCTGTGAAGCAACGCGTATTGCACGTTGCATTCCATGCAATTAAGCAGAACGATATTATTACTACCGAGGTGCCAATTGTTCTTGTTGGTCAGGGCGAAAGTATCGCTGAAAAGGCTGGCCTGATTGTCCTACAGGCAGTTGAAACCGTGGCAATTAAAGCGAAACCTGCCGACCTACCAGAGTCACTGGAAATTTCCATTGCCGCCTTAGCAACCGACGAAGATAAAATCACCTTAGCCGACGTCACCCTGCCTGCGGGTGTAGAATACGCCGATGTCGAGCAAGACCTCGATATTGTCATCGCTAATGTTTACGAACCAGCCGCACTGGAAGCAGCCAACGATGCCGCCGCTGGTGACGCAACTGATGCAAGCGAAGTTGAGGCCGAGAATGGCAGCGACGAGAGTTCTGAAGGCGCTCCAGCCGAAGCAAACGCCGACGGCAAGTAAGAGACTACTCGGTCATCAAATAGACAATCTTTCAAAAGCCCCTTAGTAGGGGCTTTTGCTATTCTTCAATAAAACCACCAGATTGGTGCGCCCATAGTTTGGCGTAGATACCTTTTTGCGCCAGAAGCTCACGGTGGGAGCCGTCTTCGACAATCGCTCCTTCATCCAAAACGATAATACGATCAAGTTTGGCGATGGTTGAAAGCCGGTGCGCAATAACAATACTTGTGCGGCCATTCATCAACTCTTCAAGCGCTTTTTGGATAAGCGCCTCACTTTCGCTATCAAGGGCGCTAGTGGCTTCGTCTAAGATCAACACTGGCGCATCTTTTAGAATTGCTCGCGCAATTGCGACACGCTGCCGTTGCCCGCCCGAAAGCTTCACGCCACGCTCACCCACAAGGGTATCAAGCCCATTGGGGAGTGTGTGAATAAATTGGTACGCCTGAGCGTCCTTGGTGGCCGCCTCAATTGCTTTTTGCGACGCTGTTGGTCGAGAATAGGTAATGTTTTCTTTCAGGCTACGATGAAACAGGAGTGGCTCCTGGGGGACATAGGCGATTGCTCGGTGCAAGGAAGCCTGGGTGACCTCGGCGATATCCTGCTCGTCAATAGTAATTGATCCGGACTGGGGGTCACTGAGCCGTAGGAGAAGTTTCGTGAGAGTTGTCTTGCCCGAGCCGCTCATCCCCACGACACCCACCTTTTGACCCGCTGGTATATGGAGCGAAAAGTCTTTAAAAAGCGGCTCGTCATCATCGTGGGCAAAGGTGACGTTCTTAAGCGTCACGGCACCCTTTGCTGCGCGTAGTTGTTTGTGTGTTTTATCAATGATATCAACTGGCTCGCGCATAATACCAAGCATCTCATCGGTATCGCCGCTAATTTGGTAGGTAGTACGGAGAACCGAGGTGATATTAGAGAGCTCTCCTAGGAGGTTGAACGTGAAGGTGATCAATAGGTACACAGCACCGGCATCAATAGATTGGCTTTGTACGGCCAAGACGGCAACAACCAGTGCAGAAATTCTGGACAACGCAATAATAAATGACGTACCGGTCATGGTAGCGACGACACCCGAGCGCACGTGCTTTTCTTTTTCAATCATGGTGTCGAGGTGTTTCGTGAGGCGTTTATGCTCACCCTGCTCTTTGCTCTCGATTTTCACTGCAACCATATTACTTAAGGCATCAGATAACTGCCCGGATATCTTCGAGTACGCCTTTGACCGTGCAATGTGCCGGGGACGGATAAACCGAGTGCTGAAGAAAGCAGCAGTGCTAAATATAGCCACAAAAACAGCCAAGATAACCGCGAGAGGCCACGATATGAATATGATGCCGACAACAGTACCAATGATGGCAACAATCGCAAACATGAGTTCGAAGATAATCATATTCCAAAACGAGAAGTAGGCGCCAGCAGTTTTGTTTACCTGTGAAACAAGCGAGCCAGCAAACCGATTATTATGGAATTTCAACGAATGACGCGAAAGTGCTGTAAAGGCGTCTTGGTTGATAGCCTTTGCCCCTTGGATTTGCACCGACCACATGGCGTATAAATTAATGCGGTACCCAATGACAAAAGCGAGTATTTGTACAATTGCGTATCCAATAATTAGCCACATGGAACTTTCGAGTGTTGCAGTATTCGTTTGAATGGCACTGAGAAGCGCAGCAATAAACAGCGGTGCAATATAACGATCGGCGATAAAACTGAGTGGCCCGACAATGAAACTTACAATCACCTGTTTTTTAAAACGCATTGCATAGCCCCAGTGGAACCGAAGGCTTGAAAACAGACTAGCAGATGATGGTAGATTTTTGGACATGACACTCCTTATGGGCAGGTAAACGTACTGCTTGATGATAGATTTCGTGATTGGTTCGGTCGTCCGAACGTCAACGAGTAGAGGACCCGCAGGTCATAATGGGACTTAGTATAGAGAATTACCACGTGGGTGTAAAGAGGTGAGCGCCGCCCTTTTAAGAGTGACTGGCCGTAAGGTGCGTTTTATGGAAAATAAGGATTTGTCGGATATCGCTCATAGGTAGCGGTACGAGACTGCTAAACTGCAGTGTTCCACGCCCGGTACGGTATTTTTGCATTTTTTCATGAATGACGGCGTTATTGCGCACATCGAAGATGCCGTAGATACCTATGTGACCCTTGGCCGCCCCAAAGTGGACGATACCACGCTTGGTTGGTGTAAGACGATAGGTAGGAATGCCGTAGCTGATGTCTTCGATAGTGTTGGGAAACGTGACCTGAATGGCATTTCGCAATTTTTGTAAGCGGCGCTGTGTCTCGGCGTCGTACCGCGCAATGTACTCTGTGACGAGGGGACTTTGCTGGTAGGGCATGTACTTATTATACACCCTTTATAACCCTGCAACATACTGCCGTTACAGGTGATTTTATCTAGACGACAGGGGTAAAAAATGCTACTATAGCAGTCGATGCAAAAAATCCTCCTGTATTATAAATTTGCCCCACTTGGCGACCCTGAAGCGGTAAAGCTGTGGCAAAAATCCCTGACAGACAGCCTTCGGTTGAAGGGACGTATTTTGGTGTCTCGACACGGCCTGAATGGTACAGTTGGCGGCGAGGTCGATGACCTAAAGGCATATATTAAGGCGACAAAAGAGCACCCTTCGTTTAAGGACATAGTGTTTAAGTGGAGTGATGGCTCGGGTGACGATTTTCCACGCATGAGCGTGAAACACCGTCGCGAATTGGTTGGATTTCAGAATAGTGACGATGAATTTGATGTTGATGAAAACGGTGTTGTCGGTGGCGGCCAGCACCTCAAACCAAAGCAAATACATGAGCTGATAGAAAAGTATGGCGATGACGTCGTATTCTTCGACGGTCGTAATGCGCACGAAGCGAAAATTGGCAAATTCAAAAACGCGATTGTTCCTAATACGAATACCTCCCGCGATTTCATTGCCGAGCTTGAGAGTGATAAGTACGACGACATTAAAGATAAAAAAGTCATTACCTACTGTACCGGCGGTATTCGCTGCGAGGTTATCTCTGCCATGATGAAAAAACGTGGCTTTACAGATGTCTATCAAATTGACGGTGGTATCGTGAAGTACGGCGAAGCTTATGGTGATGATGGCCTATGGGAAGGTTCTCTGCGCGTGTTCGATAATCGCATGACAGTTGACTTTTCGGACCATGCTAAAACCATTGGTGAGTGTACGCATTGTGGTAGTAAAACCAGTAATTTTGAAAACTGTGCTTTTGTAAACTGTAATGACCTCGTGTTAATTTGCGAGACTTGCAAAAAGACCCCGGACCTCTTGTTCCATACCGAGGCGTGTCGGGTGCAGCACCTCGAGCGTTATGGCGCAGTAGCCCACACGCTATAGAGAGCGTTATAGACATATACTAGGTTTTATTTTCAAACTATTAACATTTCCTAAAATAAGGTCTATACTGTAAGCACAACCTTAAGGGAGGTGTAAAAATGGCAAGAAGTGAACTAAGCCCGCTCGCAAAGCAGTTGTGGGGGCTCGCAATTGGTCAGGGTGTCCTGGCTATTTTATTTGGTATTCTGGCGCTTTTTTGGCCAGGATTAACAGTATCGCTATTGATCGTACTCTTTAGCGTCTTCGTACTAGTGTGGGGTGTCGTTGGGGTGATCGTTGGACTTTCATCGATTGGCTCGAATAAATTCTGGTGGCTAGAGCTACTCTTTAGTGTGTTAGCAGTTGGGCTGGCGGTGTACATGCTGCGCAACCCAGTTGAAACTGCGACTATGTTCGTGATTCTTATTGGACTCACATTCTTAGCTCGTGGTGTCGTTGACGTACTACAAGGACTCTTTGACGCCGACCGTTCGAGTGATTCACGAACCTTCGCGGTGATTGCCGGTGTTATCGGCGTCCTTGCGGGTATTGTGACGCTCCTTTACCCAGTGTCTGCCGGTGTTGCGGTCGTTTGGGTGGTTGGTCTTTACGCGGTTCTGTACGGCGCACTCGCAATTGGGTTTGCGCTGCGGGCTCAAAAAGATCTCCGCTAAAGTTCTTTGATACATAAAAAAAACCGTCGCTGTCAGTACGAGCAGCGACGGTTTTTCGTTAGAACGCCTGGCGGATAATCCAGATGGCTATCGCGATAGCGATGAAGAAAAGCCCCAGGCCAGTGGGCGAGCCCCAGCTAAACCAGCTTCCCCATGCACGCCAGTGCTTCCAGTGCTCGCCAACACCGTTGACACTATGGATAGTGTATTCAGCAACGGCCTTGCGAAACGCTTCTTGCTCTTCGGCTGTCATTTTTGACATCGTAGAACCTCCTATGAGGGTTAATAATGATAATCCCCGTCTAGTAAAGTGTAGTGCCGATGGCGAGGTGTTCCTGGGTGGATCTCGCGGTTCATTCGGACTTATGTACCTTAGTAATATATAATATATATGAGATGAATGCAAAGCTTGAAGCAAAATTAAAAACCCTCCCACGCTCGTCGGGTGTTTATTTTCATAAATCAAAAAACGGCGAGATTATTTACGTGGGGAAAGCAGCGGTGCTTAAAAACCGTGTGCGTCAGTACTTTCAGAGTACACGCGATATGGACGTGAAAACCCTGGCGCTCGTTGAGGAGATCGATGATACCGACTGGGTAGAAACCGAGAGTGAGCTCGATGCCTTGTTTCTAGAGTCGGAAATGGTGAAGCGCTACATGCCGCGGTATAATATTTTGCTTCGTGACGATAAGTCGCAGATGTTTGTCCGCATCGACATGAAGAGCACTTGGCCGACCGTTTCGTTTACTCGTAATCCAATTGACGATGGCGCTGACTATTTCGGCCCTTACTATAATGGCTTTGCAATTAAAAAAGCCCTACGGTATTTGCGCAAAATTTTTCCTTATTACACAAAGCCACCAAAAGACGGTGCACGCCCCGACCTCGATGCGCATATTGGTCTTAGTCCTCGCGCTGGGACGAGTTCGGAAGAATACAAAGCAACCCTGAGGCAATTGGTGCGCTATTTTGAAGGTGGGCGCAAGGCGATTATTCGTGATATGGAAAAACAGATGCAGTTGGCAGCAAAGTTACATGACTTTGAAAATGCCGCCCTCTATCGGAATAAATTAAACGACCTACGTGCATTGCAGCAACGTATTATGTTTGGCGACAAAGAGTTCTTGGACATTAGCAAGGACCGAGCGCTTGGCGACCTTGTTGATTTATTCGGTCTTCCGAAAATACCCACACGAATCGAAGGATACGACATTAGTCACATGGGCGGTGTTAATGTCGTGGCAAGTATGGTGGTGTTTACCAACGGTGTGAGCGACCGCAGTCAGTATCGAAAATTTAAGACCCGTATTGAACGAAACGATGACTACGCTAATATGCACGAAGTGCTTCTGCGACGTTTGAGCGAAAAAAATATAAAAAGCTGGGGTATGCCGGATCTCATTTTAATCGACGGCGGGAAAGGGCAACTCGATGCGGCACTGCGAGCCATAGAGGAGCGTCAACTGGCAATTCCTACAATCAGCATTGCGAAGCGCGAGGAAGAGGTTATTGTTCATGCGGTCCGTTCGCAGGTAGGCATGGCAAAAATAAACGAATACCTTAAAGGCGGAGTAAGCGACCCAAGTGTCATCGTTGAGCGCAGCGGCGAGTATATTAAGCTCAATTTACATGCCGGTCAAAGTAACGCCTCGGGCCACTCCAAGAATCTGCGTGCCTCAGTGACGGCCACAGGGCCTGCGAAATATAATCATGTCACGAAACTCTTTCAACGTATCCGAGACGAGTCGCACCGATTTGCGGTGAGTTACCATACGGTTTTAAAACGGGCAAAACAAACGGCAAGTAGCCTCGAGGATATTCCAGGCGTGGGGCCAGCGACCAGAAGGCAGTTGATACGGAAGTTCGGTAGCTTGAGGGGTGTGAGTACCGCAACTCTAGAACAACTGACTGCTGTAGTGGGCGTTGTTAAAGCCCGCACTATCTATGGTGTCTTACACGATTCTCAACAGCAGAACCAAGATTCCTAGGCAGTACCGTCAACTGACTCTTTAAGTGGGTTTACAGTCAGACTGTTTTATCTACGCTATAATAAACCAATGAATCAAGAGTTCTTTCGACGCCATCGCAAGTTGCTTATTGCGGAGTTAGGCAAAGACAGCCTCGTTATCCTAACGGCGTATGCACTACTCCAAAAGTCAGGTGATATGGCAGCGCCATTTCTTCAGGAGGCACATTTTTGGTGGCTGACGGGTATCGATGAGCCGGGCTGGATCCTTGTGATCAAGGGCGAAAAAAGCTGGTTGTTAGCTCCTGGCGTGAGCGAGCAGCAACGTATTTTCGAGGGCGGCTTAACAGATGTCGATGCGAAGCGTATCAGTGGAGTGGACGAAGTTATAGAGAGTCGTAATGCCAAGGACTTCTTGGAGCAAATTGCTCATCAAACGCAACAAGTTTTTACTCTCGGAAAAGACCCCTACCAGAAATACTATAGTTTTGTGGTTAATCCGGCTCAGGTACGGTTAGGGCGCGCGCTGAAGAAGCAGTATGCCAGTGTGAGCGATTGTCGTGCTGCTATTGGCCGCTTGCGAGCAATCAAAAGTCATGAGGAAGTCGCTGCGATACAGCGAGCAGTGAATCTGACGGTCGAGGCGTTCGCACAGGTGGGAAAAAATATAAAAAACTATACACATGAATATGAGATTGAGGCGGACTTTACCCACTTCTTCCGGAGCCGTGGCGCGACTGGCCATGCGTATGAGCCTATCGTCGCAAGCGGAAAAAATGCCTGCACACTACACTACGCCCAAAACCAAGCGCCACTACGCAGGGGCGGCCTTGTTTTGATTGATATCGGTAGCCGCACCACTGGATATGCAGCCGATATCACGCGCACGTATGCCCTTGGTAAGCCGACTGCGCGTGAAAAGGCTGTGCACGCAGCGGTAGAAAAGGCGCACTTTGCAATTATCGACCTTATTAAACCAGGTGTGACGCTCAGGGATTATCAAAACCAGTCGGACGAAATTATGAAAGATGCGCTACGCCGTCTGGGTTTGTTAAAAAAGCCCGAAGACTATCGTCGCTATTTCCCTCATGCTATTAGCCATGGCTTGGGGGTGGACGTCCATGATTCACTTGGCGGCTACAAAGAATTTCAGCCAGGCATGGTTCTCACTGTTGAGCCGGGCATATACATACCTGAAGAGGGAATCGGAGTACGGATAGAGGACGATATTCTCGTGACAGAAGATGGTTATGAAAACCTCAGCGCCAGTTTACCAACCAGTCTGTGATATAATGGGCATAATATGAAACAACAATTTATGGTGTTTTTAGTGCGTTGGGCATTGAATGCACTCGGGCTTTGGACGGCTGTCCGGCTTCTTGGCACAGGGTATGATAACGTCGACGTGACGGCTGGTTTTTGGGGCTTTTTGTTTGCTGGGCTGATTTTCTCGCTCACCAATAGTTTTCTCAAGCCGCTCTTTGTCATCGTGTCGCTTCCAGCAATCTTAATCACGCTCGGCCTCTTTACGTTGGTGGTCAACGGGCTGCTAGTGTATATTTCACTGGCAATTGCGCCGGGAATTTCTATGTCATTTGGCAACTCAATTATTACCGGAATTATTCTGAGTCTGGTAAACTATATAGTAAGTGCGTTGATGGAAATTCGCGCAGAGAAAACAAGGAGTCGTCATGTCAATTGATCTTATTTTGCAGATATTTACCATTGCGTCAGCCGTCCTGATGATTGTCGCTATCCTTTTGCAGCAGCGTGGTGCAACACTAGGTGCTGGGTTTGGTAGTTCAGGGGAACTCTACACCACTCGCCGTGGTATCGATAAAAACCTTTTTGAAGTCACCATCATTTTTGCTGTCGTGTTTGTGCTGTCTATTCTAGCTGGGCTTTTAATCCCTAGTTAATAGGTATAGCGTGGCAGATACCGAACCACCCAAATGGCGCTCCCTTCCCAAGATGAGTTTTAACTCAAAGGATTTAACGCGTCGTATGAAAAAAGTCGAAAGTGCTACCATGAAGCACGCGCGTCGCTTTGTGTTTCGTCGCTGGGATACATTTCGTGAGGTAAGGAGCCGTATTGCCCTTTGGATCGTGGCCGCTGGGATATTAATTGGAGCCGTTGGGCTGCAGTTCTGGTGGTATCAGGGTGAGTACCGTACAGCTGCTTTTGCCACCGGAGGCACCTATGCCGAGGCGGTGCTGGGGCCAGTGGAAACACTCAACCCTATTTTTGCCCAATCCAGTGCCGAAGAGGCAGCGAGTGAGCTATTATTTGCACGCTTAGTGACATACGACAGTACCGGAAATCTTAACTACGACCTTGCGGACAGTATGAAGGTGAGTAAAGATCAAAAAGCATACACACTCTCGATTCGTCCCGATGCACGGTGGAGTGATGGTCTCTACGTCAGGGCGCGCGATGTCGTCTTCACGGTGAACTTGCTCAAAGATAGTACAACACGCTCCACGCTCACAGGCTGGAATGATGTCGCCGTCAAAGAAATTGACGAGCGTACCGTCGAGTTTAAGCTACCGGCAGTTTACGCAGCCTTTCCGCATGCTTTACGGTTCTTGCCAATTCTTCCAGAGCATATTTTACGCAATGTCGAGCCTGCGCAGCTTCGTGAAAATACCTTTAGTACGAAACCAGTTGGGAGTGGCCCCTTTACTCTTAGGCTCCTGCAGGGACAAGATACGGGCGGAACGCGAAAAATTATTCACCTGGCCAAAAACGACAGCTACTATAAAGGTGCCGCGAAGCTCGATCGCATTCAGCTGCATGTCTACCCAAGTACCGACGCTATTCTCAGAGCGCTGACAACTTCAGAGGTTAATGCTGCCAGTGATTTATCGGTTACCATGACACAATCTATTAATACGCAGCGTTATAAAGTCGTCAATGCGCCAATCAGCAGTGGCGTCTACGCCTTGCTGAATACAACGAGCCCTGTCCTTAGGGACGTTTCGGTGCGCCGTGCGCTACAAATTGGTACCGACACAACTGCAGTCCGTGAGGCAGTTTCAGACCAGCTCCCAGCCCTCTACCTACCGTTTGTGAAGGGTCAGATACAGGGTGAATTGCCAAAAGCACCGACTTATAACCCAGAAAAGGCGGGTCAGTTACTCGACCAGGCTGGCTGGAGGCTCGTCGGTAATACACGACAGAAGAAGGGTGAAACACTGACGATCTCGGTTGTGACGAGTAAAAACCCTGATTTCGAAAAAGCACTTGGCGTTATTACCGATCAGTGGCGGAAGCTTGGCATTTCAGTCACTACCCGAGTGTTTGATCGCAGTGACCCAACGCAAAACGTTGCCCAAGAGATATTACGCCCCCGCGCCTATGACGTACTACTCGACCAATTGAATATTGGTAGCGACCCCGACGTGTATCCGTATTGGCATAGCTCACAGACTCGAGAGGGCCGTAACTTCTCTAACTACAAGGCGGCCATTGCCGATAGCACGCTTTTGAGTGCTCGTATGCGCCTTGAGCCCGAGCTGCGTAATGTGAAATATATTACCTTTGCCCGTCAGTGGCTGAGTGACGTGCCAGCGATCGGCCTGTATCAGGCGACAACTCAATACGTACATACCGAAAATGTTCACAGTGAAGTTGCAGCCTCTAAGTTACACTCTGGCATAGACAGGTATTCATCTGTGCGCTACTGGTCGGTTGGCTCGAGGACGGTCTTTCGTACACCGTAACCAAAAAAGAAAACTCCCTCGTAAGAGGAAGTTTTTCGTAGACGATACTGGTGGGCGCTGAGGGATTCGAACCCCCGACCCTCTCGGTGTAAACGAGATGCTCTAGCCAACTGAGCTAAGCGCCCGCAAGTCGTATCTGAGGGGTTATTATACAGAATAAAAGGGTCGTTGACAAGTAGTTAAGCTTCTTCTCATTTTTCGTAACTATTTATGATAGAATGAATCTAACTCATAAAAGGAGACTCAACAATGGACGAAACTGGCGCGACAAGTGCGGCAAATAGTAACGATACAAACCTACGGCTCGTTGCATTTATCTTCAACCTTATCAGCACGATTGCTATTGGCTGGACACTCATCCCACTAGCATGGATGATCCCGATGACGGTGATTTCTTGGGGTATTTACAAAGGTACAAAGAGGAATACCGTTGCCTTTGGTGTCTGTACGCTTCTTTTTGTAAGCCTGGTGAGCGGTATTCTGCTGCTCGTGTCTAAGAAAGACGACTAGTCTCAATTAATGTTTAATTAAAGCCTCAGCCGTCTGGGGCTTTAATATTGGCAATAAAACTGTTATAATTGCCTCTGACGCGCGTGTGCTGGAATTGGTAGACAGGCTAGCTTGAGGTGCTAGTGTTCGCAAGGACGTGGAGGTTCAAGTCCTCTCACGCGCACCAACATATCTCTCCTTTTAGCGAGGAGATTTACTATTCAATGGTACAATTAAAGCAGTTATGTTTACGTATAAAGACCGAAATGGCTTTACAATTGTTGAACTCATTATAGTTATTGTCGTTATCGCCATCCTGGCCGCAGTGACCATTGTTGGCTATAACGGTATTCAGAATCAGGCCACCGATACGGCGATGAAGCAGGAGCTATCACAGGCAGCGAAGCAGCTTGAGCTTACCAAGATAAGCGCCGTGGACGAACTGTATGCCGAGACTTTGGAGCAGACAGGAATAAGGCCTAGTGAAGGTAGGGTATTGGGCTATAATATTGCCAGCGACCGATCGGCTTTTTGTCTGACGAATACAGATGGTAAACGCGTATTTTTCGTGACGAATCTGTCAAAGGTGCCGGCGCCTGGTATTTGCAATGACTCCATTGGTGTGCCCGGGACTGGTAATATTGCACAGGACAGTGCCCCTGGAGAGACGACCGTGTCTGCGAGTTCATCCGAGCTTAAATTTACATGGGATGATGTGACGTGTCTTGGCGACATGACGCCAAGTTATCGGTGGGAATGGCAAGTGGCAGGGGGCGGTTCTGGCGAACAAACAGACTGGACACCAGCGCGCGAACAATCGGTAAGTACTCAGGGCGTAAGAATTACAGGAACTATATACGCTCGGTGTAGTGTGGGTGGTAATCATTCAGGTGCGACCGCGTCTGAATTTGATGTCACGATGCCAATTACAAGCACTCCGACATTGGGAGCTATCTCTGTTGGTGGTGATAGCAATGCATCGTGGAGCGCTAGTGGATGTCCCGCTGGCACAACAGTGCAGTATCGTTGGCAGCGCGACACGGCACGGGAAGCTGGCGGCTATAATAGCTATACTTCCTGGGGTACGGGTACAACGAGCGGTGTGACGATTGGCTACGATGACCAAGTGACGTATCGTGTTGAGAGTCGCTGTGCAAACGTCGCAAGCGGTATGTCTGGGGTATCGGTGTCGAGTACTAGTAGCACCTTTACCCGTGGTATCCCAGCGCCAAGCGCCCCTGGGTGGGTTCGCCACGTCGTTTCAAACAATACAACAATGGTATGGAATGGTGTCGGTTGTAGTGCGGGTTACCCTGTGTACTACATGTTTATTATTCGTCGATCGACCGGAGCGGTGCAATGGACCTACGGCCCATCAACAGCAACGAGCGCAGTGCGCCCATCGCTACCAGTTGCATCGTGGAATTCACATGTGCGTGCATACTGCCAAGGAACTTATACGAGCTCCGGATGGAGCGCCGAAAACATCGCATATACTTGATGCTCGTTCTGTGGCAAAGTCTTTATCGTTAGCTTGCGCCTCGAAAGGTGTTGCAATAATACACCCAGTGTCACTATTTAGGTTGCAAATTTATAGCCAAAATGCTTTAATTAGTACATAGAGGAGCCCAGTTTAATGGGCATATTTTTATGAAAGACCCTAACTACATTCGCAACGTTGCTATTATTGCGCACGTTGACCACGGCAAGACAACCATGGTTGACGGGCTTTTGAAGCAGAGTAACACCTTTCGCTCTAATCAAGCCGAGATGGAGCAGTCTTTAATTATGGACAGCGGTGACCAAGAGCACGAACGAGGCATTACTATTACTGCCAAGCAGACCTCGGTGTATCACGGCGACTATAAAATTAACATTATTGACACCCCGGGGCACGCCGATTTCTCTGGTGAGGTTGAGCGTACACTAAACATGGCCGACGGCGTACTGTTAATTGTTGACGCACAAGAAGGCCCAATGCCACAAACAAAGTTTGTGCTTTCTAAGGCGCTGGAGCTTGGCCTGAAGCCAGTTGTTGTGGTGAACAAAATCGACAAGCCGTCTCGCCGCATCGATGAAGTACTCGATGAAGTTTCCGAGCTTTTCCTAGAGTTGGCTGTCAGTGACGACCAGTTGCACTACCCGGTATATTACGCCATTGGCCGTGAAGGTAAGGCGTGGGCAGCACTTCCAGACAACCCGTCAGAACATACCGACCTTACGCCAATTTTTGATGCAATTATTAACGACATTCCAGCGCCAACCGTTGACATTGACAAGCCATTTCAGATGCTTATTACGTCGCTTGCTTACGACTCTTTCTTAGGTAAGTACGCCATTGGACGCATTAGCCGCGGCACGCTGAAGAAAAATCAGCAAGTTGCCTTAATGAAGCGTGACGGCACACAGGCGAGTGCAAAAATTGATAAGCTTTTTGGTTATCGTGGCTTGGTGCGTGAAGAAATCGATGAAGCTGGTGCGGGCGACATTATTGCCGTCACTGGCGTTGCCGATGCTCATATTGGCGAAACACTGGCCGACAAAGAAAACCCAGAGGCGCTGCCGGTACTTGAAATTGAAGCCCCAACCATTAGTATGTACCTTGGTCCAAACACCAGCCCAATGAAAGGCAAGGAAGCGAAGTACAATACGAGTCGTCAAATTGGTGACCGGCTCAAGCAAGAGCTTGAGACGAACGTTTCGCTGCGTGTTGCCGAAGAGGGGATTGGGTTTGTTGTTTCTGGACGTGGCGAGCTGCACCTGTCGGTCCTTATTGAAACACTTCGTCGTGAAGACTTTGAATTTGAGGTGGGACGCCCACAGGCGGTGACCATTGAAGAAGACGGTGTTGTCAAGGAGCCAGTCGAAGAGCTGTTGATCGAAGTTGCCCCAGAGTTTCTGGGGGCGGTCAGCCAGGAGATGGGGACGCGCCGTGCGGTTAACATTAAGCAAGAAACCACTAGTTCGGGTACGACACGCACGACCTACCTTATTCCAACACGTGCCATGATTGGTCTTCGTAACCTTCTTTTGACTGCGACAAAGGGTACGGTCATTATGAACAGCCTCCCTCGTGGGTATGAGCCACTTGGCCCTAAGCTGCAGCAAAGTCGCAATGGTGCATTGGTTGCCCATGAAGCTGGTGCAACCACAGCGTATGCGCTTGATACGGCGGCTGCGCGTGGTGAATTGTTCGTCGGCCCTGGTGTGCAGGTATATCAAGGAATGATCGTCGGACTGTATAACCGTTCGGGCGACCTCGATATTAACGTTTGCCGTGGTAAGCAGCTGACAAACATGCGTAGCTCATCGAGCGACGGCACGATTCAGTTGACACCGTTTACCGACTTAAGCCTTGAACAGTCAATCGACTTCATTGAAGATGACGAACTTTTGGAAGTCACACCAAAGAGCCTGCGTCTTCGCAAACGCTACCTTGATCCAAACCAGCGCAAGCGCGCAAATAAGTAATAAAAAATAGCCCGTCTCCACGGGTTATTTTTATAGGCCATAGAGCTTATGTATGGTTTGGCATATAATCAAAGAGTGAAGACACCACGAGTAGATATTGAAGAGCTGCGCTCGGCGCTTGTATCGACAGCTGGCCTGCTGATACGGAGCCAGAAATCACCCGATGAGCTACTGGGGGATTTATTCCACGATGTCCAGCGACAGCGTGTGTATGGCGACGGTAAAACATTTGCCGACCTTGTGCCTATAAAAAGGGTACGTTCGATTCAAGAAGAGTATCGGCTTTTAAAGCAAGATCCCACCTTTAATTTACAAGAGTTTATCAATCGACATTTCTACGACCTATCAACGACGGTTCATAAAAAAGAGCCATTTCCAGTACGGCGCGGCGAGTCGATGCTTCGGCATATTGAACGGTTATGGAGCTTTCTTGAGCGTCGAAATCGTATTGACCGTGGGTCGTTGACGGCACTGCCGTATAAATATATTGTGCCAGGCGGGCGCTTTAACGAGCAATTTTATTGGGATAGTTACTTTATTATGCTTGGCCTTGCTGCTGAAAAGAAGTGGGACATAGTCGAGGCGATGGTCAAGAATTGTGCCCATATGATTCGCAAGCATGGGTTTATCCCAACAGCCAACCGAACGTATTTTTTAAGTCGCTCGCAGCCACCGTTTTTTGCACTTATGGTCAAGCTTTTGGCCCAACATAAGGGTAAAAAAGTATTGCGCGAATATGCACCGCTGCTTGTAGGTGAGTATAAATTTTGGATGAAAGGCGTACTGAAGTTAAAAGATACCGAACATTTCGCTTATCGACGTGTTGCGCAAATGCCAAACGGTACGTTACTCAACCGGTATTACGACAATAAAATGACCCCTCGTCCAGAGTCGCTCCACGAAGATACGACAACGGCGCAAGCCTCCGGAAGGCGCCAGCTTGATAGGCTGTACTTACACTTAAGGGCTGCTGCCGAGTCGGGCTGGGATTTTAGTTCGCGTTGGTTTCGAGACGCCAGTGATATTCGCACGATTCATACCGCCGATATTATCCCTATCGATTTAAACAGCCTACTTTATACGCTTGAAGAAACAATTGCCGATGCCTATAATTCATTCCTCCACCCACTCACGGTGCGGCGGTATCGCCAGCGTGCGTTACGGCGCAAAGAAGCGATAAATCGCTATTTATGGAGTGAGAAAAAGCAATTTTATATGGATTATAATTTTCATACAAAACGACGAACCGGCGTGTTGAGCTTGGCCGCAGTCTTTCCTTTGTATGTGGGCATTGCGTCCGAGGCTCAGGCGCGGCATGTCGCAGAGCGTCTTCGTACTGACTTTTTACAGACAGGTGGCCTTGTGACGACACTACATAATACTGGACAGCAGTGGGATAGTCCAAATGGCTGGGCGCCACTTCAGTGGGTGGCGATAGAGGGTCTGCGCAACTACGGCTACGACGAACTTGCCGATGAGATTACTGCACGGTGGTTAGCCTTAACCGAAAAGGTATTTAAAAAATCACACCGCTTGGTGGAGAAATATAATGTAGTGGGCGGCAATGGTTTGGGTGGCGGTGGCGAGTACGTGTTACAAGACGGTTTTGGATGGACGAATGGTGTGTATGTTGCTTTGAAAAAACGCAAAAAGCCTAAAAAATCTTCTCGCCTTTAAGGTCATCAGGGAGGAAGCCCTCTGCATGCTTGAAGTTGGCCTCCCACTTGTAGTTTTTGCTATAGCCAAGGTCTTTCATAAGTTTGGTCGGTGCGTTTCGTAAGTGCAGCGGGACGGGTGCATCGGCGTATTGTTTTGCGAGTGCCTGTGCGCGGTGCATGGCATCGGTGGTTTGGCGGGATTTTTCTGCCTTAGTAAGTGCGCTGGCGACGTGAAACAGAATATATTGTGACTCAGGCATACCGACGCGCTCGACGGCTTGAAAGGCGTTCAATGCGAGGCCCAGGGCGCCATTGCCAGCGAGGCCAATGTCTTCCGAGGCAAAGATAACCATACGGCGGGCAATAAACTTGGGGTCTTCGCCAGCGTCGAGCATGCGCGCCAAATAATATAACGTGGCATCAACGCTGCTACCGCGCATACTTTTAATAAAAGCAGAAATAACGTTGTAGTGCATGTCACCCTTTTTGTCGTAGCCGGGCAAGCGTTTTTGGGCCGCAACCTTGACGGTATCGACGGTAACCTTTTTAGACATACTTAAGGCCAACTCAAGGTTACCCAGCGCAACACGGGCATCGCCTCCAGAAAGTTCGGCTATGTAGTCGAGTGCTTCGGTGCTGACACGTTTCTCGGCCTTTTCAATAGAAGCAGCTCGTTGGAGGATAGTGATAATTTCCTTTTTACTTAGCGGCTCGAGCACTAAAACACGCATACGACTGAGTAGTGGCGTAATGACTTCGAAGCTTGGGTTTTCGGTAGTTGCGCCAATGAGGGTGATAAGACCAGACTCGACATGTGGCAAAAAGGCATCTTGCTGTGCCTTATTAAAACGGTGAATTTCATCAACAAAAAGAATAGTCCGGAGTTGGAGGTTCCAGTTTTGTTTGGCGTGCTCGACGACTTTCTCGACATCTTTTTTGCCACTAGTGACGGCTGAAAGCTCGATAAATTCGGCGTTGACCTCTTTGGCAATAATACGAGCTAAAGTTGTTTTACCGCTGCCCGGCGGCCCCCATAAAATAAGGCTGACAGGTTCGCGGTTTTTGACAATTTGCCGTAGAATTTCTTTGCTGCCTAAAAGATGCGTTTGGCCAATGACATCATCGAGCGTTTTGGGACGCAAGCGTTCAGCTAAAGGGACTCGTTTTTCACTCTCCATGATTACTATTATACCTCGAATCCGTTATACTAAGGAGTAGTACATAAGGAGGTTATATGGAAGCATTACTGTGGACAGTTGGTATTATTGTCGCTATTTTCGTTTTGTCAGGTCTTAAGGTGGTTAACCAGTATCAGCGTGGTGTTGTGTTAACACTTGGTCGCTTTACTGGGGTACGCCAGCCGGGGTTGCGTGTCGTCATCCCTATTTTTCAGAAAATGATGCGTGTCGATGTCCGTTCAACGCCAATCGACGTGCCGAAGCAAGAGGTTATTACCCGTGATAACGTCACCGCTGGTGTCGATGCGGTTGTTTATTTCCGCGTGCTCGACCCTGCAAAGGCTGTACTCGAAACCACAAACTACGTCTATGCAACCAGCCAGTTTGCACAGGCGGCGCTTCGTGACATTACGGGTAACTTCGAGCTTGATGAACTGCTTTCGAAGCGTGAAGAAATTAGTGACAAAATTAAAGAGATTGTTGATACCCAAACGTCACAATGGGGTATTGATGTTGAAAACGTCAAAATTCAAAACATTGAACTTCCGCAAGACATGAAGCGTGCTATGGCAAAACAGGCCGAAGCCGAACGTGAGCGTCGAAGTAACATTATTAATGCTGAAGGTGAAAAAGCAGCCGCGCAAACCCTTGCCGAGGCAGCTGCGATTATTTCTGGCACACCAGGTGCATTGAAGCTGCGAACTTTAAACACCATTGAGCGCATTAGCACCGAGCCAAGCCAGAAAACAACCATGCTCTTCCCAATTGAATTGGTCGATGCAGTGCGTAGTATCGGCGAAGGCCTTAACAAGCGTTAATTGCGACTAAGACTCTCTTTGAACGTTGTGTGAAGTATGAGGCGTATCTTCAGTGTTCGCCTCGATAACGCCATGTAGTGAGGTAGTGACAACGCCAACCATGACTGCTCCGATGATTAACATAATCGTCTGCATACTTGCCAGTTTGTGCCCCTCATTTTTGTGGATGTTAGGGATAATATCGCTGACGGCAATGTAAATAAAGAAGCCAGCCACAAGGCCTAGAAGAATGCCGAAAGAAATGTCGAGCTGTTGGCCGAACAGATAAAAGGTGACTGCCGCAACGGTAGTCGCCAGCGCACTCAGCAAGTTTACTTTAATGACATTAGCCCGGCGCATACCCTTGTCGAGTAGGAGGCCAAAGTCGCCGATTTCTTGAGGTATCTCATGGAGGGCGACTGCCATAGTAATGACAATTCCCGTCGGCACGTCTATGAGGAAGCCGGCCGCTATGGCAATACCGTCAATAAAGTTGTGAATGGTATCACCAATGACGATTAGAGGGATAGTAGCGTCTTTGTCGTGTTCGCCGTGTGAATGGTGGTGGTGAAACCAGCGCAAAAATCGCTCGAGCAAAAAGAACACTAATATACCAACCAGCGTCCAGATCAGCGCTTGATCAATATCGCCCTCGCGGGCAGCATCGGGTAATACCCCTGTAAAGGCTGCTGCTAAAAGGGCACCAGCAGCAAAAGGTGTGACGTATTTCAGTAAATTCTGGGTTTTTCGCTTATTCGCAACCAGGAGGAAGCCCCCAATAAGTGACAGGACACTGCCCGCCAGAGAAAAAAGTATAACAATTGATAAATTATCCATGAAGTCCTTTGTTTATGTTCACTCTATCGATAGTAGTGATAGTGGGGTGGAAATGCAACCGGGGGAGTGCCACGGCTGGGCCTATTTATATAGTAAAGTCTAGCTTTTGTGCAAGGCGCTTAATATTTATAGTGACTTCATGATTGCTTCGAATAATAAGATTTTCCTGCTCTAATTTATGCAGTTCACGGCTGACAGTCTCTCTGGCAAGACCGCTGCGACTCGCCAATACGCTCTGCCTGACTTGCACTAGCACCATCCCATCGTTATTTTCTTTTCCAAAACGATAAGCTTCGAGGAGCAGTTCAAGTATAAGGCGACTAGAGGCAATGCCGCTTGCCGCTACCATAAGCCGTCTTAGTAGTGCGTCGGTACCCTTATAGACTCGACTCAATAAATCAAACATGACATCTGGATTGGCTTTCAAAAAAGCCACTGTTTGATCGGGGTCGGCTTGTTTCAACGTCACATCGGTCAGAGCACCAAAAAAATACGTATTGGGCGTCTTATTGATTGCCCACGACATGGGAAAAAAGGCTGGCGGTTTATAGACATTAACCGTAAGTTTGTTGCCCTCTGGTGTTATGTCGTACTGCTCAACTAGGCCACTGACGAGGAGAGAGATACCCGCTGGCTCTTGGTTGGCAAGTGTAATGAGCTTACCTTTGGGATATTTTTGTGGCTTGCATTGGCTGAAATATTCAACTAGCTTGTCTGTTATATGTTGGTTCATGACATTTTCCTGTGTTGCGATTAAAAAGTTGACCGCCATCACATATTTATTCTACAGCAGACAATATAATGGAGCTAATTATTAAAATCTAAGGATGAAAATGGCAAACTCAGTATCTCAAAATCAAGTAGTAAAAAAAGTGTTTATGTACCTATCGGTAGTTGTTGCCCTGCTCTTGTTTATAGTGGGCGGGCTGGCGTTATGGGCTCATAACTTTACTAGTAATATGGTCAAGAATGAGTTAACGGCTCAAAAGATATATTTTCCAGAAAAAGGTAACCCCGCCTTGGACCCGGCTATTTATCCTGACCTACAACAATACGCCGGGCAACTGGTAGATACGCCCGAAAAGGCCAGGGCTTATGCCGACGGGTATATTGGTCGGCATTTAAGCAAAGTCGCTAACGGTAAGGTGTACGCCGAGGTGAGTACGGCGGCCACAAAAGATCCAGACAACCAAAAGCTCCAACAGCAAAAGCAGGCTCTCTTTCAGGGTGAAACATTAAGAGCAATGCTGATGACAAGTGGCTATGGGTTTGGCACTGCTGGCGCGATAGCCGGTATATTTGCCTACGCAGCCTTTATCGCTGGCGGTGCCGCGCTACTTTTAGCGGTACTACTCAAGATAAGATAATAGGTATTGACTGTGTCCAAAGTGACTAAAGGCAAACTAACATTATCGAGGACGCTACCCTACATATTGATGGCAGCTGGCATTATCGGCTGTGTCGCGTCATTCTTTCTGACTTATGACAAGCTCGCGATGCTGCAAGATGCTCACTATGATCCACCCTGTAACATCAACCCTATACTTAGTTGCGGCTCGGTCATGAACACCGAATACGCGAGTTTGTTCGGTATTCCGAATAGTATCTTCGGCCTTATTGCCTACAGTATGCTCTTCGCCTTTGGCGTGTTGCTTATTGGTGGCGCTCAGGTTAAAAAGTGGGTTTGGCTTGGTGCGCAACTTGCCGCCCTGGCGGGTGTCATATTTATGCACTACCTTTTCTTCCAGGGTGTCTATCGACTAAACGCAATTTGTCCGTGGTGTTTTATTGTATGGATGATCACTATTCCGACATTTTGGTATATTACGCTCTATAACCTCAGAGAGAAGCATATCAAATTACCCACGGTTGTCGCACCGTTGTCTGCCCTTATTCAAAAATATCATGGCGATATACTAGCAATTTGGTATATTGTGATTTTCGCCATCATACTCGAACACTTTTGGTATTACTGGTCTACACTTTTTTAGTATTTCAACTAGGGCTATTATTTTCTTTGAAGAGCCCAGGGGGGCGCGATCTCTTACCAATAAAACAACCCTAGCTTACACTAGGGCAATTTTATTGGTGCGGGTACAGGGACTCTAACCCTGGGCCTCTTCCATGGCAAGGAAGCGCTCTAACAGCTGAGCTACACCCGCATACTGAATGAATTATACAGAGGTTGATTGTTTTTTTCAAGCACCTGTATAGGGGCTTTGTTATTTTTTTGCAGTCAGGCGCATGTGGACGAGGCTTGCGAGTACCGACACTGCTATAACCCCGACAATTACACTCAGTGAGACGACAGTAGGGATATGCGGAATAAAGTGTACAGGCTGCCCGTTGTTGATAAACGAGACAGCGTTTTCGTTCAAGGCGCTGCCTATCAGCTTGACGGCAATAAACAATAGAATTGCTGATATACCGTACTTTAAGAAGACAAGCTTCTTAACCAGCGTGCCTAGTAAGAAGTACAGCTGGCGTAGCCCCATGAGCGCAAAAATGTTCGCGACAATAATCAAAAAGGCGTTTTGCGTAATGGCAAAGATGGCTGGAATCGAGTCGAGCGCGAGAATAAGGTCGGTTGTACCCAAAGTGATATACACCAGAATAACTGGTGTAAATACCTTCACGCCGCGACGTACGGTGCGGAGTTTCGTGCCATCGTAGGTGTCGGTCATGGGGATGTGCGCACGTAGGAAGCTAATGAATCGATTCTCTTTCTCTTCTTCATCCTGATGCCCAGTGAGGAGTTGGTTAATGGCTGCATACAGAATAATGACGGCAAAAAGGTAAAAGAGCCAGCTGAAACTTTCCACTAAGTGAATGCCAACGACAATAAAGATCGCCCTAAAGATGAGCGCTGCAATAATTCCCACCATCAGCATGCTTTGAAGGTATTTTTGCGGGACTGCGAAACGAGCCATGATAATCAGAAATATAAATAGGTTATCAACAGACAGGCTGTACTCAGTGAGCCACCCGGCGACAAACTGGCCCGCTAACTCACCATCGGTGACGCGCCACAGGAGTAGTGCAAATACCAGGGCAAGGGCAACATAAAACGATACCCACGCCACAGATTCTTTTGTGGTCGGCACGTGCGGGCGTCGAAACGCCAAAAAGATGTCGAAAGCAAGCACTGCGAGCAGGACGATAAATGAGGCAATCACGAACCAGGACGGAACATCGGTAAATAGCATTGAATTTAATTGTAACAAAAAAAGAACCCCCAAAACGAAATTTGGGGGCTATTTATACTTTTTGGTGGCTCCTCCCAGACTCGAACTGGGGACACAAGGCTCTTCAGGCCTCTGCTCTACCAACTGAGCTAAAGAGCCGTATTGCATTTGGGCTTTTTTGCCCCTGCTTTACAGAACCTCTCTATTTTACTAGAGGTGGGCGTTTCTGGCAAGTCCCGCTATATATGTACGGAGTAGGCTATAATACAGACAGATGACGAAGCCTACAGTAAACCAACACCAGTCGTATAGCTTGCTTAATAACTCTCGCTTTTATATTTTATGTAGCTCGGTGCTGCTTAGTCTTATTTTATTGGCAAGCTTACGGCTACAGCTTTCAAGTGACCAGCTTTTTGTCATTCGTACACAGCAAGTCTTTGGGCTGGTGTGTATTTTTTATTGGTACGCGGCACTTATTATTTCGCCAATCGGGCATATTATTGGCAAGCAACGCATGAAGAAGATAGAATTTGCTCGCCGGGCGATTGGGGTATCGGCGTTTTATTTTGCGGCGCTGCATGCGGGCTTTGCGCTATGGGGACAGCTGGGTGGTATTGGCTCGATCAACTATTTACCCCAGTCATTTCAATGGTCACTTGCTGGTGGCACAGTAGCGCTGGCCGTATTAGCAATTATGGCAGCGACTTCATTTGATAAGGTGGTGGCGTTTATGACCTTTCGTAAGTGGAAATGGCTCCATCGGCTCGTGTATATCGGTGGTGTATTGGCGGTTATTCATATTTGGTCAATTGGCACACACCTTGCGTATGGTGGCGTCCAGCTCGCAGCTCTTCTGGCATTAATGGTACTGAGTGGGCTTGAACTGTTTAGGGTCACAAAAGCTATGAACGAAAAATGGCTTCATTTTCGCAGGACAGAGGCGACGATTGTGTTTATTGCGTTATGGGTGATGGTTGTCAGCTGTATTTTGCTATTACCGGTGATGATGCAAAACTATCATAGTAAGCATACCGACAAAGGTGGTCGGCACGGCACGGTGCAGGTACGGCAGGAGCGTATTGGATGAAAACGATTCGATGGATAGTAGCGATACTGGGTATTTCAATCGCACTGAGTGTCTCTATTAGCAACGCCGTGTCTGCCCATGTGTTGATTACCGACGACACCAATACAAGAGGGGCGGTGCTGCATATTGTTCCCGATGATGACCCGATTGCTGGGCAACCAGCAACGCTGTACTTCGATGGACAGGATGGTATGGTCACGCAAGACAGTGTCGTGCGCATGACAGTCCAAGCGCAAGATGGTGCGACCGATACCGTTGTCATGAAGAAAAAAGCATCGACAGCAACAGTAGACTATACTTTCCCGACTCAAGGCGTCTATAAAATGAATATCACCGTCAATCGTGACGGCAGGGTCTCTAGCTTCCAGCATACGCAACGGGTTTCACGAGGTATTGTCGGAGCGGCACTTGTGCCAGTTGACACCGCGTGGGCTAAGGTTGTTGTTATCGGGGGAATCGTCAGTATGTGTGTGCTTGGTATTATGGTTTTTAATCGCCGAAAGGCTATAGCAAGACAGAGCACCTTTTAAGTGCTATAGTAACGACAGTAAGCCTGAAAAAAGGCGAGGGTAGGAGTAAAGAGAGGGAGATATGAAAGTACAGAAAATCGGTATGATAACAGTTATTGCCAGTATAGTTGCGCTTGCCTTTGGCGCGCCCGCCGCAGCGCACGTGGTCGTCAAGCCAGCTGAAGTGATGACGGCTGGTTTCTATACGTTTACTGTCGGAGTGCCAAATGAAAAAGAAGTACCTGTGAGTGAGGTGAAGCTCCTTATTCCAAACGGGGTACGACATGTCTCACCTACCCAAAAAGCTGGTTGGGAAATTTCCCTAGAAAAAGAAGGTGAAGGCACCGCACAGAAGGTAACGTCAATTACTTGGAGGGGCGGCACTATTGCGGTTGATTTTCGTGATGACTTTCTGTTCAGTGCGCAAACCCCCGATGGCGCCACTCAGCTAGAGTGGAGGGCGTATCAAACGTATGCTGACGGCACAACTGTGGCGTGGGATCGAGCTGCAGAGGGTGGCCATGGTGGCGATGATAATACAGGGCCTTTCTCTGTCACAAAGGTGGTAGCCGAGGACCCTAATAAAGCATCGTCGTTGAAAGAGGCCGAGCAAAAAGCCGATGAAGCGACGAGTGCAGCACAGACTGCCTTCTACGTAGGTGTGGCTGGTGTTGTTGTGGGGCTTATTGGGATTTTTCTAGGTTCTCGGAAGCGGTAAGTATCGCGACTTCTCTATCGTCGTCTTCTTGTGTCATTTGGGCGGTGTCTTCTGCTGCGTTTTGTGCAGCAACCATGTATTCGTCAACAGAGCGATAATATTCTGAGTGTACGGCGCCAGAAACCGTGTACGTCAAACACGCCATACCTGCTTTTTGAACGGCGTCACAAATAACCTGCGATGAGTATTTATTATCAACCATGTCATCACGACCATCTTTACCGATGCCGAAGTACATAAAAGTTGGGAGAGGTTTATTTTGCGGGTTTTCGCCAATTTGTTCTATGTCACGAGGAATATTAGCGCTACCAAGAGCATCGATCTGACTCAGTAAGAATGAATTTGTTGTATATTGGCCGTTTTGAAAACGCTCGATAATATCGCCGGCGACTTTAAAGAACTTATCGAGACGGAAGCCATCGTCCCGCAGATATACATCTTTGTAGAAGAAGAGCTCGACACCATAGCGCCACAATGATGAGTGCGAGGCGCCCGGTATGAAAGAGGCGACTGTATGAGCGAAGTCAAGTTCGGCTTGACGTTCGGGTCGCAGTCCATCGTAGCCAGATGGTCCAGAGTAGATTGGGACGTATTCGACAGTGAGAGGGGAGTCGTTTACTAAGTCTTTGACGACCTCGGTTGAAGAGATTGCACCCATGCTGTACGACCCAACCGAAATACTGGTAATGCCGCGTTGTTCGGCAAGGTCAAGAATTGCATCATAAATTTTCTTGTCGTTGAGGAGTGCGTTGTCGTAGTGAACTGACCATAACTCGCCATCGGCGTATTGCTGAATTGATTCGCCAAGCGATTTTACGAGCCCATTGGCATTAATGGTGTTAAAGCCATTGAATAGTATCGTTGCTTTTTGGCTGTTTGCTTCGTCGAGGGGTGCGGCAATGACCGAAATACTAGGGGCGGCTTCTTGTTCGGCGAGAGTATTAAGGCCTACATCCACCCAGTAGGGTGTGGTAGCGGAGACGGCGATAAAGGCATATTTACTTATTCGTGGCCACAAGCGACTGCGGCGCTCTATGTAGCGACGTTGATGTTCTGTGAGGGGCAGGTCGTCAGTAGCTTCAGGAGAGATAGAACGTGGTGGGTGCTCGGGTGTTGCATAGAGCATGCTCTTATTTTAGGCTATACGAAATAAATGTCACGAATTGAAAAAGCGTACGACAAAAGGTATAATTTAGAGAGTATGCGGGTGTAGCTCAGGTGTTAAGAGCGCTTTCATTCCATGGAAGAGGTCTGAGGTTAAAATCCTTACGCCCGCACCAAAATTAGACTTCAGACCATCTTTTGAAATGGTCTGTTTTTCGTTTAGCGGGGAATGAGTGCCGCTCGCGATTTGTTACCGGGCGACCGATGGATACGAATATGCTACGGTAGCGTCGGTAGGGCGGCTGGTATAGAACGGTTTGTTGTCGTCCCATCACCCATTTGACCGGTGCTGTTCAATCCCCAACAGTACACCTGGTGAGAGGCAATGGTGCAAATATGTCCATTTCCGGTCACGTACTTTGCGCCAGCGTTACCCGTAATGAGGTCGAGGCTGTTGACGGCGACTGGCTGTAAGCGCTGCGTGGTCGTTCCGTCGCCAAGTTGTCCATAGCCGTTGAGCCCCCAGCAGTATGCTTGGTTCTCGCTGACGGCGCAGGCGTGACCACTACCCGCCAGCACGAGTTGGATAGATTTTCCCAAGAGAACACCGCTTGTGTTAACGGCAACTGGAACAGAGCGCTGCGTGGTTGTTCCGTCACCAAGTTGGCCGTATATATTCTGGCCCCAACAATATGCTTGACTACTACCAACAGCGCAGGTGTAGTTGGCGCCTCCAGTGATCGACGTAATAGACTTCCCTGAAAGAACGCCAGTTGTGAGTGTTGCTACAGGGGAGGTGCGATTCGTCGTTGTTCCATCGCCGAGTTGTCTGTAGAGGTTGAGCCCCCAGCAGTATGCCTGGCTATCGCTGATGGCACAGGTATGATCACCACCTGCTGCAATAGCCGTGACGGTTTTACCCGCAAGAACACCGCTTGTGTTAACGGCAACTGGAACAGAGCGCTGCGTGGTTGTTCCGTCACCAAGTTGGCCGTAGGTGTTGATACCCCAGCAGTACACTAAGCTGTCGGCAAGAGCGCATGTATGTGCGTCGGTGTGGCTTGTGACAATAGCCGTGACGGTTTTGCCTGCAAGAACACCGCTTGTGTTAACGGCAACTGGAACAGAGCGCTGCGTGGTTGTTCCGTCACCAAGTTGGCCGTTGGTGTTTTGTCCCCAGCAGTATGCCTGGCCGGAAGCAATAACACAGGTGTGATTATTGCCAGCAGATATAGCCGTGACGGTTTTGCCCGCAAGAACACCACTTGTGTTGACGGCAACTGGAGTAGTACGCTGCGTGGTCGTTCCGTCGCCAAGTTGGCCGTTGGTATTTTGCCCCCAACAGTATGCCTGACCAGCGATTGCACAGGTGTGACCATATCCAGCCGCGACCATCGTGGTTGACGTGGCGCAGGCACCCTCCTCTACTTGCCCCGAGCTTTTCAGGCGAAGCGTTTTGTTGCTACGAGGGTTTGTGACTGATAAGCAGAATGCGCCGTCTGTAAGCGAATAACTTAGTTCGTTGTCGCCACTTGACGTAAGAAGGGACCCGTCACTTGGGTAGTTGCCGTCGTTCTGCATCATTAGTTCGAGTTTAGTCGCTGCGGTGCGAAGGTCACCCTTCATGACTGCTTCTACTGTTTGTTTAGTAATACCGCTGTAACTGACAATAGTGATGACTGCGAGAATTGCAATGACCATGATAACGATGAGTAGTTCGACAATAGTGAAACCACGAGAGCTAGTTACTAAAAGATGATAGTGTCTGCGACTATTATCCTGAGGATAGTTTGAACTAGGGGCGTGTTGCATTGCCATAGTTTAGTTAACTATAAAGCATAAGCATGCATTTAACAAATGAACGAGTTAGACGTGTCGAACTCGACGGCGTACCATTTCAACAGTTTTTGTTGCAAGGTAGGCCGTCTTTTTGATGACCATATCGTGTGCAGGGAGGTAGCGTAACTCGCTGACGCCAAAACCACGCTTAAAGACACTGACGCCGTAGAAGCGGTGCTTAGTGTCGTCTTCATCAACAATACCCCAAAAGTTATAACGATGGATACCACGGTCGCGGGCATCACGCATAGCCTGCATGTGGAGGAGCGGCGCCCCAGATAACCTCGTGCCAAGTTCGGTGCTGACGCCGTAGTGATACGAGGCTTCGTTACCGTAAAAAATCATAAAGTTTTGTGCTAAAATTTGCCCCTCAAACTTTGCGGTATAAAGGACGGCGTTGCCAGTTGCGGTGAAAGCTGCAAATTGTTTTTCTAAAAAGCTTTCTGTAAACGGAACAAATTTTTGGCGTCCAGCGGTCTGAAGTTGAATTTGGTAGAAGTCTTTTATGTCCCCGGGGTCGGTGCTGGTTTCGATAGTAATGTTATTCTTTTCGGCTTTACGAAGCGATCGGCGCAAGCGTTGGCGCATGCCTTTGAGAACTTCTTCTTCAGGCAGTGAAATATCAAGGACACCAGCCAGTTCGACACTTAAGTACATAGGGGCAGGCTTGAGGCCGAGGGATTGAAATTGCTTTCGTGCTTGAGGGGAGTCTTCTAGTTGCGGGCGAATGCGCACATAAACACAGTTATGGCGCTTGGCCTGGGTGTGTATATCAGCAAAAAGTGCATCGACAGCAGCCGTATTTTTCCAGTCGATGATTGGGCCACCGACAATTTGCAGGTGCTTACCGCGACGGGCTGGCTCGACGTGGCCGGTGTAGACGCCAACGAGCGTTCCGTTGTGCATCAAGCCACGACGCAGCACGGTGCGGTGGCGGCTGAGGTGAAATTCGCCCCATTGCCATGAGTGAAGAAAATTTGCTTCTGGATGAGAAGTCACAAAAGTATCCCAGATAGCTTGGTCTTCAATAGTCTCTATTTGATAGCTCACAGTTTTCTCCTTTTTTTGCGGACAGTTTCAACGAGATAGTTTAAAAGATAACGCCGAGTATCGACAATTAAGTCGTGCGCTGGTACATAGTGGATATCTTCACCGCCAAACCCCCGCTTAAAGGTTGTCACACCCTGATAGCGGTGGTGAGGGTTAGCATCGGGTGCGATACCCCATAAGTTGAGGCGCTGTATGTTTGCGGCTTTCGCATCTTTCATAACCTGCCATACAATACCGTACGCGCCCGGTTCTCGCCGTGCTTCAAGCGTTGAGGCGGCTTCGAAATACGCCGCTTCGTTACCGTAGAAAATAACGATCGCGAGGTTTAAAAGCACCCCTTCTTTTTCGGCGCGATACACGCGCAGTGCGTCGCCAAAAGCAGCGGCATAGGCCTGCAGGGTTTGTTTGGTTTGTGGTACGAAATGCTGTCGCTTGGCGGTTGAGTGTTGCAATTCATAGAATTCATCGATAGCTGCTAATGACGAGCTATAGCTAATAGAGACACCGCGCTTGGCTGTACGGCGCACTTCGTATCGTGTCTGTTGGCGCATCACCTCAAGCAGTGTTTCTTCGCTAGGTAAGAGGTTAACAACAGACGTATGTTCTGCATGGAGGTGCATAGGGGCTGCTTTAAAGCCAAGCCGTTTCAAACGTGTCAGGAGGGCTGGTGACGTCGGTGCTTGTGGGCGGAACCGCACGAAAACGGCACGGTGTTTTTGTGCGAGTTTCTGAAGTTCAGCTCGTACTGCGACGATAGTCTCGTCTTGGGACCAGTCCACTAAAGGGCCACCGCCAATTTCAATATACCGGCCACGCTTGGCGCTGCGTACAATGCCGCCGATAAGCCCAATAGGCTTGCTGTCATGAAAGATAATTTCACGCACAACCTCAAGTCCGAGTGCCTCATGGGCGGTAAGCCACTCCCACGAGTGGAGGAAGTTTGCCTCTGGAAAGGCGGCAATGGTCTCATTCCATTGTTTGGCGTCGGCTGGTGCAAATCGAATCATAGCAGCCCCTTCACAGTCCGACAGATAGCTCTCGCGTCATTTTTTGAGACATACTGATGGGTCGGCAGGTTGATGACATGGGCAGCAGTCGTGACTGCGACTGGGTTGGTGTCTGCGGGGTAGTTGTAAGACGAGTACTTGCGGGCCGGACCAATAGGTGTGTCGTACCATGTGTCATCGAGCATGTACCCTTGCGCGCGCAAAGTGCTGAGGGCCGTTTTTTGGTTTGGTACCTGTAGGGCAGCGCGATGCGGCCCTGCTAGGAGTGAAAGTCCCTCTGGAAGTTCGGCGCTATAGAGTGCGGCGATTTCTTGCCGCCGTGCGATGGTTGTTTGTAAATTCTTCAGTTTTTGGAGAACAAGACGTGACTTCCAGTGTTCAAGCTGTAGCTTTGTGTTGATAGTGCCGTCGGCAGAACGTACGGCAAGGCGAGTTTTGTAAGCCACTGCCAGGAGTACTTTTCCAAGACCAATACGATAGGTTGTGCGAATAGCGTGACTGAGTAGCGGGTAGATGCGATCACGTAACTGGTCAAGCCGCCCAGTAAAGTTACTTGGCTGGGTAATGTGTGGAAGGAGTGATTCGTTTCTCACAATGAGCGCACCGCCGTTCACGACGTCAACGACTTTATCGCGCCCAAACGACAACATGACAAGGTCACCGACCGTCCCAGCTTGGCGCCCGTCGCTGTAGGTTGTGCCTATAGAGTGCGCGAGGTCTTCAACGAGCAAGCAGTGGTGGCGGCGTGTAATTTTTTCAATACGCTCGATATCACAGGGTTGTCCGAAGGTGTTTTGTACGACGACGGTGGTGATAGTTGGGTTGTCCTTGAGCGCTTTTTCAAGTGTTGTTGCCGAGAAATGATAAGTCGCATCGATGTCAAGAAAGACGGGAGCGGCTTTGGCTGCCAATACGGCATCGACCACTACCGAGCAGGTGAACCCATTCAGTGCCACCTTATCCGCTCGCGATGCTTGAATTGCATCGGCGAGGGCGTACCTTCCCTTTGCATACAAAAACGCCTTACCTTGGTACATGTCTTCCAGTGTTGCGACGAGTTGGCGACTGTGCTTCTTAGTGCCGTACGCAAAGAAGTGTCTAAGTGACTCTAGGAAGTTATTCGTCGATCCAAGTGCCTGAAAAATCACGGCTGCTCCTCTAGGGCGGCGAGAATAGCGTCGACAAGCTCTTGAGGGTGGGTGCGGTAAGGAGCGTGCCTCCAGCCTGGGAAAGTGTGCAGTCGAGACCCAGTAATACTACTATGAATGCGACGCCCCATTGCAATAGGGGTGGTGGTGTCGTCTTCTCCCCATAGTATTGTGGTCGGTACGGTGATAAACGATGGGTCAAACGTCTTATCACTTGCGAGCATGTTTGTGAGCGTCACTTGCATATGAGGGGGCGCGGCACCATAGTCACTGCCAAGCAAGCGGTAGACAACCTTCTTGAGGAGTGGAATACGCTTCAGTGGGCGGAGGACACGGGCAATCGGGGCGATCACTCGTCGCTTGAGACTGAGTTGGGGGGTAGGCAGTTCGATGCCGGCGCTATTCAGTAAGATGAGTTGCTGAAACGCTTTAGGGTATTTTTCCAAGTAATGCATAGCAATGCGCCCACCATTTGAATGACCAAGGACGATAGGGTTTTGAACGGTAGCAAGCTCGCCATGTAGCCACTCGACGTACTGATCGATAGTCCAGGCGTGGTCGGTTGGTACTGTGAGGCCAGGAACACGCAACTGTTTTACAGAGACGCCTGCTTTTTCTAGCAAAATGACTGCATCAGTCCACGGCTCAATAGAGTATGCCCAACCGTGAATAATGAATAATGTTCGACTCATTGTAACCCCCATTCCTTTCGGCGTTTCACAGCAGCCGGCTCCTGACGCACAAGGTGTTGCTTGTCGAGCGGGTTTTTGAGTAACTTCTCAACAATCCACTCAAGGTACTGGCTGCCCTTAAGGAGAATAGTCTCCCCATCCGTTACTTCTTTTTCAAGATAGTCGAGAGCCTCGCGCGTTTGCTTGAAGACAGCAAGACGGCTGGCGAGTTTACTTTCTTTGAGTAGTGGGGCGGCGTACGCGTTCATACGTCGGCCGACAATAATATAGCGGTCGAAATCTGTCTGCTCAATAAGGTAGCGTGCTAATTGAGCGTGCTGGTCGGCTTCACTGGCACCTTGTTCGATCATATCGCCCAGTACCACCCATTTTTCTTTTGTCTCCATAGCCACGAACATCTGCAGGATAGACTTCATACTGGCAAGGTGTGCATTGTAAGTGCTATCTATAAGCTGCGTATTTTTTATGCCAGCAAGTAGGTTACTTCGGCCGGGCGGGCTGATAAAAGGAGTGCTGTACTGGGTTGGAAGGTCGAGGTAGGCGAGAACACGAGCGAGCATTTGTAACTGTAAGCCGATTTCTTTTGGGAGTGGCAGGTCAAAGTGAAAAGTACCACCGGCGATGCCAATTTCAGTCTTGTGAGGCCAAACGTAATAGGAGGTGACGTCTTTCAGGGCAACCGCTTCAATGCGGGCGGAGATATTAACTGTCATTGCTTCCATGCGAGCGTTGTCGGCATCAATCACAACCAGCTTTTGCGTGTGACGAGGGAGTGTTGCAAACTCGGCGGCAATCGCATCTTCGACGGTTGCATAGGTGCCATTTTTGACCAGCGTATCGAAATACACGGCATGACTGTGGTCGGTGCTGACCCAGACGGTGATTTCTGGCTTAAGCCATTTTGCTAAAAATTCAGTTTCATGAGGACGTTCGCCATCTATCTCGACGACATAGAAAGGTTGCTTGTGTTGATAGAAAAGACTGCGAAACGGTACGGCAACACCAAGCCATAGCCAGCGCCACTTAGTGTTTGTAATACCTCGTAAACCGACAATATCGAAGCTGATACCAAAGGCGCTGTTGGCGCGGTGTGAGTAATGAGCTTTCTCGCCAAGTTGCTGTTCGAGGAGGTGTAGCATAGTGGTTTTACCAACCGAGCCGGTCACGGCAATAATACGCGGATGCCACCTGCGTAAGCTGATATTCGCCCAAAATCTAAAATAGCGAGCAACAAAGAGGTAGAGGCGACGCTTTATAGATGTCATTTCATACAATTATAGCACAGGGCTAGAGGCTATATTTGCTGAAAGTCACCGATGTAGTGCTCGTTTTGCCACCCCTGATGTACGTCACGGTTACGGTATCGCCTGGGCGGAATTGGCCGATAACGCTCGACAGTCCACCAGCGGTCCCAATAGTAATGTCGTTCACCTTGGTAATGATGTCGCCATTTTTAAGACCAGCTTTTGCGGCTGGACTGCCACTTGCGACACTGCCATTGCCAGTAATGTAGGCACCTTGCTTGACGGGCAGGTTATACTCTTGCACGACGTCTGGCGTGACGGCAACATACCTGACGCCAAGATACGCACGGCTCACTGCTCCATTCGTTAAGACTTCGGCTAGTACGCCTTTGGTGGAGTTAATAGGTATAGCGAACCCAATGCCGTTTGCGTCTTCGACGATGGCGGTGTTGATACCGATGACTTGACCTGCCATATTCACCAAAGGGCCGCCGGAATTTCCTGGATTAATTGACGCATCGGTTTGTATGAGGTCGGTGAGGTTTTCGGTTTGCGTACCGCTGGTATCGCGAGCAATGATTGGGCGTCCTGTGCCGGAAATAATTCCGCTTGTGACAGTATTATTGTACTGGCCGAGTGCGTTACCGATAGCAACAACCTGTTGACCAATACGAATCGTGCCACTATTGCCTAGTTCGGCTGCGGTGAATTGCTTGTCTGCTTTAATTTTCAGAAAAGCGATGTCGTTAAGGGGGTCTCGCCCCACGACGGTGACATTTTTATACTGGTTGCCATCACTGTCAATAACAGTAAGATTACTAGCGCCTTCAATAACGTGGTTGTTTGTCATGACGTAGCCGTTGGTGCTGACAATCACCCCCGTGCCGGCTGCCTGCTTGTCGGTGGTACTGAAGTAAGACTGTGAGCGGGTAGTTCCGGTGATAGAGACAACACTTGGCGTGACCTTTTCGGCAACTGCGGCAATCGAACTTTCGGTTTGGGTAACAGTAGTGTTGCCATCGGTGCCACTTGTGAGTGACAGAGCGGTATTATGTGACGAGAGCGATTGCTGGATGAGCATTCCTCCTCCGATACCACCACCAAGCAGTACTAAGATACCTAGAACGATCGCAATACTAATATAGAGCGGCTTATTGCCCGTCTCCTTTTCACCTGAAGGCGTTGGTGCGGGTATTTGGGTTTGGGGTGTTTTCGTTTCGTGTGTCTCTGGCATGACAAAGAGAACCCTTTCGTACTGTGTTTATAGTTTTCGAATACTAGTAATAGCAGCTATTTGTGAGAATAACCTGAGAAATTATGAATAACGGCTGCGCTCGTACCGCTGTGGCTGTGGGTTTGATGCCTCGACACTGTTAACGACGAAAGCTGAGAATCCAAAGAACCAAACAAAGGCGGCAATTGTCCCGATTGTAATGTAAATGGCAAGAAGACCACCAGGAGTAGCAGGGGTAGCCGCTGCGCTTTCACGAAGCTTTGGGGTACGTCCAACGGCGATACCCCTTAGGATGAGGCTAATAAGGAAGACGGTAGTTGCTAAAATAGCCAGCGCTGCAACGATTCGGTAGTAAAGTGGGTCTAACGGTGTGGCGATTTGCAACACCCAAGGGACAAGTGCCATTGTCGTCGCAGCGGTGAGCCCCACGCTAGTATTAATTGCTATTTGGGTTGCTTGTTGGGCAACGCGCAGGCGCAGTGTGCCAATGACGATAAAGACCGCACCAATCACGAGAATGTATAGACCAAGTGCCCGCCATGCCGTAGTCGCGCTAATAAGCTCCCAGGTTCCAAGGGTAGTGGTGATAAGGTTCGAGAAGGCAAGTACGAGGAACGTGGTGGGAAGGAGTTTCCTGCCGACGTGATTGTATTTGTCAGCCCAGAGGAGTGCAAGAATAAACAATGCATGGGTAAAGAAGACAAAAATAGTCAGCAACGACTTTAAGAGGGCGCTATTAAAATGCCCGATAAGTAAAGCAATCACAGAGGTAATTGCTGCTGCAGCCAAGCCGCCTATGAGGACGTATAAAAAGGCTGTTTTTAATTTCGATATACGCTCAGAAGTCTCGGCCACTGGTGGGGTTGGTTGAGCCTTTGGTTGCTTGATGGCTTCAGTCATACTGCTCCTTATCAACTTATGCTTTTTTTCAGTATATCACGCGCAGACTGACTATAAATCAAGCAAGCTCTGGTATAATGATGCAACAGATGGCGCCTTGGCCGAGAAGTTAGGCAACGGTCTGCAAAACCGTGTAGACGGGAGCGTTACCCGTAGGTGCCTCCAGAAATGCACGGATGGTGGATTACGTAACATGCGTAGACACGTCTTGTGTAGGATAATTTGCGCGCGGATGGTGGAATAGGTAGACACGAGAGACTTAAAATCTCTTGGCTTCACGGCCGTGCGGGTTCAAGTCCCGCTCTGCGCACCAGCATTTATTTATATAAAATCCTCGAAGTTGCTTCGGGGATTTGCTATAATAAGAACATTAGAAATAAGGAGTGTAAAAATGCTAGCAGTTTGGATTATTCTTGCAGTCGTTGTCGTGATTGCAATTTTCGTATGGGCGACTTACAACAGCCTTGTCACACTACGTGTTCGTGTTGACGAAGCCTGGAGCGATATTAGCGTGCAATTAAAGCGTCGTCTTGACCTTATCCCTAACCTTGTCGAAACGGTGAAGGGGTATGCAAAGCACGAGTCAGGTGTCTTCGAAGAAGTAACCGCAGCTCGCGCAAGTGTCATGAACGCCAAGGGTGTCAAAGAAACCGCAGCCGCCGAAAACCAGTTCGAGGGTGCCCTAAAGAGCCTGTTTGCAGTTGCTGAAAACTACCCAGACCTCAAGGCAAACGAGAACTTCCTTGCACTACAAAACGAACTTGTTGATACAGAGGACAAAATTCAGGCATCACGCCGTTTTTACAACTCTGGTGTCAAGAGTCTCAATACGAAGGTACAAACATTCCCAGCAAACGTTGTTGCCGGTATGTTTAAGTTCACCAACCGCGAATTCTTCGAAGTAGAAGCTTCCGAGCAAGCGGCAGCCAATAAACCAGTTGACGTTAAGTTTTAATACGTCCAAGGTTTTGGCGGTTTTGCTGAGGTTTCTAAGTCAGTATGTATAAAGCTATTGCAGCCAACAAACGTAACACCATCCTGATTATGGTGGTGTTCGTTGCGCTCATCAGCGCAGTTGGGTTTATAATCAGCTACTTTTATGGTGATACGTCAATTGCGCTATGGGTTGTCATTGGTGCTGCGCTGTATGCACTCATTCAGTATTTTGCTGCTGGTTCACTGGCCGTAGCCATGACGGGCGCGAAGCAAATTGAGAAAAAAGATAACCCCCGACTCTATCGCATTGTTGAAAATCTGTCTATTACGCTAGGGACGCCCATGCCAAAGGTCTACGTTATCCACGACGCCGCCCCGAACGCTTTTGCAACTGGTCGCGACCCAAGCCATGCGATTGTGGCGGCCACGACAGGCCTCATGGAAATTATGACCGATCGTGAACTAACGGCCGTCATGGCTCACGAAATGGGGCATGTGCAAAATTACGATATTCGTGTCAGTATGATTGCCTTTGGGCTTGTGAGCGCGATAGGTATCTTGTCAGATATTGTGCTGCGGATGTTTATTTTCGGCGACCGTCGACAAAGTAATGCTAACCCAATTATTTTGATTGTTGGTTTGGTTGTCGTGATTTTGGCGCCAATCATAGCCGCGATTGTCCAAATGGCAATTAGCCGTCAGCGTGAGTATCTCGCCGATGCGACAGGTGCTATGACGACGCGCGACTCTGAAGGTATGGCGAGCGCGTTAGGGAAGCTTAAAACCTACGGCAAACCAATGAAGAAACAACAATCAGCCACAGCGCAGCTTTTCATCAGCAATCCATTGAGTCCTGGTTTCTTTGCGAACCTTTTTAGCTCTCACCCACCGCTTGATGACCGAATAAAAAGGCTGCAAAACAATGCCGACAAGTTCTAAGGGCGGCCACTTCGCCGCTGGATACCAAGCCGGACGTGCAAAAGCCGGGCGGATTCGTCAGCGCCTTCGGGAGCATGCTCAGGCAAAGACTCACCGCAGCTTTCGTCGTACTCGTCGTCGTGACTATGTACGGCCACTGACTCTTCCGGGTGTGATAAGCCTAACGCGCGAGACAGGCCGTACACTATGGGGTCGTCGACGGATATTTCTACCACTCATGGCCATATACGCTTTACTGTATGTGGTATTAGTGGGGGTTGGCTCACAAGATGCTTATACGCAGCTCGGTGCTTTTTTTGCCGATAATAGCGAGGAACTTCTCGACGGAGGTATTGGTGCGGTGTCGCAGGTGGGTATTACTATTGCGACACTGGCCGTCAGTGGACTGCGGAGCGAAACGAGCGATGTCCAGCAAGTATTCGCCGTACTACTAGGCTTGTTGGCATGGCTGACAACAGTCTGGATACTACGTAATAGCCTTGCGGGGCACAAGGTAAAAATGCGTGATGGACTATACAATGCTGGCGCACCGCTTATCTCAACCTTTGTTATTATTTTAGTGATCGTCGTACAGTTACTCCCACTGGCGGTGACGGCGATGGGGTATTCGGCTGCGGTGTCAGCTGGAATTGTTTCAGGTGGCGGTGCACCTGCGATGCTCTTCTGGGCTGCTGCAGTCCTACTGGCAGGGCTGTCGGCTTACTGGATTACCAGTAGTTTATTTGCTTTAGTTATTGTAACGCTGCCTGGTATGTATCCACTGCGAGCGTTGAGGAGCGCAAGTGCTATTATTTTTGGTCGCCGTATCAAAGTGTTGCTTCGGTGGGCCTGGATGGTACTCTGTGGGGTAGTGCTGTGGGTACTTATTCTGGCGCCAATTGTTCTTATCGACATGGGGCTAAAGACGCTCTGGCCGCAAATAGAGTGGGTGCCAATTGTTCCGTTCGGGCTTTTGATAGCAAGTACGTATGTTATTTTTTGGGCAGCAACTTATGTGTACTTGTTCTACCGAAAGGTGGTAGATAATGAATAGTACTCATGAGGCAGTACGCGCTCAAGAGCTACGAGCACTTTTGTCTACCTATAGCTATCAGTATCATGCGCTTGACACCCCGGTGGTAAGCGATGCAGTCTACGATAGCCTCATGGCCGAACTAAAGGCGATTGAAGTATCACACCCCGAGCTCATAACCCCCGACAGTCCAACACAACGAGTAGGGAGTGAACTTAGCGGCGGGTTTGCAAAAGTGACGCATCGGTCGCGCATGCTAAGCCTTAACGATGTCTTTGACATGAGCGAGGTTGAAGCTTGGGTGGTGCGCATGGATAAAGCGCTCCCAGGCAGAAAACATGAATTCTTCGCAGACATCAAAATGGACGGCTTGGCGTGTGCGTTGGTGTATGAAGATGGTGTATTAAAGCAAGCGATTACCCGAGGGGACAGCTTTATTGGTGAAGATGTCACTAATAACGTGCGCACAATTGCCAGTGTGCCACTGCGTCTTCATAGTAGCGTCAAAGCCGCCGCACTGCTGACGGGCCGTACCGAGGTGCGGGGCGAGATTGTTATGCTGAAAAAAGATTTCGAAGCATTAAATGCGAAACAAGCAAAGGCGAATAAACCGCTTTTTGCTAATCCACGTAACTTAGCTGCCGGCACCATTCGACAGCTTGATCCAAAGCTTGTTGCCGAACGGCCGCTGACATTTATTGCGTACGACCTACTGCGTGATGACACTCAAGATATTACTACTAATATGCAGGCGTACGAGTTCTTGACTGAGCTAGGCTTCCGTCGTAATCAGCAGGCAAGTGTGTTCTCGTCTGTCAAAGACGTGATGGCGTTTGTACATGACTGGGATAAAAGGCGACACGACCTCCCATTTAACACCGATGGTCTTGTTGTGAAGGTTAATAACAGACAGCAATTTGCCGATTTGGGAGTTGTTGGCAAGCAACCTCGAGCGGCGGTTGCCTATAAGTACGCTGCCGAGCAAGCTACAACCATTGTGCGCGATATCGTCATTAGTATTGGCCGCACCGGGGCAGCAACGCCAGTAGCAGTGTTTGATCCGGTGCAGGTTGCGGGCACGACAGTTCAGCATGCCAGTCTGCATAATGCCGATGAAATTGCACGAAAAGATATCCGCATCGGCGATACGGTCGTTATTTTTAAAGCGGGTGATATTATTCCTCAGGTTGAGAGCGTTGTGAAAGAGCTACGGCCAAGTGGTGTGGCGCCTTTCGACTATAAGGCTGCGCTCAAAGCGCAATATCCAGAACTCGAGTTCGAACGTACCGGTGACGATGTCGTGTACCGCGTAAAGGGCATGTCGGGCGAGTTGATTTTAAAGCGTGCGCTCGAATACTATGCGAGTCGTGGCGCGCTTGATATTGACACACTGGGTGAGAAGAATGTCGTGGCGCTGGTCGATGCGGGGCTGGTGAAAGACATTGCCGATATTTATACACTTACCTTTGAGGATGTGCGTTCATTAGAACGATTTGCGGATATTTCTGCACGCAAGCTGATTGCTGCTATTCAAGATAAAAAAACGCCACCCCTCGAAAAATTTATTCTTGGACTAGGGATTCGTCACGTGGGAACACAGACGGCGATTGATCTTGCAAACCACTTCCAGTCGGTCGACCGGCTTGCCAAAGCGACCATCGAACAACTAGAAGTAGTCGATGGTATCGGCAGAGTGGTTGCGGAATCGATTGTTGCATGGTTTGCCGACGAAGACAACACGGCACTGCTAAGGAAATTTGAAGCACTTGGCGTGAGACCCCATTTCACCCAGAAAACAGGGTCTTTAGTAGGAAAGAGCTTCGTAGTGACAGGGACGCTCGAGTCACTATCACGCGACGAGGTTGCCGAGCAGGTACGTCGCCAAGGTGGTACGTTCCAGTCGGCGGTCTCGAAAGAAACGAGTTATTTGGTGGTGGGTGGCAAGGTTGGTGCCAGTAAACTAGCAAAAGCACGGCAGTATGGTACAGACATTCTCGATGAGGCTGCTCTGCACAAACTGTTGGGGATATAGCTATGGAGCTGCTGCGGCGCCAAAGTAAAAAAATTCTTATCGGTGTTCTTGGCGGCCTTGTGGTGTTGCTTGGATTGGTAATGATACCCTATCCGGGCCCTGGGTGGCTGGTCGTGTTTGCGGGGTTGGCAATTTTGGCTACCGAATTTACGTTTGCAGCGCGCCTGCTTCATGTCGCGAGAGGGAAGTATGACCTGTGGGTAGAATGGTTGAAAAAGCAGCATGTGAGCGTGAGGGTTTTGGTGCTCTTAGCGACTGGTCTTGTCGTCGTTGTGACCATCTGGCTGTTAAATGCATTTGGCCTGATTGTCGCGCTCTTTCAGTTACCGTTCGACTGGCTCACTTCTCCATTGTTTCGCTAGCGTGTGTATATAACCATGCATTACTTGTGTTTTTGGCAAAGTTGGCGCATAATAAGCTTATGCTGATGCGCATGGGGTCGACTCATGAGCTATCAAAACAAACACAATGCAAAAAGCCGCCCCGGGTGGGCGCGCAGCAGCAAAAAGATCGTCTCTGTTGTACAGAGGCGGTTTTTTCATACCCACATGCTAATGGCTCGTTGATTACGAGGCGCTTTGTGAAAAAGCTAAGTTTTTATTTGTCAGCAGCATAAGTAGTTTGCTACACTGAGAGGTAACTAAACTAATGTAAGTTATGTAGGGAGTGTATAAATTATGCCTGACGATCCGTCAAAGCAGCCAGACGTGCCGCAAGCTAATGAGCCGTCAAACGACGCGCCACAGTTCGGTGCGCCACAAGTAAATGAATCAGCGCCAACACCTGAGTTCGGTGTACCTGCTCAACCAGAGTCATCGGTCGAACCGCAGTCGACTTTCGAGGCCCCCCAACCAGTAGCTGACACATCAGTGCAGTCCGAAGCGCCTAGTACCGAGCAGCCTACGGCAACTCCGTTTGCGCAACCAGAAAACCCTTCAGCACCTGTAACACAGCCTGCTGACGGTACATCAAATACCTTTGGTCAACCCGCGGCGCCTACTGTCGCAATGCCGGCACCTCAAGGTGCGGCTGGTAAGCAGCGTATGATTTTGCTGATTGTTGGTATTGTACTTGGTCTTGCTGTGTTGATTGGTGGCGGTGTCGCGCTGGCGCTTACCTTGGGTAATGCTGCTGGCAATAACACCGCGCAAGATAAAAATGGTAATACGCCAGCGGGTAGTGCGAACAACGATGATCAGCTGCGCGCCGCTAACGCCAAGCTTGCCGAGCGTATGAGCGACATGAGTACCGTTTGTGATACCGGCTCTATTACAAATGCTGCAGCCTTTACGAAACCATACAAAGTGGTTGCATTCGAGAAGGAAGACGGCCGCAGTAGTTGGTCAGTACTCACGCTCCCAAGCGACGCAAACTACTCAGTTGAATACGATGACTACATCAAGGCAAACGTTGTCGTTTGTTTAGCCGAAAACGCTTCGGCGCGCACAAAGACAATGACCTGTGACTTCAAGTCGGGTGGCGAGGATATTTCTGTTGACTACTTCGCAACTTCGTACGAAGCTGTTGCTTACGAGGCTCAGTCTGGTAAAAAGATCGAAAGCCTTGGCTCGGTTGGTGCACCAGCAACACGCTGTCCAATGTTTGCAACCTACAACAAGAACGACCCAAAGATTATCGCAAATCCAGATTCTGCGGCACTCAATTCACTTGTCGCCAAGTTTGCTAACTAGGCTGTCAGTCAGTTCTTTAAAACTACCCTTCGACATTGGAGGGTAGTTTTGTTATGCTACTAGCATGAAGAAGTTCTTATGGTTTGCGATCATTTCACCGATTATTGCCTACGTGCCACTTTTGAGCGCCGGTGCGCTGCCGCGTGAAGTGAATATAGTGGTATTGCCGCTGTTTCTTTTGATTGGAATAGGGGCGGGTGTGTACGTTTTGACGCATACGAAAGGGACGCGTCGTAAGCGTATGGTACTGTTAGTGCTAGCTGCCGGCGTCTATCTGATAGAAATGCTCGGTATCCTAGACTTGGTGTTGCTTTTTTCGGGCGGGCGACCAGTGATTATGCAAAGTAGTGGTGAGGGCTTTGCTGATTTAGCAACCTTTGTGACATGGGTCCTGATTGTCATTCCGTTTACTTATATCGCATCGTTGATTTTAGTGAGCATTAGCTACCGGTCGCAGCAGCCACGTATTACCAAGAAGTAGCTCACCTGCAGTAAAAGCGGTCCGTACTTCGCAGAAAATGCATGCGGCGCCTCTGTATCTGTGCTATACTTACTCTGTTATGAGGCGATATAATCCGGCAGACATTGAACCCAAATGGCAGCAAGTTTGGGCTGAACAAAAGGCAAATGAAGTTGATGTCGATACATCTAAGGTAAAAACCTATGTATCGGGTATGTTTCCGTACCCCAGTGGCGCAGGGATGCACACGGGACACGCTTTTAGCTATTCTATTGTCGATGCTATCGCACGCTTCTACCGCCAACACGGACATAACGTCTTAAACCCAATGGGCTGGGATACGTTTGGCTTGCCGGCAGAAAACTACGCAATCAAAACAGGGACTGCACCAGCGAAGGTAACGGCCGAAAACATTGCTAACTTTAAAAAGCAGTTTAAGCGCATGGGTGTGTCGATTGACTGGAACCGTGAGATCAACACCAGCGACCCCGAGTATTATAAATGGACTCAATGGGTGTTTACGAAATTATTTGAGCGCGGGCTTGCCTACCAAAAAGAAAGTTTGCAGTGGTGGTGCCCCGTAGACAAGACGGTACTTGCGAACGAGCAAGTTGAAGGTGGACACTGCTGGCGCTGTGGTACTTTGGTTGAAAAGAAGTCAATGAAGCAGTGGTTCTTTAAAATTACCGATTACGCCGATTCTTTACTTGATGAAATTGAGAACCTTGATTGGCCACAAAAAATTAAAACGGCGCAAACCAACTGGATTGGCAAGTCGGTAGGTGCAGAGGTTCAGTTTGCTCTTGAGGGTAGCGAAGAGGTTATTACTGTCTTTACCACCCGCCCCGACACTATTTTTGGCGCGACTTTTTTGGTACTTGCACCCGAACATCCACTTTCTTTGCAGCTTGCTGTTGGTGATTTCAAAGAAGCGACCGAAACGTACATCAAGGAAGCGGTCAAGAAGACAGAGATTGATCGTCTGAATGACACCAAAGAAAAGACAGGCGTGTTTACCGGAAGCTATGCGGTGAACCCAGCGACGGGCGAGAAGGTGCCTGTGTGGGTTGCCGATTACGTACTGGGCGGCTATGGGACGGGTGCCATTATGGCCGTGCCTGCGCATGACGAGCGCGACTTTGCGTTTGCCGATAAGTTCAAGTTGCCTGTTGTGCAGGTTATCGACGAGAATGAAGTGCTTATCAATTCGGGACAATTTGACGGTACAACTGCGAACGATGCTCGCGAGATGGTTGTGGTGTGGCTTGAGGGTCAAAAACTTGGCCACGCAAAAACAACCTACAAAATGCGGGACTGGCTCATTAGTCGCCAGCGCTACTGGGGTGCGCCAATTCCTATTATTCACTGTGAAGCACACGGTGCAGTGCCAGTACCTGAAGATCAATTGCCTGTGGTGCTTCCCGAGATTGAAGACTACGCACCAAAAGGAGATGGAAAATCTGTTTTAGCAGCCGCAACCGACTGGGTGAATACAACCTGCCCAGAGTGTGGCAAACCAGCGCTTCGTGAGACCGACACTATGGACGGCTATGCATGTTCAAGCTGGTACTTATTACGCTACGGCGACCCGCACAACACTGAGCATGCTTGGGATCCTGAAAAAATTAACTATTGGAACCCTCTTGATTTCTATATTGGTGGTGACCACGCAGTGGCGCACCTTTTGTACGTTCGTTTCTGGACACACGTTTTCCACGACATGGGCCTCGTGAATTTTAAAGAACCTGTGAAGAAATTGATTTACCACGGCTATATTAACGCTGAAGACGGCACTAAGATGAGCAAGAGCAAGGGCAATGTCATTGACCCGCTCGACGTCATCGACCAAGGGTATGGCGCCGACGCGCTGCGAACCTACGTGCTATTTATGGGCCCAATTGAACTTGATGCGAGCTGGGACACTCGAGGGATTGCTGGTATTTACCGTTTCTTGAACCGTATCTGGACACTTGTTCAGCAGTATGATGAAGCCAGCAAAAACGTCACAAAAAATGATGACGCCGTGCGGGTGACACGACACAGGGCTGTTCGTAAGGTCACCGATGATTTCCGTCGCCTCGGCTTTAACACTGCTATTGCAGCGCTTATGGAATACGTCAATGACCTATACAAATACAAAGTAGACGGTTATTCACAAGAGGCATGGAGCGATGCGCTTACAGCGTTGGTGCAAATGATTGCACCGTTCGCGCCTCACATGGCCGACGAGCTATGGCAGCAACTAGGTGGTGACGGGTTAGTGCAAAACGCACAGTGGCCGACATGGGATGAAGCGTTAACTATTGAAGACACTATTTCGATTGCCGTTCAGGTAAACGGGAAGCTTCGTGGTGAAATTTCGGTCGGAAAAGATACCGACCCCGAAGCGATTAAGGCTCAGGCGTTAGCTCACGAAAATGTTGCGAAATTTGTGACAGGCGAACCGAAGAAGGTTATTTACGTTCCCGGTCGACTTGTAAGTGTGGTTGTTTAGAACTACGGTTCGACGTCGGTTGGAATAACGATCGACTCGCCTGGCTGAAGGCCGTCCTTTAGGGCAGCGATATTCGCTGGGTCGCTCGAGATATGGTCGACAGCGTCACGAACATCAATACGGTCGATACCGTTAATTGCCTCGGCAACGTCGTAAAGGCCATCGCCCGGCTCGACGGTGTAAGTAGTTGTTTCCTCTGAAAATTCTGGACCATTAAAGTGGTCAACAACCGCGGGCCCAGCAGCGACAGCAGCGACGATACCAACTGCGGCACCTACTTTCGCCTTCGGACTCATGCGTGATTTTGACCGATCAGGAGCGTCCTCATTATGGTGGACGGGAATGTGTGTCTCGCGAGCGTTTGCTTCAGTGACTTGAATAAATCGCTCGGCGGCACGGGCGTTTTCCGAAATAGATTTATCCGATGCAGTAAGACCTCTGCCTACAAAAGGATTGCCGAAATCTGCATCATTTTCTTGTGGTTCGGCTGGTTTTGGAATCTGATATTGTTCGCTTGTTGGTTTTGGTGTTTCGCTCATATTGCCTTTACCATACCATATTTTTACAGAAAAACATAACCATTATAGTGGGATTCCTCTTGAGTGAACTATCAAAAAATAGTATAATGACCCTAAGATTTAATAACACCTAGGAAAAGGAGTACTTTGAATGGCACAACCAAAGAAACAAAGTAGCCCACGAAAGACCGGACTTCGCCGTAGCCACTTGCGCCTGACGCTGGCTCGTCGTGTGAACGCAAAGTCACCAGTGAAAGTGAAGACAACCCGTCGCGAAACCGGTAAGGCGCTGGCTAAGTAGTAGTCGGCGTTTTTCGCATTTTTAAGTTTACATTTACAATAACAATCTTGAGAGAACCAACGCATTATGGCATCTAATCGTCATCTCGGCCGCATCGTCGCACTTCAAACACTTTACGAATACGAATTCCGTAAAGAGTCTGCAGACGACTCTGTTGATAGTGATGAAATTCTGAAGCGCAACCTTGAGCGCTACGAGGCAGCCATCGATGATACGAAGTTTGTGGAGACTCTCGTGAACGGCGTTTTGAAAGAACAAAAAGCCATTGACGAGAAGATTCAACCCATTGCCCCCGATTGGCCTATCGAGCAAATTGCCCGTATTGACCGCAATATTCTACGCATTGGGGTGTATGAGCTTTTACACCAGGCGAAGGTAGTACCGCCAAAGGTGGCCATAAACGAAGCCGTCGAACTTGCTAAAGCGTTTGGTTCGGATAACTCAAGTAAGTTTGTGAACGGGGTGCTGGGAACAGCCTACCGCACACTTGTTGAGGGAGCCGATAATGGTCGCACCACAGTTTGATAAATTCAAAAAATACTTTAATAAAAAACCATCTATTCAAGAAATCGTTCGAGAGCCTACCGCTGGTGGGATTGTTTTCCGTCGTAATAAAAAGGGTGAAGTAGAGTTTCTGCTTATTCAAGACCACAAAGACCGCTGGACGATTCCAAAAGGGCACATCGAAGAGGGTGAGACAGCGCAACAAGCCGCAAAGCGCGAAATTGGCGAAGAGGCGGGCTTGAACGATACGGAAATGCTAGGGTGGCTGGGTAAAATACACTTCCGCTACCGTCGCATTGATAAGTTAGTCCTTATTTCACAGCAGGTGTACCTGATGCGTGTCAAAACTGACGGTAACGAGATTCAAAAAGAAGACTGGATGAATGGTATTAAGTGGTTTAGTTTCTACGACGCCCTCGATGCCATTGAATATGAAGATATCGGTAAATTAATGCTGCTTGCAATGAAGCGCATACGGCAGGAGAAGCTATAAAAAATGAGTGGGATGCAAACTGCACCGTATCAAGATTTTGCTCGTGAAAAACTTGGGTTTGAGTTTCAGAATATCGACCTCTTAGTGACTGCCCTAACGCACCGTAGTTATGTTAACGAACACCGAAAGAGCGTTCACGAGCACAACGAGCGGCTCGAATTTCTAGGCGATGCCGTACTTGAGTTGGTGGTGACCGATTTTCTCTTTAAAAATTATGACGAACCCGAAGGTATTTTAACGAGCTGGCGAGCGTCTTTGGTGCGAACCGAAAGTATTGGCGAAGCAGGCCAAAAGCTTGGTTACGAGCCGCTGGTGCGCATGAGCCGCGGCGAAAAACAGGGAAGCGAACGGGCGCGTCTGCAGATTTTAGCTAACGCCTTCGAGGCGGTTATCGGCGCTATTTATTTGGAGCGGGGTTACGAGGCTGCCGAGGTATTTATTACCAAGCATATTACACTGAAGCTGGACGCCATTTTAGCCGAGGGTTCCTGGCGTGATCCAAAGTCTAATCTTCAGGAAGTGATGCAAAAGATTGAAGGTGTGACGCCGCGCTATGTGGTCATTGAAGAAGTGGGCCCCGACCACGACAAGCTATTCACGCTCGGGGTGTATGCTGGCGACCGTATGGTCAGCACCGGCACAGGGCCAAGTAAGCAGGCCGCGCAGCAGGCTGCGGCAAAGGCAGCACTGGCAACGTATCGCCAGTAAGACATTGACTCTCGAGGTGAAATAGTGTAAACTAATCCGAGAGTTAAAAAAAGTTTTAAGAGTTATCGAAAGATAAGAAGGAAAGTTATTCATTTATGCTCGCAATTCGTTTGCAACGCGTTGGACGCGCCGGCTACCCAACCTACCGCCTGGCTGTTCAAGAATCACAGCGCCACCCATCAAGCGGTCGTGTTGTTGCGTATGTAGGAAGCTACAACCCACACACTAAAGAAACTAAGGTGCAGGTTGAACTTGCGCAAAAGTACCTCGACAACGGTGCTCAGCCAACACCTCGTGTTGCGAAGCTTATTGAAGCAGCTGGCGTCAAGCTTCCTAAGTGGGTGAAAAAGGCTGACGATGTAAAGCAAAAAGCAATCCGCAACCCTGAAAAGCTTCGCAAGAATCAACCAAAGGAAGAAGTGGCAGACGAGCCAGCTGAAGTCCCTGTCGAAGAAGTCGCTGAAGAAGCAGCGGAGTAAGCAAACTTCCTTATAGAAAAACGCCCATCTCGGGCGTTTTTTGTTGCCTAAAAAGGAAAGAGCCCCGATCATTTGGTAGGAATGATCGGGACTTGGCGCTCTCACGGGGAGAGCGGACGACTAGAAGTCGTAGTCTGCGTACGCTGCGCGGTAGGAGTCCTCGTTGAGCATCTCCTGCGCGAACTGACGCATCGTGGCGATCTCGCCGTCCGTGAACCCTTCCGGGTTCGGCACGGCCGTGTTGCTCGTCAGAAGTGCCGAGATGTACTCGTTTCCACGCGCGAGCTTGTCCTCCGGCCAGCGGTACTCGGTGGCGTACGTCACCAGACGGATGCTGGCACGCCCGGTGGGGGCGGCGGCATTCGTGGCGTCAACGCCGTGGGCAGGTGCATCCTCGCGGGGCACTTGATCCATAGGAGGGTATTCCTTCCAGTAACAATCCCACGGTGAGATTGTTATTATATTTTAGCATATTATAATTAAAAAGTCAATATATGAGCAGACTATTCCACTTGTGCTACAATAAAGCTACGATAGTTTGTAGAGACCGGAGGAGGGCATATGTCGACCATCGACCAGCAGTTCATAGAATATATCGTAAAATCAGTCGTCGGGCACCCAGATGACGTTATTGTCGAGCGTATTATCGACGAAAAGGGTGTGCTACTGACGCTCACAGTTAACCCAGAAGACCTTGGCCGTGTCATTGGCAAGCGTGGCGTAACGGCACAAAGCCTGCGCACGTTGCTGCGCGCCTTAGGCACCAAAAACGATGCGCGCTATAACCTAAAAATCGTGAACAACGACGGCCAAACCGGCGCGGTTGTATCCAGTGATGACGCAGACGATACTTCACCTGAGACTATTGCGGCCGACGAGCCTGTGGAAAGTGCAACAGATGAAGCTGTGGACAACACTTCAAGTTACACAAAAAAGACTCGCGAAGAGCTTGCCGAACTCGACGATCTTGATATATAATCACAAGCAGTTCAACAACAATCTTTGAACTGCGAGAATCAGCTCATGCGAGCGACAAATCACCACATTTGTTGAGAGCTTATGTGTACGAAAAACCACCTTTTGGGTGGTTTTTTGCTTTTTGGTGGTAACCAGCAAGGATATCGAGCAAATCGATAGACTTGTTGGTTGCCCGAGAGTCCTCGAGGCAACCGGATAGGGCCGAGGTTCGGGCAGCGCTCTGGGTGTCACAAGCGGCCTTCGGGCGAGTCTGCAGAGGAGGTGATCACGGGAATACACACGTACTTTGTGGTGATTGTGGTGTGATCGAGGGTGCTGGCGGCGATAGCCTTCAGAAGTGCCTTGATGAACAAAGCGCCAAAGAGGGGAAGCGAGATGATCAGCAAGGTGAAAACAATGCTGATTGCAAATACCACTTGTCCCGTATCTTCGCCCAGTAGCGGCCGAAGGATGTCCTGAAACATCATGACCAGGTCGAACGAACGTGAGGCGAGGACGGCGATGAAGAGCGTAAAGCCCCCCAGGAGTGAGGCGGTGCGCCATGTCTTTCTTCTGACCTGCTCGTTACGAGCGGCCGTTTCGATAGCCGTATAGACGAGCGGCTCCTGTGTACTCATCACATTTCCTTATCTGTAGAGTCGCGGATGTGCTTATAGTGGATAAAACAGAGCTTCGTCCGTTGAGGGCGATAATATCAATTATATCACATATTTACAAAAAAAGCAATGTAGCGTACACTGGTAACAGATGAAAAAGATACAAGTTGTGACGCTCTTTCCTGAAATGTTCGCTGGCGTTTTCAATACCTCAATGCTTTGGAAAGCCCAGAACGAAGGGGCTGTTTCGTTTGAAATGATCAACCTTCGCGATTTTGGAGTTGGCCCACGTCAGCAAGTAGATGACACCCCCTATGGTGGTGGCGATGGTATGCTGCTGAAGCCCGAGCCACTGTTTGCGGCTATTGAGATGGCCAAAGAAAACGACCCAACCGCAAAAGTGGTGCTTATGACGCCACGTGGGCAGCGCTGGAGGCAGGCAACGGCACAACAGTGGGCCGATGCTGAATCAGGGTATATTTTTGTATGCGGGCGTTATGAGGGCTACGACGAGCGTATTTTGAGTCTCGTCGATGAGCAGGTAAGCGTCGGTGATTATGTGTTAACCGGTGGCGAATTACCAGCTATGACAATTATCGATAGTATTGTCCGACTTATTCCTGGTGTTCTAGGCGGGGCAGCAAGCGCTGAAATTGAAAGCTTTTCGGATGGCGAGACATTAGAGTTTCCTCAATATACAAAACCTGCCGAATTTCGTGGTCTGAGCGTGCCTGAGGTGCTTCTCAGTGGTAATCATGCCGCTATCGCTCAATGGCGTGCAGAGCACTCCCTGAAGGCCTCAAAAGACTAAAAAGCGTACGACAAAAAGCCCAAAAAGAAAACCCGTCTAAAAGACGGGAATCCTTCGTTGTTGTGGTGGATGTCGTAGAGCGAATTTTTAGCTACATGTTTTTGCAATATTTTTGTTTTTGTAACTTTCGCTTATGGATACTGTACTCCGTTTAATTATAAAACACAAGCATATTGATAAAAATAACAACACTTGCACAAAATCAGGGGTGGCATATACTAAAACTATGAGTGTTTTTCCAAGGTCACAGCCCGCACTGGCACCACGCAGCAAGGCTGCAACACAGGCTGCGCTACTCTACGCTGTCATACTTGTGGTAATGGCGCTTGGGCAGCTGTTTACCTTTGAGAAATTCCTTGACCTGATGGTCAGTTTTCAGCTTCCCTTTGGGACCGGTTCGGCATACACAGTAGCGTCACTGCTGGTTGCCTGTGAGGTGTTTGCGGTGCCCTTCTTACTTCGCATGCAGCTGAGTCCGGCGTTTCGTGTCTTTAGTATGGTGTTGGGGTGGGTCGCTGCCGTACTCTGGCTTGGGATGACATTTTGGCTAGTACTCACATCACACGCCGCGACAACCGTTGGGTTCCTAGGGTCAGTAGGCGACTTAACCCCAGGGTGGTGGGCGGTATTCGTGAGTTTGTCATACGGTATCTTAGCCGCTTGGGCAAGCTGGGGCCTGTGGCCATTTGCCCGTAAAGTGACGACAGCGAAAAAATAGTTGTACAAACAGCAACTGATAGGTATGATATGGGGTATAAGAGGAGGAGTGTTTACTTCTATGGAATTAATAGCAAAGTTGGAAAAATTAGTAGCAGGGTGGCTTAAGCAAGCTCCACATTTGCCAAATAGTGCAACAAAGTGGCTTGGTGATAATGTTTGGTGGATGGCCGTCATCGGATTAGTTGTTGGTGCTTTGGCCGCGCTTATTGTCCTAACGGGCGTGTTTACGACAGCGGCCTTCCTTGGGTCGGTAGGGGCAACGTACTACGTTGTACAGCCAACCGCATGGACAGTGATGAGTGCGCTTGTTCACCTGGCACTTTTGGTGGTGAGCGTTATTTTAATGGGTATAGCGATTAAACCGCTACAGGCAAAGCAAAAGAAGGGTTGGACTCTGTTATTTGCCACTCTCATTGTGAGTGCGGTTTCAGTGCTGCTTGATGCTGTCTTGTCGTTGAACGTGTTTACGTTTATCACGAGCTTATTGTTTGGCGCAATTGGTTTAGCAGTCGGTGCTTACTTCTTGTTTGAGATTCGCGGCCAGTTTATGCAAGTCGAGAAATCGAAGGGTGTGAAGACTGCAAAGAAATCGGCTTAGTCGCCGAAAGGGGACAACCGTCCTTTTGTTTGAAGCAGGGGTGACCTCTTGAGCAAATACCTTCCATACGATATAATACGTCGGTACTTCTAGGTACGCCGTAGGGTGTCGCCAAGTGGTAAGGCACCAGGTTTTGGTCCTGGCATTCGGGGGTTCGAATCCCTCCG